>NZ_NFHP01000002.1 GCF_002159335.1 Collinsella sp. An7 | reverse complement strand
GGGTGGGGTCGCTGGGGCCGAGGGGCGAGCGCGGTGGTGGCCGGCGCAGCGACGGTGCGGGCAACGCGGCAAAGCAGAACGCTGCGGCCCTCAGCGCCCTCCCGCGCTACCATTACAGTCTGAGAACTCCGACTAAAGGGGGCGCCATGACCCAATCTGCGCGCGATATCCGCTCGGCCCGGCTGGCCGCCGCCGAGCAGGAGCTCAAGAGCCTCGCCGAGCGCGGCGTGATAACGGCGGGTGACGGCTTCTCGCCCATCGTGCTGGTAAAAGGCGAGCTCAACGATGCCGAGCGCTCCGGCGGCGAGCTTCTTGCCGGGGCGGACGGGCAGGCGCTCCGGGCGGCGCTCTTGAGGCTCGGCTACGCGCCGGAGGATTTCTGCGCGCTCGCCGCGGTGGCGGGGACAGGTGACCCTGCGGTGGTCCCCGCGGTGCCGGAGGGTGCGCCGCTCACCCCGGAGCTCTTCCGCGAGGCGCTCGAGGCGCTCGACCCCGAGGCAGTTGTGCTTCTGGACGAGCCGGCTGCTGCGCTGATGCGCGAGGCCTATGCAGACGCCCTCTCCCAGATTGAGCAGTTTGAGGTTGCGATGCTCGAGCCCGGCCTTGTGGCCCATGTGCTCGGCCGGCGCGTGCTTGCGCTCGGCGGGTTTGAGGCGGCGCTTGCCGATCCGGCGGCCAAACAGCGCGTTTGGGCCTATCTCAAGCAGCTGCCGCCCCTCGGCGCACCATATTAGTATGCGTTTGCGGTAGTCTCGCAAAACTCGATGCCCGATGTGAGTGTATCTTTTAGAATCTGAGAGCAGCACTTTAGGTAACTAAAGCGCTTACCTGGGCGTTTGTTGCCGATAACGGACTCAAAGCGGCGGTGCTACAGGCCCGTCCAAAAAGATGCGCTCACATTGGGGGTCGAATTACTCTCGACGCGCTAAATCGCCCAAAAGGGCGCCCCAAATCGTTGCCGCCCGCTGTCTCAAGGCCGTCCGGCGTTGTCGTTCCGCCCGTCCGAAATAAAAAAGGCTCCCCGAAGGGAGCCTTTACGAGCGTGAGCTCGGTTGCCGGAGCGCTGGGCGCTACCAATGCATCGTGTGGAGCTTAGTCCTCGGCGATCTCGGTGATGGCGCCGGCCGGGCAGTTCTCCTGGCAGATGCCGCAGGCGATGCAGGAATCCTCGTCAACCACGGTGGCGACGTCCTGCATCTCGAGGACGTTCTGGGGGCAGTCGTCAACGCAGACGCCGCAGGCGATGCACTCGTCGGCTTCGATAACGGGATGGGCCATGATGTTCCTCCTCTTGTAGCGCCCGGCGTCTAGGCGAATGGCCGGGTCTGGTGGCTTCAATATACCCCGCGACGCTCGATTTGCAAGACCCCAGCGCGTCCTTTTCATACCATTCGCCGAGTCAGCCAAGGCAAACCTTTTGCGAGGTGGGAGGCGCTGCAGGTGAGAGAGGTGTGGCGAAGCAGAAAGGTGACGGGAGCACGCCCCGAGGCGGCCTCACGGCACAAGAAGAAACGGCGTGTCCGGCGCGTACATGTTTGAAAAAAACGACGCGCCGCCCCGCCCCAATACCTTACAATCGTCGCGTTACAAAATCTTATATGAATCGACTTAGATTTTCTGCAAACTAACGTATAAGCCGCCCCCAACCGGGATAAGATAGATCCAGAACGAGCAAACGAGCCGCGGGACAGGCCTGCGGCACAAGCCCGGGCGCCCGCGAGCGGGAGCCCCGGCAAAAGGAGGTACTCCCTTATGAGCAACAAGATTCTCGGTATCGACCTCGGTACCACCAACTCGGCCATGGCCGTTTACGAGGGTGGCAACCCCACCATCATCGTCAACGCTGAGGGCGACCGCACCACCCCGTCCGTCGTGGGCTTCCGCGCCGACGGCGACCGTGTGGTGGGCAAGGCCGCTAAGAACCAGGCCGTGACCAACCCCAAGAATACCGTGTTCTCCATCAAGCGCTTCATGGGCCGCAAGTTCTCGGAGGTCGGCTCCGAGATCAAGACCGTCCCGTATACGGTCAAGGAGGGCCAGGGCGGCCGCGCCGTGGTGGAGATCGAGGGCAAGGATTATACGCCTGAGCAGATCAGCGCCATGATTCTGCAGAAGATGAAGACCGACGCTGAGAAGTATCTGGGCGAGACCGTCACCGACGCCGTCATCACCGTCCCGGCCTACTTCAACGACGCCCAGCGTCAGGCCACCAAGGACGCTGGTAAGATCGCCGGCCTCAACGTCAAGCGTATCGTCAACGAGCCGACGGCGGCCGCGCTTGCCTATGGTCTCGACAAGCAGGGTAGCGACCAGCGCATCCTCGTCTTTGACCTGGGCGGCGGCACGTTCGACGTCTCCATCCTCGACCTCGCCGACGGCGTGTTTGAGGTGCTCTCCACTGCCGGCGACAACCACCTGGGCGGCGACGACTGGGATCAGCGCGTGATTGACTGGCTGGCCGACAAGTTCCAGAAGGACAACGGCATCGACCTGCGTCAGGACCCGATGGCGCTCCAGCGCCTCAAGGATGCCGCCGAGAACGCCAAGAAGGAGCTCTCGGCTGCGCAGCAGGCGACCATCAACCTGCCGTTCATCACGGCCGACGCCACCGGCCCCAAGCACCTCGACTACACGCTTAGCCGCGCCGAGTTCGAGCGCATCACGCACGACCTGCTCGAGCGTTGCAAGCAGCCGGTTACCAACGCTCTGCGCGACGCCAACCTCAAGCTCTCCGACCTCACCGAGGTCATCCTCGTGGGCGGCTCCACGCGTATGCCCGCGGTGCAGGAGCTCGTTAAGAAGATGACGGGCAAGCAGCCCAACATGTCCGTGAACCCCGACGAGGTCGTGGCCTGCGGCGCCGCCGTTCAGGGCGCCATCCTCTCCGGCGATGGCCCCTCGGACATCCTGCTGCTCGACGTGACCCCGCTGTCGCTCGGCGTTGAGACCATGGGCGGCATCATGACCAAGATGATCGACCGCAACACCACGATCCCGACCTCCAAGACCGAGATTTACTCCACTGCGGCCGATAACCAGACGAGCGTTGAGATCAACGTCCTCCAGGGCGAGCGCGAGCTGGCGCGCGACAATAAGTCGCTCGGCAAGTTCCAGCTCACCGGCATTCCGGCCGCTCGCCGCGGCGTGCCGCAGATCGAGGTCACCTTCGACATCGACGCCAACGGCATCGTGAAGGTCTCGGCCAAGGATAAGGGCACCGGCAAGGAGCAGCAGATCACCATCTCCGGCTCCACTGCGCTCTCCGATGACGAGGTCGACCGCATGGTCAAGGACGCTGAGGCCCACGCCGAGGAGGACAAGCGCCAGAAGGAGGAGGTCGAGGTCCGCAACCAGACCGACAGCCTCTGCTACTCCACCGAGCAGACCCTCGCCGATCTGGGCGACAAGGTCCCGGCCGACGTGAAGGGCGACGCCGACGCAGCCATCGCTGACGCCAAGAAGGCGCTCGAGGGCCAGGATATCGAGGCCATCAAGGCCGCGGGCGACAAGCTTCAGGAGGTCGCCTACAAGCTCGCGCAGATCGTCTACAGCGACGCGCAGACCGACGCCGACGGCGCCGCGCCTCAGGGCGGCTCGGATGACGACGTGGTCGACGCCGAGTACGAGGTCGTGGACGACGAGGATGCGAAGTAATCATGCGCGCCCGGAAAGCTCGCACGGGGGTGGCAGGCCAGCCCGTTGTCCCCGCTGACTCTGAGGAGAAGGACGTGAAGATTCCCGTAGAGGACGCCGACGAGACCCGCGAGACGGCCGAGGCCACCGAGGCCGCGGCCGCCGCGCCGGCGGACGAGACGCCCGCTGAGGGCGAGGTTGCCGAGGCTGCCGTCAGCGAGGCCGCCGAGGCTATGACCGAGGAGGAGCTGATCGAGGCGGCCATTCGTGCCGGCGAGGAGGCCGCGGCGGACGACTTTAAGCTCAAGTACGAGCAGGCTCAGGCCGAGCTCGTCGAGGTGCGCAAGAAGCTCGCCGAGGCCGAGGAGGTGCGCGACGGCGCCGACGCCAAGGTCCGCGACGCTCAGGATCGCGTGGCGCGCCTGCAGGCGGACTGGGAGAATTTCCGCCGCCGCACCGCCGCCGAGCGCCTGGCGGAGCGCGACCGCGCAACCGAGAAGCTCGTGACAGCGCTCCTGCCCGTGATCGATGACATCGAGCGCGCCATCGAGCACGCCCGCTCGAAGGAGATGGCCGACGACCTCAAGCAGTTCGTGGACGGGGTGGACGCCGTCCACACCAAGATTCTCGACGTGCTCTCGCATGAGGGCGTGGAGCCCATCGACCCCCAGGGCGAGGCGTTCGACCCGCTCGAGCACCAGGCCGTGGGGCGCGTTGAGGACACGACCGCCTACGACGAGACGGTCCGCGACGTGTACCAGAAGGGCTACCGCATGGCCGACCGCATTCTCCGTGCGGCCATGGTAACGGTGACCTACGGCGGACCCAAGCGCCCGGCGCCGGAGGCGGAGGCCGCGGCCGGGGATGCCGACGGGGCGCCCGCGGACGAGGCGCCCGAGGGCACTCAGGAGTAGTCGCAGGGGCTCCGGGCCGCAGGTTCGGAGCCCCTTTTTACGGTAGCGCGCTGACCACCGACAGGTCAGGCAACAGCAGCGCGATGCAAGAACGGTATTGCGCCATAGGTCAGGCAATGACAGCGAGGGCGTTCCGGGTGCCCCGGATTGCCCTGAAAGAGGAGGGCGTAGGCGTTGCGCCACGCCCGACGATTGAAGGGCAAGGCGGGGCACCCGGAACAGCCGCAGCGTCAACTAAGGAAAGGAGGCAGGCGTGCCTCAGCGAAATTTCTACGATGTCTTGGGCGTCAAGCGCGACGCCTCCGACAAGGAGATCAAGACCGCGTTTCGCAAGCTCGCGCAGAAGTATCACCCCGACGCGGGCGGCGATGAGGACAAGTTCAAAGAGATCAGCGAGGCGTACGAGACGCTTTCTGATCCCAAGAAGCGCAAGGAGTACGACCAGCTGCTGATGTTTGGCGGCATGCCCGGTGCGGGTGGCCAGGGCGGCACGTACACCTATACCTCGGGAGGCCCTGGGGCGGGCGGCTGGAGCGATATCTTCAGCAGCATCTTTAACGGCGACGGCGCCTTTGGCAGTGATTGGGCCAGCGGCTTTGGCAACGCGGGCGGCCGCGCGCAGTCGCGTCCGCAGCGGGGGAGCGACCTGTCGCTCACCGTGGACGTGTCGGCCGAGGACGCCTTCATGGGCACCACGCGCAAGGTGACCTATCGCATCCCTTCCACGGGCGAGCAGCAGTCCCTCACCGTCTCGGTGCCCGCGGGTGCCGTTGACGGCGGCAAGCTGCGCTACAAGCGCCGTGGCGAGTACGGCGCCAACGGTGGCGAGCGCGGCGACCTGGTGGTTACCACGCACGTCGAGGAGCACCCGCTCTTTAAGCGCAAAGGTGCCGACGTAACCATGAAGCTCCCCATCTCGGTGGCGGAGGCGGCGCTCGGGTGTCAGGTCGATGTGCCCACGCCCGGCGGCGCCACGGTGCGTCTCAAGGTGCCGGCCGGCACGCAGTCGGGCAAGACCTTCCGCTTTAAGGAGATGGGCGCGCCCGACGTCAAGCGCCGCGGGCGCAAGGGAGCACTGTTGGTGACGGTTGAGGTTGAGGTGCCAACGCATCTCACAGACGCTGAGCGCAAGGCGTTTGAGCAGCTGCGCGAGCTCGACCAGCGCGATTATCGTGCCGGGGTCGACCGCTATCGCGCACGGGTGTAGATTGGTGAGCGTCGGGCTGGTTTCTCTTGGGGGAAGGGCGGCCCGGCGCGATTGAGGTTGGTGAGCACATGAGCCAGGAAGAGCGGGACAAGCCGCTATACATGATCAGCGTCGCTGCGGAGCTGACGGGTATGCACCCGCAGACCCTGCGCGTCTACGAATCGAAGGGCCTCGTAAACCCCAAGCGTTCGGGCGGTAACACCCGCCTGTACTCGCAGGCCGATATCGAGCGGCTCGAGCTCATCAACCAGCTTACCGACGAGGGTATCAACCTTGCCGGCGTGGTGCGCATCCTCGACATGAAGGAGCGCGCTGAGAAGCGCGAGGCCGAGATGGAAAAGCTTCGCGACCAGGTGCGCCGCCTTGAGGATCAGGTGCACGAGCTTCAGATGCAGAAGAAGATCACCGCCCTCGCGCCGCGCGACGGATCGGCCGACCCGGAGCAGGTGCTCCGAGGCCTCTTGGGAGGCGGCGGTCTGTAGCTTGGTGCATTTGGGGACGGGTACGAACTGCACCATTTCTAGAAGGCAGCCGGACTGGGGTCTGCGCGGATGCGTTGGCTCCGGTCCGGCTGCCTTTTTGGTTTTTCGCGCCGCGGTGCGGCTTTACCAAAAACTCGACCCCCGATGTGAGTGGATGTTTTGCGGGAGGGCGAGTAGACCGGTCGTTTTCCGATGTTTCGTCCCTCAAAAGGCCTGGTGAGCACTTTAGTGTGATGGAGTGCTACTGGACGGTTTCAAAAGATACACTCACATCGGGGGTCGAGTTTTTCCGACGGCTTTGCGCCGCACCCCGGGTGACGAATTACACATTCCGGAGCGTTTTTCTACTCCATCATCTCGCAGAGGCGCGCGATAAAGGACTCGTAGTCGGTGGCGTCCATGAGCGCCGATGCCTGCTCGCGGTTGGCAAGTACCGAGACAAGTGGGTCAAACACCTCATAGAACACCTCTTGGTCACTCTTGCTAAACGAGAGCATCACCACGAGGTTTACCTTGGCGTCTCCCCAGCTGATGGGTGCGCGTGATAGCATCACCGAGATCGACGAGTGCAGACTCGCTAGGCGTAGAGCATGCGGTAGGGCGATTGTGCCGTAGACGGTGCTTGAGAGCTCCTCGCGCTCGCGCACCTGCCGTTCAAAGTCTTCTGTTACATACCCGCGCGCATGGAGCCGCTCGGCCATAAGATGGATCACCTCATCGCGGTCGAGCGGACGAGTGTTTACCTCGAACAATGCCGGCTCGATGAGCCCCTCCAGATGCGAGCGGAGGACGCAGCGGCGCTTCTCGGCGCGAATGTCGTCCACCATGCGGCGGATGTGCGCCCGGTCAGCCTCGGTGGGCACGATGCTTACCAGATAGGTGGGGACTCCGTAGTAGGCGTTGACCGGCACGGTGGTGATAAGAAGCTCGGCGCCCGCCAGATGGCCGAGGTCCCCCTCGTCGGTAACCACGTTGGTTACCAGCAGATCCTCCTCAAAGTGTCGGTTGAGAAAGAGCAGGATCTTGGCGTCGATGTTGTAGTACGACGGGCAGTAGAGTACCGCCTTGACCTTGTTGGTGAGCTGCTTCTGCGTCTCGAGGGTGCTGCCCAGGTGAAAGGCTATGTAGGCAATCTCGTCGTCGTTGACGTGTATGCCGGCTCGGCGCTGTAGCAGGTCGGCCTCCACCACCGCGGTGTCATAGAGCAAAGGGCAGCTCGTTTTGATTTGTAGCGTGAGCGGATTTTTAGAGAGTCCGCCCGTACGTGCTCGCACGATGAGATTCTTAACGTGCAGGGCAAAGCGGACGTAGAACTCGTGCTCCGAAAGGTCGATGCCGGCGTTTTCTTTAAGGTCGGCGATCATCTCGTTCACGATTTCGAGGCAACCCGCTCCCACAAAGCGCTCGATGTTCTCGCGGCTGGCGGTTCGGTAGTCGAGCATCGTGGTGCGCGAAGCGAGGAGAAGCGCGAGCTCCGAGACTTCCGTTGCGTTGAGCTCAACGTTAAAGTGCCGTTCGAGCTCCCGGGCGATGGTGCGCGCCATCTCGAGCTCTTGGGGGCCGATGGCGCTGTCGGCACCTGCTGCGGCGATTACGCCCGATGTTTGGTCTGGTGCGGCTTCAGTGCCGGAAGTCGTGGCGTCGCCATCGCCCTCACTCGCGCTGCCCCGCGCGCTTACCTTCGGTAGCGCTGCCGAGACCGTGCGGCCGCCTTGGATGCGGTCGATGGTGATTGCCACATGGAGCACCAGGTTGATCATGGAGTAGTCGTTGGCAAAGCAGTGGCTTGCCCCCAGTACGGAGCGCACGCACGCCTCGATATAGGCGATGTCAATCTGGGGGAATGCCTGCTGTACGGTCTTGAGGTCGAGAAAGTTTACAGTTGCCTCGTTGTAGAGCAGGTCCGAGACAAGGCGACGCTTGTCGCGTTCGCGTCCCGTGATCTGGAGATGGTTGTTTTCGAGTTTGAGGCCGAGGTGGAAGGGCGAGAGCTTTCCGCGGATGGCCGACACCACGCCCTTGATGGTTGAGTAGCTTACAAAGAGCTGCTCGCAGAGGTCGAAGATATCGACGGAGTCGGAGGCGAGTAGCCGGTGCAATACATAGACGGTACGCTCTTCGTTGGTTTGAGGGGTGTCTCCGGGAGTGCGGCCCTGCTCCAGTAGGGCGCGCACCGTCTCGGGATCGCAGCGGTAGCCCTGTTGACCCGAGATGACGACGCCGGGTGCTTCGCGGTTGATGCGCTGCACGTACGTTTTGACGGTGCGCACCGATACGTCGAGCTGCGCGGCGAGTGCACGTGAGGTGAGGGGTTTGGTCTGCTGTGCCAGCAGGCGAAGCAGCGTAAACTCGCGGTCGCTCAACATTGTGCCCATCCTTCTTGTTGCGGGTTGGTTCCGTGTACAGGGCTTCTGTCCCCTGATGTGCGGCGTATCCAAGCGCGCGAAACCGCGTCGATTATGCAATGGCCGTAGGGGCACCGTCCCGATTGTTCGGTTCGCCATGGGGGTTCCATCCAGTATACCCGGCACCGTGTGTCGCTGCGTCAAGCTGCCGGGATCCCTTCTTGCACACCGTCCGTGCAGACTCACGGGCCCCGCCCTTGCACGGGGGCGGTGCAGCCCGCTGTGCCTCGCTGCTGCCCCGTACCGGTGCAGAAGCCGCGTTGAGCCGTCTCGGCCGCCGCGGGAGTATACGGGTGCAGGGAAGGCGGGTGGTTGCATCGCCTTGCGTCGGAGCGGCTCTAGGCTATGGCCGGCTGGCAGCGTGCATGCGGCACCTGATGGAATATAGGCAAGGAGGGGAGAGATGCAGACGTTCGAGTACACCGTTACCGATCCGGTAGGGCTGCACGCGCGTCCGGCGGCTAATCTATCGCGTGCGGCGGCGGAGCTTGCCTCGACGGTGCGCGTGGCCAAGAAGGACGCGACAAAAGATGCGGACGCCAAGAGCATGCTGGGCGTTATGGGGCTCGGCATCCGCACGGGCGACACCGCGGTCTTTACCGTGGCGGGCGAGACCGAGGAGGCCGATGCCGAGATACTCCAGGCATTCTGCGCGGCGGAGCTGTAGGGCAGTCTGCCGCAAGAGCCGGTAGAACCTGCGCCAGAGCATGGGCTCGAGGCGCCTAGCAAAGAAGAAGGAGAACGACCATGGCAGACAAGACGATCTTCCTCTGCTGCAGCACGGGAGCGAGCAGCGGCTTTATCGCCAAGAACATCCGTCAGGCGGCTAAGGCAGAGGGCATCGAGGTCAACGTGATTGCGCGATCCGACTCGGTGATCGAGGACTACATCGAGGATGTCGACGTCATCCTCATCGCTCCGCACCTGAGCTACCTGCTCGATGACCTTGAGGACATCGCCGACGAGCACGATGTGCCACTCGTGATGATTCCCAAGAAGGCTTACGGCGACATGGACGGCGCGACCATCCTGCAGATCGCCCTCGAGGAGATGGACGCGTAGGCGTCCGGCGCTCATACGCATGTAAGGAGTAATCCATGGAAAAGTTTATGGCGTGGATGGAGAATTCCTTCGCACCCAAGATGAACAAGCTGGCACACAACCCCTGGGTTGCGGCCGTTCAGCAGGCCATCCTCACGGCGATGCCCATGATTTTCATCGGTTCGTTTGTGACGGTGCTGACCGCCTTCGGCGGGCTCATCGAGGGCTTCCCTGATTTCTCGCCCATCAACACCTTCTCGATCGGCTTGCTGTCGGTCTTCCTCTCTTATCTGGTTCCCTACCTCATCATGGAGAAGAAGCGCAACAACAAGACCAAGAAGGAGGCTGGTATTGCGGGCATCGCGCTCTACCTGCTCATTGCGGGTCCTGTGCTCGACGCCGATGCGGGTACCATCTCCTTCACCACGTCTGCCTTGGGCAACGGCGGCATGATCGCCGCTCTCATGGCGGGTCTCTTTACGGGTTTTGTGATGAACCTCTTTGCCAAGCACTCCTTCTTCAAGGAGGACACGGCGATTCCCGACTTCATTACCGTGTGGTTTGATACGCTCATCCCCATCCTCATCATCATCTTCTGCGGCTGGCTCTTCACCTTCCAGTTCCACATCAACATCTCCGATGTGGTTTACACCATCTTCAGCCCGGTGATTGCGGTAGGCGACAGCTTCCTTGGCTACACGCTCTTCTTTGGCTTTGAGTATGCCTTCCTCTACACCTTTGGTATCTCCACTTGGGTGCTCTATCCCATCGAGACCGCCATTATTATGAACGCTCTTGCTATTAACCAGGCTGCCGTGGCCGCGGGTGAGGCTGCCACGATGGTGAGCGCCTATGGCTCCTCATACTACTGGTGCATCGGTGGCGGTGGCTGCACGCTTGCCCTCGGTCTCATGATGCTCTTCTTTGCTAAATCTGAGAAGCTCAAGGTCATTGGCCGCACCACGCTCGTGCCGTCGCTCTGCAACATCAATGAGCCGCTTGTTTTTGGCGCACCGATTGCCTTTAACCCGATTCTCATGATCCCCATGTGGATTATCGGCTTTGCCGGTCCGGCTATCACTTGGCTCGCCATCCACTTTGGTCTGGTGCCCGCTGTCTCGACGCTCTTCTCGTTCTGGTACCTGCCCGACTTTATCCCCGCGTGGGCGGTGGGCGGCTTTGCCGGCGTCATCCTCTTCTGCGTGATCTTTGCGCTCAGCTGCGTGGTCTACTTCCCGTTCTTCAAGGTCTACGACAAGCAGTGCCTTGAGGAGGAGGAAGCCGAGCGCGAGGAGAAGGAGGCTCGCCTCGCCAAGAAGGCTGCCCGTGAGGCTCGTCGCGCGGCCCGCGAGAACGCGTAAGAACCCCAGTCTCCCCAGACGGGCGGTGCCGACTCCTGCGACGGCACCGCCCACTCGGGCAAGTAGACAGAGAACGTAATACGGCTGGCCAATCGGGCCCGCCGCAGACCGAAAGGAACCGCGATGCATACCGCAGATGAACTCAACCAGGCCGCGATGCAGATCATCCTCTGCGCGGGCGACTGCCGTGAGATGCTCGGTGAGGTCGTGGATCTGATGATCGATGACGCCGACGACGACGCGGTAGACGCCAAGCTTGATGAGGCCAAGAAAGAGATCGTCAAGGCGCACGTGCAGCAGACCGATATGATCCAGGACTCCATAGAGGACGATGTGCTCAACACCACGCTGCTCTTTACCCATGCACAGGACACCCTTATGACCATCAACAGCGAGGTCAACATGGTGACCAACATGGTTAAGCTCTACCGCAAGCTCCGTGGCGCGAAGGAGGTGTAAACGGTATGGCAAGCGTTGACGAGCAGGCCGTGGGCACCGGCGCGGCGGACCAGGCGCCTAGCATCACCGTGGATATGACGCCCCCGGCGGGCTTCCCCGAGGACTTTCTCTGGGGCGGCGCCATTGCCGCCAACCAGGCCGAGGGTGCTTGGCGTGAGGACGGTAAGGGACCCTCGATCGCCGACATCGAAATCCTGCCTGAGGAGTACAGCCGCCTTGGCACGCTTGGCTTCTCGCACACCGCCGACGAGGTCGAGGCCGCCATCACCGATACGGAGGGGTACTATCCGCGCCGGTACGGCATCGACTTCTTCCACACCTTCGAGCAGGACCTCGCCCTCATGCACGAGATGGGCTTCCGGTGCTTCCGCACGTCGTTTAACTGGACGCGCATCTTCCCCAACGGAGACGACCCGGAGCCCTGCGAGGCCGGTCTTGTCTTCTACGATCGGCTTATCGATACCATGCGTCGTTACGGGATCGAACCCGTCATGACCATCTCGCACTACGAGATGCCGACGCGCCTGGTAACTGCCTACGATGGTTGGGCCGATCGCCGCGTACTCGGGCACTTTTTGCGTCTGTGCCGAGTTCTCTTTGAGCGCTACCACGACCGCGTGCGCTACTGGATTCCCTTTAACCAGATTAACAGCCTGGGCGGATGGGGAGAGTTTGCGAGTCTGGGGCTTGTAAACGACCGCTTCCCCGACCGCGTGGCGGCTACCTACCAGGCGCTGCACAACCAGTTTGTGGCAAGCGCTGAAGCGGTGCGAATCGGCCACGAGGTCGACCCGACCCTCCAGATTGGCATGATGCTCGGCGACGACCGTCGCTACGCCGCCACTTGCAAACCCTCCGACCAGCTCTGCGCTTATCAGCAGATGCAGATGAGCGATTACTTCTACTGCGACGTGCTGCTGCGCGGCGGCTATCCCGGGTATGCCAAGCGGTTCTTTGCCGAGCGCGGAATCTCGTTTGTTGTGACGGAAGAAGATGCCCGCGTGCTCGCCGAGAACCCGGCGGACTTTTTGTCGTTCTCGTACTACGCCACGCGTGTGGCGGACCCGTCGTGCTTTGAGGTGGGGGCGGACAACCCCTATCTGGAGAAGTCGATCTGGGGTTGGGCTATCGACCCCACGGGCTTCCGCATCTCGCTCAACGATTATTGGGATCGCTACCGCAAGCCGCTCTTTATCGCGGAGAACGGTTTGGGTGCGCTCGACGAGGTGACCGAGGACGGGCAGGTGCACGATCAGTACCGTATCGACTACCTGCGCGCGCACATCGAGGCGATGCGCGAGGCCGTGCGCGACGGTGTTGAGGTCTTTGGGTACGCTTCGTGGGGTCCGATTGACATCGTGAGCTGCTCGCAGGGCGAGATGAGCAAGCGCTACGGCTACATCTACGTCGATCGCGACGACCGGGGCAACGGTACGGGTCGGCGTATCAAGAAAGATAGCTTTGCCTGGTACCAGCACGTCATTGCCACTAATGGTGCTGACTTAGGGTAACAAGCCTGCGCGGTCTTCTGCTGAACGCAGCCTCACCCCTTGAGCGTCGGGCATGGCGCGTAGGCCCATGTCTTCTTCGCTCGGAGCGGTCCGGCGCGCTGCGGAAGGCCGCCTTTGCTGTTGTGTGGGGCGGGACACCCTGCACGGCTCAGCTACACAGAAGGGACTGAACATGAGAGAGATTCCAAAGGGATTCCCCGAGGGGTTCTTCTGGGGCGGCGCGCTCGCCGCAAACCAGTGCGAGGGCGCTTGGCAGGAGGACGGCAAGGGCCCGTGCGTGGCCGACATCCTGCGCGTGCAGGACAAGGGCGATCCCAAGAAGAAGTCCAACAAAGAGACCTCGACCGAGGACATCGCTGCGGCGCTCGCCGACACCGAGGGCGTCTATCCCAAGCGCTTTGGTATCGACTTTTATCACACCTATCCCGATGACCTCAAGCTTCTCGCCGGTACGGGTATGAACTCCCTGCGCATCTCCATCAACTGGGCGCGTATCTTCCCTTCGGGCGATGATGCCGAGCCCAACGAGGCCGGCCTCGCCTTCTACGAGCGCCTCATCGACGAGATCCGCGCCAACGGCATGGAGCCGCTCGTTACGCTCTCGCACTACGAGATGCCGCTCCACCTGACAACGACCTATCGTGGCTGGTACGGGCGCGAGACCATCGACTTGTTTGTGCGCTACTGCACGACTGTGATGGAGCGTCTGCGCGATAAGGTGCGCTGGTGGATCGTGGTAAACCAGATCAACCTCATCCACCATGAGTCGTTCAACCATCTGGGTATTCCCTCCGACAGCGTGGAGAACCTCTGGGAGGCCAAGTACCAGGGGCTCATGAACGAGTGCGTTGCGTCGGCGCGCGTGGTTGCGGCGGGGCATGCCATCAACCCCGACTTTAAGATCGGTATGATGGTCTACGACGCGCTGACGGCACCCGCCACCTGCGAGCCGGCCGATGTGGCGGCCAACTACCAGCACAACCAGATGGAGTGCCTCACGAGTGACGTGCTCATGCGCGGCGTTGTTCCGGGCTATGCGTGGCGTTTCTTTGCCGAGCATGGGCTCGATATCGAGGTAACGTCCGAGGACGAGGCGGCGCTCGCCGCGGGGACGGCGGACTTCTTCTCGCTGTCGTACTACTACTCGGCTATCTGCTCGGCAAAGAGCTGGGGCGAGGTTGCGGTTAACGAGGACGGGACCATGCCCAACCCGCATCTCGAGGCCAACGCTTGGGGTTGGGCGATTGATCCTGAGGGTTTGCGCACCGCGCTCAACATGTTCTATGACCGCTACCAGAAGCCGATTATCATCGCCGAGAACGGCTTTGGTTGCGAGGACGTGCTCGAGCCCGACGGCACGGTGCACGATCAGTACCGCATCGATTACCTGCGTGCTCACGTTGCCGCGACGCGCGAGGCTATCCGCGACGGTGTTGACGTAATCGGGTACTACCCGTGGGGGCCGATCGACATCATCTCGTGCTCGTCGAGCGAGATGCGCAAGCGCTACGGGTTTATCTACGTTGACCAGGACGATTACGGCAACGGATCCAAGAAGCGCTACAAGAAGGATTCGTACGACTGGTACCGTCGCGTCACCGCGTCAAACGGTGCCGACCTGGGGTAGCGGCCGAGCGCGATGACGGGAGGTCGTTCCTCTTGCGTAGAAGGCAGCCGGACTGGGGTCTGCGCGGATGCGTTGGCTCCGGTCCGGCTGCCTTTTTGGTTTTTCGCGCCGCGGTGCGGCTTTGCCAAAAACTCGACCCCCGATGTGAGTGGATGTTTTGCGGGAGGGCGAGTAGACCGGTCGTTTTCCGGTGTTTCGTCCCTCAAAAGGCCTGGTGAGCACTTTAGTGTGATGGAGTGCTACTGGACGGTTTCAAAAGATACGCTCACATCGGGGGTCGAGTTGTTAGCGCCCATTCTGGGACGGTGTTGAAATGCGCCATTTGCGCCGATGCTGGTGCACATGGCGCATTTCGGTCATCCGATGGTGCTGAGGGTTATGAGGGCAACGAGGTAGATCGCCACGCCGAGGACAAACGGCAGGTCGCGGCGGGGAAGCCAGCGGAGCTCGTGGTAGTGGGTGCGCCCCGCCCCGCCAGTGTAGCAGCGGGCCTCCATGGCGCGGCCGAGGTTCTCGGCGTGCCGCAACGTGCTCGCAAACATCGGCACGAGGAGCGGCACGCAGGCCCGGGCGTAGGCGAGGGCGCTTTTGCCCTCGAGGTCGGCGCCGCGGGCTGTCTGAGCGGCGACGACGTTTTTTGCCTCCTGCGAGAGCGTCGGCACAAAGCGCAGCGCGATCGAGAGCACGAGGGTTACCTGGCTCACTGGCACCCCGATGCGCTCGAGCGGGCCGAGCAGCTTCTCGGCGGCGTCGGTAAGCGCGACGGGCTGCGTGGTGAGCATGAGGAGCGACCCGGCGAGCAGCAGCAAAAAGAAGCGAAGGGTATAGAGGAGCGCCGCCTCTACGCCGCCCGAGTAGATGCGCAGTGCGCCAACGGTGAGGACGGGCTCACCGGTCTGCACAAAGAACAGGTTGATGACCGACGTGATAACAAGAAAGAGCGCGATGGGCCTGATCTGTGCGAGCAGCCGCCCCGCGGGCACGCGCGCGGCGGCGATGCAGGCCCCAACGGCCGCGGCGGCGAGCACCAGCGTGGGCAGGTTTGAGACAAAAAAGCAGCTCACCATAAAGACGACCGTCGCCACGAGCTTGGCGCGCGGATCGAGCCGGTGAATGGGCGAGTCGACCGAGTAATACTGGCCGATGCTAACGCGCAGCGCCATGGCGCACCTCCTCGTAATCCGGATCGGTAAGGGCAGTGTTGCAGGTGGAGCACGCGGCGCCCGTGGCTGGGTCTGAGCTCAGCTCGAGCTGCTGGGTGTGAGCATGTTTGATTGGACCCGAATTGTCCCGTGTGGTGCCCAAGCGGGCAAGCTGACCGATGAGCTCGACGAGCTCATGTCGGGTGAGGGGCTCGTAGGGGAGCCGCACGCCGGCGGACTCGAGCTTTCGGGCAAAGGTGAGAGCCTCCGGCAGCCCCGGAGCGGGGGACCGGAGGGCTGCGGGTCTGGCGGACCGGGAGGGGCTGCCCGGCACGGTGCTCGCGTTCGCAGTGACAACGTTTGATGCGCTCTGGCCCGCGGTGGCTGCCTCGGGGGCGTCCACCCTGGCCCCTCGTGCACCAAAGACCGTTCGGGGCGTTCCATCGGCCACGAGCGCTCCGTCGGCCAGCACAAGCACGCGATCGGCGAGCTCAGCCACGTCGTCCATGCTGTGCGTAACCATAAGGATGGTCACGCCGCGCTCGCGCAGACGGCCGATGAGCGTGTGCATCCGCGTGCGGCCCTGTGGGTCGAGACCGGCCATCGGCTCGTCGAGAATCAAAAGCGGCGTCTTGAGCGCAAGCACGCCGGCGAGAGCGACGCTGCGCTGCTGCCCGCCCGAGAGCGCAAACGGCGAGCGCCGCAGTAGCTCGGGCGTGGGCGCGATGCCCGTGAGTTCGAGCGCCTCGTGGACACGCTCTTGGACCTCGTCCTCGGTGAGACCGAGGTTGCGCGGTCCAAAGGCAACGTCGTCAAAAACGGTCTCGGCAAAGAGCTGCCGGTCGGGGAGCTGCGAGACGTACCCCACCTGAGCGCGCAGCTTGCGGCGGCGGGAGAGGTCGTCGGTGGCGATGCCCCCCACGCGCACCGTGCCGGTGCGGGGGAGCTTGAGCGCGCAGGCGAGCTCGACGGTGGTGGACTTGCCCGAGCCGGTGCGCCCTACCAGGGCGGTGAGGCTGCCGCGCGGCATGTCAAACGTGAGGTGTTCCACAGCGAGCGGCCCCGCAGGGGCGGTGCGCTTCTGGCACCGCTGCCAGAAGCGGCGGCGCGTGCGAGCGGGGCGCTCGTCTGCGTAAGAGAACGAGACATCTAGGAACGAGATGGCGGCCTCATCTGCGGGGCGGCACGCGCCGTCCGGCTGCACCACGCGCTCGAGGCCCGCGGTGTCACAAGGGCTCGCACTGGACCATCGGTCGCCGGCCAGCCGGGAGGCCAGCACCCGCGCCAGCTCCTCAGAGCGCGCCGTGCGCGGCAGCGGGCCGAGCTCGGGTACGGCGCGCTCGAGCGTCCAGGCGAGCTCCTCGGCAAAGGGCAGCTCGAGCCCCAGGCGGTGGACGGTCTCGCGCTCGGCAAAGACCTCGGCGGGCGTGCCGTCGAGTGCGATGCGCCCACGCTCGAGCACGATCACGCGGTCGGCGGCGAAGGCATCGTCCATAAAGTGTGTGACGTGGACGATGGTGATGCCGCGCCGGTTAAGGCGCTGCACGATTGTCTGGATGGCGCGGCGGCCGGCTGCGTCGAGCATGGCGGCCGGTTCGTCGAGCAGAAGAATCTGGGGGTCCATGGCAAGCGCCCCGGCAATGGCGACGCGCTGCTGCTGGCCTCCCGAGAGGTCGGCCGGGTCTGCCTGGGCGCAGGTGGCCATGTCGACCGCCTCGAGCGCGGAATCGACCCGTTGCGCGATCTGCGCCGAGGGAACGCCGAGGTTCTCGGGGCCAAACGCCACATCGTCGGCGACGATGCTCGTGACCATCTGGTCCTCAGGGTGCTGAAAGACCATCGCGGCACGCCGCCGGATGGCCGCCGCGCCCTCGGGCGTGCCGGTGCCGATGCCAAAGACCTCGACGCTTCCGGCGGTGGGCACGATGAGTCCGTTGATGAGCTGGACAAGGGTCGACTTGCCGGAACCGTTGGCGCCGAGGATGCAAACGTGCTCGCCTGCGCGGATGCTGAGTGTGATGCCGGCGAGCGCCTCGGTGGGTTCGAGGTCGGGTTGCTCGGGTGCGGGGCCGGCGTTTGGCGCGCCCATCTCCGCAGCGTGCGCGGTGGCGGCTGCGTCGGTCGTCCTAGCACCCGCCTCAGACGCGTCGGCTGGCGCGGGATAGCGAACGTGCACGTCGCGCAGCACGATCTGTGCGTGCCCGTCCTCCTCGGCACCTGTGCGCTCGTCCGCCGGCATGCGAGGGGCGGGTGCGCCCGGCGTGCCCGCACCCGCGCGTCTCTCGCGTGCTGCCTTGGCGCCCCTTGGCACATCACCGCCCCGCGCATCCACGTCCGGCCAAACCTGCTCGTTATCTACCTGCTCCGTCATCAATCTCCGAACTATCTGCCGCATCCGCCGCTTGGTCGCGTTTGCTACTTGCGGCCGCTCGCCATGGGCGTGCCCAGCGCGGCGAGCGCCGGCGCCTCGAGCACCTGGCCCGCGACCACGTTGATGACCATCTTAAGCGTGTTGAACGGCACGAGGATCGGCAGGATCATCGCCATCACGTCCTCCATCGACACGGCGGTATAGAGCGGCGTGACCACAAGGTTGAGTGCGCACGTGACCGCGATGGAGAGCACGGCGCCCGCAACCATGCCCGCAAGGCTCGCCGTGCGGGTGCGGCTGCGGGCAAAGATGAGCGCTGCGGGAATCACGAGCGCGCAGGTAGAGGCCATGCCCATCGGCGCGCCAAACGGGTCGAGAAAGACGCGCGGCAGCCACGAGATGATGGCCACCGCGGCACCCATCTTGGGCCCAAAGGCGAGCGCCGCGATCAGGCACACGATGCCCGACGGGTCGTACATGAGCCACGGCGCCGCGGGAAAGATGGGAATCTGGATAAAGCTCAGCACGAGCGACGCGGCCGTAAAGAGCGCCGCCAAGGCGATATTCCTGGTATTGATAGAACTGTTCATAGGAAGCCTCCGTTTCTTCCATCCGGACTGTACCGTCGGCCCCGGACTCTCACCGGGTCAGCCGCCAAAGCGGGTCGCGGGCTTCTGACGTGCGCTTGTGTGCGGGGTTCCGCTGCGCGCCAGTTACCGCCGGTAGGGAATTTCACCCAACCCTGAAACTGTGCAGCGTCACTATAGCGCTTTGACCTGCGGCGCACAACGGGGTGTTATGCATAGGCGGGCGGTCTGGCCTGTGCGGGGGGGGTGCTCGGTGGCCTTTCTGGTGCGATGGCCTTCCCGGTTTGTGGCCAGACGGCCCGGGTTGTGCCGGGGTGCGCGCCGGGCAGCGCCCCGGGTGCCTGCCGCACTGCTTGGTTTGCGTGGAGACGCGCCTGGTGCCCTTCGATCGACGTCTCGTGCCCACCGCTCGCATCTCCTTGGCTCCTTGGCCGAGCTCCTTATGCGCGTCTCGAGCTGTCTTGTCAGGTGTCTTGTCAGCTTGTGGCAACCGTGCCATACTTGCCCGCAATGCATCGGCGCGATGTCGGCACGATGCGCATATCGTCGTATAGGGGGTTATATGAGTCAGCAAATGGAGCAGGTGGCGGTATGTGCTGCGCCTGCGTCTAGAGCGACCGAGGCGGCGGAAAGCGGTGCCACCGAGCTTGCCGCCCGCGTGCGCCGCCTCGCCGTGGAGCGCGACGCCGTTATCCTTGCGCACTACTACGCCCCGGCCGAGGTTCAGGCCGTGGCCGATTATGTGGGCGATTCGTTTTACCTCGCCAAGCTCGCCGTCGAGCTGCCGCAGCAGACCATCGTGCTGGCGGGCGTGGCCTTTATGGGCGAGAGCGTCAAACTGCTCAACCCAGCCAAGACGGTTCTTCTGCCCGAGCCCGCGGCCGACTGTCCCATGGCCCACATGGTGCGGGCGGAGACCATCGCCGCGGCGCGCGAGCGATGGGGGAGCGACCTCGCCGTGGTGTGCTACGTCAACTCGACCATTGCCGCCAAGGCGGCGAGCGACGTGTGCGTGACTTCGTCCAACGCGGTCAAGATCGTGCGCGAGCTGCCCGAGGGGCATGTGCTGTTTATCCCCGACCGCAACCTCGGCCGCTACGTGGCCGAGCAGGTGCCCGAGAAGGACGTTCTCCTAAACGACGGCTGCTGCCCGCGGCACGATGCGGTCTCGGTTGTCGAGGTGCAGACGCTGCGGGCGGCGCACCCGGAGGCGGAGGTGCTCGCGCACCCGGAGTGCACACCCGAGGTGCTCGCCGAGGCCGACTACATCGGTTCTACCTCGGGAATCATCGCGCGCGCCGAGGCGAGCGAGGCGCAGGAGTTCATCGTCCTCACGGTGCGCGGCGTGAGCTATGAGCTCCACCGCCGTTGCCCCGGCAAGCGGTTCTTCTTCCCGCCAACGCCGCTCACCTGCGCCGATATGGATTCGATCACGCTCGGGAAGGTCGCCCGTTGCCTCGAGACGGGCGAGGGCGCGGTTGAGCTCGACGCCTCGGCTCCCGCGTCGCTGGCCGCCAAGCGCGCGCTCGACCGCATGCTCGAGTTGGCGGGGCGATAGCGATGGCAGGGGAAGTGCGCCTCGGCGCGGCCGACAGGGCGTGGCCGGCTGCCCCGACGCAGGCTGAAGAGGCCGAGTTCGGCACGGCCGTCGCAGCGCCCCCGCCGGCCGGGACCTCCTGCGACGTGCTCATCGCGGGATGCGGCGTGGCCGGTCTCTACGCCGCGCTCAACCTCCCGGCGAGCTGCCGGATCATCATGCTCTCCAAGGGGCGCGTGGACGAGTGCGATTCCATGCTCGCCCAGGGCGGCATCTGCGTATTGCCCGAGGCTGCCGATTACCAGGCGTTCTTTGATGACACACTGCGTGCCGGCCACGGCGAGAACCGCCGCGAGAGCGTCGACATCATGATCCGCTCGAGCCGCTCGGTCATCAACGACCTCGTGGCGCTCGGCGTCAACTTTGAGCGCGAGCCCGACGGCAGCCTCGCCTTTACGCGCGAGGGCGCGCACTCCCGTCCGCGCATCTGCTACCAGGCCGATATCACCGGCCGCGAGATCACGACCAAGCTCCTCGCACAGGTGCGGCGCCTGCCCAACGTTGAGATTTGGGAGCATGCGGCGCTCATCGACCTTCTAGATGAGGCCGACCCGGCAACGGGTGGCCGCCGGTGCGCGGGCGGCCTGGTGCGGCGGGTGAGCGAGGCGGAGTCGACGGCAACGGTGGAGGAGCTGCGCGCGGGCAGTGGGTGCGCCTTAGGGGAAACTGTGCCCGCGGCGGCTCCGGCTGCGGCGGCAAGCTCCGCCTCCGCTGCAGCCCCGGACTCGTCTCCGTCTCCGGCGCCCACAGCCCCGGTACCCGGCCCGGACCCCGCAGAAGCTTCGGCCTCAACGCCCGGTCCGGCCCTAGCAGCCGACGCCCCAGACTCCGCGCACCCCGTTGCCGTCCGCGCCGGGGCGACCATCCTCGCCTGCGGCGGCATCGGCGGGCTCTACGCGCACTCAACCAACTTCCCGCAGCTCACGGGCGACGCGTGCTTTCTCGCAAACGAGCATGGCCTTGAGCTCGAGAACCCCGACTACGTTCAGATTCACCCTACGGGCCTCTACTCCACCAAGCCGGGGCGCACGTTCCTCATCTCGGAGAGCTGCCGGGGCGAGGGTGCCGTGTTGCTCGACCGCGCCGGCGAGCGGTTCTGCGATGAGCTGCAGCCGCGCGACGTGGTGACCGAGGCCATCCGCACCCAGATGCGCGCTGATGGCACCGACCATGAGTGGTTGTCGTTTGTTCCGGTGCCGCGCGAGGTGGTGCGCACGCACTTTGCCAACATCCGCGCACACTGCCGCGACGAGGAGGGCATCGACATCTTGGAGGAGCCCATCCCCGTGGTGCCCACGCAACATTACTTTATGGGCGGCATCCACGTCGACCGCGACTCGGCAACCGCGCTACCCGGGCTCTTTGCGGCAGGCGAGACGAGCTGCAACGGCGTGCACGGGGCCAACCGCCTTGCGAGCAACAGCCTGCTGGAGTCGCTCGTCTTTGCCCGGCGCGCGGCGGTGCGCATTGCCACGGGGGCGTCGCTGGCGGTTGAGGAGGCGGGTGAACCCGCGCTCGATGGACGGCATCGCTCGTGCGGAGTGGATGGTGCCGCGATCGACCTTCTGTGCGGGGAGGCCGGCACGGTGCGCAAAGGCGGGTGCGTAACGGGCGAGCCCGAGCTCGGCGCGGTCGGCTATGCTGGTGCATGAGGACGGTTTTGCGGCGCGAGCTTGCGGTACGCGTCTGCAGCTCGAACCCGCATGCGGTGCCTGCGCTGACGACCGACGCCCGCACCCAGCGTCCGTGCCCCGCAATCCGCACCTGCTCAGCGACGGCTCCCTGCCCACCTGAGGCCCTGGCTTTGCCGCTTTCTGCACCCGACCTCACCCGCAGCTGCCGGTCCCACCCGCCTGTCGACCGGCTCGCTGCGAAGCTCACACGAAAGGATTGCACTATGGACCCTGTATATATGCGTCTCCACGGCGACGATATCATCCACCGCGCACTCGAGGAGGACATCACCTACGTGGACGTGAGCACCGCTGCCGTCTGCCCCGGCCCGCGCGCTGCCACCGTGGAGCTCATCGCCAAGGCACCGGGCATCATTGCGGGGCTCGACGTTTTTGAGCGCGCCTTTACCCTGCTCGACCCGTCCACCCGCGTGGAGGCCCGCGTGGCCGATGGAGACGAGGTCGAGTCGGGTGAGCTCTTGGCCCAGGTGCGCGGTGACGCGCGCGTGCTGCTTTCGGGCGAGCGCGTGGCCCTCAACTTTCTGCAGCGCATGAGCGGTATCGCCACCTATACGCGCGGTATGGTGCGTGCGCTCGAGGGAACGCGCACCTGTCTGGTGGACACGCGCAAGACCATGCCGGGGCTCCGCGCGTTTGAGAAGGCGGCCGTGGCCATCGGCGGCGGGCGCAATCACCGCTACAACCTCTCGACGGCCGTGATGCTCAAAGACAACCACATCGACGCCGCGGGCGGTGTGGCGGCGGCTATCGAGGCAGCGCGGGCCCGCGCGCCCTTTACCTGCACCGTTGAGGTGGAGTGCGAGAACCTCGCCATGGTGCGCGAGGCGGTTGCGGCGGGGGCGGACATCATCATGTTCGACAACATGTCCCACGACCAGATGGCCGAGGCCATCGCGCTCATCGACGGACGGGCGCGCACCGAGTGCTCGGGCAACGTCGACGCGGCCAACATTCGCGCCCTCGCCGACCTCGGGGTCGACTACATCTCCTCGGGGGCGCTCACCCACTCCGCGCCGATTCTCGACATCTCGCTCAAGCACCTGCGCCTGCTGGACGCACCGACCGGGGTAGAGTCCGCTCAGCAGCCGGAGGACGGGCGGTGAGCGCCGGGTCGGGCGGCGCGCGCCGCAAGCGCATCGTCGAGGTGCTGCGCGCTGCCGAGCGGCCGCTCTCGGGCAGTGCGCTCGCCCGCGAGCTCGGCGTGAGCCGTCAGGTAGTGGTGCAGGACATCGCCCTTCTCCGTGCCGACGGCAGCGATATCGTGGCCACGAGCCGCGGCTACGTCTTGCGCGAGGGCGATTCCTCCTCTGTGCCCACGAGGCTCGTCAAGGTGCACCATACCCTCGACGAGCTGGGCGACGAGCTCACCTGCATCGTCGACCTCGGTGGCACCGTGCTCAACGTCATGGTCAACCACCGCGTGTACGGCATGATCTCGGCCGACCTCAACATCCGTAACCGCCGGGACGTGGCGCGCTACCTGGACGAGATTCGCTCGGGCAAGAGCTTCCCGCTCATGACGGTGACCTCGGGCTACCACTTCCACCGCATCACGGCTGACACCGAGGCCGCCCTCGACGAGATTGAGGCCGCGCTTGCCGCCCGCGGCTACCTGGCGGAGGTCTTTCCCTACGAGCAGGGGATGTGATGCCGGGTTGCTCGCTGCTCGCGCCTATCGCTCTGACTAGGGTAGAATCGGGCAGGTGCGCGCCGCAGCGGGCGGTCGCGCACGGCGGACAGCGACCCGGCCCGACCAAAAGGGGTGCCCATGCACGACTACGATAGCTTTAACGAGGACGTTATCTGCACGCTTACCATGGCGGCGGGCGAGGACAACGTGGCGATGGTCGAGCCCATGAGCCGGCACACCACGTTTAAGATCGGCGGACCGGCCGACGTGCTCGTGACGCCCGAGACGCCCGAGGCACTCGTCAAGGTGCTCGACACCTGCGCCATCGCCGGCGTTCCCGTGACGGTGGTGGGTAACGGCAGCGACCTTTTGGTGGGCGACCGCGGCATCCGCGGTGTGGTGGTGCTGCTGCGCGAGAACCTCGCCCGCGTGGCGGTCGAGGGCACCCGTGTTACGGCCGAGGCTGGCGCGCTTCTGCGCGACGTGGCGCTTACCGCGGCGGACGCGGGTCTCACGGGGATGGAGCCCCTCTGGGGCATCCCCGCAACGGTGGGCGGCGCATGTTTTATGAACGCGGGCGCCTACGACGCGTGCACGGCCGATGTTCTGGAATCGGTGACGGTGTATGTGCCGGGCGGCCCGGATGAGGGCGGCGCCCGCCTGCGCGGGCGGGTGCGGACGCTCGGCCGCGACGAGCTGCGTATGGGCTACCGCAAGAGCCGCGTGGCGGACGAGGGGCTCATCGTTATCTCGGCCATCTTTGCGCTTGCCCCCGGCAACGAGGCGCAGATTCGTGCCGACATGGACACCTACCAGCGCCGCCGCGAAGAGAAGCAGCCGCTCGAGCTGCCGAGCGCCGGTTCGACGTTCAAGCGGCCGGAGGGGTACTTTGCCGGCAAGCTCATCATGGACGCGGGCCTGGCGGGCGCAAGCGTGGGCGCGGCCGAGGTCTCGACCAAGCACTGCGGTTTTGTGGTCAACACGGGCGGCGCCACCGCGGCGGACGTCTGCGCGCTCATCGAGAAGGTGCAGGACACGGTGCGCGAGAAGTTTGGCGTGGAGCTGGAGCCCGAGGTACGGCGCATCGGCGAGTTTGTGTAGGGAAGCGCCGTCGTCTGGGACCTTTGTGTCCCCGGGCCGCCGAGACAACGGGGCTGGCGCCGTTGCCGCAGCTCGTTGCCTAAGGCCCCGTTCTGCCTCCCTATATGACGATTTGCGGAAATGGTAGTCGAGCCATCCGCAACTGCCGCACGTTGTTATCTAAAGGCCGTGTTGGAGCCTCTTGGGTAATAACCTGCGGCAACCGTGTGCCCCTCTGTCGCCGTTGCCGCAGCTCGTCGCCGAAGGGCGGTACCGACCTGTCTTGCGAGTGCGCGTGTGTCGGCGAGGTAATCTTGCTTTATGCATATCTAAATCAAAACATCCACTTATGTGCATACAGTTTGAGGTCGGGCGTCTGATGCGCGCCGAAAGGCCATCCGCCTGGTCAAAATCCGGAGAAATCAACGATTCTCAGACCAACGTTGAGCCCGCTGGGGGCACGCGGGCGTATCTCGATGACAAAACTGCAGGACACGTTTTATGCATCGACGGCGCTGGCGAACCAATCGTTGAATTCTCCGGATTTTGAGGAGGCCCCTGCATCTTGCGGCGGCGCGGCGTCGGCGCTCGTAGCGCGGGCTTGTTTATGCTTTGAAGTCCGTCAGCTCTTGCCAGCGGGTGCTCTCGCACGTCGTGCCGTCCTCCAAGATAAAGTACGCCGCGGTGTTGTCGTAGGCGTCCGCGAGCTCGGTGCCGCGGGCGCTGCCGGCTACAAAGAGCGTGGTAGAGAGCGCGTCAGCCTGCGTGGACGAGGGCGATACCACGGTTACGCTCACGGTGTCGGTGGCCACGGGCATGCCGGTTGCAGGATCGAGGATGTGCCAGTACGTAACGCCGTCGAGCTCGAAGGTCCGCTCGTAGAGACCACTCGTTACGAGCGAGACCGCCTCGCCCACGCCGGTACCGGCGCGCAGGTACGCCGTTCCCACCGTGGCGGAGCCGCCCGGGTCGTTGGGGTCGCGCACGCCCACGCTCCAGGGCTCGCCGTCCGGTTTTGTGCCCCAGCAGACCACGTTGCCGCCGAGCGAGATGATGGCTGCCGTCGCCTCGGTTTCGGTACGCAGGGTCTCCACGAGTTTGTCAGCGATGAACCCTTTGGCGATACCACCGAGGTCGAGTGCGGCTTCGGGGTCGGCGAGCGTGATGGTGGGGGCGTCTGGGTCGGTGGTGACTACCGAGACCCCGTGCCAATCGACGTGAGCAAGGGCTGCGGCGATCTTGTCGTCGGTGGGGCGCACGCCCTCGTCAAAGTCCCACAGGCGCGAGACGGCGCCGATGGTGATGTCAAAGCGCCCCTCCGCTTCGGCGCAGAATCCGAGTGCGGCTTCCACGATCTCTGCGGTGGCCGGGTCGACCACCGTGGGCGCCCCGCCCGCTGCGTTGACGCGCGCGATGTCGCTCGCGGGGTCATAGAGGTCAAGGAGCGCGTCGTAGCGGGCGCAGTCCTGCGCGAGCTTGGACGGTGCCGTGTCGTCGCCGTACACGGTAAAGGTGCAGTAGGTGTCAAAGGCAAAGGTTGAGCTCGTGGCGGGCTTGTCGGGGTCGTCGGAAGCGGCGCCGTTGGTCTTGCTGCCGCCACCCGACTGCGCAGTGCTGCATCCGCCAAGCAGCGTGCCCGTGCCGAGCAAACCGAGAGCCGCGCCAACTCCGGCAAGGCTGCCGATAAAACGGCGCCGCGCGATAAGGCCCTCCGTGCGGGATGCTCGCCCGCCGTGCATCCTACCCATGGCGCACCTCACCGGGGACGGCGGCGAGCACGGCACGCACGAGCACGCCGATCGCCGCGCCGCAAATGGTGCCCGCCACGGCGAGCACGGGCGCGTTAACGAGCGCTACCTGCGGCGAAAGCAGTAGCGCCACCATAAGAAGCTGCCCCGCGTTGTGGGCGATGCCCCCGAGGATGGACGTGGCCACCACCGAGAAGATCCCGCTCCGCACGGCCACCGCCATAACGGCCCACGAGAGCACGCCGCCCGCCAAGCTAAAGACGAGCATCTGCGGGTTGGCAAACAGGAGCGTGGTGCAAAGCACCTTGGCGAGCATGAGAAACGCCGCTGGGCGCGCGCCGAGGCGCACGAGGGCAAAGAGCACGATGGCGTTGCCGAGCCCGAGCTTAACGCCCGGCACGGTCACCGGGAGCGGCACCAGCACCTCCACGTAGCCTGCAACGAGCGCGAGCGCGGTGAGCGCCCCGTAGAGCGCTGCGCGCCGGGCGGGCGAGAGCTGGCTGATGTCGGTCTGGTCGGTCATGGGATCCTCGGGTTGAGGGCCTGTTGCGGGCGTTGTCACGGCGTGCTGGCGGCCGCCCGCGCGGTCGCGCACCAGTATACGCGAGTGCGGGCACCTCGGGGCGCCGGTCATACTCCGTCCATCTCCCGGTCGAGCGCTTGCAGAGACACGTTTGTAGCGATTTTCCCATAGAGCACTCCAGTATGATAAAGTACCGCAGAACAACTCACGGGTCCGGACGGCCCGCAACGATACGAGGGGAGCGCACATGCTCGCAACGCCATGGGGGTTCCGCGACATCCTGCCCGAGGAGGCGCTCGCGCGCGAGGGCATTGCCGATACGGTGCGCGGTGTGCTCCGCGCCGAGGGCTATCTGCCCGTCGAGACGCCGCTTGTGGAGGACAAAGCCGCGCTCGAGGCTGGCGGCCGCATCGCCGACACGCCCTTTAAGCTCTTTGACGACGACGGACGCCTGCTCGTTGTCCGCCCCGATAACACCCTCTCGGTCGCTCGGCTCGTCGCGGCCCGCATGCGCGGCACAGAGCTGCCCCTCCGCCTGCGCTACGAGGCGCCGGTCGTGCGCGAGCGCGCGCGGCTCACGGGCGGCTCAAGGCAGTTCACGCAGCTCGGTTACGAGCTCATCGGGCTCGGCGGGGCAGCGGGCGACGCCGAGGTCGTGCGTCTGGCCGCCCGCGCGCTGCGCGAGCTCGGCCTTGGCGATGCGCGCATCGTGTGCGGGAGCGTCCGACCCTTTACCGAGCTTCTGGCTGCTGCGGGCGACCGTTCGCTCGCGGCGGATGCGCTCGCCCTCGTGCACGCCAACAATTTGGTCGACCTCGATGTGCGCGTCGCCGAGGCCGGGCTTTCGCCCGCAATGGCCCGCGCGATCTGCGGCCTGCCGCGGCTTGCGGGCGGCATGGAGGCCCTCGATCAGGCGGACGAGCTGCTCCAGACGGCGGGGGTTGCAACCGAGGGCATCGCTGAGCTGCGCGACCTCGCGCGCGAGCTTGAGCAGGCGGATGCTGAGCTGCCGGCCGGGGCGCTTGCCTTTGACTTCTCGATCATGAACTCCTTCAACTACTACACGGGCCTGGTGCTCAAGGTGTACGCCGGCAACCTTTCCGACCCGGTGGGTTCGGGCGGCCGCTACGACACGATCTTCGATGATTCGCTCGGCGCGACGGCGGGCACCGGCGGTCATGTGCCGGCAGCGGGCTTTGCGTTCTCGCTCGAGCGGCTCGCCGGTGCCTGTCAGGCGCGGCGCGAGGCGGTTGCCGTGGCGGTTGAGGGCGCTGTTGCTCGTACGGCGGAGGCGCCCCTGCGCATCGCGGTGCCCAAGGGCTCGCTCTTTGCGGGGACGATCGAGGTGCTCGCCGCGGCGGGGCTCGACACCACCGAGCTGTGTGAGCCGGGGCGCCGGCTGATCGTACCGGGACGCGATGTGGCGGTGCCGGGTGCCGGTTCGGCCGCAGATGCCGCGACGGCCGGCGATCCCGGCGCATCCGAGGCGACGGTCGCCATCGGCAACGTGGAGTTTGTGATCGTACGCGCAACCGACGCCCCCGCCTTTGTAGCCTGCGGCGGTGCCGACTGCGGCTTCTGCGGGCGCGACTCGCTCATCGAGGCGGAGCTCGACCTGCTCGAGCTTGTCGATATGGGCTACGGCGCCTGCCGCTTTATCGAGGCCGAGCCGGCCGACCGTGCGGGCGAGGCCGAGCGCGCCTACGCCCGGCGCGGGAGTCTCAGGGTGGCGACCAAGTACCCCAAGATTGCAAGCCGGTGGTACGAGAGCCGGGGCATCACAGCCGATATCGTAGCGCTCCACGGCAACATCGAGCTCGGGCCTATCGTGGGCCTCGCCGACCGCATCGTCGACATTACGGCCACGGGCACCACGCTCCGCGAGAACAACCTCGTCATCACGGGTGAGCTGCTGAGCTGCACGGCACGGTTCTTTGTTAACCCGGGCCGCGCGCGGCTCGACCCGCGCGTCCGCGAGCTCGGTGCGCGCTTGGCCCGTGTTGCCGCCGCGCGCACGGTACAATAAGCGCGTTGCCCCTTGCGCCCGGGCGGGCGCCGCGGCTGGGCTCTGGCTGCCTCAAGCCGGCGGACCCGCATTGAGTGCCGGCAAGCGGGTTGTTGCTGGCCGCGTGCCGCGCGATGGGGCGGGGTAGGGCGGTTGAGCTGCGGAGGTGTCGAGTCGTGATCACGTTTTCCCATACCATCACCACGCCGCAGGGGCTGCACGCCCGCCCCGTAGTGGTTATCTGCCGCGCGGTGCTCGACCACCTGAGCAGCGTTTCCGTGCAGCTCGGCGAGCGCGGTGCCTCGGGGAGCGACATGGTCGGCCTTATGGGTCTCGACGGACGCGGCGGCGACACGCTTACCTTTACGATCGACGGCCCCGATGAGCACGAGGTTGCCACAGAGATCCGCGCTATCTGCACACAGATGCTCTAGATCGGTATGTGGGTCAGTTGGGGACGTGTTCCATCTGACCCATTGCCGCAAAATGGGGCAGATGGAACACGTTCCCGACTGACCCATTCTTGTTTATGCACCCCCTGTGGAGGTTGACATCCCTGTGCGACTCAAGTAGTCTGAAATCGGACTAAATATGTCGCACCAAGAACGTGCACCCAAGGAGGATTGATAGCATGCAGCCAGTGCGTCCCGCCCTGCTGCTGACCAAGCTTGCCGGCGCTGCACGGAGCATCGCGACGGCCCGAAACGCCCGTCGCCTGGCGCTCATCGCGCTCGGAGCGGGCATCCTTACCTTCGGCATTCACAACATCCACCAGGTCACGGGCATCACCGAGGGCGGCATCATCGGCGGCATGCTCCTCATCAACCACTGGTTCGGCATCCCGTCATCCGCGGCAACCTTTGTGCTCGACGCCCTCTGCTATCTGCTGGCGCTGCGCTTCCTCGGGTGGCGCTTCCTGGTGTGGTCGGCGGTTTCCACGGCCTGCACCTCGGCGTTCTACGCCCTG
This sequence comes from Collinsella sp. An7, assembly GCF_002159335.1. Lineage (GTDB taxonomy): Bacteria > Actinomycetota > Coriobacteriia > Coriobacteriales > Coriobacteriaceae > Coprousia. The sequence goes on along the minus strand of NZ_NFHP01000002.1, from coordinate 376,929 downwards.
TGGGATACCCTGCCGCATCTTCTGCCCGACCTCTCGGCGCATCCGCTCGTGGCGGCCCTTGCCGGCGGCTGCTTTGTGGGCGTGGGCTGCGGGCTCATCGTGCGCCAGGGCGGTTCGTCCGGCGGCGACGACGCGCTCGCCCTCGTGCTCTCGCGCGTGACGGGCCTCCGGCTCGGACGCTGCTACCTCGCCACGGACCTCACCGTGCTCGCGCTCTCGCTGAGCTACATCCCCGTCATCAAGATCGCGTGCTCGCTCGTGACCGTAACGCTTTCATCCGCGCTCATCGACGTGGTGGTCAGTGCGGGGCGCGGCCGGTCCCAGGGGACCGCTGCATAACGGTTTTCGCGCCCCCCTCGCCCGCGCCCGTTTGGTGAAGCCAACCGCTCGTCGCGGCCCGTGCCTCCGAGCAGGAGGGGTTATCCGCCCGTTTTGCCCGCGCGCAATGGGGTATCCTAGGAAACCATCGGACATAAGCATCTCGCGCGCCGCCCACCGCCCGCACCGCAGACGAGAAAGGCCTGCCATGGAGTCCCTCATCGCACTCGAGCCCGTGTTCAAGACCATGATCTGAGGCGGGCGCAAGCTCGAGACGGAGTTTGGGTACCACATCCCCGCAGGCAGGGTGGGGGAGTGCTGGCCCATCTCGGCGCATCCCCACGGCGACTGTGTCATCGCGAGCAGGGCGTACGCGGGCAAGACCCTCTCGTGGCTCTGGGACGAGCACCGTGAGCTCTTCGGCGGTATCGAGGGGGACCGTTTTCCGCTGCTCGTCAAGATTATCGACGCGGCTGATGACCTCTCTATCCAGGTGCACCCCGACGACGCCTACGCCGCCGCGCACGAGGGGGATCGCTGGGAAAGCAGGAGTGCTGGTACGTGCTCTCGGCTGAGCCCGGCGGCACCATCGCGATCGGTCAGCGCGCTCGCACGCGCGAGGAGTTCGCGCAGATGGTCGAAGAGGGGCGCTGGGGCGAGCTGCTCAATGAGATTCCGGTACATGCGGGCGACTTCTTTCAGATCGACGCGGGCACGGTGCATGCCATCAAAGGCGGTACGGTGATTTTGGAGACGCAGCAGTCGAGTGACATCACCTATCGCGTCTACGACTACGACCGCACCCAGGCCGACGACAGCCTTCGCGAGCTCCACCTCGCCCAAGCGCTCGACGTCATCGATTACGACCGGCCGCTGCCCTCCTCTGGCGAGGTTGCCGCGGCGGACGGGCCTATCTGCACGCTGGAGGCAAACGATCGCTACACGGTCGAGCGCGTGGACGTGTCGGGTACGCTCACCGTGCCCCTCGGCCATCCCTTCACCTGTGTGAGCGTCATTGCGGGCGAGGGGACCCTCTGCGGCGAGCCGGTGCGTTGCGGGTCCAACCTCCTTGCCTTGGCCGACCTTCCCGCGCTCGAGCTTGCGGGCGAGATGCAGTTCGTCATTTCCTACCTGTAGCGTCGATCGCCGAGGGCGCGCTTGGCTGCGCTTGCGCTGTCAAGCCCGCCCCAACCGCGCAGACGCGCCTTTCCAAACGTGCCCGTCCGCCACGGGCGGCGCTTGCGCTGCCGGACGCGACCGTCCGCCTTGGTCGGCGGGCTCCGTCAGCCGCGCTAAAGTGCGCCGACGGTTACTTTTTGTTTCCCTCGGCTAATTTGTGCTTCACACCGCAGCTTCGTCGTGGTAGTTTACTTAGGTGAACAAGCTCCCGGGTGCGGTTCCTGCATGCGCATCCGGCTTGCTCCGTGACGTGTCCGCTTCGATGCGCGAAGAAGGTGATCCATGTGCTGGCAGGTTTACGGCAGGACCGGGCCACGCCCGCCCCGTATGCGGGCCGAAGCACGGCGGGTGCGCAGATGCCCGCGATGCCGCTTTCGCTGGTCCGCGCAGGCGACACGGTCACCGTGCGTCGCGTGCGCGGTAACGAGGACATGAAGCACCATCTCGAGAACCTCGGCTTTGTCGAGGGCTCGGAGGTGCACGTGGTCTCCTCGAGCGGCAGCAACATCATCGTGACCGTCAAAGGGGCGCGTTTTGGCCTCGATGCCAAGGTCGCGCAGCACGTCATGACCGTTTAGCGCGGACCGCGCTCGGCCGAGATGGCCGAGCGAGGAGCCGCGTGCCCGTTTCGTATGGAAGAGAGGGGGATACCAATGAAGACGCTGGGAGATGTGGCGATCGGCCAGTCCGGGACGATCGTCAAGCTGCACGGCGACGGCGTGCTCCGCCGTCACCTCATGGACTTGGGTCTTATCAAGGGGACGCAGTTCAAGGTGGTCAAGGTGGCGCCGCTCGGCGACCCGATCGAGATCACCGTCCGCGGCTACGAGCTCTCCATCCGCAAGGAGGAGGCCGCGATCGTGGAGGTGCTCTAGGAACGGGAGCTTTTTTATTTGCCACAAGAGTTAGGCACAGCTAACAATTGTCACCGAGCAGGAAGCATTTGTTAGACAGTGCAAACTCGTCTGAGAACGACAACGCCAAGGAAGAAGGAACACATGGCAGCCTCACAGCTTCATGTCGCGTTGGCGGGTAACCCCAACTGCGGAAAAACGACCCTCTTCAACCTGATCACCGGCCAAAACGGTTATGTGGGCAACTGGCCGGGCGTGACGGTTGAGAAGAAGGAGGCCCGGCTCTCGAGCGACAAGAGCGTCATCGTGACGGACCTCCCGGGCATCTACTCGCTCAGTCCCTACAGCCCCGAGGAGCGCGTCAGCCGCGATTACCTCATGGGCGGCGAGCCCGATGTGGTGGTTCAGCTTATTGACGCGACCAACCTCGAGCGCAACCTCTACCTGGCGCTCCAGGTGATCGAGACCGGGCTCCCCGTGGTCGTGGCGCTCAACATGGCCGACCTGGTGGAGAAGAGCGGCGACAAGATCGATGCCGACGTGCTCTCGCGTCGCCTCGGGTGCCCGGTGGTGATGGTCTCCGCCCTCAAGAACACCGGTATCGACCGGCTTTTCGCCGAGGTGCGCCGCGTCGCCGGCAGCAAGGGGAAGGCGGCGGACCATTGCTTCGACTCGGCCATCGAAGACGTGCTGCAGAAGATTGAGGCGCTCCTGCCCGGGTCCGTGCCGGCCGAGAAGCGTCGCTACTGGGCCGTCAAGCTCTTTGAGCGTGACGCAGACGCGCAGGCGTCCGTCAACCTTACGCGCGACGCTGCCGCGAGCGTGGAGCAACTCATCGCCGATTGCGAGCGAGACTGCGACGACGACGCCGAATCCATCATCGCCGGCGAGCGCTACGCCGTGATCGCGCACATCATGGACGAGTGCGTGCGCAAGGCGCCGGCGCGCATGTCCGTGTCCGAGAAGATCGACCGCGTCGTGACCAACCGCGTACTCGGCCTGCCGATCTTCTTGGCGATCATGTTCGCCGTCTACTTCATCGCCACCTCCTCGGGCGCCATCGGCACCGCCGGTACCGATTGGGTGAACGACAACCTCTTCGGCGAGGGCTTCGAGCTCTTCGGGGTCTCGTTCCCCTCCATCCCCGGGGCTATCGAGGGCTGGCTCGCCTCGATCGGGGCGAGTGAGCTGGTGACGAGCCTTGTGCTCGACGGCATCGTTGCCGGTGTCGGCGCGGTGCTCGGCTTCATCCCGCAGATGTTCGTGCTCTTCGTGCTGCTCAGCTTCCTCGAGGACTGCGGCTACATGGCGCGCGTGGCCTTCGTCATGGACCGCGTGTTCCGTCGCTTCGGCCTGTCGGGCAAGTCGTTCATCCCCATGCTCGTCTCCACGGGCTGCGGCGTGCCGGGCGTGCTCGCCACCAAGACCATCGAGAACGAGAAGGACCGTCGCATGACGGTCATGACCACCACCTTCATCCCCTGCGGGGCGAAGCTTCCCATCATCGCGCTGCTCATGGGCGCGCTGGTGGGCGACGCCGAAGCTGCGTGGATCAGTCCGCTGTTCTACTTCCTTGGCGTGATCGCGGTCATCGCATCGGGCATCATGCTCAAGAAGACGCGTCTGTTCGCCGGGCGTCCGACGCCGTTTGTGATGGAGCTGCCGAGCTACCACTTCCCGTCGCTGCGCTCGTGGGCGCTGCATGTGTGGGAGCGCGTGAGCGCGTACATCAAGAAGGCCTTTACGATCATCTTCGCTTCCACCGTGGTGGTCTGGTTCCTCACCAACTTCGGCGTTGCCTCGTGGGACGGCGGTTCGGGCGCCTTCGGGTTCCTGCCCGGCATGGCCGGCGTACCCGAGGAGTTCACCGACTACTCCGTGCTCGCTATGCTCGGCGGCGCGATCGCGTGGATCTTCGCCCCGCTCGGCTTCAGCTCGTGGCAGGCGACGGCCATGTCCATCACGGGCCTTGTGGCCAAGGAGAACGTCGTGGCCACCGCGTCGTCGCTGCTGCACATTGCCGACGGTACCGAGACCGACCCGAACCTCTGGGTCGCGTTTGCCGGGATGTTCCCCACAGCCGGCGCGATTGCCGCCTTCGGTGCCTTCAACCTTCTGTGCGCGCCGTGCTTTGCCGCGATGGGAACGATTCGCGCCCAGATGAACTCGGCCAAGTGGACGGCCATCGCGATCGGCTACGAGTGCGCCTTCGCGTGGGTCGTGGGTCTTATGATCAACCAGTTCTACCTGGCTGCGACGGGTGTGTTCAGCATCTGGACGGTAGTGGCGCTGGTCTTTGCCGCGCTCATCCTCTTCCAGCTCTTCCGGCCCATGCCCAAGTACGCTTGGACCGACGATCGCGAGCCCGCTGCCGCCGCAGCGTAAGGGTTGTCGGTTGCCGCTCCGGAGCGAGCTCTGTCCCGGGGCGGTTTTGCGCGGGCGGCGGCGTGCGGTCGCTCCCGTTTGCGCCCGCACGCGTGGTGCGATGAGGCATGGGGTAGGATATCAGTGCCGTAAAGGAGGTGCCTATGGGTCCGGTTGACTTCATCATCCTCGCGCTGGTTGCGGTGGCGTTTGCTGTCGTGTGCGTGCGCGTGCGCCGTAAGGGCAGTTGCGCCGACTGCGCTCAGGGCGGCACGTGCTCGGGGCATTGCTCCTCTTCTGAGCGGGCGTCGTGCCCGGCGCTCAAGGGCGTCGACGCTGTTGCCGATAAGCTCGGTCGCGGCGTGAAGTAGCGCTTGCAAGCATACTCTCCCATGAGGCGGTCCGTACGCGATGACGTGCGGGCCGCCTTTTGCCGTGACCGCTTGGAGTCAGGCGCCAAACGGTCACGAGTGGTTTTCTGCCGTATCTAAGCCTCCTGGGACGCAGGGGTGGGAGAAAACCACTCGTCGGTGTATCCACAGGCAGTCGAGGAGTGATATTCTGCCCTTTCTCCACCTGCGCAGAAACGAGACGGGTTCCATCCTGCACACACGAAGGGGCCCGCGCCCCTCGTCCGCATGTCACCGTGTGCTGCCGTTTGCCGCGCCTGATGTCAACTCGACCCGGAAAACTGTGTAAGGATGGCGGGCCGTCGAGTACAGGCCCAAACCGCAACAGAGAACCCGCAGGTCAGAGCTTCGGCCGATTTGAGGCTACTCGGCTTGCGTTGCTTCTTTCTCTCGCTGCAGTTCGTGCTCGACGTCATTTTCTCGTTGGCGGTGATCGCCGACTACCCTCGTGTGCTCGAGGCGTCGCTGCGCGCTGTGCCCGGCGCCGACTTCTCCCAGCTTTCCTGTCGGTCCGATGGGCCGGGCGAGTCCGGCAGCGAGAGGGCCGCCGCAGGGAGATGGGCGGCAGCGGCGCTTCAGCGGCCGGTATTCTCCTTTTTTGCGTGCCAAGAGGCCGTGCGCAACATCTCGACCCCGGAAGTGAGTGGATCTTTTCCGACCCTCCGAGTACACTGCATCAGGCTAAAGCGCTCAACTGCCCTTTTACCGGGCACCAGCGGGCAAAAAACGCGGTCTACTCGGGGACCCGCAAAAGATCCACTCACTTCCGGGGTCGAGATGAATCGCCGGGCGCAAGGAGCGTGAAATAGGCGGGCGCGGGAGGTCCGTCAAGACGCGCACCCCACCGGTTTCGCTTCGCGATGGACGATGCGGCGCGGAGGGTGAGCCGTCCTCCACGCTCGCCGCCGAATCGCTGCGCGATGGACGATGCGGCTCGGGCAGGGCGCCGTCCTCCGCACGCCCTGCGGAATCGCCCGTGCGGTAACCCCACTGAAACAAAGCTGTGCCAAAGTAACCCTATCTGTGGCCATCTGCGACGAGCCGGAGTCCCCGGCGGGCACGGCGAAAGGAGCCCCATGGACCAGCAGCAGTACATCGACTTTGTCCTACGCACCGTCGAGGAGCGCGATATCCGCTTCATCCGCCTGTGGTTCTGCGATGTGCTCGGCCGCCTCAAGAGCTTTGCCATTGCGCCCGAAGACCTCGAGGCTGCCTTTGAGGAGGGCATCGGCTTTGACGGCTCGGCTATTGAGGGCTTTACGCCCAAGGAGGAGGCCGACATGCTGGCCTTCCCCGATCCCTCGACCTTCCAGGTGCTCCCGTGGCGTCCCAAGCAGGACGGCGCCGCGCGCATCTTCTGTGACGTCTGCACGCCCGACCGCAAGCCCTTTGCTGGCGACCCACGCGAGTGCCTGCGCCGCATGTTCTACCGTGCCGAGGCGCGCGGCTATTTGCTCAACGTCGGCGCTGAGCTGGAGTACTACTACTTCCCCGACGAGCGCACGCCCGAGCCGCTCGACGACGTGGGCTACTTCGACCTCACGCCCGACGACTCAGCGCGCGACCTGCGCCGCGAGACCGTCCTCATGCTCGAGAAGATGAGCATCCCCGTGGAGTACACCTTCCACAGCTCGGGCCGCTCACAGCACGGGATTTCGCTGCGCCATGCCGAGGCGCTGACGGCCTCGGACGCCATCATCACGGCCAAGCACGTCATCCGCCTCGAGGCGTACCAGGCGGGCATCCACGCGTCGTTTATGCCCAAGCCCATCAAGGGCGAGGCGGCGAGCGCCATGATGCTTCACCAGTCGCTCTTCGACCACAGCGGCAACAACGTCTTTTGGGGCGAGGACGACCCGGTCTACCACCTGTCGCCCATCGCCAAGAGCTATATGGCGGGCATCCTCGCGCACGCCCGCGAGATGGCGGCCATCACCAACCCCACGGTCAACTCCTACAAGCGCATCCTCGGCGACGAGGGTCCCACGCCCAAGGCCGCGACGTGGGGCCTGCGCAACCGCGCGGCGATGATCCGCGTGCCCATCTACAAGCCCGACAAGCAGCTCTCCACGCGCATCGAGCTGCGCTCGCCCGACCCCATGGCAAACCCGTACCTCGTCAACGCCGTCACGCTCGCCGCGGGTCTCGACGGCATCGAGCGCGGTCTTACGCTCCCGGCCGAGACCACGAGCGAGATGCTCGGTATGACGGCCGACGAGCTCGAGGCGGCGGGCATTGACTCGCTGCCGTGCAACCTCGACGAGGCGCTCGACATCTTCGAGAAGTCCGAGTTTATGAAGGACGCGCTGGGCGAGCACATCCACACGTTCTTCCTCGCCAAGAAGCGCGACGAGTGGAACAAGTTCGCCTCCACGGTCACCGAGTGGGAGGTGCGACACTACCTCGCCAACTCGTAGGGTGGCGGTGGCCGCCCGGGTGCCCGTAGGCCGCTTGCGGACGGGCGGGCGCGTTGCGGGCGGCGTGTCGGCCCTGCCGGGGACAGGCGTACAGAACGTTCTTTTAAATGCGCAAAGTCTAGGTTTTCGCAGCATAAAGGCTATGTTGCGATACTATGAGAAAAACGTACAGGAGGTCGAGCATGGCCGAGAACAGCATCCTCTTCATGGCGCGGACCACGCGCTTTAACGACTTTGCCCGCACCCTCGTCGATGCCGCAGGGTACGAGGTGGTGCTCGCCACGCCCGACTCGCCCAACGCCGTGCACGACTTCTGCCTGCTGCTGCTCGACGCCGACGGCGTGCGCAACGACCGTATCGAGCAAATCGCCAAATGGCTCGACGACCGCGGAGGCATCCCCATGCTCGTGATCGCCGACGAGGAGACCCTGCCCGGGCTGCATCTGCCGGCGCACTCCCACAGCGACTTTATCTGCCCCACGGCGAGCGCGCTCGAGCTCGAGACGCGCGTGCGGCGCCTCGTGGGTCAGGAGGATTCCTTTGCGGCCGACGACGTGCTCAAGGTCGACAACATGGTCATCAACCTGGCCACCTACCAGGTCTATCTGGACGACGAGCCGGTCGACCTCACCCTCATGGAGTACTCGCTGCTCTCGTTTTTGGCCACGCACCCCAACCGCGCCTACAGCCGCGAGGTGCTGTTGCACCGCGTGTGGGGGTTTGAGTACTGTGGCGGCACGCGCACGGTGGACGTGCACATCCGCCGCATCCGCTCCAAGGTGGGTCCGCAGATTGCGGCGCACATCACCACGGTGCGCGGCGTGGGCTACCTCTTTAAGGACTAGCCACTCTTCTAGTGCTACCGGGGCGATGGACGCGTCCCGCCCGTTTGCCTGCGTGCCGCCGGCCGCGTCTCGATCGAGTGCGCCCCGGCCGACCGCGCCGTGCAAAAGGCCCGTCAGTGAACCCGGCGATGAACCCGCAAATGAACCCGTGAAGGAAGCGCAGGTAGGGGGCGTGCGTTTTCGCGCGCAATGCGCCCGCTCGCGGGGAAACCGCCCTGTAGCGCATCTGCGGGTTCATTGCCGCGAGAAATGCACGGAGCGTCTTGGTAAAAAACCTGGTAATGAACCCGCAGGTGCATCCGATCGCGTACCGGCGGGTAATTGCGGGCGGGAGATGCCCTCATACAGTTCCGGCGGCACCCGGAGTGTGGGCAGGCTGCGTAGATGAATGCTCGTCCACAAGTCTTAAGAGTGAGTGAAGCTCAGGTTTACGTAAGGCTACCTTGGGGTTTCTGGGGTACAACCAAGCTAACTATATTGAGATTCTGAAAGGAAGCACCACATGGATACCAACCACACCCCCGAGCGCCCCGATAGCCGGGGTACCTCCGGCAACGGCCCAACACCGCCGCGCGTGGAGGTCGAGCCCACGCCCGATGCCGGCGCAACCAATCCCGCGGGCGCTCACGCCTCGGGCGAGTACAACTCGGGCGAGCACGCCGCCGGCGCCCATGCTGCCGGGGCGCACGCCGCGGGCGCCACGGAGCACATTCCCTACGAGCCCTCCACCGCAAGCGAAACCCGCACCGTCGTTAAGACCCGGACCAAGAAGCTCCCGGTCTTTTTGGCGGCACTCGGCGGCTTTGTGCTCGGTGGCATCCTGCTCATCGCGCTCGTCATGTCGGGCGCCTTCCGCATCACCGATTCCGACGTGCAGGCCGCGGGCGACTCGGCTGCCCAGACCATCAAGATCGATGCCGAGGATGCCACCCTCGCCGAGGCTGTGGCGGCCAAGGCGCTGCCCTCTGTGGTCTCCATCACTACCGAGACCCAGGACGGCGGCGGCGTGGGCTCCGGCGTGATCCTCGATGCCGACGGCAACATCCTCACCAACTACCACGTGATCGAGGGCGCCACGGCCATCGCCGTAAACGTTGATGATGACGCGAGTTACGAGGCCGAGATCGTGGGTACCGACGAGTCGAGCGACCTGGCCGTCATCCGCATCACCGACAAGGGCGACGCGCAGCTCACCCCCATCGAGGTTGGCGACTCCGACGACCTCAGCGTGGGCGAGTGGGTCATGGCCATCGGCAGCCCGTTCGGCAACGAGCAGTCCGTCTCGACGGGCGTCGTGAGCGCGCTCTACCGCTCCACGGCCATGCAGTCTTCTACGGGCACGACCATCTACGCCAACATGATCCAGACCGATGCGGCCATCAACCCCGGCAACTCCGGCGGCGCGCTCGTCGATAGCGAGGGTAAGCTGGTGGGCATCAACTCCATCATCGAGAGCTACTCCGGCTCGAGCTCGGGCGTGGGCTTTGCGATTCCCATTAACTACGCGATCAACATCGCCAACCAGATCATCGCGGGCGAGACCCCGGCGCATCCCTACCTTGGTGTGAGCGTGACCTCGGTAAACGCCTTTGTGGCGCGCCGCGAGAACCTCTCCGTCTCTGAGGGAGCGCTCATCTCGCAGGTTAACGAGGGCACTCCGGCGGCCGAGGCGGGCCTCGAGGTCAACGACATCGTGACCGCTGTGGACGACGAGCCGGTGACCTCGGCCGACGGCCTCATCATGGCCCTGCGCGAGCACGAGGTAGGCGACAAGGTGACGCTCACCGTGGTGCGTGGCGACGAGACCAAGAAGATCGACGTGACGCTCGGCTCCGACGCCGACCTGCAGACCGACCAGCAGGACACCTCCTCGGGTAACGGTGCCATGACGGAGGAGGAGTTCCTTCAGTACCTCCAGGAGCTCATGGGCCAGAACGGCGGTAACCTTGGCGGGCAGATTGGCTAAGTACAAGAGATAACGCACGGGGTACGTGCGAGGCGGCGACTTGCGGCTGGGCTGCGGGTCGCCGCTTTTGTTTTAGGACGGGTGAGTCCGGGCGAGAGTGAGCGGGTCAGGAGAGGGCGAGCAATCGCGAGCCCGCGGTGCAGCGTCCGGTGCAAGACGTCCCGCCCCGGTTAATCGTTTGCGTCAAGCCGGGTAGAATGGAGCCCAAACGGGTACGGCACACGAGGAGGAGCCATGCCGGGCAAGCGTACCGATGTCATTAGCTGGGACGAGTTCTTTATGCGCGCCGCCGTTGCGGCGAGCCTGCGCAGCAAAGATCCCAACACGCAGGTGGGGGCCTGCATTGCCGACACCAACAATCGCATTCTCTCGGTGGGCTACAACGGCACGCCGGCCGGCCTCAACGATGACGACTTCCCCTGGGGCACGGCGGACGATCCGCTCTATGACAAGCACAACTACGTGATCCACGCAGAGGCCAACGCCATCCTCAACTACCGCGGCTCGCTCAAAGACATGGCGGGCGCGACCGTCTACGTTACGCTCTTCCCGTGCCACGAGTGCGCCAAGACCCTCGTGCAGGCGGGCATCGGCGAGGTCGTTTACCTCGACGATAAGTACGCGGGCACTAAGGACAACCTCATCTCCAAGAACATCCTCGAGCGCTGCGGCGTTACGTATCGGCAGATCGAGCTTTCGGAGTAGCGGCACGCGCGCTCAGTGGAGGGGGCTAGCCGGCAGTCCACCGAGGGCCGTATGAACAGCGCCGACCGCTTAGCGGGGGCGACGAGTCGGCTGTCCGTCACGCCCCCAACGGGCCGCGCGTCGCTGCTCGTGCCGCCGGCATTATCCTCTAAAAAGAATAAAGAACCGTGCATATTGGTTGTTGCCCCGCTAATTTGTGTGTTCAAAATGTGTGCTCGTGTCGTTACAATAGAGAGCATGCATGTGTAGACACCGTTCAATCTGCCGGGAGAGCCTGCTTTCGGCAGAGCATGAGGGGGAAGGGGAGTTGATGTTCTCTCTGCACAAGACGTTAGGCGGTGTGCATCCGCCGCAGTGCAAGGACACGCGGGACTGCCCCGTCACGTCGATCGAGCCTCCCAAGCAGGTGCGCATCCCGCTGAACATGCACATCGGGGCGCCTGCCAAGCCGGTGGTGAGCGTGGGCGACCACGTTTACATCGGTACGCTCATCGGCGATGGCGAGGGCCTCTGCGCGCCTGTGCACGCCACGGTTTCGGGCACGGTTACGTCGGTTGCCGAGGAGACGCTGCCCACCGGACAGCACGCCCCGGTGGTCCAGATCGAGTCCGACGGCAAGATGGAGAACGATCCGGCGCTCACAAAGCCCACGTACTCCAACAAAGACGAGTTCATCGAGTGCGTCCGCAAGAGCGGCGTGGTGGGCCTCGGCGGTGCGTCGTTCCCGTCGTGGTTCAAGATGAAGTGCCCGCCGGGCAAGAAGTTCGACTTTGTTGTCGTTAACGGCATGGAGTGCGAGCCGTTCATTACGAGCGACTACCGCCAGATGATCGAGCACGCCGAGCGCGTGATCGACGGCGTGGCGCGCATCGCTCGTGCGCTCGAGATCCCCGCGGCCGTCATCGGCGTGGAGGACAACAAGCCCGAGGCCGTCGACAAGCTCAATGAGGCCATCAAGGCCAAGGGCGTGGGCGACCTCGTTGAGGTGCTGATGGTTCCCACCAAGTACCCCATGGGCGGCGAGAAGGTGCTTATCCAGACCACCACGGGCCGCGCGGTGCCGGCGGGCGGGCTGCCCGTCGACGCGGGCTGCCTCGTGCTCAACGTCACCACCGTCTCGCGTATCGAGGAGTACTTCCGCTACGGCGTGCCGCTCGTGCGCAAGACCGTCACCATCGCCGGCGACTGCGTCAAGAACCCGGGCAACTACCGCATCCCCATCGGCATGAGCGTGCAGGATGTGATCGAGGCCACGGGCGGGCTCGTTAAGGAGCCGCGCAAGATCATCATGGGCGGCCCGATGATGGGTCGCACCATCACGCACATCGACTGCCCGATCCTCAAGGCCAACAACGCCATCCTCTGCCTCGAGGACAAGGCGATCCTGCCCGACGAGACGCCCTGCATCCGCTGCGGCCGCTGCGTGCGCGTGTGCCCGCTGGGCCTCATGCCCTTCCAGCTCGACGCCGCCAGCCGCAGCCACGACGTGGTCAAGCTCGACGAGTTTGCCGTCATGAACTGCATGGAGTGCGGTAGCTGCGCCTACACCTGCCCGGCGCACCGGCGCATCACCGCCTCGATCCGCGAGGGCAAGGGCTTCTACCGTTCTGAGTCCGCGCGGCTCACGCAACCCGCAAAGGAGGCTTAAAGCTATGAACCTCATCAACGAAGCCTCCCCGCATTTTCACGGGAACGCGCTGACCTGGAAGATCATGGGCGCCGTGTGCCTGGCGCTCGTTCCAACGCTCATCGCCGCCACGGCGCTCTACGGCCTTTCCGCTCCGCTCGTGGTGCTCGTCTGCATCGCCACGGCGCTTGTGTGTGAGCACCTCTGCTGCATCATCATGCATCGCGAGTCCACCGCCGGTGACTTCTCGTGCGTGGTGACGGCCATGCTCCTCGCCTTTACCCTGCCCGCGACCTGCCCGTTCTACGTGGCGGCGGCCGGCACGGCGTTTGCGATCATCGTGGCCAAGATGCTCTTTGGCGGCATCGGCTGCAACTTTGCCAACCCCGCGGTGGCGGGCCGCATCTTTATCATGGTGGCCTTCCCCTCGGCGCTTGCGAGCTATCCGGCCGTGCAGGGCACCCCGCTCGACGCCATCTCGGGTGCCACGCCGCTCGCGGAGGCCGCCTCGGGTGCGCCTACGGCGAGCTACCTCGACCTGTTCCTGGGCAACCATGCGGGCGCCCTGGGCGAGACCTGCATCCTCACGCTGCTCATCGGCTACATCTTCCTGCTCGCGGTGCGCGTGGTCGACGCATGGGCCACGGTGCCCTTCATTGCCACGGTTGCCATCGTGACGGGCATCGGTGGCCAGGACGTGGTCTACCAGGTGCTCTCTGGCGGCTTGGCGCTCGGTGCGTTCTTTATGGCAACGGACTACACCACCACGCCCATGACGCCCAAGGGCAAGATCATCTTTGGCGTGGGGTGCGGCCTCATTACCGCGCTCGTGCGCCTGTTTGCCTCCGCCCCCGAGGGCGTGGCCTTCTCCATCCTCTTCATGAACCTGTTTGTTCCGCTGATCGACCGCTACACCCGGTCGCAGCCGGTGGGAGGTGTTAAGCATGCCCTCGTCTAACGCGACCCCCGAGTCCGGCGCCAAGAAGCTCTCCTGGATCGCGCGGCACCGCAACGGCTCGCTCTATGCGTTCGTGACGATGCTCGTGGCGGCCGTCGTGTGCGGTGGCGTCATGGGCTTTGCCTACTACCAGGGCCAGTGGGGCACGACCGCCTTCGCCGACGCCGACGCGCGGCTCGACGAGGCTCAGGGCGGAGCCCAGCGCGCGCTGCTCTTCCCCGAGGCCGGGAGCTTTGAGAAGCTCGACATCCCGTCCATCGACGGGCTCAACTCCGCCTACAAGACCGACGCGGGCGACTACGTCTTTGACGTGCAGTCTGCCGGTTACGGCGGCGACGTGGAGCTCATGATCGGCATCGCCTCCGACGGCACCGTCGCGGGCATCCAGGTGGTCTCGGAGAACGAGACCGACGGCATCGGCTCCAACGCCCTCACCGAGGACTTCTTCGATACCTTTAGCGGCACGGCGGCCGAGGGGTCGCTGTCGCTCGACGGCTCGGAGGGCACTCAGGTGGACGGCATCTCGGGCGCGACCTTTACCTCTACCGCCGTGGTGGAGGACCTGAACATCGCCTTTGAGGCGTACGCGCAGTTGGGAGGTAACTAATGGCTCTCAATGAGAACGTGGTGCGCGAGCAGAACGCGCGCATCGGCGAGCTCGTGCGCACGCCGTCGTTTCTGGTGGCGGCTGGCTCGCTTACGGGTCTTGCGGCGGCCACCTCGGTTGCGAACGGCATCGCCATCGGCGCGGTGAGCGCCATCGCCATCGTGGTTATGGCCGTTCTGGCACGCCCGCTTCGCTCGATCACGGGCATCTGGGCGCGCATCCCGGTGCTTCTGATGGTGAGTGCAACCGTGGTGACGCTGCTCTCGTTTGCGGTGCGCATCATCGACCCGCTCGTCTATCAGAACCTTGGCATCTACCTGCCGCTCGCCGCGGTTAACGGCCTTGTTGCCTTCTTTATCTATGACGACGCCTTCACCGCGCGCCCGGCCACGGGCTCCACGGTGGGGACGGCCGTCTTTGGCGCGGTGTGCACCTTCCTGGCGCTCACCTTCGTGGGCTTTATAAACGGCATGTTTGCCACGGGCGAAGTCTTTGGTCTCGTAAACCGCGAGCTCGCCGCCTCGCCCATCGCGATCTTTGGCACGCCTGCCGGGTCGCTTCTGGTGCTTGCGCTCGTGTGCACCTTTGTGAACTCGATCGTCGACGCGGCGCGCAAGAGCGCCGAGCTGCGCGCCGCCAACACGGCCGATGCAGCCGGCGATTCCGCCGCCAAGGGAGGTGAGCGCGCATGACGTTTTTCAATGCGCTGTTTAGCGCGGCACTCGATCAGAACCTGGTGTTCTGCCAGCTGGTGGGCATGGTTGTCGTCTTTTTGGTGGCCGAGCGCCCGCAGGATGCCTTCCGCTTGGGCGGGGCGCTCTGGATCGCTTGCGCCGCGGCCGGCATCATCGGGTGGCCGGTCTACACCTACGTGCTCGAGCCCTGGGGCGTGAGCTACATGGCAAGCGTCGTCTACCTCATGGTGAGCTGCGCCGTCATCTTTATCATCGGTGCGGTGGCGGCCCTGCGCTGCCCGGCTGAGCGCCGCGCGTCCGTGCTGCGCACCTGCGCGCTCCTTGCGGTGAGCGCTGCCGTGCTCGCGGTGCCGCTCTCTATGGCCGCCTCGGCTGACGTCGCCACGTTTGACGTGGCGCTCGGTTCGGCCATCGGGTCGGGCATGGGTGTCTTTATCGCCGTGGTGGCGTTTGCCTTCATCCACGACCGTATCGACGAGCGGCTGGTACCGGGCGTGCTCCGCGGCGTGCCCATCTCGCTCATCACGGCCGCGCTCATGGCACTCGCGTTTACGGGCGTTGCCGGCATCGCCGGCGGATTGTTTGTATAACTTGCGCTTGCGGGCAGCCCACTCGGGCATGCTCGCTGCGATGAACGGTTTGGGGTAAGGAGGTTGGCTATGGGAATCTACTTCATTGCGCCCCCCATCATCATGGCCACGGTGGTCTTTCTCCCGCTGGCGATCATCGCCCTCGCCTCGCGCGCGGTGCGGCGGTCGCTCTGGCTGCAGAGCCAAAGCGGACTCTCGGAGAAGATTGACGAGAAGGACGCTGAGGTCCAGGAGTAGCATCAAGCGGCGTAGCGTCTTGGTACCGGGCTGCGTATATAGTGGATAGCGCTCAAAACGGGGCGCGGTGCTCAGAGGAGCGCCGCGCCCCGCTGCGTTTTGGTTCATTTGGGGACGGGGTCAAAATGCACCATCGGGGAGGACGAGTGGGAGCTTGCGCGCATGTTGCGCGATGCGCACGGAGGATGTGCCCCACGCGCGATAGGTGGAAATCGCCTCTCGCTCACGTGCGGTGCTAGCGGATGGTCTTGTCAAACGGGAGTGCGAGAAACTCAAGCTTGTCCTGAGTATCGTCGTAGCGGTAGACGATGGTGAAGGGTGGTACGGGGAAGGTGCGCAGCGTTGGTCCAAACCGCTCGATGAGCGAGGGGCGAACGTTGGGAGAGCCGATGAGCGGGTGCGACTCGATGGCCGCAAGGCGCCGGTCGAGCAGCGAGAGAACGCACTCGGAGTAGATGGCGGCGACGTCATCGATAAAGCGATCGGCGTAGACGACGCTACGCATGGCGGGCCCTCCGCGACTCGGCGCGGCGGAACATCTCCTCGCGCGACGTGACGTACCGACCTTCTTCGATATCGGCCACACCCTGCTGGACTGCGTCAAGCAGATAGGCCTCGTAGGCGGCGTCGGTTCGTTCGCGCTCGATGAGCTCCTTGAGCGCCTGCTCGCTCATAAACACATAAGCTCCGCGGCCGTTTTCGGTGATGCGCACCGGGCCTCGGTCGGCAGCTTTTTTAACTGCTGCCGGCTGCTTGGAGAGCGCTGTGATGGGGAAGATCGGGGCAGTGATGCTCGTATCCATTGTCTACTCCATCAGATAATAATCGGATAATAAGCAGATTATACGCTTCTCAGATACAGCTGAGCAGAGGAGAAGTGGGTATCCGTGGCAGCTTCAACGTTGTCGGGACGGGATGGTACTCTATACCCCGAGCGATTGATGCGGTCCCGCGCGGTGCGGCGGCCGAACGATAAGGAGGGTACCGTGGAGCAGGAGAACCTGTTTGGCGAGAAGGTCGAGACCGAGGCTCCGAGCACGCAAGAGCTGCGGGAGGGCTCGGAGGGGCCGTCGGGGACCAGCGCGGTAGATACGGCCGAGCATCGCGCGGCAGCGGCGCGCGCCGTGGAGCTCCGCCACGAGCTCGACTACCACGCCTACCGCTACTACGCGCTCGACGCCCCCGAAATCACGGATGCCGCCTTTGACAAGCTTTTGGTGGAGCTCCAGCAGATCGAGGCGCGCTACCCTGACCTCGTGACGCCCGACTCCTACACGCAGCGTGTGGGCGGCTACGTGTCGCCGCAGTTTGCGCCGGTTACGCACATGGCGCGCATGTACTCCATGGATGATGCCATGAACCTCGACGAGCTCGACGAGTGGCTCGAGCGCACCGAGGAGGCGCTCGGCGCGGGGCATGCCGTCTACACCTGCGAGCTCAAGATTGACGGCCTTGGCGTGGCGCTCACCTACCGTGGGGGCGACTTTGTACGCGCGGCCACGCGCGGCGACGGCACCACGGGCGAGGATGTAACGCTCAACGTGCGGACCATTCGCGACGTGCCGATGCATCTCTCGGCGGCGGCACTCGACCACATGGGTGCCGACCGCGACACGGTGATCGAGGTGCGCGGCGAGGTGTACATGCCCAAGGGGAGCTTCGTGCGCCTTAACGAGGAGGCCGATGCCGAGGGGCGCGACCCCTTTGCCAACCCGCGCAACGCCGCCGCCGGCAGCCTCCGCCAAAAGGACCCCAAGGTCACGGCCTCGCGCGACTTGGCGACCTTCCTCTACGCGGTGGCCGATACGGCGCCGCTCCATGTGGACTCGCAGCACGAGTTCCTCGCTTGGCTGCGCGACGCCGGCTTCTCGGTGAACCCCAACGTCGCCCGCTGCGCCACACCGGCCGAGGTGCACGAGTTCTGCGCGCAGGCGCTCGCGCACCGCGGCGACCTCGACTACGACATCGACGGCGTGGTGGTAAAGGTCGACTCGTTTGCGCAGCAGGAGGAGCTGGGCTTTACGGCGCGTGCGCCGCGCTGGGCCATTGCGTTTAAGTTCCCGCCGGAGGAGAAGACGACCGTCCTGCGCGAGATCCGCATCCAGGTCGGCCGCACGGGCGTGCTCACGCCGGTGGCCGAGTTTGACCCGGTGACGGTCTCTGGCTCCACCATAGCGCGTGCTACGCTCCACAACATCGACGAGATTCATCGCAAAGACGTGCGCGTGGGCGACACCATCGTGGTCCACAAGGCGGGTGACGTGATCCCCGAGGTGGTGGGCCCTGTGCTTGACCGCCGGCCCGAGGGCGCCGCTGAGTACCAGATGCCCGAGGTGTGCCCCGCGTGCGGCGCGCCCGTGGTGCACGAGGAGGGCGAGGTTGCCTATCGCTGCGTCTCCATCGACTGCCCGGCGCAGCTCCGCGAGCGCCTGGCGCATTGGGTGAGCCGCGGGTGCATGGACATCGACGGCGTGGGCACCGAGCTCATCGACAAGCTCGTGGAGGCCGGGCTCGTGCACGACGTGGCCGATTTCTACGGGCTCACGGTGGACGTGGTCGCGGCGCTCGACACGGGCCGCACCTACCAGACCGATAACAAGCGCCGTGGCATCAAGGCAGGCGACCCTATCCCCGTGGGGGCGACCATTGCGCAGAAGGTGGTGGACGAGCTCACCCGCTCCAAGGCGCAGCCGCTCAGCCGCGTGCTCTTTGCGCTGGGTATTCGGCATGTGGGCAAGAGCGTGGCGGAGCAGTTGGCGGGGCGCTTCCTCGCGCTGCCGGCGCTCATTGAGGCCAACGAGGAAGATATCGCCGATGTGGACGGCATCGGGCCCAAGATTGCGGCGAGCGTGAAGGAGTTCTTGGCGGTGCCCGAGAACCTGGCAGTGCTCGAGCGCTTGCGCGTGGCGGGCCTCACGCTGGAGGAGAACCTGGGCGGGGCCGGGGCGGACGCGGCGTTTGCCGAGGAGGCGGGCGTTTCGGCCGAACTGACCGAGGCTCAGCCGCTCGCCGGGCTGACGTTTGTGCTCACGGGCGCGCTCACGCGCTTTACGCGCGACGAGGCGGGGTCGGTCTTAAAGGCGCTCGGCGCTAAGGTGACGGGCTCGGTTTCTAAAAAGACGAGCTACGTGGTGGCGGGCGAGAAGGCGGGCAGCAAGCTCGCCAAGGCCGAGAGCCTGGGCGTGCCGGTGCTCACCGAGGACGACCTCGCGCAGATCATGGCCACGGGCGAGGTGCCAGCAGGGGAGTAGGCGCTGCGAACCATCGCGAGACCGGGAATTGTCATGCGGGCGGGGCTCTGGCCCCGCCCTTTTGGGTCCCGCCCCTTCGTCGTCATATGTGCGCACCGGTACAAGAGGCCTAAAACTATCAGAAGTACTCTTGTAAATAGATTGTTATCGTTTTACAGTAACAATATCTATCAGAGAAAACATTCTGGCAAATGACTGAAGCTACGGAGGCTCGTCATGTCCAAGAGCTCGCATCACATCGAAACGTCCCTGCACAAGCTGCAGCGGCTCGGAAGCGTACTGAGTGCGGTGTTTGCCGCGCTCACAGTCGCAACGGTTGTGCTGGCGGTGGCGCTCGCGATCAATGTCGGTGCGCACGTGGGTCGCGATGCTCGTGTCACGAGCTTTGGCGTGATCGAGGGGGCCGGCCTCAGCGTCTACATCCTGCCGGCCGTCGCATGGCTCGCCATTGCGCTTGTGCTCGAGGTGACGCTATGGAGCATCTGCCGCGATATGAAGCATGGCGAGTCGCCGTTTACCGTCAAGCATGTGCGCTTGATCGCGCTGCTCGGCGCGGCGTTTGTGTTCAATGCTGTAATGGGCGTGTTCTTTCCGGGCACTATGCGAATCGGACACGAGATCCTTCTCTTTACGTATGTGCCCAACGCGATGATGCTCGGAATCGCCCTCGGTCATGGTCTCTCGCTCATGCTCGATGTCGGCTCGCTGCTCACGGCTCTCGTCTGCTTTGCGACTTCGGCCATGTGGCGCTATGCGGCGCTGCTGCAGGCGCAGTCCGACGACCTGGTATAGGAGGCCGCCGTGGATTACCTCATCATCGAGCTCGAGGCGCAGTTGCTCAAGGCGGGCAAAACCAGCGCAGACCTCATCCGCGCCACGGGGCACACGCCGGCCAACATCTCTAAGCTGCGCAACGGCAAGATCAAGGCCATTCGTCTCAAGACGCTGCTCGACATTTGTGTAGAGCTCGATTGCCAGCCCGGCGACCTCATCCGCCGCGTGAGCGAGGAGGAGCTCGACGAGCTCGCCGTGGAGCGCGCACGCAACGCCGTCCGCAGCATGAAGGGTGACCCCGACGCGCGGCAGGAGCCCACGGCGGTCTACGCCGTCGACCTGAGTGACGAGTAGGCGTTGCGCACCGGCCGGACGCGGTTGTGCCCCTGCGTTCGCGGCAGGGTGTGGCCGTGGCATGTGGCCGGGCGCAGGCTGGTGCACGCTTGCCGGGGCATGAGCCATAGCGCAGGTGGGCGCGCACTTGCCGGGGCGTGTGCCATGGCGCGGCTGGGCGCACGCTTGGCTAACGGCGACGAGTGGTTTTCTGCTATTCGAGGGGTCTGACAAAGTCTGAAACAGCAGAAAACCACTCGCGGGTGAGCGCACGGTGTGCTGGGGAGTGGTTTTCTGCCGTTTACGATGGGTAGCGAGCGTCGGGGCCGGGCAACGTTCAGAGAGCGACGTGCATCGGGCGGCGTGCCGACGGCGGGGCGAGCGTCAGGCGGCGTGTAGAGGGCGGCGGGGGGGCGAGCGGCGTGCGGCGTGCAAGCGACGGTGTAGGCGGCTCGCTCGTACGCTGTTCACCGCCGCGCGCCAACAACGCCACGCCTGCGCCCGTGCCTGCGCCATCTTCACGCCCGTGTCAAGCCATCAATTCACCCATCACGTCTTGCGGGAGGCTTATCTTATGGACAGGGAAACTGTCGGCAAAAACATCCCCGGCGCAACGGCGATCACGCGCCGGGGCTTTCTGGCGAGCGCCGCGGCGCTGGCGTGCGCGAGTGCGTTGGCGGGCTGCGACGCCGTGGGGCCGCAGGTGACCGATCCGACCGATTATCTCGTCGAGCACGTTCGCTCCTACGATCCCCACGGTGAGCTCGAGGTCGATGCGCTCGGCGACCTCGGCTGCTATCAGCTCATACTTACCGGCGAGATGCATGCTATCGTGCAAAACTTCGATGTGCAGCTTATGCTCATCCGCTACCTCAATCGGCACTGGGATTTGCGCTATATCGTCGCGGAGCTCGGTCTCGGCGCGAGCATCTATCTCAACCGCTATCTTGAGACGGGCGACAATGCCCTGCTGGACGACATCATGAACCAGCTCTCGGGAACCGCGTCGTACACGGTTGAGCAGCGCGTTTTCTACCAGAAGCTGTATGAGTACAATGTGGGGCTGCCGGATGAGCAAAAGCTGCGGGTGATCGGGCTCGACGTTGATCATCAGGGGGCGCTCTGGCTTTCGGGCTTGGCGCTTTTGCTGCCCGATACGCCGCCCGAGGACGAGGTGGCCGCGAGGTTGTACGAGCTGATCGGGCGCCTTGCGCAGGAGGGTGATTACCTCGCAGCACACATGCTGCTGGCATCGGAGAAGAGTGTGGCGCCCGATCTGATCGACCAGGTGTTTGGCAAACAGTGCGAGCTGGCGCGGCAGGTTATCAAGAACTTCGACGCCGCCCTGCATTTCTACAATGTCTTGGAGGGTGATGTCGAGTGGGCCTTGCGCGACGAGGTAATGGAACAGAATTTCCTCTACGTGCGTGAGCGCCTGCCGTTTGAGCACTTTTACGGCCAGTTTGGCAGTGCGCATGTCGCACAGCACGACTATGTTCCGGGGGAGTTCAAAGATGGTCTTCCCTTCGCGGCGCGGCTGAACGCCGATGGCTCGCCGATGCAGGGGAAGGTCTGCTCAATTCCGCTGATGTATACCGACGAGAACGGCTCGGTGGGGCAGAACATCGCAGCGCACCTGACCGATGACCTGTTTGGCGCATATTGGGGCATGAATCTGATCTTTGACTTGGCGGACGAGCCAAGCCCCTTTGCACAGGATATCTGTCTTGCCGTCAGGCGGCGTGACGATGCGGTCGGCACGCTCGACTATTACCAGAAGATGATCTTCGTGGCCGATCTCACTCAGGCCGAAGCGCTTGACGAGGCGTAGGACGGGCGGGTCTCGGGACTGGGGCGACAGGCGGCCCATCGACGAGTGGTTTTCTGCTATTCAGGGGCTTACATCTGGCCCTAGACGGCAGAAAACCACTCGTCGGCGGATGGGCGTCATGCTGAGGAGCGGTTTTCTGCCGTTTGCCGAGAATAGTGGTTGGCGAGACAGCTGGCAAGACGGTTGGCGAGACAGCTGGCAAAACGGTTGGCGAGACAGCTGGCAAGACGGTTGGCGAGATGGCTGGCGAGGCCGTGTGCCGAGGAGTTCCGGTCACGCACGAGGCTCGGGGGAAGATGGGCCGCGCTGCGATTCTATTTTGCGACCGTTTGCCCTGCTTGGGTGACCGCTGACCGATGGGGCTCGTTCTAGCAGGGCGGGACGACGGCCGCATCGTTCTCTATGAACGCGAAAAACAGCATGAGCTACCTGCGCGGTTAGAAAGTGCCAAATCTTGGTCAGATCCTGGTTGGCTTTGTGTCCGCACGGCGTCAGAAAACGGTTAGATGCGCTTGTTATGGTGTCGAGGGAGAGGAAGGAGCGGCGATGAGCAAGCGAATTGACGCCGAGCTGTCTTTTCTGCTCGATGAGGCTGAGGCCGACAGGCGATTTCTGATGACTTCGGATCCGAATCTGCAACGCTGCCTTGTTCGGCGCGTACGTACCGGCGAGCTCGCGTCGCCCCTTCCTCGGGTGTTTTCGCGGCCAGACTATCTGCGCGAGCTTACGCACGAGCAGCGCCAACTTCACAGTATGCGTGCGCTGGGCGGGCATCATCCTACGTGGGTATTTGTGCGGGGAAGCGCGGCGTTGGCACAGGGGTTGTTTGTCGGCCGGGCGCTCACCGGGACAATCTGCGTTGCGTCGGCATATACGGCGACGGCTGGCGGCGTGCAGCATGAGCGTCTGCGCGTGATGGGGCGTTGCGAGGCATCGGGCGTGTGGGTCACATCGGTGCTGCAGACCATGGTTGACTGCCTACGCAATACCCCGTTTGAGCAGGGGCTTGGCATTGCGGATTCGGCTTTGGCGAATCTGGGGCTCAATCGGGAATACGTCGCTGAGCTTGTGCGCGAGGGATGGGGCGGTGCGCGGGGGATCAGACACGCGCTGCAGACGCTCGCGTGGGCCAATCCGTTGAGCGAGAGCGGCGGCGAATCGTATGTGCGAGCGCGCATTGTGCAGTTGGGGTTTGCTGAGCCGATTTTGCAGGTGGAGTTGCCCGACCCGCTCAATCCCGGCAGTGCGTACCGCGTGGACTTGTTCTGGCGGCTGGCCGGCGGCATAACGATTGCCGGCGAGGTCGACGGGTTGGAGAAGTATCGATTGCCGGATAGCTCGGGCGTGATAAACGAGACGAAGAAGTTTGTGGCCGAGCGGCAGCGGGAGTCTCGGCTGACGCTCGGGGTCGACCGGATCTTTCGGATTACGCCTGCCCAGGCGCGGAGCGATGCGTATCTGACGCGGCTGCTCGAACAGTACGGTGTGCCGCGCGTGCGCTGACGTCCGTGCCGAGCGTGCCGCGGGTGCGGTGACGGCTGTACCGAGCGCCCCGCGCATAGCGACGGCCGCGCCACCCCCCCCTGTGTAGCAACGGCCGCGCCAACCTTTCCACAAGTGGTTTTCTGCTCTTTGAGCGGTCTGCAAGCGCCAATAACGGCAGAAAACCACTCGCCGGTGGGGACGCGGAGCATCGACGAGTGGTTTTCTACCGTTTGGGTCGGTGCGAGAGGGGTTGGATGGCAGAAAACCACTCACGGGTGGGTGCGTGTGGCGTGAAGGCTGCCGTGGCGGAGGACGGTTGCTCGGCTGCATCGGGTCGGTGGCTTCGGTTGACAGTTGAGCTGGAGCGCGCTATTACTTGATTGGTCAATTGTTGACGAGTCAAGTAAAGGACGGCGACCGCGGATGACCGTGGATTCCCCCAGCGCCTCAGAATGCGCTGATACCCCTGCGTCTTCTGGCGTGCCGGTTTTTTCCGGTGGCCCGGAGACACCTCGCTCCTTTGGCGCCTCTGGCGCTCCCGAAAAGTCCAAAACGCCTGTCGCTTCGGGGGCGCCCGACTTCTCTGACGACCGGGATGTCCCGCACCCGAGCGCACCTCCGTGTGATCCGGGCAGCTACCGCATGCTACTTTTCCGTGCGAGTCATGCCCAGCGGCAGCTCATGCATCCTTTCATGGCGAGCATCGGGCTTGGCACGGGCCAGCCCAAGCTTCTCTCATACCTTGCCGAATACGGTTCGAGCTCTCCGCGCGACATGGCGGACTTCTACGAACTCGACCCGGCGGGTGTGTCGCGCATGCTCGACGCGTTGGCGGGCAAGGGGTTTGTAAAGATTGAGCCGCATGCGGCCGACCGTCGCTCTAAGGTGGTCTCGCTCACGCCTGAGGGCGCGCGTGTGGCCTGCGCATGGAACGCGGCCTGCGCTGAGGAGGCCGAGGCCATGCTCGCTGGCTTTACGCCCGAGGAGCGCAAGGCTTTTGCCGATTACCTGCGGCGCGCCCACACCAACCTGCGTGCGTACGGCAGCAGGCTCCAGGCGTCGGCGGCAGCGGCGGAAGATGCCGCGGCGTCGGTGACGGCGGGGGAGGATGCTGCGGGTGCGGCGGTGACGGTGGCGGATGCGAGCCCGGCCGCGGCACCGCCGGCGTCGGCCGGGGCCGACCCCAAGCCCACCGCGGACCCCGCCGTCCCGACGCCCGCTCCCGCAGTCCCCGCTCCCCAGGAGGCCCGCCATGCATGAGCTCCGCCGCATCGTCGGCTACCTCGGCCGCTACCGCACCGACGCCATTCTCGGCATGCTCCTCGTCGTCATCGAGAGTGCCTTTGAGATGGTCATTCCCATCCTCATGGCCGATATCATCGACGTTGGCGTGGCCAACCGCGACCTCGACTTCATCTTCCGCCAAGGCACCTACATGGGCATCTGTGCGGTGCTCGCCCTCATCACAGGCCTCCTCTACGCGCGCTTTGCGGCCCGCGCGGCCTACGGGCTGGGGGCGCATCTGCGCGCGGCGGAGTACGAGCGGGTGCAGGCGTACTCCTTCGCCAACCTCGACCGCTTTGAGACCTCCTCGCTCGTCACCCGCATGACGACCGACGTCACCGTTATCCAAAACGCCCTCAACGCGGGTTTTCGCCCCATGGTGCGCGGCCCTGTGATGCTCATCATCGGGTTTGGCCTGGCGTTCTACCTCAACGGCGAGCTTGCGCTCGTTTTCTGCGCCGTGGTGCCCGTCATGGCCATTGCCATGGCCGTCATCGTACGGCATGTGGGCCCGCTCTACGGCGTGCTGCAGCGCACGGTCGACAAGCTCAACGACGTGGTGCAGGAGATGCTCACCGCGGTGCGCGCGGTTAAGGCGTACGTGCGCGGCGACTATGAGTGCGAGGAGTTCCGCGCCGTCAACGAGGGGCTTGCCGCCACCAGCGAGCGGACGTTCCGCCTCGCGGTGCTCAACATGCCCGTGCTCTACGTGTCGATGTATACGGCCACCACGCTCATCATGTGGTTTGGCGGCCAGATGATTCTGGGCGGCACGTTGGAGGTGGGCGAGCTCACCGGTTTTCTTTCCTACGTGATGCAGATCCTCAACTCGCTCATCATGATCTCCAACGTGTTTCTGCTGCTCACGCGCTCGCTCGCGAGCGTGCACCGCATCAGCGAGGTGCTGGACGAGCCGGTTGACCTTACCTCGCCCGAGAGTGCGCTCACCGAGGTGCCCGACGGCCGGGTGGAGTTCCGTGACGTGTCGTTTAAGTACCGCGCCGACGCGCGCGAGAACGTGCTCGAGCACATCTCGCTCAACATCCCTGCGGGCTCCACGGTGGGCATCCTCGGCGGCACGGGCTCGGGCAAGACCTCGCTCGTGCAGCTCATCGCCCGCCTCTACGATGCCACCGAGGGGCAGGTGCTCGTGGGCGGACACGACGTGCGCGACTACGACCTCGTGGCCCTGCGCGATGCCGTGGCGGTTGTGCTGCAGAAGAACGTCCTCTTCTCGGGCACGGTGCGCGAGAACCTGCGCTGGGGCAACGCCGAGGCCGCCGACGAGGAGATTCTCGAGGCATGCCGTCGGGCGCGGGTGGATGAGTTTCTCGACCGTCTGCCCGGCGGGCTCGACTACGACCTTGGGCAGGGCGGCGTTAACGTCTCGGGCGGTCAGAAGCAGCGCCTGTGCATCGCCCGTGCGCTGCTCAAGCGCCCCAAGGTCATCATCTTCGACGATTCCACGTCGGCGGTGGACATGGCCACCGATGCGCAGATTCGCGCGGCGCTTGCCGAGCTTACGGGCGTGACCAAGATCATCATCGCTCAGCGGGTGAACTCGGTGGAGTCGGCCGACCAGATCGTGGTGCTCGACGACGGGCGCGTGGACGGCGTCGGCACCCACGAGGAGCTGCTGGCCCACAACAAGATCTATCGCGAGATTTACACCTCGCAGACCTATACGCCCGAGGGCGAGGGGGAGCGTGCCGCCACGCCGCAGCCAGATGGGCCGCTTCCCGCGGAAGCGCAGCCTGGAGAGCCCTCCCTGCGCGCGGCAACGGGCGCACAGGGCGCGGAAGGAGGTGAGCGCTGATGCCGGCACCGGGAAAGAAGCCTCAGAACCTCATGCGCACCCTGCGCGAACTCATGTCCTACCTGGGGCGGCACAAGCTGCTCTTCTTGGCAGTGGCGGTGCTCGTGACCATCTCGGCCACGGCCAACCTGCTCGGCACCTATATGATCCGCCCCGTGGTAGACGCGCTCTCGCAGGGCAATATCGAGGGCTTTGTGGCGAGTATTGCGCTCACGGCTGCCATCTACGTGGTGGGCGTGCTCTCGGCCTTTGGATACACGCAGGTCATGGTGCATGCGGCGCAGAAGGTCCTCGTGGATATCCGCCGCGACCTCTTTTCGCACATCCAGACGCTGCCGCTGCGCTACTTCGACACGCGCAGCCGCGGCGACATCATGAGCTACTTCACCAACGACGTGGACACTGTGGCCGAGGCCATGAACAACAGTTTTGCCATGGTCATCCAGAGCTTTATCCAGATCGTGGGCACGCTTGCGATGATCTTTATCCTTAACTGGCAGCTCTCGCTCGTTGTGGTGGTGGGCTACATCGTGATGTTTGCCTACATACGGTTCTCCACCAACCGCAGCCGAGGCTACTACCAGCGCCAGCAGACCGAGCTGGGCGAGCTCGACGGCTACATCGAGGAGATGGTCACCGGGCAGAAGGTCGTAAAGGTCTTTAACCACGAGCGCGCCAACGTGGAGGAGTTCCGCGCACGCAACGAGCGGCTGCGCGTGGCGGGCACGAGCGCCCAGGCCTACGCCGCCTCGATGGTGCCGGCGGTGGTCTCCATCAGCTATGTGAACTACGCGATCGTGGCCGTGCTCGGCGGCTGGATGGCCATCACCGGGGCGACGGACGTGGGTGCGCTCGCAAGCTACCTGGTGTTTGTGCGGCAGACGGCCATGCCCATCAACCAGTTTACGCAGCAGTCCAACTTCTTGCTCTCGGCCCTTGCCGGTGCGGAGCGCGTGTTCTCGGCCATGCACGAGCCTCCCGAGGTGGACGAGGGACGCGTGCGGCTTGTGCAGACGGCGCGCGACGCGTGGGCGTGGCAGATCCCCGACGGCTACGGCGTGGGCGTGTGGGGCTCGCTCGTGCCCGTTGCCGATGACTCATGTGGGGACGGGGTTACAATGCGTCATCCTGCAGCTGAGGACATGGGCGCCGTGGCGACGGAGACCGCGCTCGGCGTGGACGGGACGCTCCTCGCCACGGGGCGGCTGCCCCTGCGCGGTGACGTGCGCTTCCACAACGTGAGCTTTGGTTACGAGCCGGGGCACGAGGTGCTCCACGGCATCAACCTCTTTGCCAAGCCCGGTCAAAAGATCGCGTTTGTGGGGTCCACGGGCGCCGGCAAGACCACTATCACTAACCTCATCAATCGTTTCTACGATGTGCAGGAGGGCGAGATCACCTTCGACGGCATCAACGTCAAGAATATCGAGAAGGATTCGCTGCGCCGCTCGCTGGGTATCGTGCTGCAGGATACGCACCTCTTTACCGGCACGATTGCCGAGAACATCCGCTTTGGCAAGCTCGACGCCACCGACGAGGAGGTTCGCGCGGCGGCCAAGATCGCCAACGCCGACAGCTTTATTCGACGTCTGCCGCAGGGCTACGACACCATGGTGACCTCCGACGGCGCCAACCTCTCGCAGGGGCAGCGGCAGCTCCTCGCCATTGCGCGCGCGGCGGTGGCCGACCCGCCGGTGCTCATTCTGGACGAGGCGACCTCGAGCATCGACACGCGCACCGAGATGCTCATCAGCCGTGGCATGGACCAGCTTATGCAGGGGAGAACGACCTTTATGATCGCGCATCGCCTCTCTACCGTGCGCGACGCCGACGCCATCATGGTGCTCGACCACGGGCGCATCATCGAGCGCGGCACCCACGACGAGCTCTATGCCCTTGGGGGAACGTACTGGGAGTTGTGCCAAGGGCTCAAGGAATTGGATTAACGGACCTGTTCGGCCTTCCCGGGCACCGCACCTTCGCCTTCAATCGTCGGTCGCCACCGTAAGGCGCGCCCCTCTTTCAGGTGAATCTGCGGCACCTGGAAAGGCCTGCTCCGTTGCAGCCTGGCAATGGGGAAGGGCGCGTCACCTCGGCGTTCAATCGTCGGGCATGGCGCGAAGGCCTATGCCCTCCTCTTTCGCGCCGATCCGACGTACTACGGACACCCGGCACGGGGAAGCCGGCTTTGTTGTTGTGACCATGGGGACAGGTTATGTTATCGCGTGAAAAAACCTGTCCCCATTGTCACATCTTATGTACAGGCCCCTCTCTTGTTGTGGCCCAGCGAAAATGTAGTTCGCTCATATTTTGAACGGAATAAGCTGGGATTCTGCCGTTTAGGTGAGTGGGCTGCATTTTGTGGATGGCGCTTGCCGGTTGCTGTGGCTGGACAGTTGGCGGGCTGTGGCGTGTAGCACGTCGTGCGGACAAACTTTGACCATGAGCGAACAAAAGTTCCACGAACAAATGTTTGTACTAAAGCGTATACTGGAGCCACAAAAGGAGATGGTGAGAAAGGGGCTGAGATGGTAGTTGGAACGGCGGCGGAGTTGCAGGTGGTGCTGTTTGAGAGCGGACCAGATGAGGAGCGGTTACGGGTGGTTGCCGCACTTGAGCCGGAGGGCGGTATGGCAATCCGGCAGGCGAGTGAAGGGGCGCTCACGCAGTTCTGCTTTGAGGAGCCCCGTCATGTGGTGGAGACGGTTCTGGATAGGCGAGCGGTGCGTGGCCTTGCCGCGTATTTTAGGGTGGAGACGCGCATCCAGCTGCTCGAGGTGTTGCGTGTGGCGTTTACCGGCTACGATTGCGCCGCTACCATCCGCAACCTCCTCAGGCGCTTGGACCTGCCTTACGAAGTGCGTGAGCGCGCCATCTCGCGATAAGTGAATGCGCCATATTAAAAGTATTACAAAAAGGTATTATGAAATAAGCGCGGGGGAAGAAGATGGAAGTACACGTTCACCCTCGTATCGAAAGACGGCACCCGGAGTTGGGACCATGCGATGTCCAGAAGGCTTGGCGCTCCTATGCCGGGGCGGCAACGAGGAAGCCGGGGGAACGGGAGCTGAGGGTTGGCTTTGATGAGCTGGAGCGAGAGCTCGAGATGGTCGGGGTTCTCACGACGGACGGATGGCTGGCCTACCATGCGATAACGCCGCCTTCGCGCAAGACGATGCGCGAGATCGAGCAGGCGCTGAGGAGGAGATAACGATGACCGAGTACCGTTTGGCAAACGGGGACGTGGTAACGGACGAGGAGCTGGAGCGCGAAACCCGCTCGTTTGAGGATGGCTCGTGGGAGGGCCGTCTCGAGAATGTGCGTGTGGGTCGCCCACCGCTTGCTGACGAGCCTCTGGTGACGGTGCCGGTTAAGTTCCCGGCTTCTATGGTTGCGGCGATTGACCGCAAGACCACCAACCGGTCCGACTACATCCGTAAGGCGGTCGCGGCAACGCTTTAGCCGGGACGCCAAACGGCAAGAGCGCTCGAGCGATCCAGTGGTGGACACAGCGCGTGTTGAGCGAAGGCGGGCTCGTGGGCTGGAGGATCGGCCTGTAGATAACGCTGGCGGAGGAGGGTAAGATGCACAGCGCTATCGCTGGCGCGTAAAACAAAAAAGGGACCACGTGGGTCCCCGGAGAGATCTTGTGGTGCGCCATGTAGGATTCGAACCTACGACCTTTTGATTCGTAGTCAAACGCTCTATCCAGCTGAGCTAATGGCGCAGCGCAAGGGATATAATCGCACGGCACCCGGGGTGCGTCAAGACCTTTTTCAAAAAAGTTTGGCGGAGGCAGAAAAGAGCTGTCAGTCCGGGACGTAGAGAAGGGGTTAACGCGAGGCGTACGGAAGAATCACGGGCATGGCATAACAAAGACAGATGGTCGGCGTGGTACCATGCGCAAACCGCATGCCGCGCTATGCCGAGGAAGTATTTTTGCCCGCGCGGCGCATCGGCGATAATGCAACACGACAGATGATGCGTACAAGAGGGGAGTCTTGCACATGACAGACCAGATGACCGCTCAGACCACCAGGGCCGCTGCCGACGGTTCTGCCGAGCCCGCAAAGGTGTACTTCACCAACCTGCGCACCTACGGCAGGGAGAGCCAGCTCGACAAGCTCAAGCGCCTCATCCGAAAGGCTGGCATCGAGCAGATTGATTTCACCAACAAGTTCGTCGCCATCAAGATTCACTTTGGCGAGCTGGGCAACCTGAGCTTCCTGCGCCCCAACTATGCGCGCGCCGTGGCGGATGTGGTTAAGGAGCTGGGCGGCAAGCCCTTCCTAACCGACTGCAACACGCTTTATGTGGGCAGCCGCAAGAACGCGCTCGAGCACATCGACTGCGCCTACCAGAACGGCTTTACCCCGTATGCCACGGGCTGCCACGTAATCATCGCCGACGGCCTCAAGGGCACCGACGAGACGCTCGTGTCCGTCAAGAACGGCGAGTACGTAAAGGAGGCCAAGATCGGCCACGCGCTCATGGATGCCGATATCGTTATCTCCCTCACGCACTTTAAGGGTCATGAGCAGGCTGGCTTTGGCGGTGCCATGAAGAACCTCGGTATGGGTGGCGGCAGCCGTGCTGGCAAGATGGAGCAGCACGCCGCGGGTAAGCCGAGCGTCCACACCGAGAAGTGCATCGGCTGCCGCGCATGCGACCGCATCTGCGCGCACGGTGCTATCAGCTTTGACGAGACGCGCGATTGCGAGCTCGCAAACGGCACTACGCGTACGGTGCGCGTGGCGTCGATCGATCACGACCGCTGCGTGGGCTGCGGCCGTTGCATCGGCGCCTGCAACCAGGATGCCATCGAGCCCGATTACGACGCCGCGGTGGACGTGCTCAACTACAAGATCGCCGAGTACACGCAGGCCGTGGTGCAGGACCGCCCGAACTTCCACATCTCGCTCGCCATCGACATCTCGCCCAACTGCGACTGCCATGCCGAGAACGATACGCCCATCGTGTCCGACCTCGGGATGTTCGCGAGCTTTGACCCGGTCGCCATCGACCAGGCGTGCATCGACATGGCCCTTGCCGCTCCGGCGCTGCCTGGTACCGAGCTCACCGATATGCGGGACAAGCTCGAGGCCGAGGGAGGCGTGCCCGAGCGCTGCGAGCACGACCACTTCAACATGACGCACCCCGATACCAACTGGCGCTCGATGATCGAGCACGCCGAGAAGATCGGTCTCGGCACGAGCCACTACGAGCTCATCGAGGTCAAGTAGTCGCCGCTTGCAAAAGTGCACCGCACGTAACGCCGGGCGTTGGCTCCCCAGGGTGGGGCGCCGACGCCCGGCGCTTTTTTGTGCGAACGGGGCGGATGGAGACGTGTTCCTTTTTGACCCATTTCTAAGCTCGACCCGGAAGTGAGTGCATCTTTTGGCGCCGTGGAGTAGCACTCCACTTTGCTGCAGTGCTCAACTGGGGTTTTGATGTGCGAAATTGCCCAAAAGGGTCGGTCTTATCGGGAGTTCTGAAAAGATGCACTCACATCGGGGGTCGAGTTTTTCTGAGGCGGAAAATCCCAGCCTTGCGGAGCCCGTTGCGCTCGTCGTCCCGGCGTCTGTTTCGGCAGCGCATCATGTTTTACGCCCCCGCTGGCCGCCCCATGTGGCGCTGCACCTCGCGCGCAAGCGTCTCTACGATATAGAGCGCCGGCACCTGCGTGGTAATATCGGGCGGCGCGGCCGAGCCATCCGGCATTTTCTCGATGGCAATGTGGTAGGGGATGTTGATGTCGGAGAGCCGCGCCACTGTTGAGGTGCTCGTACTGGTGATCGAGATGATCGAGCTCTCAGACAGATTGAAGTGGCTCAGATAGTTGATGACCTCGGGCGTTTCGCCCGAGACCGATAGCGCCACGATGCAGATGCGTCGCGCTAGTTCGGGCGTCATGTGCGTGACGGGGTAGTTGTTTGGGTCCTCGATGCGCACGGCCATGGTAAAGATGGACGAGAAGTAGAGCGCTCCGTATTCGGCGATGATATTGGACGATCCGAGCCCGATAAAGAGAATGAGCTCCTTTTCTAGGAGCAGCGCCACCGCCTCGTCGATCTTCTCGCGATAGTACGTGTCTTGAAAGCGTGAGAAAAAGTTGATGAGCTCGGGCGCGTTGCTTCGGTTGAGCGTCTGCTGTGGCGACGGCTCGTGCGCACGTATGTACGCGGCGAGCCTGATCTTAAACTCAGTAAAGCCCGTGGTGCCAAACTTGCGGCAGAAGCGCAGGACCGAGGCGGTGCTCGTGTTGCTCTCCGCGGCGAGCTGGCGCACCGAGAGGCTCTCGATGTCCTTAAAGTGGCTCGTCACACGTTGATAGATGGCTAGATCGGTCTCGTTGAGGTCGGGGGTGTCGGATACAAAGAGCATGTGTGCCCCTCTCTATGCTGCCTTAGTCGCACCCGCAGGCAAGGTGTAACATCGCGTTACGTAATTGTAACGTATGTCTAAAACCATTTGCCGAAACAACGCATGCAGCGTAAACCATGCAGATAAACAACCTCCTTTATGGTGCAGAGGTGACGTAACCATCTTGTATCAGGGAGGGTGCCATGCACGACGGACTCAAGATTGCAACCATCGGGGGAGGGTCGAGTTACACCCCCGAGCTCGTGGAGGGGTTCATCAACCGTGCTGATGAGCTGCCGGTGCGCGAACTGTGGCTCGTAGATATCAAGGAGGGGCGCGAGAAGCTCGAGGTCGTGGGCGCTCTCGCGCAACGCATGGTGGCGCGTGCGGGCAATCCCTTTAAGGTCATCCTTACGCTCGACCGCGAGGCGGCGCTCAAGGACGCCGACTTTGTGACCACGCAGTTCCGCGTGGGACAGCTCGACGCGCGCGCCAAGGATGAGCGCATCCCGCTCGAGCATCACGTCATCGGCCAGGAGACCAACGGCCCCGGTGGCCTCTTCAAGGGCCTTCGCACCATCCCCGTCATCCTCGACATCATCGAGGACATGAAGCGCCTCTGCCCCAACGCGTGGCTCATCAACTTTACCAACCCCTCGGGTATGGTTACCGAGGCAATTCTGCGTTACGGCAACTTCCCGCGCGCCGTGGGTCTCTGCAACGGTCCCATCGGCATCCAGCGCGGCATCGTGCAGACGCTCGGCGTCGATCCCTCGCGCGTGTTTGTGGAATTCCAGGGGCTGAACCACATGGTCTTTGCTCGTCGCGTCTTCCTCGACGGCGAGGACGTTACCGCCGACGTTATCGAGAGCATGATCGCCTCTAACGGTGACGCCATCTCGCTCAAGAACATTGCCGACTACGCCTGGGACCCGGAGTTCTTCCGTGCGCTTGGCATGATTCCCATCAGCTACCTGCGTTACTACTTTAAGACGTCCGCCATGCTCGCCGACGGCGAGCGCGCTCTTGTCGAGGAGGGTACGCGCGCCCAGGTAGTCAAGCGCGTGGAGCATGAGCTCTTTGACCTCTACCGCGACGAGAACCTCGATGTTAAGCCCCCGCAGCTCGCCGAGCGCGGCGGTGCCTACTACAGCGAGGCCGCCTGCAACCTCATCAACTCCATCTATAACGACAAGCGCGATATCCAGACGGTCAACACGCGCAACAACGGTGCCATTCGCGACCTCGACCCGGATTCTGCCGTGGAGGTCAACTGCGTTATCACCAAGCAGGGGCCGATTCCGCTCACCACGGGCGAGCTGCCGGTGAGCATCAAGGGCCTCGTGCAGCAGATCAAGAGCTTTGAGCGCACCGCCGCCAAGGCTGCCGTTACGGGCGACTACCGCACGGCGCTCCTTGCCATGACGATTAACCCCCTCGTGCCGAGTGACATCGAGGCGCGCGAGATTTTGGACGAGCTCTTCGAGGCGCACAAGGACTACCTGCCACAGTTCTATCGCGACGGCGTGCCGGTATGGAAGACCGCGCCCCGCGCCGATGCCCCCAACGAGTCTGCCGACGCCGGGTGCGGTGAGTAGCATGGCTCTCTCATATACGGTCGCCCGCGACTACGACGACCTGAGCCGTCGCACCGCCGCGCGCATCATCGAGCATATCAACAACGACCCTACGGGCCTCTACTGCTTTGCCGGGGGCGACACTCCGGTGGGGACGCTCAAGCTCGTGGCCGCGGCAGCCCGCGCGGGCATCGTTGACATGAGCCGCGCCTCGTTCGTGGAGCTTGACGAGTGGGTCGGCCTCGACCCGGCAGACCCGGGGAGCTGCGTGTCCTATCTGCAGCGAAACCTCTTTGAGCCGGCGGGCATTCGACCTGAGCAGATTCATTGCTTTGACGCATGCGCCGCGGACCTTGCGGCGGAGTGCGACAGCGCCAACACCTATGTAAGCGCCCATGGGGGCATGTCGCTCACGCTCCTCGGTGTGGGCGTGAACGGGCACCTGGGCTTTAACGAGCCGGGGAGCGCCCTCGACGCACAGGCCCACGTGGTGGAACTCACCGAGTCGACGCGCACCGTGGGCACGAAGTACTTCGATGATGCGGCGCGGGACGGTCACACGTCTGCCTCGCGCGGGATCACCCTGGGGCTCGCTCAGTTGCTTGCCGCTCACGAGGTCATCGTGCAGGCGAGCGGCCCTACCAAGCGCGACGCCATCGGCCGCGTTCTGTGTGGTACCTACGACCCGGCCTGGCCCGTCACGAGTATCTGGGGAGCCTCCGCGGCAGCGCTCATGGTTGACGAGGCGGTGCTCGCCTAGAGCGCCGCTCGCATTGCAAGCTGGAAATCGAGAGGGGAGACACTATGGATTTCCTGATGAACCGTATCATGCCGGTTCTCGTCAAAGTCGGTAACAACAACTACCTCGTTGCGATTCGTGACGGCATTACCAAGACCATTCCGTTTACCATCGTCGGCAGTATCTTCCTCATCATCGCCAATTTTCCCGTTTCGGCGTGGACGGACTTTATCGCGCCCTGGTCGGGCATGCTCTCGGCCGTCTCCAACGTTACGTTCAGCGCGCTCGGTCTTATTACGGCTATCGGCGTGGGCTACTACATGGGCGAGACGTTCGAGCTGGACGCCATCTCCACGAGCTTGCTGACGACAATCGCCTTCCTGCTCGCGACGCTCACCGATGACTTCACCATCAATGCTGCCGCCTTTGACTCAACGGGCATGTTCACCGCGATTGTGATGGCGCTTCTTACCAA
The DNA here is from genome assembly GCF_002159335.1 of Collinsella sp. An7. Taxonomy (GTDB): domain Bacteria; phylum Actinomycetota; class Coriobacteriia; order Coriobacteriales; family Coriobacteriaceae; genus Coprousia. The sequence goes on along the minus strand of NZ_NFHP01000002.1, from coordinate 341,229 downwards.
TGCGGTCTTTAGGTTCTGCCTTAAGCGCAACTTTGTGATCAAGATGCCCGAGGGCGTGCCGCCTAACGTCTCTACGTCGTTTACCGCGCTCATCCCTGGCGCCATCGTGCTGGTTATTGTGTGGGTGCTGCGCGCTGTGCTCGGCATCAACCTCAATGAGGTCATCTCGACCGTCTTCTCGCCGCTCGTTATGGGCCTCAACACCCTGCCCGGCATGATGCTCTACTCGTTTATGGTGTGCCTGCTCTGGGTGTGCGGCATCCATGGCGACAACGTGCTCTCTGGCATCGCGAGCCCGATCTTCCTCGGTCTTCTTGCCGAGAACGTGGCTGCCATGCAGGCCGGTACCGTGCCGCCCAACTTCATCTCTGATGGCTACTGGATCGTCTTTATGTGCTTCGGTGGCACCGGCTCCACGCTCGGCCTGGTGCTCAACATGCTCCGCTCGCGCAGCAAGATGTATCGCGATCTTGGCAAGATGTCGCTGCCCGCCGCCATCTTCTGCATCAACGAGCCTGTGATCTTTGGCTTCCCGATCGTGATGAACCCCATGATGATGATTCCGTTTATCGTGACGCCACTCGTGCTCTGCGCAGGCACCTACCTGCTCATGACAATCGGCGTGGTGGGGCGCATCTGCATTCAGGTGCCCTGGACCATTCCGCCGGTGATCGGTGCCTACCTTGCCACCAACGGAAGCGTCGGCGCGGCTATCTGGGCTGCGGTGGAGATTGTCATCTCGTACGTAATCTACCGGCCGTTCTTTAAGGCGGAGGAGAAGAAGCAGGTCGAGCGGGAGCTGGCCGCTGCAGGGGAGACCACCGCTGCATAGCCAACCGGTTGCCTGACCAGCCTTCTGACCACCTAAACAACTTATCATTTCCCGGGAGCGGGCGCCTGTGGCCGAGCAGTCGGTGACGGGCGCCGCGCCCTGTAGCGGCGTACTTCACCCGCCCCTCTCCTTCTGATATAGTATTGAGCAGTCTATCTTGGGAGGATGAGTAGGAGATGTCCCAATCGGGCGACAGTTCCACACCCCGAAGTACCACGGCGGCCTCCGACGCCGCTGATTCCGCTGCTGCCCCTACGGCCGAGGCAGCGACCTCGAGCCATGGGTTCTCCGTGGTAGAAGGCTCGGCCGCTGGCGCTCGCGCCTCCGCGCGCCGCCGTCGCACGCCGAGCGAGCCGCCCCATTACACCCTCGGCGAAGAGATCGCCAACTCCATTACGCACGGCATCGGCGTGCTACTTGCCATCGCCGGACTCGTGCTGCTCATCGTCAAGGCCACGCTCGACGGCGCTGAGCCGGCCCACCTCGCCTCGGGCATCGTCTTTGGCGTAACGCTCATACTGGAGTACCTCGCCTCCACGCTCTACCACGCCATCCAGGTGCCGGCGGCCAAGCGGGTCTTTCGCATCATCGACCACAGCAGCATCTACCTGCTCATCGCCGGCTCCTACACCCCGTTTTGTCTCATCACGCTCGCGCGTGCGGGCGGCATCGTGCTCTTTGTGATCGTGTGGGCGCTCGCCATCGCTGGCATCTCGTTTGAGGTCATCGGCCGCCAGCGCCAGCCGCGCTGGGTCACCACGGTCATCTACCTGTGTATGGGCTGGCTCGTGGTCTTTCGGCTCCCGCAACTCATCAGCGCGCTCGACCCGGTGGCGCTCGCCCTCCTCGCGGTGGGCGGCTTGTGCTACACCGTGGGCTGTGCCTTCTACCTCATGAAGAAGGTCCGCTACATGCACAGCGTGTGGCACCTGTGGGTGCTCGCCGGGAGCATCTTCCAGTTCATGGCGGTGATCCTCTACGTGATCTGATCGCGCACCCCGCGCGGACGAAGGGTCGCCCGGCCGCGCCGCTCGCCCAGCTCGGGCCCGTCCCGGCAGCAAGCGAGCCGCCCCGCCGTCCGCCGTACCGCCCGCCCCTCAGGGGTACTAGCCGGGCACGTTCTCATCCATCGTACCTAGGAGGTTCGATTCCGCCGTATGGGCATTGCCATATCCATCGTCGCAACGCTGCTCCTGACCCTTCTTAACGGCTACTTCTCGATGTCCGAGATGGCCCTTACCACCGCCAAGCGCGCCAGCCTCGAGCACGACGCCGAGGAGGGCGACAAGCGCGCCGCTCAGGCGCTCGAGCTCGCCGCCGACTCCACCGACTTCCTCGCCACCATCCAAGTGGCTATCACGCTCGTGGGGTTCTTCTCGGCAACGGTCTCGTCTAACACGCTTTCCGACCCGCTCACCCAGTGGGTTGTCTCGTTTGGCGTGGCCCCGCTCTCGGCCGTGGCACCCGTGGCCTCGCCCATCGTCATCACGCTCATCGTGTCGTATCTCTCCATCGTGATCGGCGAGCTCGTGCCCAAGCGCATCGGCCTCTCCGACGCCGAGGGCATGGCCAAGTCTGTTGCCGGGCCCATCATGTTCTTCCGCAAGATCGCCAAGCCGCTCGTGTGGCTCACGCAGGCGAGCGCCAACGGTATCTCGACGCTGCTTGGCATCAAGAGCGCCGACGACCGCCAGAACGTCTCGGAAGAAGAGATCAAGTACATGGTCTCGGAGCAGGATGGCCTGCTCGACGAAGAGAAGCGCATGATCCACGAGATCTTTGACCTGGGCGACGCCGTGGCGCGCGAGGTCATGGTCCCGCGCGTGGACGTGACCATGGTCGAGGACGTGGACAGCGTGGAGAAGGTGCTCGACGTGATGCGCAAGACCGGCTATTCGCGCGTGCCGGTCTTTCATGAGGACCCCGACAACGTGGTGGGCATCGCGCATATCAAGGACCTCATCGAGCTCGCGCTCTCGAGCAAGGGCAAGCAGCCGGTGAGCGGGAGCCTGCGTGACGCCACCTTTGTGCCCGACACCAAGGATATCCTACCGCTTCTCTCCGAGATGCAGACCGCGCACGAGCAGATGGTCGTGGTGGTGGACGAGTACGGCGGCACGGCCGGCGTTATCACCGTCGAGGACATCGTTGAGGAGATCGTGGGCGAAATCGAGGACGAGTTTGACCCCGACAACAAGTACCTTACGCGCCTCTCCCGTCGCGAGTGGCTGGTCGACGGCCGCTTTAGCTGTGACGATGCCATTGAACTGGGTTGGCCTATCGAGGAGAGCGACGACTACGAGACCATCGCCGGCTGGATTATGGACTTCTGCGACTCGGTGCCCGACATCGGAGAGGTCTTTACCGTGGAGGGCTACAAGTTTAAGGTGCAGTCGATGCGCGGGCAGCGTATCTCGCTCATCCGCGTGATCGCGCCGGAGGAGCCGGTGACGCCGGCGGTTGGTGCCGAGGATGCCGATGCCGCCGCACGTGCCACCGAGGAGGACGCTGCCGCGCACAAGGGTGCCGTCCACGATGAAGAGGGCAAGGAGGCGCGCGCCTAGTTGCCCATAACCGGTAGAATACGGGGGAGGGCCGCGCGGACGAGCGCTGCTGACGCCGCCGTTGCCGTTGCCACGTGCTTGCGGCAACGCCTGCGCGTAGCGCGCCGAGCGTGCCCGCACGCGAGCGGCCCTGCACGCGGGCCGGCAGCAAGCAACGGGAGCCGAAGGATCGGAGAGCCATGGCAGACCTGTTTAACATCATGAAGATCCACGTGAGCGCCGACAAACTCCGGGCGCGCGTGCTCGTGAACCCCGGCATGCCGGTGCGCACCTCCGAGGACATCGAGGCCACCGCGCGCGTGTACTACCTGGTCCCGGCCATCGCCCAGCACGCATGCTACGGCGACGCGGGCGAGAAGTTCCAGGACTGCATGGGCGATACCGAGGTCGCCCACCTGCTCGAGCACCTCACCGTTGAGCTTATGATCGAAACGGGCCTTGCGGGCGACATCTCGAGCGGGCGCACCCGCGGGGTCTCCGAGGACCCGCACCTCTTTGACATCGAGCTGAGCTGCCCGGACGACGCGCTCACCATCGGCGCGCTCTCGTCGGCCGTCTTTATGATGCAGTGGGCCTTTGTGCACCCCGACACCCCGGCGCCCGATGTGGAGGGCACCGTCGCCGCGCTGCGGAGCCTCGTGCTGAGCCTGCGCGGCGAGGACGATAGTGCAGGTAACGGGGCCGATGAGTCTGCGGACGGAGCCGAGGACGGCGCTCCCATCGACACCGAGGCGCCCGCTGCGGCGGGCGAGCCGGCCGAGGGTGCGGTCTTTGGCGGGGCTGCCGCTGGCTACCAGGGATAGACTGCTTGATTGCAGATACGAGCGGGATCGCCTCGCAGCAGGGTCCAGTGCCGGAGTACCCGGGCGGCCATGCTGCGAGGCGGCTGCGTTTCTAAACAAATCACCGCTCACGGGTCGTCTGAGTTGACGCTCGCACATGCGGGTATAATGAGCTGCACCTGTACGCAAACTCTCACTGGAGGGATAGACATGGGCAAGACGTTCAGCTTTGTGGTCGGCGCGGCGCTCGGCGCGGCGGCGGGTACGGTCATCGGCATCCTCGTTGCCCCGCGCTCGGGCGCCGAGACCCGCGCGATGGCGAGCGATATGGCCAACGACGCTTGGGACAACGCGCGCGACTTTTACGAGCAGGGCACCGAGCAGGTCCGCTCGGCGGTGAACGACTTTGGCCCGATGGTTGACGCCAAGACCGACGAGCTCCGCGCCAAGGTCGACCTCGCCCGCGAGCGCATGGATCAGCTGCGCGAGACTCTCAACCAGGCTGTCTCCTCCGGCAACGTAAAGCCCGCCATGGACGTTGAGGTCGAGGTCGCTCCCGCCGCCGAGGCTGCTGCCAAGGCTCCCACCGAGGCTCCCGCCGAGGCGTAATGCGCGCTCTCGATTTTCAGGGGCTCAAGCTCTACCGCGTGCCGCCTAAGGACCGCCGGACGGACAAGTCCGGCGCTCCGGTGCGCCCGCGCAAGATGGGCAAGGTGCACTTTCCCGTTTTTACGCCACGCGGCGATCGCTTGATGGGCTTTATGGTGACCCCGCCCGAGATTGCGGGGATGGTCAAGCGCCCCGATTTCTTTGTTGCTTTTGACGCCCTTGAGTCGTACGAGGGCGCGTTCTGCGCGCTCGACGTCAAGGGTTCGTTTGATAAGCCGGCGGCCAAGCGTCTGGGAATCGACCTCGACCGCTGCCTTATCTGGACGGGCATGGACGTGCGCACCGTCTCGGGCGAGTCGCTCGGCTACTGCGCCGATGCAACGTTTGACCCCAAGACGGGCGCGGTCTCTACCTATGCGCTCACGCGCGGCGCCACCGCCACGGCGCTTCTGGGCAACGTTGAGATGCCCGCGGAGCTTCTCCGGGGGTACCGCGACGGCTGCATGATCGTGGACGACGCAGCGGCCGAGCTCGAGGTTACGGGCGGTGCGGCGGCTAAGGCGGCCGAGGTGAGCGTTAAGGTCTCGGCCTCGGTTAAAGAAGGGGCCGCCAAGGTCAAGGCAGGCGCCAAGGCGTTTGACGACAAGGCGGCACCTGCCGTGGAGAAGGGAACCCGCGCCGTGGGCCGCCAGCTCGGCAAGACCAAGGGCATGTTCAAGGCCTTTAAGGACGAGTTTAAGAAAGCTTCGCAGTAAGGCGGTCTTGGTCGGAGGCAAGGCCGTCTTGTGTTTGTGTTGCGCGCTATGGGTGCTCGCACCCCCGGCGCATCCTCCGGTTATAGCGAGGGGAGAACCATTGCCAAAACGTCGCACCCCCTATCCGGCATCCCGTCCGACCCGCCGTCGGGCGGCCACGGGCTATCAGCTCCCGCGCGGACGGGCGCGCTCCCAGCGGCGCCCGGGTGCCACCTACCTTAACCATTCGCAGGGGTTTGGCCGTAAGCGGACGGGATTCCGCGCGAGCGGCCCCGACAGCCGCAAGCCTTACGCCATCTTGGCCGTGGGCTGCGCCTTTCTCTTTTTTGTGGCGAGCATCATCTGGTACCTCAACCGCTCGGTCGAGATTACCTATAACGGTGAGCCGGCGAGCGTGCGCATCAATGCGTCGATTTCGCAGTACATTGAGGACAACGGGCTTGCCGACGAGTATGACGCGGGCGACCTGCTCGCGGTGGACGACTCCGTGCTCGAGCGCGGGGGCGGCTCGCGCTATACCGTGACGCTCAACGGGAACGAGGTTGCACCCGACGATTACGGCACCACGCACCTCACGGGCGGCGAGGAGCTTACCATCGCCGACGGCGCCGACACCTACGAGGACCACGACGTTCAGGCGACCGAGATCGCGCCGACCCTCACCGTGGAGGGCTCGGGTGCCGTGGGCTACGTGGCCACCTGGGGCGTGCCCGGCCGCACGGAGGTTTGGACGGGCAAGACCTCGGGCATCACGGCCGACCGCGGCACGGTGCGCGAGGTGGTCAACGCGGTGGTTAAGCTCACCTCGGTCTACCCGGATGACGGCAAGAAGCTCATCGCGCTCACCTTTGACGAGGGCCCGAGCTCCTATACCGAGCAGATTCTGCAGGTACTCAAAGAGAAGGGCGTTACGGCAACGTTCTTTCTCCAGGGCGATGCGGTTGAGGCCGACCCTGCGGCGGCCCGTGCCATCGCCGAGGCTGGGTGCGAGATCGGGTCCAACTCCTACAGCGATACGGACCTCACCGACCTTTCGGCCGACGACCTGCGCTCCCAGCTTACGAAGGGCTTTAGCGCCATCAAAGACGCCACGGGTGAGGACGTGTGCCTGCTGCGCCCGCCGTACGCCGCGTTCTCGGAGCAGAACTGGGCCGACGCAATGGATTTGGTGAGCGCCGTGGTGTCGTGGAATCTCGACTCGGGCGATTGGCTCGTGCCAGGGGCGGACGAGGTGGCCTCGACCGTGGTGAGCGCGGCGCGCACGGGCAACATCGTGCTCCTTTCTGATACCGACGCGACGGGTGCGCAGGCGGTTGAGGCGCTGCCGATGATCATCGACCAGCTCCAGGCCAACGGCTTTAGCATCGTGAGCCTCTCGGAACTGGTGGCGAGTGACAGCGACCTCAAGGACGCCATCAACCTCTCTAAGGTGACGATGCCCAAGGACGCCGTGCTGCCCACGCTCTCCACCGAGGAGTGAGAATATGGGGACGGGTGCGTCTTTCTCACGTGGAGAGAACCGGACCCCCTAGCCCCCTGCTTCAAGCACTTGTTCTGGCTTCAACCTAGCATTTCGGTAACTTGTATCGGTCCCGCGTTGCGGGTACGCTTCTCGTCAAAGGAGAGACCGCTGCCAAGAAAGAGGGCTGCGGCGGAAAGGCGGACATGATGGCGCAGCGCGATCGCGTCGAGGTCGGCAAGGCAACGAATCTGCACTATACCGGTGGCCGTGCGCACTACCGGCATGCGCCCAAGCCGCATGGCCGCTCATCTGAGTTTCCCAAGCTGCATACCGGCGGGCCGCGTCTCACGCATCGCTCGGACGGTGCGCACGTCGGCCATGGCGGCTGGCGTGGGCCGCGTCGTCCGCGGGGCCGGGGCGGCGCGGCGGCCCTTGCCGTGATCGCGCTCTTTGCGGTGCTGCTGTGTGGTACCGTGGTGGGCGGCTGGTACTTTATGCTGCGCGACATCACCGTCACGGTCAACGGCGAGCCGGTGACGGCACGCGTTAACACCCCGCTCCCCAACCTGCTCTCTGAGCACGACTACTTTGGTGCCAAGCCGGGTCGTTTGCTCTCGGTGGGCGGGAACGTCCTCGATGAGGAGGGCGGCGTAACGTGTACGGTTACCCGGGGCGATGCCGAGGCCACGGGCGATGCGGCGGGGGACGCCGGGGACGCTGCGGGGGACGCCGTGGCAGATCAGGCCGCTCCGGACGGTTCGACTGACGACTCGGCTGCGCCCGCCGAGGACACCGCCGCTTCGGACGCTGCCGCAGATACCTCGCAGGCTCCCACCGGCGACACCATCGATGAGCGCGACTTTGCCAAGACCCTCCTGCACGACGGCGACGTCTTTACCGTGACCAACGGCGTGGACACCGACGAGCCGAGCCACGAGGAGGAGGCGGAGCTCGCCCCGGCTGTGCAGCGGGAGCGCGGAGGCGCGGTGCAATTTGTCTCGCAATGGGGAAAGGCCGGCAAAAAGACGGTCCGCGTGGGCGAGCGTTCGGGCGAGCGCGTTGACGTGGCGGTGATTGAGCCTGCGACCGACATGGTGGTGAGCTCCATCAATCTCGAGCCGGCGGGTGGTCCGTATGCGGCGCTCACCTTTGACGACGGCCCGAGCAGCTACACCCCGCAGATCCTCGAGATTCTTAAAGAGAAGAAGGTGCCGGCCACCTTCTTTAACCTGGGCAACCAGGCCGCAAAGGATCCGGACGGCTGCCGCGCCATCGTGGACGCGGGCTGCGAGCTCGCGAGCCACACCAACGCGCACCAGAACCTGCCGACGCTCGACCGCGAGAGCCTGCGTGCCGAGATTTCGTCCGCGGCGGATACGCTCGAGCAGGCGAGCGGCACGCGCCCGCAGATGATCCGTGCGCCCTACGGCGCCTTTACCGAGACGGAGTGGGGCCGCGCGGGCGACCTTATCTCGGCCAACGTGCTCTGGAACATCGACACGCTCGACTGGAAGCGCCCCGGGGCCGAGGCCATCACGAACGCGGTGCTGGACAATGTTGAGAACGGCTCGATCATCCTCATGCACGACGGTGGCGGCAACCGCGAGCAGGATGTCGAGGCGTTGCCCGGCATCATCGACGGCCTGAAGGAGCGCGGCTACACCCTCGTTACCGTGAGCGAGCTCATGAAGCTCGACGGGCGCGTGCCCGAGGAGGTCATCGAGGGAACGGTCAAGATGCCCGAGGACGCCGCCATGCCCGAAGGGTGACACCGCGGGCCCTATCGGGGCGCCTGGGGCCTGTTTTGTCGGGCGCCTGGGGCCCATCGTTGCCCGATTAGGGGGTCATTTTCAAAACTTCGCGTCAATGTAAGGATGGAATCGGGGTTTGCCGAGTAGACTAGGCCGGGCGCCCAGAGAAAGCGCTGGTAGATGCGGTGCCGATTTTCGCTCTACTCGACGGAAGCCGTTTTCATCCTTACATTGGCGCGAAGTTTTGATACTAACCCCTCTTTGGCGCTGTTTTGGGCAAAACGGTACGGATGCGCCTCCCTGACAGGCCGGCAGCTCGCCCGGCACCAAACCGCGCTCGTGGTACACTTAGCAAGTTATACGCAGGGTCTCGAGAAAGGTGAGCGGTGAAATCCAAACCTCGACCTCATAGTCGATAGGGCCCTGCGGGCGCTGCCGGCGCGTGCGGGGTGTCTTGCACCTTCTGCCGCAAAGGAGCGCCATACCCATGAATTACCTGTCTGAGATGCTCAGGCTCCCCGTCATCGACGCCGCGGGGGAGAAGCTCGGCGTTGTGAACGACCTCGGCATCGCCACCGGCGAGGTCTTTCCCCACGTTACGTCGCTCGCCTTTCAAGGGCCGGGCAAGACGCCCTTTATGATCAGCTGGCGCAAGTACGTCGATCATCTCGACGACACGGGCGTCTACCTCAAGGCCGTGAGCACCGATGTGCGCTTCTCGTACCTCCAGCCCGACGAGGTGCTGCTCGCGCGCGACATCCTCAACAAGCAGATCGTGGACACGCAGGGCATGAAGGTCGTGCGCGTAAACGACATCAAGCTCTCGGCCACGGGCGCGGGGCAGCTCCGCCTGCTCGGCGCCGAGGTGGGCGCCCGCGGCCTCTTGCGTGCCATCCACCCCGCGTTCGAGCGTACGGTCATGCGGCTCGCCAAGCTCACGGGCCGTCCGCTCAAAGAAGAGATCATCGCCTGGTCGTACATGGACCTTCTTGAGCGCTCGACCCAGACCATCAAGCTCTCGGTCTCGCACAAGACGCTCGACGAGCTGCACCCGGCAGACATCGCCGACATCATCGAGCAGCTCGACCCGCGCCTCCGCGGCCAGGTCTTTGCCCAGCTCGACACTGCGCAGGCGGCCGAGGCCATCAGCGAGCTTGACGATGACGAGCTCGTGGCCGAGATGCTCGAGGGCATGAGCGACCGCGACGCCTCGAGCATGCTCGCCCTCATGGACCCCGATGACGCGGCCGCGCTCATCGAGGAGCTCGACTACGAGAAGGCCGAGAAGCTCCTGCGGCTCATGGGCGTCAAGGAGGAGCGCGCCATCCGCACGCTTCTCGGCTACGCGGAGGACACCGCCGGCCGCATCATGACCCAGGAGTTTGTGGCGCTTCCGGCTACGGCGACCGTCGGCGATGCGATCGACGCCATTCGCAGGCTCGACGAGGACTTTGAGAGCGTCTACTACGTCTACACGCTCGATCCGGTGGGCGCGCTCACGGGCGTGCTCAGCCTCCGCACGCTCATCGTGGCCGACCGCGACGCGCGCCTCTCGGAGCTGTCGTACCGCGACGTGGTATGGGTCGCCCCCGACCTCGACCAAGAGGAGGTGGCCGACGAGATGACCAAGTACAACCTCGTGGCCATCCCCGTGTGCGACGAAGCGCGCCATGTGCTCGGTATCGTTACGGTGGACGACGCGCTCGACGTTCTTGCGGAGGAGCACGAGGAGGACCTGCAGATCGCGGGCATGGGCTCGGGCGAGAGCGGCGCGGCGGGCGAGTCGATGCACGCGCTCTCGTGGTTCGCGCAGCGTTCGTACTGGGTGCTCGTCTGGGCCATCGCCTCGGGCGTTATCGCGGCGGTGCTCACCTGGATGGGCGTGGACGGCAGCTCGTGGTTTATCTATCCCATGGGCGTGATGCCGGTGGTGCTCATCACTGCAAGCCGTATGACCTCGTTTGTGCGGGGCTTCTACCTGGAGTACGACGAGCGCGAGGACGAAGGCAAGCCGTATCTGGCGTTCTTCTTGCGCTGCGCCGGCGTGGGCGCGGTGCTTGCGCTCGTGGTCTACCTCTGCGGGCAGCTCGTGCTGGGCGCGGCATTCCCTGAGGGGTCGCTCGAGCCGGTGTTTGTGGGCGGCGCGTGGGATGTGACGGCGCAGACCACCGCGCAGGTGCTCACGGCGTGCTTTGGCGCCGCGGCCGCGGTGGTGTTCGTGTGCTTCTTGGGTGCCGTGGGCTACCTCAAGCTCCTCTTCTGGCGCGATGAGCACGACCGCAACACCTCGGGTATCGCGCTCAACGTCTCGGCGGTGCTGATCGCCTGCGTGCTGTACGCGGTTGCCGCGACGCTCGGCGTCTTTCTTGTGGTGGCGTGAGGATGGCGCGCGGGACGGGCGAGCGCTTAACGCTCGCGGCGGTGCTGGGCGCGATGGGCCCCGGACTTCTTGCGGCGCTCGCCGGCAACGACGCCGGCGGTATCGCCACCTACTCGAGCGCGGGTGCCACCTACGGCTACGGGACGCTCTGGATTCTGCCCATCATGGCGCTTCTGCTCATCGTGGTGCAGGAAACGGCGGCGCGCTGCGGCTGTGTGACGGGCAAGGGCTTTGCCTCGCTCATCCGCGAGAAGTTCGGCGTGCGCAAGAGCGCGCTCGCCATGGCGGCGCTGCTGATTGCCAACACGGCCGTGACCATCTCGGAGTTTGCCGGCCTGGCGAGCGGCCTTGCGCTTTTTGGCGTGCCCAAGACCATCTCGGTTCCGCTCGTGGCGCTTGTGATCTGGCTCGTGAGCATGTCGGGGAGCTTTCGGCGGATCGAGAAGATCCTCCTGCTTGTGAGCTGCGTGTTCTTGACCTACGTGGTCGCCGCGTTTCTGGTGGGACCCGACTGGGGCGCGGTGGCGGCCGCTACGGTCACGCCGCGCATGGTGGCGAGCCCGGGGTACGTATCGCTGCTGGTGGCGACCATCGGCACCACCATCGCGCCGTGGATGATCTTTCTCGCGCAGAACAACGTGGTCGATAAGAACGTTGACGAGTCGGGAATCCCGCTCCAGCGGGTCGATACCGTCTCGGGCTCCATCATCGCCTGCGCCATCGCGTGGTTCATCATCGTGACGACGGGCTCGGTGCTCTACCCCGCGGGAATCGAGGTCTCCGACGCAGCCGACGCGGCGCTCGCCCTCGAGCCCATCGTGGGGCCGTGGTCGACCGTCCTCTTTGCCGCGGGGCTCGTGGCGGCGAGCTTTTTGGCGGCGTGTGTGCTGCCGGGTGTGACCTCGAGCGCCATCTGCGAGGCCTTTGGCTGGGAGCGCGGGGCCGACCGCAGCTGGGACGAGGCGCCCGTCTACCGCGGTATCATCACGGCGGTGATCATGGTATCGGCCTTGCTGGTGATTTTGCCCGGGGTGGACCTCTTTGAGATCATGATGTCGGCGCAGGTCATCAACGGCGTGCTGCTACCCGTGCTGCTGGTCTTTCTAGTGTTTATCGCAAGCGACCGGCTCATCATGGGGCAGTACCGCAACGGACGGGTGTGGAACGTCCTCACCTGGGCGACGATCGTGCTCATCACGGTGCTCACCGTGGTGATGTTTGTGCTGCAGCTGCTGGGGTTTTAGGGGCGCGAGGGCTCCGGGTCGGTGCGGCCGGGCGCGATGTCGGGCCTGGGCTAGCACCCGACCGTCGGGCGGCGGTGCGGACGGCAGTCGCGGGCGGCCGCCTGGCCAGCCGAGATGACGGGAGGGGCGAGTCGGCGGCGGCTGCCCGGCCGGCCGTCTCGGACACTGCGGCCACCCCGGATACCGCCGTTGCGGACCGCTGCAGAGCACGCTCGCCGTACGGCCGGTCCCGCGGAACCCGGGCAACGCCCGTCGCCGCGGAACCCGTGCGGTCCGTCGCCCAACAACCCCGCCCCAACAAAAAGCGGGCCGCGACTCCTCGCCGCGGCCCGCATGCACCTCTGGCTCAGTCCGCCAGAAACGGCTTTCTATCCCAGCGGCTTACCGCTGCTTGCGCTTGCCCACGGCAATAAGGCAGCCGCCCGCCAGAGCCACCGTGGCAGCGCCGGCGCCCGCCAAAAGCGAGAGGTCGCCGGTCTGGGCGAGCGTCCCGGTCGGCGTGCCCGCCGCGCCGGCTCCCACAGACCCGCTGCCAGGCTCGACGTTCGCCAGCACAAAGGTCGAGAAGTGCGTGGTCTCAAAGCTCACGGTGCCGGCCTCGGCGTCCACGGTCGCGTGCATATCGGTCACCGTGCCGTCGTCCGCAACGTGGAAGACAAAGAGGTTCTCGGCGCTCATGCCCTCGGGGATGGGCAGCGTCACGGTCACACGGTCGCCCTCGGGCACCGCAAACTCGTTGCCCGCCCAGTCCTCGAGGTGGATGTCGTAGACGTACATCGCCTTCACGCCGGCAACCGCGGTGTTAATGGCATCGCCCGCGGTCTCGGCTGCGTCGCCGCCGATCCAGTCGGTCACCAGGGTGAGCATGCTCCATACAGCGTCGTCGCCAAAGCCGTCGGCGTCAACCTTGCCGCTTACGGTGTGGGTGAGCGTGGCGCCCTGCGCGTTGGAGATCACGGTCTCCGTCGAGGTGCCGAGGGTGAGCGTCGCGGGCGCGGTGAGGTTGATGTTGAGTGAGTTGGGGCCGCCCTTGCGGTTGAGGGTGCCCGCCGCGGGGGCGAGGGCGTAGGAGAGCGCCTTCTCGGCAGGGTACTCAACCCACAGGTTGGCGGATGCGCCCTGGCCGTCGCCGCGCACAAAGTAGATGCCCGAGTTGTGCCCGCTGTTATAGAGCGGGTCGGACGGGTCGAGCGAGTGCGCGTCGATCATCATGGTCCACGCCGAGCTGCCGCTGGGCGCGCTGAACGTGACGCCGTCTTCGGTCTTGACCGTGAGCTGGTACCACTCGCCCAGCTCAGGGTGTCCCGGGAAGGTCATAACGCCGTTGTTGATGGTGTAGGGCAGGAGCTCGTTGTTCTCGTCCCACGGCTCGGCGACGTATTTGAGGCTGCTGAGAACGTAGGTGCCGGTTGCGGTCATGCCCTTGATCACAAGGCGCCCGTTGCTGTCCACGGTGGTCGACAGATACTCGGGCTCGCCGCCGTTCTCGGGGATGCGCATGACGTACACCCCGTTGAGGTCGCTGAGGCCGAGCTCCTCCTCCAGCCCAAAGAGCGTCAGGTTAAAGGTCACGCCGTCTGAGGTTGCGAGGTCGTGTTTGGCCACGTCGATCGTGCCGTCGGAACCGTCGGTCAGATACTCATCAAAAGCAACGTCAAGGATGGCAAGGGCCTGCTGGTCGGGAGCGTACGTGGTAAAGCTCTGCTGCTGCGCGGCGTTGAGCTCGGCGCGATCGAGGCCGATGGGGTACTGGCCGCCCACGCGGTCACAGAACGCCTGCCACGCGTCGATGCAGGCGAGGTCGACCTTGCCGTTTGCGGGGATATCGGTGGTGTTGGAGGCGAAGATGATGGAGGAGACGCCGCTCCACTTTGCGTAGACCCAGATGTTGAAGGTGCCGTTAGACTCGGTAAAGTCTGACGCTTCGAGCTTCTTGTCGAGCGGGATAGAGCTCTCCCATCCCTGCAGGGTGTGATAAGTGCCGTCGCCGAACATCTCCGTTGTGCCCACGGGGAACAGGTCCGCAGCTTCCGCAGCGATGACCTCGTTGAGCGTCTTGCCGAGCGTGACGTCGACGCCGAAGTCGGACAAGCCGCCCGCCGGATCCTGCATGTCAAAGCGCACGATGTAGTGCACGTCTGCCTGTGTGCTGGCCTGGGCATCAGTTGCCGCGGCCTTGGCCGGCTCGGTCGCCTCTGCTGGTGCGGTCTCTGCGGTGCCGGCGGTCTCGGTGGCGTCCGTGGTTGCCGCACCGGTCTCGTCCGTCGAGGTCGCGCTCGCGTTGGCGGCCTCGGTGTCCGTTATCGAGGCGACGGCCTGGCCGGCCTCGTCGGCGGCAAAGAGCCCCGTGGGTGCGAGGCATACGCTGCCTGCGCCCACGCTCGCGGCAACGATGAGCACTGCCGCCGCGACGCGGACCGCGCGGGTACGCGCTTTGTTCTGTCGTGCCATAGCGTTCCTTTCTTCCCCCTGCCCCGGGCTCGCAGTGAGCTCGGGGCAGCATGAACCCATAGTCTTTCAGAGTATCCTCGCCGCCCACGTGGGACGGAAGGGGTTTGGCAGAACGGGTCGCTTGCTTGGCAGTATCGGTTGGCGGGGCCAAGCGCCGGTATCGGAGCGTGGCGAGCCTGTTTGGATGCGACCCGCTTGCCCGCAGGTGCCCGCGCTCATGGAGAAGGCGGTCCGAAGCGGCCTGAAGACCGAAGCCGCTGCCTGTACCGGCGCCCTGCGCAAGTGGATGGGCAGGCTGACGGCGGATGCAGGCGGGACGCGCATTGTGTGGGCGGAGTGGCGCGCCGCGCGGGCGGGCGGACAGCTTGGCGGTGCATGCAGACGGGATGACACGCCGCGCGGGCGGGTGGACATTTCGCGCCGTAAGGGCTCGGGCGCGGATGCATGACAGGGAGGGGGGTTCTTATCTATAACGAAACGCTGGCGTGGCCAAAAACAGCGTCGAAAAAGTAACGTGCCGTCCCGCGGACCGCCTGCTGAGCGATCGGAGAAGGCGGCACGGATGGTCCGCGTAACTTATGAAGGCTCGCAGGTGCAGATAAGCGGGCAAATTCCCTGCATCTGACCACGGAGCTCGATGCACTTTGGGGTGTGGGAAGCCCAGCAGCCCCTTGGCAACGCGGAAAATTACTTTTTCGACGCCGATTTTGGCCACGCGGCCAGCTGCGCGCGAAGCTCCGCCACGTAGGCGCGGGCGCGCTCCAGCTCGCCGCGCTCCACAAGCATGCCGATTACCTGCAGGTGGTTGCGCTGGTCGTGCCTGAAGCGCGCCGCCGCCTCGGCCTCGCGCGCCATGCGCCGTGCGGCATCCGCGTGCACGGCAAGCTGCGCCTCAAGGCCCGCGGCGCGCGCCCGCTCGCGCTGCGCGGTGCTGAACCGGCGCAGGGAGAAGACGGCCGCAATGTCCGCAACGGCGCAGAACAGGGTCACGCCTAGCATCACGAGCGCGAGGGGCGTGGGGATGACGCCCAGCCCGCCGCAGAAGTAGGCAGTGTAGAGGACGAGTATCACGAACCCCTGCGTGGCCAGAAACCGCCCGTATGGGGCAGCATCCTCCGCGTCCTCGACCTGCCCGCTTCCATCTAGTGCAGCGCGGTTCAGGGGTCTCGAGCCGTCTGCCGCCGTGCGGTCGTGTGCAAGGATCGCCTCCCGCTGCCGGGCGAAGAGCCGTCGGAGCGCCAGACCGAGTATGGCGAGCGCCACCAGCCCGGCAACGCGGACCGCAAACTCGAGCGGGCCGCTCGTTACCTGCGCCGTGAGGGGGAGGCCCAGCACGCTGTAGAGCACCATGGTGGAGGTTTCTACCGTCAGCTCCGCAATGACCCCGATGGCGATTGCCGCGGCGCGCACCGTGCGCGGACCGCGCCAGCACAGATAGGGGATGAGCACGTAGTCGGTAAGATACCAGAGCACGCGCTGGGTGGGATCGGGACCGATGGGCAGGAGCATGTTGCCGACGATCTGGCACACGATCGCCGCCGTCCAGTACACGCGCGGGTTTTTGATGGGCAGGACCCATGCGCAGACGGCATGGTAGACCAGGTCGAAGGCGACGTGCTTGACGGTGAAGTTGAAGAGCAGGATGGCGAGGGCGCCCGTGTCGGCGGCTTGGAGGAAGGGTTGCATGGAGGGCTCCTAGTCTTTCCAGAGGGCGCTCAGGGTAAAGATGCCGTTCTCGCGCGTGCAGGTGATCTCGCCGTCGCGCCGCTCGACGATCTGGCGCATGATGGCGAGGCCGAGCCCGTGGCGGGGGAGTGTGCCCGCCGGGGCGGCGGGATGTGTGGTTTGGGCGGAAGGACTCGAGGTTGAGCTCGAGTCGACGCGGCGGCGATTGGCTGCCCTGTCGGCGTGCGCATGGCCGGCCGATGCTCCCACCGGGGCGACCGGGTTCTCGACCTCCAGAAGGAAATAACCCTGTGCGGGGTGTGCGTGGAGGTGGATCCAGCGCTTGCCCGTCGGCAGCGCGGTGCAGGCGTGCACGGCGTTGTCGAGCGCGTTGGCGAAGAGCGCGCAGAGCTCGACGTCAGGGGTGGCGAGGTCGCCCGGCACGGTCGCGTCCGCATCGAGCTCGACGCCCTCCTCGGCACACCACGCGGCCTTGGCTGCCAGAAGCGCGTCGACCACGGGGTGCTCGCAGAAGCGGTCGTCCGGCGTGCGGACCACCTCGGCCGCGCCTGCCAGGTGGGTGAGCGCGGCGGCATCGTCGCCCGTTGCGAGGGCGGCCTCGACCTGGGCGAGCTGAGCATCGAGCTCCGTGCGCACGCGGTCGCCTTCGGCCTGCGTGCGCCGCATGAGCAGGGCGTAGTGCTCCTGCGCGGCCACTTGGTCCTCCAGAAGCGCCGCCCGCTCAGCCTCGATGCCAGCTCGCTCGGCGTCGAGTAGGCTGCGGAAGAAGAGCGGGTTCAGACAGGCGCAGACCACGCCCATGGCCGCCGCCAGGAGCGCCACGGCCTCCCAGGCGGCGAAGTGCGGGCGGAGCAGGAACGCACTGGCCACAAAGATGATCTGGCTCGCCGGCATGAGCAGGTTGACCGCGCGGCGCGCAAGCGGCAGCTCGCGGAGGAGGTGCCACAGGTAGACGGTCGAGATTACGAGTGCACCGAGCGAGACGGCTCCGAGGGTGTAGACGACGTTCATGGGGCTTCCTTAGGAGTTGGTGCTTTGGGAAGGGAGGGGCTGCGGAGCCCCGGTGCCGCGGCGAGGGTTCTTGCAGGGGTTGGGCTGCGGCGCACGGGGAGATGGATCGGCGCCGGTGGATGCCGGGCTGGGTGGGTCGGGCGGGCTTGGCCGGGCGTGGGTGGTTGAAGCAGCGCCTGTGGACGGCGTTGGGACGGGTCGCCCGCCCGGGACGCCGGGCTTGCTCGCGGCAGGCGGCTCGGTGAGGCTGCGGCGCAGTGCGCGCACGTAGGCGAGGGCGCGCCCGCGCTCCCCGCGTTCTACCAGCGCCCCGAGCACCTGCAGGTGGTTACGCTGGTCGTGCCGAAAGCGCGCCGCGTCCTCCGCATCGCGCATCGTGCGTTCCGCGGCATGCACGTACACGGCAAGCTGCCGCTCGAGCGCCGCTGCCCGCTCGCGCTCTCTAAGCGCCGCACCCAAGCGACTGAGTGAGGCAAAGGCGAGCACATCGGCGGCGAGGCAGACGGCAACCGAGACCACCATGATGAGGTAGATGGCGGGAGAGGTGTTGCGGTTTGCCATGATGATCGTCGAGCCAACCAGCAGAAAACCTAGCTGAGTGGCAAGAAAGAGCAGGTAGGGTCGGTCCGGTGCCTGGGCGGCGCGGCAATCGCGCGGGCGCAGGCGCGCACTGCCCTGCGGGCGGTTCGGTGACGCTCCGGCATCGGCACCGCCTGCCGCGGCTCTCGCGGTGCTCGCCCGCCCCGCGTCTCGCTCCCGCTTGTCCGCAGCCGGCCCCTGCCAGCCGGCGCGTCGGACGGCGATCGCCACGGCCCGCCCGATGGCGAGCATCGATACCCCGCACAGGGCCCGTGCGATAATGCTGCTCGCATCGATCGTGTCGCGGTTGACGTTGAGCCCGGCAAAGATGATGAGGAGCCCAAAGACCATCTCGCTGGAGATCTCGGTTGCCACGAGCAAAAGCGCGCAGACCGCACGCCGCGCCCAGGGCCCTTTCCAAAAAAGACAGGGGATAACGAGGTAATTGAGGGCATACCCCGCGATATTCCAGGCGGTCATGGTGTTGGGGCTCGCCAGCGCAAGCGCAAGAGGGCTGATGGCGAGCATGCAGGCAAAAAAGGCCACTCGCCGCCGGATGGGCAGCAGCCAGGTGGCGACGGTGGCGATGACGGCGTTGACGCCAAGGAGCACGATCAGGTTGAGGGCGAAGAGCGGCATGGAGGGCGGCTTATCGGCGGCAGGCCCGGAGGTAGGCAAAGAGCGCCTGGCGCACGCCCGCGCGCATGCGGCGGCTCACGGGGACGCGCTCGCCGGTTACGAGGACAATACCCGTGGCGTCGAGCGAGGCGACGGCGGCAAGGTTGACGATAAAGCTCTGGTGGCAGCGCGCGAAGCGCGCGGGGAGCTGCTGCACGAGGTCGGCGAGCTTGCCGTAGACCTCAAAGGTGTCGCGGCGCGTGTGGACGCGCACCACGTGGAGGTTGCTCTCGAGGTAGAGGATCTCGGCCGGGCGCACCACGCGGTCGGCGCCCTTGAGCCTAAAAGCGATGGGCTCCTCGTGCGAGCGCTCGAGGGCCGCGAGGGCGAGCTCGAGGGCGTAGGCAACATCGGCACGGTTGAATGGTTTTTTGAGGTACGCAGCATGATGGGTGCGATAGACCTGCGTGTGGAAGGAGTCGTAGCCGCTCACGTAGACCACCTGCGTGCGGGCGCCAAGGCCAAAGAGCCGCTCGACGGCGTCGATGCCGGTGGCGGCGTGCGAGCCTTCGGGTCGGGCGTCGGTTCCCTCGGCGGCCCCGCTGGCCCCGGGCGCGGTGGATGCAGCCTGGCCTGAGGCCGCGGCGCGTCCGGTTTCGTCCTCCTCGGCGAGCACGATATCGATAAAGGCGAGGTCGGGGTCGTATCCGGCGGAGAGCGCTTGGGCGAGCTCATCTGCCGAGGTAAAGGTGCGAATATCAAAGGAGGAGCCGGGGCGGGAGGGCCGCCCGTCCGGCAGCGCGGTGCCGGGCAGTTCGCCAATCAGCCTCGCGAGCGCCTCCGCGTCTGCGGCGCGGTCGTCCACGATCGCGACGGTAACCATATACTGCCTCCCCTCCCCGTATGCGCTCTCGCCATTATAGAAAAGCGCCGCCTGCGCCCGGCCGCCGCCGCCCCGCCGTGCCGGAGCTGTCAAAAACCGTGCCGAATCTGCTGCAGTTACCCGGGTGGGCGCCGGGGCAGCCCCACCGGCTGCCGCCGGGCGGCGTGGCTCGGCGGCCGGCATGCGCGTTGCTGGTCCTGCGACTCGCCCGGGTCTGCGCCCGTTGTGTCTTTGCGGCTGGCTCCAGCCTGGCCCGCCGAGCGCTCCGGCTGCGCTGGCGCCGCCCGCGCGCCCGTCGCTTCGCCCGCACGTTGCCGTTGCGTGACCGGCGCCCCTTCGCCGCGGCCTGTCCGCGTACTCTCTTATAATGGTGCGACATGACCGACCGGAAGGGGCGCCCATGCCACTTACCCAAGAAGACGTGCGCGGCATTGCCGATTACGCGCGGATTGCGCTCGAGGGCGACGAGCTCGCCCAGATGACCGACTACCTCAACGATGCCGTGGCGATGCTCGAGCCCGTGCTCGCCTACAACCTGCCCGATGTGGACCCCACGTTCCACCCCATCGGGGACCTCTCCAACGTCATGCGCGCCGATGCGCTGGCGCCCGAGCGCGACCTCACGCTCGCGGCGGCGCTCGGCAACGCGGCCTCCACGCGCGGGGAGAACTTCCGCGTGCCGTCGATTCTGGGGGAGGGTGAGGAGTAATGCCGCAGAGCTACGACACCCTGTCCGCGGAGCAGATTGCCGCGGGTGTGCGCGATGGGGCCTTCTTGGCCGTTGAGGTTGCTCGCGCGGCGCTCGAGGCGGTTGAGGCGCGCGAGCCCGAGGTCCAGGCATTCATCCAGGTCACGCCCGAGCTCGCCCTCGCGGCGGCCGAGCGCATCGACGCCGCCCGCGCCGCCGGCGAGACGCTGCCGCCGCTTGCGGGCGTGCCGCTCGCCATCAAGGACAACATGAACCTCGAGGGCACGCGCACCACCTGCGCCTCCCGCATGCTCGAGAGCTACGAGAGCCCCTATACCGCCACCTGCGCCGCACGCATGCTCAAGGCCGGTTGCCTGCCCATCGGCAAGGCCAACATGGACGAGTTTGCCTTCGGCTCGTCGACCGATACCTCGGCCTTCCACCCCACCAACAACCCGTGGGACCTCACGCGCGTGCCCGGCGGCTCTTCGGGCGGCTCGGCGGCGGCGGTGGCGGCCGGCATGGTGCCGCTCGCGCTCGGATCCGACACGGGCGGCTCGATCCGCCAGCCGGCGGCCCTTTGCGGCGTGGTGGGCATGAAGCCCACCTACGGAGCCGTCAGCCGCTACGGCGTGGTGGCCTTCGGTAGTTCGCTCGACCAGGTAGGCCCCTTTGGGCGCACCGTGGCCGATGTTGCCGCCGCCATGGACGCCCTCGTGGCGGGCGGACGCGACCCGTACGATTCCACCTCGCAGGAGGTCGCGCCCTCCTTTGCCGCAGCGGCGCGGGGCGAGGGCGCGGTGCCCGTGGCCGGGCGGCGCGTGGGCCTCGTCCCGGCGTTTATGGAGGCCGAGGGCCTTACGCCCGAGGTCCGCGCCGGTGTGGAGCGCGCGGCGGCGGCGCTCGATGCCGCGGGCGCGGAGCTCGTGGAGGTCGACCTCCCGCACGTGGATGCCGCCATCGCCGCCTACTACGTGATCGGCCCGGCCGAGGCGTTCTCCAACCTCGCCCGCTTTGACGGCATTCGCTACGGCTACCAGGAGCCGGGCTGCACCTCGCTCGCCCGGCAGAGCGCCCTCTCGCGCGCCCACGGCTTTGGGGCCGAGGCCAAGCGCCGCCAGCTGCTCGGCGCCTACCTGCTCTCGAGTGGTGTCTACGACCGTTACTACTACGCGGCGCAGAAGGCGCGCACGCTCATCACGGCCGACTACGCCCGCGCCTTTGAGCAGGTCGACGTGATCCTCATGCCGGCCACGCCGCATGCGGCCTTCCGCCACGGAGAGATCAGCGACCCCACGGCCATGTACCTCTCCGATATGTACACCATCTCGCTCAACATCGCGGGCAACGGCGGCATCTCAGTGCCGGTGGGGCTCGGCGAGAGCTCGGGGCTCCCCATGGCGGCGCAGCTCGTGGCGCCCGCGTTTGCCGACGAGCGGCTCATCGCCTTTGCCGCCGCCGTCGAGCGGGGCGTAGGCGGCGCGTTTGCGGCGGGCGTCGGTTCGCCCGAGGGTGCTGTGGTCCCCGTACCCGGCTCGGCATCGGTGCTCGGCGTGGCCCCGGCCTTTGCCGGGAAGGGAGGTGAGCTCGCATGAAGGAGCTCCAGGAGGTCCTCAAAGACTGGGAGGCCGTGATCGGCCTCGAGATTCACACCGAGCTCACCACGCTCGAGACCAAGATGTTCTGCAACTGCAAGCTCAGTCACGACGACGCGCCCAACACGCACGTCTGCCCCGTGTGCCTGGGCCTACCGGGTGCTCTGCCGGTGCCCAACGAGCAGGCCATCCGCAGCATCGTTAAGGCCGGTCTCGCCACCAACTGCGAGATCCAGAAGCACTCGATGTTCTACCGCAAGCACTATTTCTATCCCGACATGGCCAAGAACTTCCAGACCACGCAGGGGCCCGTGGCGTTTTGCATGCACGGGCGGCTCGACCTGGAGGTCACGGGCCGCGGTGCGGCCGAGCGCCCCGACTGCGCGTTTGGCGAGGCCGAGGCTCAGAGCCTGGCTAGTGCGAGCGCGGGCGCCGTGGGCCTCTCGGCCGACCTCTCACGCATGGCGGGCGAGGGCATGCATTTTGGGACGGGGTCAAAATGTGCCATGTCCGGCGCGGAGACGGGGACGGCGCAAGGCGGCCCCGCCCCAGAAGCGCCTGCGTCCGCGCTCGCGGGGCTCTCGGGCTACGACACCGCCGGGCTTGCCGTGCCCGAGCGGCGCGATGACGGCTCCTACACCGTGCCCATCCGCATCCTGCGCATTCACATGGAGGAGGACGCCGCCAAGATGGTGCACGTCGGCGGCGAGGAGGGGCGCATCGGCGGCGCGGCCGAGAGCCTCATCGACTACAACCGCTGTGGCACCCCGCTCATCGAGCTCGTCACCGAGCCCGACCTGCGCACCCCCGAGGAGGCGCGCCTCTTTATGGAGAAGCTGCGCCGCATCTTTGTTACGCTCGGCATCTCCGATTGCTCCATGGAGAAGGGCTCCATGCGCTGCGACGGCAACGTGAGCCTGCGCCGCCGCGGCGACACGCGCCTGGGCACCAAGACCGAGCTCAAGAACCTCAACTCGTTCAAGGCCCTGCACGACGGCCTTGCCTACGAGATCTGCCGTCAGGCCGAGGTGCTCGAGGAGGGCGGCATCATCTACCAGGAGACGCGCCACTGGGAGCCGAGCCACAAGCGCACCGTGGTGATGCGCACGAAAGAGACGGCCGACGACTACCGGTTCTTCCCCGATCCGGACCTTGCGCCCTTTGACCTGACCGACGAGTTTATCGAGAGCTGCCGCGCCGAGCTGCCGGAGCTCCCGGATGCGCGCCGCGATCGTTTTGAGCGTGATTTTGGCATCAAGCGCGCCGACGCCGAGCAGCTCGCGGGCGACCCGCAGACGGCGGCGTTCTTTGAGGGGGCGGTGGCGCTCGCCGCTCCCGGTGAGGCCCAGCAGGTCGCAAACTTGGTGGTTAACGACCTGCCCGCCTTCCTCAAGGCCGCCGCACGCGCGGACGCCGATGTCGTTGACGATGCGGATGCGTGGCTTGCGGACGGGGACGTCGCTTCTGCAGCCGATACCGTCGAGCCCGCGGGTGCCGAGGGCACCTCCGGTGACGCTGCAGCGAGCTCGCCCTTTGCGGCGGCGGGTATTGAGCCTGCGCAGGTGGCGTCGCTCGCGCACCTGCTCGCCGGCGAGGCCATCGCCTCCAACCAGGCGGCCGTCGTCATTGAGGCCATGGCCGGCACCGGGCGCGACCCCGAGGAGATCGTGGACGAGCGCGGCCTGCGCCAGGTGAGCGACGCCGGTGCACTCCAGGCCATCGTCGACGCGGTACTCGCACGCTGCAGCGACCAGGCTCAGCAGTACCGCGACGGCAACCAAAAGGTGCTCGGCTTCCTCGTGGGGCAGTGCATGCGCGAGAGCAAGGGCACGGGTAACCCCAAGCTCTTCAACGAGCTGCTGCGCGCGTCGCTGAGCTAAAGGGGCTTGCGGGAGGGCTTGCGGCCCGCCGGGGTGCTGGAGTGCGCCTCGACGGGTCTCAGCTTCTCGGTCCCATTTCCGTTTTCTCGATTCCCGTTTAACAATCTGCGATACAACTGGCGTGGGCCTGAGGGCGGGCGGTAGTTGTGTCGCAGATTGTCAATTGCAGCCACCTTTGGAAACCTCCGTTTGACCATTCGCACCATTACTAAAGGCAGCCCGCCGGATTCTGCCGCAGATTGTCAAACAGGCAAGCGTCCCTGGCCCTTTATCTGACAATCTGCAGCACAACCGCAGACGGACAACAGGTTCCATTGCAGTTGGTCAATTTGAGCAGCGGTGCCGACCCTTCAAATGACGATCTGCAACACAACCAGAGGCGAACAACTGGTTTCATTGCAGTTAGTCAATCTGCGTGGCCGTGCTGCCCCTTCATTTGACGAACTGCGGCACAACGTAAAACCTGCGGCGGGTTCCACGGCAGCTTGTCAATCCACGCCGCCCGCGCGGCCAACGCCACCGCCTACCGATGCGGCCGCGATGCTCAACTTGTTCGTATAAGTTAGTGCTACCATGCCGGGAGACTTCAACCTCTGGGGCGGTTCCCTCGGCTGGCACCCGTTGCCGCGCCGGCCGCCCCACCCGCGATAGGGGGACCTTATGCGCCGCGCCGGTGTTCTCATGCCCATTACGTCGCTGCCGAGCCCGTGGGGTATCGGCACCATGGGCGCGGCCGCGCGCTCTTTTATCGACTTTTTGGTCGAGGCAGGGGTCTCGACGTGGCAGATTCTGCCCATCGGTCCCACGAGCTTTGGCGACTCGCCCTACCAGTCCTTCTCGTCCTTTGCGGGCAACCCCTACCTCATCGACCTCGATGACCTTGCCGCCGAGGGCCTGCTCGACCGCGCGGAGTACGCAAGCCGCACCTGGGGGAACGACCCTGCGCGCGTGGATTACGGGGCACTCTACCGAGAGCGCTTTGACGTGCTCGCCTGCGCGGTGCGCCGCCTTGCTGCCGAGCCGCCGGCCGAGTACGCGGTCTTTTGCGAGCGCGAGCGCGCCTGGCTGGAGGACTACGCGCTCTTTATGGCGCTCAAGGGTGCGCACGACGGTGCCCCGTGGTCGGCGTGGGAAGATCCGCTCCGCAGGCGCGATCTGGCAGCGCTCGATGCCGCCCGGGCCGAGCTTGCCGACGAGCTCGCGTTTTGGAGGGGCGTTCAGTACCTCTTCTTCTGCCAGTGGGGACGCCTCCAGGGCTACGCGCATACCGCTGAAATCGAGATTATGGGCGATCTGCCCATCTACGTGGCGGAAGACAGCGTTGAGGTCTGGGCGCATCCCGAGCAGTTCCAGCTCGACGAGAACCTGCGGCCCACGGAGGTTGCCGGCTGCCCGCCCGATGGGTTCTCGGCCACCGGGCAGCTGTGGGGCAACCCCCTCTTTGCCTGGGACCGCATGCGCGAGGACGGCTACCGCTGGTGGATCGGGCGCATCGCGCATCAGTTCAAGTTCTACGACATTCTGCGCATCGACCACTTCCGCGGCTTTGACTCCTACTATGCCATCCCCGCCGGCAACACCACGGCGGCGGGCGGCCAGTGGCGCGAGGGGCCGGGCATCGGGTTCTTCCGTGCCGTGGAGGCGGAGCTCGGTCCGCGGCGGATCGTTGCCGAGGACCTCGGCTTTCTCACGCCGTCGGTGCACCGGCTGCTCGCCGAGAGCGGCTACCCGGGCATGAAGGTGCTCCAGTTTGCCTTTGACAGCCGCGACGGCGGCGCGGAGGCGTATGTGCCCTTTGTCTATCCGACAAACAGCGTGGCCTACGTGGGAACCCACGATAACGACACCGCGCTCGGTTGGCTCAAGACGGCGCCTGCCGAGGACGTGACGGCGGCGCGGGAGTTTCTGGGTCTCAATACCCAGGAAGGCGAGGGCTGGGGCCTCATGCGCGGGGTGCTTGCAAGCGCCTCCGACCTTGCGGTGGTGCTCATGCAGGACCTGCTCGAGCTTGGCAGCGAGGCGCGCATCAACACGCCCTCTACGCTCGGTGGCAACTGGACGTGGCGCGCACGGCCCGGCTTTGCAACGCCGGAGCTCGCCGCCAAGCTGCGCCGCAAGCTCGCGCTCTACCGGCGCCTCCCACCGCAAGCGTAAGGCGCCCGGCGCCGAGCGGGGGAATGCCGCTGGCAGCGCTCCGCAGCGTTGTGCGCCCGCGCAACCCGGCTGGGACGTCTGTGCGACCGGGTCGGGCCGCTGTGCTCCGGCTCTCGTGTCAACTCGAGGCGGAAAACTGCGTATGGATGCGTATCAGTCGCGTAGGGCCGTACCGTCTGAAATCTCTACCTGCGTTTTTTCTCTGCGAGGTTAGGCGCTAACCGCGCGAACGATGATTCTTGCACAGTTTTCCGTCTCGAGTTGACACGCGGCGGCGACACCGGACGGAACGGACGCGTTGTGCGACCGCCCTGCCTTTGCTCTGCGCCCCGGCCACCCCGCCTCGTGGGTATAACTCCTCCCAAGGAGGTGGCGCCTATGTCGTTCAGCCCGTTTAGAGATGAGCGGGGAGCCGCCAAGGAGCTTGCGGCGGTCACCTACGCCGACCTCGCGCAGCTCGCTGACATGGACGAGGGCTACGTGCTCGAGTTCAAGCGGTCGTTTACCTCGAGCGTCAAGGCAAAGGTGCCCAAGATCATCGCGTCGTTTGCCAACTCGCGGGGCGGCTGGCTCATCATTGGCATTGCCGACGACGACCGCTCGATCTGCCCCGTACCGCGTCTCGCGGCCGACTACGGGCAGATTATCGGCGAGCTCTGTCGCCGTCACGTCTCGCCGGCGCCTCCGTTTGACGTGCGGTTTATCCCCAATCCGGCCAACGAGGACGAGGGCGTCGTGGTGGTTCGCGTGGAGGAGGGGAGCTTTCCTCCATATGTGGCGGACGGCGTGGTGGAGATTCGCGAGGGGTCGACCTCCGGCCCGGCCACGGGCGCGGCACTCGTGGAGCTCTACGACAAGGCTACGCGCCGGCAGTCACGTATCGCCGAGTTCTGCCGCCGGACCGTCTTTTTTGCGCGACCGGTGCCGCTCTTTGACCTCTATCTCTTTCGCATGGACACCGTGGGGCGCGACACCCCCTCGCGCGACGAGGTGGCCGTCTGCGCCGAGGCGATGCGTCGCGCGTTTGCCGCTCAGCGGCTTGAGTGCCACGTGCAGCACGCGCACGACTCGCTCATCTTTCGCACTTCGGTGGCCTTTGACGGGATGGCTCCGCATTCCGCGATCGAGCTCTTTCCTGACGAGTCCATCAAGCTCACGGTGCCCGCCGTGCTCTGCCCGCCCGCCGAGCGCGACCGGGCGCTCGCCGCGCTGCGTGCGGCCTGTACGCCGCAGGTGGGGGAGGCTGGGCGGACCGCGCCAGATGCGCGGCAGGTGGGTGCGGCGGAACGAACCGAGGATGCCGGGGATGCCGCGCCGCTGATGGGTGCGGCAGAGCAGGTTGAGCCGGGAGCTCCGGTATGCCTTCGTGGCGCAGGCGTGGCAGCCGGCGCCGCTAAGACAGCTCACCCGCGCGTGATGTCGGCCTCGGACACCCTCCGTCGCGTTACGCGCATGGCCGCGGTGCTCGATCGCTACATCCGCGAGCGCCGGGGCTCGTGGCAGCCCTATGCCACGGCCTACGAGCTCGAGAACATGGCCGGCGTGCTCCTCTGGTCGGACGACCCGCTCTACCTTTCCTACGTGCGCGGTCACGGTCCACTCTTCTGCGGAACGACCGACTGCCGCAGCCGCGTGCGCTACCTCAACGACGGCGCGCACGACGCCTTCCGAGCGCGGCAGTTTGCCGGCAGCCACTTCTTCGAGGCATGCGGCCTGCCTCTCGGATCGCCCGATCCCGAGGACAACGCGCTGGTAGACGCCTTGCTCCGCGGCTGAGCGCGGGCATGCCGGCCCGCCCCGGACCATCGCTGCCCGCACCTCACGCTCCGCCCCGTGTGGGCCTGCCTAGCCTGCTGCCGAGCACCAGCGCGCTGACCTGCGTAAACTTCGGCCAGCCTCGCGCCGCGGATCTCGCGCCGCTCCGCGCCAGCGCGCACTCCACCACACCCCACTGCACACGCCGCGGGGGCCGCTACCCCCCCGCACCCAGCTCCAACCCCACCCTGTTTCCAAATCGTTTCCAACCCGTGACCACTTTATTTCAGTAAAGCGCATCCTCGTCTTTTCGAACCCCTCGCCGCTCTGCCGCTGCTACAGTGTGTTGCACATTGTTCACGGGAAGGAGAACATCATGTCCACCATGGCAGAGATTTCTAGGCGTCGCTTCCTTCAGGCGATGGGCGTCGTGGGTGCGTCGAGCGCGTTTGCGCTCGCCGGCTGCGGTGCCCAGCGCGCAAGCGACCAGGCGGCCGGCTCCACGAGCGGTGAGGGCGGCATCGCCGACACCATCACCTTTGCCCAGGGTGCCGATCCGCGCGGCCTCGACCCGGCCTACGTCGACGACGGCGAGTCTGCCAAGATCATGTGCAACATCTACGATACGCTGCTCCGCTACGACACCGAGAGCTGCGATGTCGTTGCCGGCCTCGCTGAGATGCCCGAGGTCTCCGAAGACGGCCTCACCTACACCTTCAAGCTGCACGAGGGCGTCAAGTTCCACGACGGCACCGACTGCAACGCCGCGGCCGTGAAGGCCTCCATCGACCGTCAGCTCGAGCCCGCCCGCACCGAGGACATGCCCTACGCGTCCTTCGTCTTTGGCTCCGAGGACAGCGGCGCCGGTGTCGCCTCCGTCGAGGCTCCGGATGATACTACGCTTGTCATCACGCTCCGCGCCGCCTCCACGCCGTTCATCAAGAACATGGCGATGGCCCTCGCCGCGCCCATCGTGGCCCCCTCGGCCATCGACGCCGGCGACTCCAACGAGAACCCCATCGGCTCCGGTCCGTACAAGTTCGTCAGCTGGTCCAAGGGCGAGAACGTGGTGCTCGAGGCCAACGAGGACTATTGGGACGAGGAGCACATGCCCCAGACCAAGAACGTCATCTTCCGCTTCATCGCTGAGAACTCCAGCCGCGTGACCGCCCTCAACAACGGCGAGGTCGACATCATCGACGGCATCGACGCCTCCGTGGTTCCCACCATCACCGACGCGGGCAACGAGCTCTTTGACGAGGACGGCATGAACATCAACTACATGGCGTTCCGCAACGACTCCGGTGCCTTCACCGACGTCGAGGCGCGCCGCGCGTTCTGCCAGGCGGTGAACGTCGAGGAGATGGTCCAGAGCCTCTACGGCGACTACGCCGGCGTTGCCACTTCCGTCATGCCGCTGTGGATGGCCCCCTACGACGAGGACATCGAGCAGACGGCCTACGATCCCGAGGCCGCCAAGGAGAAGTTCGCCGAGCTGGGCATCACGAGCTGCACCATGCTCACCTACACCAACCCGCGTCCCTACAACTCCATCGGTGGTCAGGCGCTCGCCGAGGCCATCCAGGGTTACCTGGCCGATGCCGGCGTTGACATGGACATCGTCTCCTACGACTGGACCACGTACCAGACCAAGGTCGAGACCGACGCCTTCGACTGCTGTCTCTACGGCTGGGTGGGCGACAACGGCGACCCGGACAACTTCATGAACCTGCTGGCCGACGAGAACGTCTCGATGAACGTGGGTCGTTACCGCTCCGACGCGTACAACGCGCTCATCCAGCAGGGCCTCGCCACGCCCGAGGGCGACGAGCGCGACGCGATCTACAAGCAGTGCGAGCAGATGGTCGCCGACGAGATGCCCTGGATGCTCATCAGCCACTCCAAGAACCTCGCGGGCTACAGCCCCAAGGTCAAGGGCTTCTTCTATCACCCGACCGGCGTTGTGCACATGGAGGGCGTCACCAAGAGTGCCTAGTGCCGACGGCTGCGTCACACAGGACCTGGTAGCAAGACGGGCCGGGATTGCTCGGCCCGTCTTGCGTTTGCGGCGCGTGGCAGGCGCGCCTAACCGATAGGGGAGGAGGTAGGTAGCGTGCTTAAATACATCGTGAAGCGCATCTTGCTGGCGATCCCGGTGCTCCTCGGCGTCTCGGTCATCGTGTTTCTCATCATGCGCGTCTTCTCGGCCGACCCGGCGCCCGTCGTGCTCGGCCAACACGCTACGGCCGAGGCCATGAATCAATGGCGCGAGGCAAACGGGCTGAACGACCCGCTCATCGTTCAATACTTCAACTTCCTTGCGGGTGCCCTCACGGGTAACCTCGGAGAGAGCTACTACACGCACACCCCCGTGACCCAGGAGCTGCTCTCGCGCTTCCCGGCCACGGTTGAGCTCGCGCTCGTGGCCATCATCATTGCCGCGGTGATCGGCGTGGTGCTCGGTGTGATCTCGGCCACCCACAAGAACTCGCCCATCGACGGGCTCGCCACGATCCTCGCGCTCGTGGGCGTCTCGATGCCGATCTTCTGGTTGGGCGTGCTGCTCATTATCTTCTTTGCCGGCGTGCTCCACGTGCTGCCGAGCTCGGGCCGCATCGACCCGCTCCTCCAGCCGGTGGGCGGCACGGGCTTCTATCTCCTCGACACCCTGCTCATGGGCGATTTCGAGGCCTTTAGCGATGCGGCGTCGCACATCATCTTGCCGGCGCTCGCGCTCTCCATGTACTCCATGGCGGTTATCACCCGTATGACGCGTTCAAGCATGCTCGAGACGCTTAGCGAGGACTACGTCCGCACCGCCCGCGCCAAGGGACTCAAGAAGCGCCGCGTGGACATTCACCATGCGCTGCGCAACGCCATGCTCCCCATCACCACGGTGATCGGCCTGCAGCTGGGAAGCCTCCTCGGCGGCGCCATGCTCACCGAGACGGTCTTTGCTTGGCCGGGTATCGGCAAGTACGTGGTCGACTCCATCTTAAAGTCGGACTTTCCCGTCGTGCAGGGAGCGGTGCTCCTCATCGGCGTGATCTTTATCGTGATCAATCTCGTGGTCGACGTGATCTACGCCTACCTCGATCCGCGCATCACCTATACCAAGGAAGAGGGGTGATACTCATGGCAGCAGCAACCCTTTCGGCAGATGCGGATAACGCCCGCACGCCCCAGACCGACCCGACCACCCCAGGTGGCCCTAAGAACGCTCCCACCTCGAACGCGGAAAAGTCGGAGTCTCTCTGGAAGGATGTCTGGTACTCGCTCCGTCAGAACATCCCCGCCATGGTGAGCCTCTTTGTGATTCTTGCGCTCGTGATCGTGGCGATCGTGACCTTTGTGGCTCCGGGCGTTCTGCCCTACGATCCCTACCAGCAGGATCTTTCTGCGTCGTTCCAGCCGCCGAGCGCTGAGCACTGGTTTGGGACCGACCAGCAGGGCCGCGACATCTTCTGCCGCGTGCTCATCGGCAGCCAGATCTCGATTACCGTGGGCCTGCTCTCGGTAGCCATCTCGCTCGTTATCGGCGTGACGATCGGCGCCATCGCCGGCTACAAGGGTGGCAGGATCGACACCGTTATCATGCGCATCATGGACATGATGCTCGCCATCCCGTCGATTCTTCTGGCCATCGCCTTTATGGCGGCGCTCGGCCGCGGCATCGACAAGGCGATCATCGCCATCGGCTTTGTGTCGATCCCCGAGTACGCCCGTATCGTGCGTAGCCAGGTGCTCGCCGTGAGGCAGAGCGACTACGTTGCTGCCGCGCGCGTCATCGGCGATTCCGACGCCGTCATCATCTTCCGGCACGTGCTGCCCAACGTTACGCCCTCGATCATCGTTCGCGCGACGCTCGGCATCTCGAGCGCCATCCTCGATGCGGCGGCGCTCGGCTTCCTCGGCCTCGGTGTGCAGCCGCCGGCGGCGGAGTGGGGCGACATGCTCGGTCGCGGCCGCAACTACATCTTTGCCGCGCCGTTTGCCATGATCTTCCCGGGCCTCGCCATCACCGTGACCGTGCTCGCGTTCAACCTGCTCGGCGACGGCATCCGCGATGCCTTCGACCCCAAAGCGCGGAAGCGGTGATGAGCTATGGCATTGCTTGAAGTACGCGACCTGGTGACCGAGTTCCCCACGCGCAAGGGTGTCGTTCGTGCCGTCAACGGCGTGACCTTTGATGTCGAGAGCGGCGAGATCCTTGCCGTGGTGGGCGAGTCGGGCTCGGGTAAGAGCGTAACGTCCCTTTCCATCATGCGCCTTCTGCAGGACCCGGGCCACGTGGCATCCGGCTCGATTACCTTTGACGGTGAGGACCTGCTCGCTGCCTCGGAGGCCGAGATGGAGCGGGTGCGCGGCGGGCAGATCTCGATGATCTTCCAGGAGCCCATGACGAGCCTGAACCCGGTTTACCGCGTGGGCGACCAGATTGTGGAGGCCATCCGCACTCACTCCGACATGAGCAAGAAGGACGCGTGGGCTCGCGCCGTGGAGATGCTCCGCGTGGTGGGAATCCCGAGTCCCGAGGAGCGCGCGCGAGACTATCCGCACCAGATGTCGGGCGGTATGCGCCAGCGCGTCATGATTGCCATGGCGCTCTCGTGCGACCCCAAGCTCCTCATCGCCGACGAGCCCACAACGGCTCTCGACGTGACCATCCAGGCGCAGATCTTGGACCTCATCTACAAGCTGCGCAGCGAGTTTAACATGGCGGTGCTGCTCATTACGCACGACCTGGGCGTGGTGTCCGAGGTTGCCGACCGTGTGGTGGTTATGTACTGCGGCCAGGTGGTTGAGGAGGGCGAGAAGTTCGAGCTCTTCGAGCATCCGCTCCATCCCTACACGCTGGGCCTTCTGAAGTCCATCCCGCGGCTCGAGGACGAGGAGTCCGAGCGCCTCTACATGATTCGGGGCTCGGTGCCCAATCCGCTCGAGATGCCGCCGGGATGCCCGTTCTCCGACCGGTGCGACCGCTGCTTTGAGCGCTGCCGCACCGAGGTGCCCGAGCTCACCACCGTTCCCGGGACGACGCGCCGCGTGCGGTGCTTCCTCTACGACGACGCTGCCGAGGTGGAGCGTGCCGTTGTGGCAACGGAGGCTGCGCATCAGGTCAAGGCAAAGCTCGAGGCCGAGGAGCGCGAGCGTATCGAGGCGGCCGCCGCGGCCGCGGCTGCGGCGTCGGTGCGTCGCCCGCAGGAGCTAGAGGAGGTGCCCGCAGATGGCGATCGATAAGACCGATAACCTCATCGAGGTGCAGCACCTCACCAAGAGCTTTGTGGCCGAGTCCAACTTCTTTGGCAAGCCGACGTCCTTTGTTCAGGCTGTCGACGACGTGAGCTTCACCATTCGTCGCGGCGAGGCCTTTGGTCTCGTGGGCGAGTCGGGCTGCGGCAAGACCACGATCGGCAAGATGATCGTGGGGTTGCTCAAGCCCACGAGTGGGCGGATCCTCTTTGAGGGGCAGGATATCACCGCGATGAACCGCAAGGAGCGTCGCGAGCACTGCCGTGATATCCAGCTCATCTTCCAGGATCCGTATGCGAGCCTCAATCCGCGCATGACGATCGGGCAGATCGTGGCCGAGCCCATCATCACCAACAACATCCTGCCGCGCGACCAGGTGGATGGCCGTGTGGAGGAGCTGCTGGAGCGCGTGGGACTGGCCGCCTACATGAAGAACCGCTACCCGCACGAGTTCTCGGGCGGACAGCGTCAGCGCGTGGGCATCGCCCGAGCGCTTGCGGTAAACCCCAAGCTCATCGTTTGCGACGAGCCGGTCTCGGCGCTCGACGTGTCCATCCAGGCGCAGGTCTTGAACCTCCTCGACGACCTCAAGGATCAGTTTGGCCTGACGTACCTTTTCATTGCGCACGGGCTTAACGTGGTCAAGCACATCTCGGACCGCGTGGGCGTGATGTACTTGGGGCGCCTCATGGAAGTTGCACCCAAAAACAGCCTCTACCATGAGCCGCTCTGCCCCTATACGCAGGCGCTGCTCTCGGCCATTCCGAGCCCCGACCCCAAGCTCCAGCGCAAGCGCATCATCTTGGAGGGCGATGTGCCGAGCCCCATCGACCCGCCCGTCGGGTGCCGGTTTGCGAGCCGGTGCTTTGCCAAGGTGGGCGCCTGCGACGTGAGCGCGCCCGATCAGCGTGAGGTGCTGCCCGACCATCTCTGCGCGTGCCATCGCTACGACAACGTGGGCGCCGACGCGGTGCGTCAGCTCGCGATTGACATGCAGTACGATGCGGCGCGCCCGAGCTATGGCCGCGGGAGCGACCTGATAAACGCCGATCCGGTGGTAACGCCGGAGGTGTAGGTTCGGCGGCTGCGCGCGCCGGTGCCTGCTTGTTTTGGGCAGCCGGGAGGCCGGCGAGCGCGCTTGAGAAGCCTCCTTCCCGGTGAGGGGTAGGTCTGACCTGCCATGCATACCTACCCCTCGCTTATCGAGGCACGGCCCCGCGGCGGAAACGCCGTGGGGCCGTGATGTGTTAGGGGCGCAAGGTTGTGTGCGGCGGGTTTTGCGGAGCGTGGGGACCGCGGCGGGGGATCGGTTTGTAATGGGCGTGCGCCCGGAAAGGCCGCCCACCAAGCGGCTGACGAGGACCCTATTATCATCATGCATATATACAGTGAAATATGCAAAATATCGGATGTTCCTTGAAGGTCGGCGCGGGACCGACGGTAATCATCTGCCGCTGCGGTCAAAATCCGGAGAAATCAGCGATTCTTGGACGCATGCGGAGGGCTGCAATAGTGCGGTGGCGTGTTCGCAGCAGAAAAACTGCAGGTCACGTCTTATGCATCACGAACGCGCAAGGGCAAATCGTTGATTTCTCCAGATTTTGACCAGTCGCATCGAGAAGTTGGCGTTGTTGCGGCTCGCGCCGCCTCGCGCGCTGCGCTGGCAAACCGCTTGCGCGGTTTTCGCAGCTCCGCGCCCCGCACGGGGTTCGATTCTCCGCTGCTATGCCAAACCGGTAACAAAAAAGCAGGTAGATACGTACATCTACCTGCTCATCATGGATGGTGGAGGCGCGGAGAATCGAACTCCGGTCCACGAAAGCCCCCTGATCGGCATCTCCAGGCTCAGTCGCTGGTTTGATCTCGGACGCGTTGCGCGCAGCGACACGCTCGCGGCGTCCCAACCGGTTCGGTCTTAGCCCGCGCCATACCGATTACGTGCGTGGGAGCATTCCCCTAAGATGACACCGCACCCGGAGCGGGGAACATCCGGGATTGGCGTGCCTGCTAGTAATTAAGCGGCAAGAGCCAGCTGGGGCTCGTAAGAAGTGTTCTTGTCAATTCATTTTGACGGTACCCCTGTTTAACGTGGCGAGGAGACCACGGCCTGCTTCCTCTCTCAGAGCTATCGCGTCGAAACCAGTCGCCCCCTTGACGAGGTGCTTGGCGCTCGCACTCAGGGGAAGCGCCTGCCTCGCAAAGACAGCCGGCGGCCCGGCGTATGCCCGGCCATCGACCTTGTCAAAGAACATCCCGCGTGCCGTTGCGGCCAGCGGGCCTTGCATCGTACCACAGTTGGAAGATGCAGCTTGTATTGTATACCCACGGCTACCACACGGCATACGAGGGGTGTGGCCGTCCAGGCGCCACCCGGTGTCGCGGCGCACCGCACAGCTGGGCGACAACCCGTCTGTCTCAGGAGTGCCGGTTTGTGGTAGAAGGGCAGGAAAGGACCAACGCGGCGGCAGGGGAGCCAAAGCCCAATCGAGAGGACATACCATGGCTGAGCAGGAAAACGTACGGTCGGCGCAGGACGCGCCTGCGGCCGGGCGCGGCAAGGTGGCGCTCGTCCTCGAGGGTGGGAGCTTCCGTTGCCAGTTTACGGCGGGCGTGCTCGACGTTCTTATGGAGCAGGGCGTCACCTTTGATGCCTGCTACGGGGTCTCGGCCGGCACCCTGTGCGGTCTCAGCTATAAGTCGCACCAGATCGGTCGCGCCAACCGCGTTAACCTCGCCTTTTGCAACGACAGCCGCTATATGGGCTCGCGCGCGATCGCCTCGTCGGGGAGTCTCGTGGGCTACGACTTCATCCTCTACGACGTGCAGGACCGCATCGACCCCTTTGATACGGCGACCTTCCTCGCCAATCCCATGCCCCTTTTTGCCACCGTCACCGACATCGTTTTTGGCACCGCGGAATACCTCGAGGTCAAAGATCCGATCCTCGACATCGACGCCGTGCGCGCCTCGACCTCCATGCCGCTCGTGACCCCGCCGGTCGAGCTTGGCGGTCGCCTCTACCTCGACGGCGGTATCGCCGACTCGGTGCCGGTGGAGCGCGCGCTCGAGCACGACGGCTTTGACCGTGCGGTTGTGGTCCTCACCCAGCATCGCGCGTACCAGAAGGGCCCTTACGAGCTCATGCGGCCGGCGCGCGCCCGCTACGGCGACTACCCGTACTTCCTCGACGCGCTCGAGACGCGCCCCGAGCGCTACAACGCGCAGCGCGAGCACATCTGGGCCTACGAGCAGGAGGGGCGCGCACTTGTGGTGGCACCGCCCGAGCCGGTTGAGGTGGGCCACGTGGAGCGCGACCCCGAGAAACTCCTCAGTCTCTACATCCAGGGCCGCCAGGAGGCCATGCGGTTGCTTGCGCAGATTCGCGCCGTTGCGGCGTAGCGCTGCCCCCGCTGGAAACTCGATCCCCGATGTGAGTGCATCTTTTGGAGATGCCCGAGTACACTGCACTATACTAAAGTGCCCAACTGGTCTTTTGATGGTCAAAACGGCCTGTTATGAGACGTCTACTCGACTCGCCGCTAAAGATGCACTCACATCGGGGGCCGAGATTATCTGCGGCCGCTTTTTGCTGCAGCCGTGCGGCAGCGACCGCCCCTCCGTCTCGCGCAATCCTTGCGAAGACTCTGCGAATGAGCCGTCTTTTGTGGTTGACGCCTGCGCCGAGGGTGGTACACTCATCGGGTTACTTTTCAGAGCCCCGTGAATCTCTGTCAAGACACGTACTGTACCTGGAGGAGTCAAGTGATTTCCAAATCGACTCGCTACGCCAAGCAGGGTGAGGTCGCCCGCAACTGGGTCCTCATCGATGCCGAGGGCGCTGTGCTGGGCCGCCTTGCCACCCAGATCGCCATGATTCTGCGCGGCAAGAACAAGCCCCAGTTCACCCCCAACTCCGACTGCGGCGACTTCGTGGTGGTCATCAATGCCGATAAGGTCCAGCTTACCGGCAACAAGGCCGCTCACAAGACCTACTATCGCCACAGCGGCTGGAACGGCGGCCTCAAGGCGGAGTCCTTCCGTGCAGCCATGGAGAAGCACCCCGAGAAGGTCATCGAGCGCGCCGTGCGCGGCATGCTCCCCAAGACCACGCTCGGCCGCAAGCAGCTGACCAAGCTCAAGGTCTACGCTGGCACGGAGCATCCCCATGCTGCCCAGAACCCCGTCAAGATCGAGCTGGAGGCGTAAAACATGGCTGAGAACACCGTTGTCTACCAGGGCACCGGGCGTCGCAAGAACGCCGTGGCCCGTGTCCGTCTTGTTCCCGGCACCGGCAAGGTGACCATCAACAAGCGCGACGCCGCCGAGTACTTCGGCCGCAAGAACCTCCTCGACGATGCGCTTGCTCCCTTTAAGGTGACCGACACCCAGGGTGCCTTCGACGTTATCGCACTGTGCGATGGCGGCGGCATCTCCGGTCAGGCTGGGGCTCTGCGCCTCGGTATCGCCCGCGCCCTTCTCGACGCTGGCGATTACCGCGCCGACCTCAAGCGCGCCGGCTTCCTCACGCGCGATGCGCGCGTCGTGGAGCGCAAGAAGTACGGCCTCAAGAAGGCCCGCCGCGCTCCCCAGTTCTCCAAGCGCTAATCTTTGCTTGGACCTATGCGCACGCAGCGGGGCTGCCTTCGGGCGGCCCCGTTTTTTATGCCGTGGCAACGCATATGGGTAGCCAACCTACCCGCCCACGTGGCGCACATAGTGGGTCATAAAATCGATACCAGCTTTATCGCCGCAGGTCAAAGGGTTGTTTTATGCTCGTGACGATGCCTCCTGTTTTGGGGTACCATGGAGGCGTCGGAAACGGGGTACCGCGCCCCGTGCGAGAGCGCTTGAGATGATCTAGGGGGATCATGTTCAGCCGGTTGTTTCATTCGTTGGTGCCACATGGCAAGGGGAGCGTTCTGCGCGCGCCGCTCGCCGGTACCGTGATACCGCTCTCGGAGGTGTCCGACCCCACGTTCTCCTCGGGCTCGCTCGGAGAGGGCGTGGCCATCGAGCCGAGTGGCTGCCGCGTGGTGGCTCCGGCCGACGGCAAGGTCACGGCAATCTTTCCCACCGGTCATGCGGTGGCCCTCCATACCGACGACGGGCTCGACGTGCTCATTCACGTGGGGCTCGACACCTACAAGCTCGGCGGACGGCACTTTACCGTCCATGCGCAGGTTGGTGATACGGTCAAGCAGGGCGATCTTCTCATCGAGTTCGACCGCGAGGCCATCAGGGAGGAAGGCTACGACATCACCGTGCCGATCCTCATCTGCAATGCGGCGGAGTTCTCGAGCATCAAGGGCCGTGTTGGCGACACGGTCTTGGAGCTCGACAAACTTATCACAGCGCGCGAGCGCTGAGCGGGGTATGGATGGCGCCGGTTCTACCGGTGCCGTTTACGGTTTGGTTGGCTCTTGAAAGGGGTCGCTATGAAGATCGTTCGTGCACGTGACTACGATGACATGAGCCGCAAGGTGGCAAACATCATCTCCGCTCAGGTTATCCTTAAGCCCGAGAGCGTGCTGGGCCTTGCCACGGGCTCGACGCCCATTGGCGCCTACAAGCAGCTCGCGGAGTGGAACAAGAAGGGCGATTGCGACTTTTCGCAGGTCTCGACCTATAACCTCGATGAGTACCGTGGCCTCTCGCACGACGACCCGCAGAGCTACCACTACTTCATGAAGACCAACTTCTTCGATCACATCAACATCGACCAGGCCAACACCCACGTGCCGGACGGCTCCAACCCCGACGCCGAGGCCGCCTGCGCCGATTACGACCGCATCGTGGCCGCGGCGGGCTACCCCGACCTGCAGCTCTTGGGCATTGGCAACAACGGGCACATCGGCTTTAACGAGCCCGATGATCACTTCTCCAAGGGCACGCACTGCGTCGACCTGACCGAGTCGACCATCCAGGCCAACAGCCGCCTCTTTGATCGCATTGAGGACGTGCCGCGCCAGGCCTACACCATGGGCGTGCAGACCATCATGTTTGCCCGCATGATCGTGATCGCCGCCAACGGCCGCGCCAAGGCTCAAGCCGTCTACGACATGTGCTACGGCCCGGTGACCCCGCGCTGCCCGGCCTCGATCCTGCAGCTCCACAACAACGTTGTGGTGGTTGCCGACGAGGAGGCGCTCGCGCTCTGCCCCAACGCGTAGGCTTGTCGCCGC
The DNA here is from genome assembly GCF_002159335.1 of Collinsella sp. An7. GTDB lineage: Bacteria > Actinomycetota > Coriobacteriia > Coriobacteriales > Coriobacteriaceae > Coprousia. Next base: position 302,115 of record NZ_NFHP01000002.1, on the reverse strand, counting down.
GCTGACTGGCGCGTACTGCGGGTGGTGACCGTGCCGCTTTGGCCCGCGTAATCAGAACCTGCTGTTGCCGCCCCTTTCCGTTCTGTATGGGAAGGGGCGGTTTTGTGTGCGTAGCGCGGGTACACGACGGGGGCGACGGGGGCAGGACGCGCCGCCCGCTGCGTTTTGGCAGCTTGTTGCGTCGCTTGATGCAAGTGCTCCACGGCTGAACGCGTTTGTGGCCAAAAGTGGGGTCGAAAAAGTATGTTGGCCAGCGGGAGCGGCTGCAGGCGGGTTCCCGGCGGGCCATTTTAAGACCCTGGAGCTACCCTACGGCCCAGTTTTGGGCGCCTGTGCTCGCTCGGAGGGCTGCTTGAGTGCATGGGCCAGGGAGCCAATTACTTTTTCGGCGTGATTTTTGACCACGATATCGTTTGGTTGTGGGCGCTATCTCGCAACGGTCTCTCTGCGTTTGTGCTGGCTGCCGCCCAGTGGCCCGTCTGCTTGGTTGGGCCACCGATTGCCCTGCGACTACCAGGTGCCGACAAGCACCTCGGCCTCAACCGTGGCGTGCGTAAGGGGCGTCCAGTCGATAGTCGCGGTGTCGACGGAGAAGAGAATCGGCGTCATGGCCACGAGGGCGTCGCGCACTTCGGGCGTGAGCTCGAGGGTGCTCGACACGGTGCGGCGGCTGAGTAGGGTGCACGACGCCTCGAGGTGCTCCACGACGCGCTCGTTGGAGTAGCCGCGGTGGCGGAGCTGGCCGGCGGCGAGCTCGCGGACCTCCCGGAGGTGGTTGGCGGTGGGCACGACCTTGATGAGCCGCCCGCCCGGAGCAAGGATGCGGCGGAACTCGCCGTAGTGGGCGGGGGAGAAGACGTCGAGCACCACGTCGGCAGCGCCGGTCTGCACGGGGATGGCTGCGAGGTCGGCCACGAGCCAGGAGATACCGTCCTCGACGTCCTCGCGGGCGGCGAGCTGCACGGAGTCGCGCGAGATGTCAAAGGCGCATACCGTTGCCCCCGTGGTGTGCCGGACCGTGCGCGCAAAGTAGCCCTCGCCGCATCCGGCGTCCACAATGCGGAGGGGGCGGAGTGCGCTGCCTGTGCCTGAGGTGGGCGCTGGGCTGGTGGGCGTAATCGCGGCGCCTGTGGCTTTGGTGATGCCCACGGTGTCGGCGCCTGCCGCCGCCGCGCGTTCGACCTCCTCACAGAGCGCCTGCGCGATGGGTGCGTAGAGGCCGCTTGCAAAGACGGTGCGGCGCTGTTCAAACGAGGTGCGGTCGTAGTGCTGCTCGCGATGGACACCGCGCAGGAGGTTGACGTAGCCCTGCCGTGCGATGTCGAAGCGGTGCCCGTGGCTGCAGGCAAGGCAGGTGCCGTCGAGCCGGAGCGACTCGCCGCAGACGGGGCAGGCGAGCAGCTGCTCGCAGGTGGCAAATCGCGTGAGTTTGCGTGCGTCCACAGGGCTCCTTTCGCGCGGACGGAAGATCGGGCGGGTTTGGCCGGGCACCGCGCGCGACCGACGTTACTGGCAGGTCGCGTCGCGGGCGGTTGCGCAGATGCAACGTATCCCATTGTGGCACAGCGCGCCCCGTCCCGCTCGTCCCGCCTTGTTCGTGCCGTCCCACCGCCAGCCCCGCCACGCTCTACCTGGGGCGGTTCCGAACGCTGCACAGCTCTGCTATAGTTAACCGACATTAACCTCAATGTTTGCGAACAACTTCGGCGGTGTCGTTTCGGGCAGAGAGAGGCACGCAAAGTGGCCCGATCGGTACGGACCCACGCTCCGCCATAACAACAGGGCGCGGGCAGGGGCGATTGTCTTCCATCTAGCCCGTGCCGCTCCATTCAGAAAGGACAAGCCATGCTCGACCAGGAGACCATCCAAGCGCTCGTATGGGCGGCGCTCGGTTGCGGCTTTACGTGGCTCATGACCACCGCGGGCTCGGCGGTAGTGCTTTTTACCGGCCGGGGCAAAAAGAGCAGCACGCTCGCAAGCCAGATTTTCCTCGGGTTTGCGGCGGGCGTTATGATCGCGGCGTCGGTGTGGTCGCTGCTCAACCCCGCTATCGAGCGGGCCGAGGAGCTCGGCCAGGTGGGCTGGGTCCCCGCGGCGGGCGGCTTTTTGCTCGGCGTGGGCTTTCTCATGCTCCTCGACACGCTCCTGCCGCATCTCCACGCAGATTCTGACGAGCCCGAGGGCATCCACACCAGTTGGAAGCGCACCACGCTCCTCGTCTCGGCCGTGACCCTCCATAACATCCCCGAGGGCATGAGCGTGGGCCTGCTCTTTGCCATGGCATCGCAGACGGCGGGCGCGGCGGGGGAGGCCTACCTTGGCATGGCCGTTGCGCTTGCCGTGGGCATCGGGCTCCAGAACTTTCCCGAGGGCGCGGCCATCTCGCTGCCGCTCCGCCGCGAAGGTATGGGTCGTGTAAGGGCTTTTGCAGCCGGCTCGCTCTCGGGCATTGTCGAACCCATCTTTGGTATCCTCGTAGTGCTGGCTAGCGGCTGGATCGCTCCGTACATGCCGTGGCTTTTGGCCTTTGCGGCAGGCGCCATGATCTACGTGGTGGTAGAGGAGCTTATCCCCGAGGCGCACCTGGGCGAGCACTCCAACGCGGGGACGCTCGGGGTTATCTTCGGCTTCGTGATCATGATGGTGCTCGACGTGGCCTTGGGCTAACGCACCGTTGACCCTGGCGGGCCCGAGCACAGCGCGAGGCGGCGCCGCGGCGCACGGGGTATCTGTGCCCGCTGCCAGCGCGATGCACGAAAGGGGACCCTGCCAACCTATGATCAAGCTTTTTGCCTGCGACCTCGACGGAACACTGCTCAACATTCTGCACACCACCGACAAGACCATCCTGCGCGCCGTGCAGGAGGTGGTTGACGCCGGCGCTCATCTGGCCATCGCCACGGGCCGCGCCATGCAGACCACCAACGACCACGGCTTTGGCGGGATGCCCGTCGACATCCTGGGCTCCAACGGCACCATCGTGCGTGACCGCACGGGCAGGCTGCTCAAGACTTTCCCCATCGAGCCGGAGGTGCTTGAGGACGTGCTGCGGACCTTCCCGACGATCCCCTTCGATTGCGCCACGCCCGACGGCGTCTTTATCCGCGGCAGCAAGGCGCAGCACGAGGAGGGCTTTAAGCGCGACCACGTGATCCGTCGCATCATCATGCGCGGCATGCGCGGCCCCCTGCCCACCTACCACATGGTCTTTGACCAGAAAACCGAGGACATCCTCAAGCTCAACGTCTGCAAGCTCAACTGCCGCGTGCCGGACGAAGGCCTTGCGCGCGAGCTCAAGGCCTATCTGGCCGAGCACACCGACACGCTCGTGAATGCGCCGTTTAACCCCGAGATGTTTGAGATCTCGGACCGCGACGCCAACAAGGGCGCCGGCGTGGCGTGGCTCGCTGCGCACTACGGCATCTCTGAGGACGAGTGCGCGGTCTACGGCGACGGCGGCAACGACATTGCCATGCTCAAGCGCTTCAAGCACTCCTACGCCATGGCCAACGGCTCCGATGAGGCCAAGGAGGCGGCGAGCGAGACCATCGGGTACTGCGCCTTCCATGCGGCGCCGCGCCACATCATGCGGACCCTGCGCGAGCAGCGCGCCGCCGGCAACTACACCACCATCGCCTAGAAATGAGTCAGTTGGGGACGTGTTCCAACTGACCCATTTTTTCAGGGAGAATGGGTCAGTTGGAACACGTCCCCAACTGACCCATTTTGTGCGTGGCAAAGCCCTCGCGCACTGTGGCAAGAAACGCCGCCATGAGCGGGCTCACCCATTTTTTCTGATGGTAGAAGAGCTGACTCGCCATCCGCACGGGTGCGAGCTCGCTTTGCACCAGCTCGAGCGTTCCCGCGGCAAGCGCCCCCTCCACCGAGAAGCGCGGCAGAAACGCCACGCCCACCCCGCACTCGGCTAGGTGCACGAGGGTCTCGGTGTTGCCGGTCTCCACCACGGGGGTGAGCGCGATGTCGTACGCGGCGAGCGCGCGGTCGAGCTCGAGCCGGTAGCTCTCGCCCCGCTCCGTGAGAACAAAGGGGAGCGTGGCGAGCTCGGTGGGCGAGAGGGGTGCCGGCGTGGAGCCGGCGGTGCCCGGTTGCTCCTTTCGAGCGCGCGCGATGAGCCCCGGCTGTGCCACGAGGACAATCTCTTCCTCGCGGAGCACCTCGCGGATTTGTCTGCGACCTCTTTGAGCGTAACCGTCGTCTTTCCGACGGCCCCGTGATCTCGGAGCCCTCCGATGAGGTGCTCGAGCGCGTCGCCGCGCAGGGCATTCCCGCCGAGGGACGCGGGCTCGAGGACGTGGTGCAGGAGATGGAGCGGGACGTCATCGGCTATGGCTACAACGCCGATCACGCGCGCTTCATGGGCTTTGTGCCGGGGCCGACGTCTGCGGTCTCGTGGCTCGGTGACATGATCGCCGCGGGTTACAACCGTCATGCGGGGAGCGTGGCCAACTACCCGGCGGGGTGCCGCGCCGAGCAGACGCTCCTGCGGTGGCTCTGCGACCGCGCGGGCTTTCCCGAGACGGCGACGGGCGTCTTTACTTCGGGTGGTTCGATGGCCAACTTTACGGCGGCGATTGCCGCGCGCGACGCCAAGCTCGCGCCCGAGCGCTGGGGGAGCGCGGTGGCCTACGTCTCGGAGCAGACGCACAGCTCGGCCGCCAAGGGCCTGCACATGATCGGTGTGCCGGCCGACCACATCCGCGTGATCGGGGTGGACGGGGGCTTTCGCATGCGCACCGACGAGCTCGAGCGCGTCATCGCTGCGGACGAGGCGGCGGGGCTCTCGCCCTTCCTCGTAATCGCAACGGCGGGCACCACCAACACCGGCTCCGTCGACCCGCTGCGCACGATCGCGGGCATCTGCCGCGCGCACAACCTGTGGATGCACGTGGACGGCGCCTTTGGGGCAAGCGTGCTCCTCACCCGCTTTCGCGACATGCTCGACGGCGTGGAGCTCGCCGACTTGCTCTCGTGGGACGCGCACAAGTGGCTCTTCCAGACCTACTCGTGCGGCATGGTGCTCGTGCGCGACGCGCGGACGCTGCTGGCGAGCTTCTCCACGCACCCCGAGTACCTTGCCGACCTTGAGCAGGGTGCGAGCGAGGGCGAAGCGCTTGCCAACCCCTGGGACCTGAGCCCCGAGCTCACCCGTCCCGCGCGCGGGCTTAAGCTGTGGTTTACGCTGCAGGTGATGGGCTCCGAGGGTATGGCGGCCGCGGTGGAGCACGGCTTTGACCTTGCGCGCTGGGCCGAGGACGAGCTGCGCCACACGTCCGATGCGCAGATCGTCACGCCGGCGCAGATGGCCATGGTGAACTTCCGGTTTGCGCCGGAGGGTCTGAGCGAGGAAGAGCTCGACGCGCTCAACCTGCGCGTCTCGCAGCGGATGCTCGAGAGCGGCTACGCGGGCGTCTTTACCACCGAGCTCGGCGGCAAGAAGGTGTTGCGCATCTGCGCCATCCACCCGCGCACCTCCGAGGAGGAGATGCGCGAGGTCATCCGGCGCCTCGCGGCGTATGCCACGGAGGAGGCCGCGCGCTAAACCACGCTGAGAGTGTGACAGTGGGGACAGGCTGCTTTGTCACGTGACAAAGCAACCTGTCCCCACTGTCACATTGTTGGGGTTCTGCGCAGATGCATATTCTTTCACGATGTGTGCAATAATGCACATGTCGTGAAAGAACGCAACCAAGGAGGGTCCTTGGCACCCGTCGCAACCATGCGCGCGGCCGCCCCGCCGCTCACCGTGGCCAAGCTCGACCGTCGCTCGGCACGCAGCCAGCGCCTGCTTCGCGCGGCGCTCGCTGGGCTCATCAACACCGGCGAGGATCTCACGCGCATCACCGTGGCCTCGCTCACCGAGCACGCGGGCCTTACGCGTCGCACCTTTTACACCCACTACCAGGACATCTCGGATTTTGTGGAGCAGACGGAGGCCGGTATTTTGGCCGAGATCCGCCGTCGCCTTGCCGCGCTCGCGGCAACCGACCTGGAGGGTCTCTACGAGAACATCGACGACCTCGAGCCGGCGCCCGGCTCGGTGGAGCTTCTCGCGTACCTTAAAGAGAACGGCGCGCTCATCGGCGCGCTGCTCGGCCCCTGCGGCGACCCGGCCTTTGGCCAGCGCATCATGGCCATCGCGCGCGAGACCGTGGCGAGCCGCATGAAGACCGGCATCTTTCCCGGGGTGCTCGGCACCTTCTTTGACTACTACCTGTCGTACGTGGTGGCGGCCGAGATGGGCATCATCGTGCGGTGGTTTGAGACGGGCCTTGCCGAGAGCCCCGAGACCATGGCGCGCATCATGACCGTTGTGGCGTTTGTGCGCCCCGGCGACCTCTATGGCAAGCCGATCGACATCAACGTGCCGGCGTACGGCATGAAGCTCTTGGGCCTCAACCTGCAGGGCCCGGCATCTGACGACACCCCGATCAAGGAGGATATCGATGGTTAAGATTCCGGTGACGGACCTTATGGACGAGCAGCCCCCCTGCCGCACCTGCGCAGCCGAGGAGACCTCGCAGACAGATAAAACGGCCACGGAGCCGAGTGAGGTGCTACCCGACCAGGCCGAAAAAGCAACCACGGAGACGGGTGCAGCTGATGCCCCAGGTTGCCCCGAAACGAGGGCGCCGCGTACTGAGGTACGCAAGCCCGAAGTTGAGGGGCAAGGTGCGGTGCTAGATGCGCCCGACCAGGTCAGTGTCCCCCAAGGTGCGATCTGGAATCCGGACAACGCTTACGGCACCCTCCACCTCGGCATCGACGTGGGGTCCACCACCGTCAAGCTCGCTGTGCTCAACGACGACAACCAGATCGTCTACGCCAAGTACCAGCGCCACCACACCGACGTGCGCGCCTGCGCCCGTGACCTCTTTGTCGGCGCGGCCGGGCTCCTCAAGAACACACCCATGACCTGCGCCATTACCGGCTCGGGCGGCCTTCTGCTCAGCCAGTGGCTGGGCCTCGAATTTGTGCAGGAGGTCATCGCGAGCAAGCGCGCCGTCGAGACGCTCATTCCCCAGACCGACGTCGCCATCGAGCTCGGCGGCGAGGACGCCAAGATCATCTACTTCGATCAGGGCATCGAGCAGCGCATGAACGGCACCTGCGCCGGCGGCACGGGCGCGTTCATCGATCAGATGGCCACGCTCCTGCACACCGACGCCTCGGGCCTCAACGACCTCGCCCGCCATGCCACGACCATCTACCCCATCGCGAGCCGCTGCGGGGTCTTTGCCAAGTCGGACGTGCAGCCGCTGCTCAACGAGGGTGCGGCGCCCGAGGACGTTGCCGCCTCGATCTTCCAGGCGGTCGTGACCCAGACCATCTCGGGCCTTGCGTGCGGTCGCCCCATCCGCGGCAACGTGGCCTTCCTGGGCGGCCCGCTCCAGTACCTCTCTGAGCTCCGCCACCGCTTCTACCTCACGCTCGACCTCGACGAGGAGCACCGCATCGTGCCCGAGAACGCCCATCTCTTTGTGGCGTCGGGCGCGGCCATGGCGCACGAGTCCAACAAACTCTCGACCTTCCCGGGGCTCATCCAGGCTATCGACGCCCTCGGCGATACGCAGGGCTCCGAGGTGGCGCGTCTGGACCCGCTCTTTGCAAGTGAGGAGGACTACCGCGCGTTCAAGACCCGTCACGACCAGGAGGTCGTGCCCCGCGGTGACGCAGCCACCTACACGGGCAAGCGCGTGTTCATCGGCATCGACGCCGGCTCCACGACCATGAAGGCCGCGATGGTGGGTGAGGACGGCCAGCTGCTGCACACCTGGTACGGCAACAACAACGGTGACATCCTCGGCACGGCCAAGATCATCATGGCCGACTTTTACGAGCACATCCCCGCGGGCGCCACGATCGGCCACGTAACTACCACCGGCTACGGCGAGGCCCTGCTCATCGAGGCCCTCAAGGCGGACTCCGGCGAGATCGAGACCGTCGCCCACCTGCGCGGCGCCAAGGCGTTTCTGCCCGGTGTGGAGTTCATCCTCGATATCGGTGGCCAGGACATGAAGTGCCTGCGCGTGCGCGACGGCGTGATCGAGCACATCATGCTCAACGAGGCGTGCTCGTCGGGCTGCGGCAGCTTTATCGAGAGCTTTGCCGTCTCGATGAACATGGACGTGCGCGCCTTTGCCGAGGAGGCCATTCGCGCCAAGAACCCCGTCGACCTGGGCAGCCGCTGCACCGTCTTTATGAACAGCCGCGTTAAGCAGGCCCAGAAAGAGGGCGCCACGGTGGGCGACATCGCGGCCGGCCTCTCGTACTCGGTCATCAAAAACGCGCTCTTCAAGGTCATCAAGCTGCGCGATCCCAAAGAGATCGGCACCAAGGTGATCGTGCAGGGCGGCACCTTCATGTCCGACGCGACGCTGCGCGCCTTTGAGCTCCTGACCGGTGTGAACGCCATCCGCCCGGACATCGCCGGCTGCATGGGCGCTTACGGAGCGGCGCTCCTCGCCCGCGACCGCGCCGGGGCCGAGGGCACCTCGACCATCCTCTCGGCCGCCGAGATCGCCGCGCTCACCGTGACGCAGAAGCACGCGCGCTGCGGCCGCTGCTCCAACAACTGCCTGCTCACCATCAACGACTTTGGCGGCGGGCGGCGCTTTATCACGGGCAACCGCTGCGAGAAGGGCGCGGGCAACCACGCCAAGAAGCAGGAGGTCCCCAACCTCTTTACCGAGAAGAACCGCCTGCTCTTCGACCGGCCGGTGCTCACGCCCGAGGACGCCCCGCGCGGCACCGTGGGCCTGCCCCGCGCGCTCAACATGTACGAGAACTACCCGTTCTGGCACGCGTTCTTTACGCACCTCGGGTTTGCCGTGGTGCTCTCGGACAACTCGAGCAAGAAGACCTACGAGGCGGGCATCGAGTCCATGCCCTCGGAGTCGGTATGCTACCCGGCCAAGCTCAGCCACGGGCACATCATGAACCTCATCGACAAGGACGTCGACTTTATCTGGATGCCGTGCATCCGCTGGGAGCGCAAGGAGGACCCGCAGGCGGGCAACTGCTACAACTGCCCGATTGTGATGAGCTACCCCACGGCGCTCGGCCTCAACATCGACGACATCGCGGCCAAGAACGTCGAGTTCATGTACCCCTTTGTGCCCTACCACGACAAGGTTGAGCTCAAGCGGCGCCTCTACGAGCTCATCGCCGTTGAGCGCGTGGCCGACGCCGAGGCCGGGCGCGGCCGGGTGCGCGGCGAGCGCATCACCCGCTCCGAGATCGACGCCGCGGTCAACGCTGCCTACGAGGCCGACGCGGCCTTCCACGAGAAGATCCAGGAGATGGGCGAGGAGGCCATTCACTGGATTGAGGAGCACGGCGGCCACGGCATCGTGCTCGCCGGGCGCCCCTACCACAACGACCCCGAGATCAACCACGCCCTGCCCGAGCTCATCACGAGCTTTGGCTTTGCGGTGCTCACCGAGGACTCGGTGGCGCACCTCGTCAAGCCCGACCGGCCCATCCGCGTCGTGGACCAGTGGATGTTCCACAGCCGCCTCTACCGCGCGGCCAAGCTGGTGACGCTGCGCAACGACCTCGACCTCATCCAGCTCAACTCGTTTGGCTGCGGCCTGGACGCGCTCACGACCGACCAGGTGCAGGAGATCCTCGAGGGCTCGGGCAAGATCTACACTGTGCTCAAGATCGACGAGGTCTCTAACCTGGGTGCGGCTCGCATCCGCATCCGCTCGCTCATGGCGGCCCTCAAAGATCAGGAGGCCGAGCGCGCCGCCGAGGCCGCGCGCACCGGCGGGACCTACGAGCAGGGCGACGCCGCCCCCGTGGCGCCGAGCGCGGACGCCCCGGCCTTTGCCACGCACAAGTATGCGCTCGCCGCGCAGCGCCGCGCCAACTCGGCCGCCTTTGAGAAGGTGCCCTTTACCGAGGAGATGCGCGAGGCGGGCTACACCATCCTCTGCCCGCAGATGGCGCCCATCCACTTTGACCTGGTCAAGGAGGTCATGAAGGCCGCGGGCTACAACTTTGAGCTTTTGCCCTCCACCGACCGCGGTGCCGTCGAGGCGGGCCTGCGCTACGTCAACAACGACATCTGCTACCCGTCGATCCTGGTGACGGGCCAGATCATGGAGGCCATCGAGAGCGGCCGCTACGACCTCTCCAAGACGGCCGTGATCATCAGCCAGACGGGCGGCGGCTGCCGCGCCACCAACTACATCGCGCTCATCCGCAAGGCGCTGCGCGAGTCGGGCCACCCCGAGATTCCCGTCATCTCGCTCTCGGCCGTTAAGCTCGACGAGCACAACCCTGGCTTCAAGCTGTCGCCGGGGCTCCTCAAGGCGGCTGTGTACTGCGTGCTCTTTGGCGATGTGATGATGCAGATGCTCTACCGCACGCGCCCCTACGAGGCCGAGCCGGGTGCGGCCAACGCGCTCTTTGACGAGTATATGGAGCGCGCCCGCAAGCTCGCGCCCAAGTTTACGCGCCGCACCTTCACCCGCCTTGCGCGCGAGGCCATCCGCGCCTTCGACACCATGCCGCTCGTGGGTGAGGGCACCAAGCCGCGCGTGGGCGTGGTGGGCGAGATCCTCGTCAAGTTCCACCCCACGGCCAACAACCACGTGGTCGACGTGATCGAGCACGAGGGCTGCGAGGCCGTGGTACCCGGGCTCCTGGACTTCTTCCTCTACTCCATGAGCAACGCCAAGGTGCAGAAGGACGAGCTCGGCAGCTCGGCGGCTTCGCGTGCGGCCATGGATGCGGTGATCGGCCTCGTGGACTGGATGCGCAAGCCCGTGGACGAGCTGCTGGAGAAGTCGACGCGCTTTGAGCGCCCCGAGCCCATCTCGGTCATGGCCGAGAAGGCCAACACGGTCCTCAGTCTCTGCAACAACATGGGCGAGGGGTGGCTGCTCACGGCCGAGATGCTCGACCTCATCGACCATGGCGCGCCCAACATCATCTGCACGCAGCCGTTTGCGTGCCTGCCCAACCACGTGGTGGGCAAGGCTGTGATCAAGGAACTCCGCCGGCTGCACCCCGAGAGCAACATCGTGGCCGTTGACTACGACCCGGGTGCCTCTGAGGTCAACCAGCTCAACCGCATCAAGCTCATGATCAGCGTGGCCAAGGAGAACATGCGCGCCGGCAAGGGCTTTAAGATGGAGAGCGTCAAGCCCCTTGCCATGGACGAGGTGGACCAGAAGTTCCGGCCCAACCACGAGGGCGACAGCGGACGTGCCGCCGCGAGCGCGAGCCCGGCGGGCGCGTGCGGGAGCTGCGGCGCCTTTGGCGAGGACGCCGTGGCGGCCGTGGCCGAGCGCCTGGGCGAGGGTGTCGGCGCCGGCGCGGCCAAGTAGCGCCGGTACCGTCTGGAACGGGTGCATCTGAGCGGGCATGGGGCGCGGTTGACGCCCCCGTGCCCGCTCGTCTGGTCAACTCAGGCCGGAAAACTGTGTAAGGAACGGGATATGCCGAGTAGAAGCCTCGGCCTGCGCAAAGAACGCGCGGGTCGGGGCTTTACCGGGTTTTGGACTACTTTGCCCACCGCGGTTCTTACACAGTTTTCCGGCTTGAGTTGACACTGCGGGTGCGTTTTGGTGCGCGTCCGACTCAGATGGAGCACCCCGGATGCCGCGCGCTGTGCTACCATACTGCCCAACGCGTTGACGGAGAGGGCTGCACCCGCCGCGTCGCCGCCAAGAGAGGGAGGGTCACCGGCTGAGAGCCCACCTGCGGAGGCAAGGATGCAGCGTTCACTCCCGAGCAGCGACCTGAACGGTCGGTCCCGTCGCCCGCGAGCGGCGGCCGGGCTCAGTAGGGGAGCCGCCCACCCGGGCGATACCGGGCAAGAGTGGGTCTGCGGGGAGAAATCCCGCAGGTCAAGCAAGGTGGTACCGCGGTTATTAGAGCCGTCCTTGGGATTGTCCCGGGGGCGGCTTTTTTCGTGCCGTCCCCACGTACGAGAAGGGGAGAGCATGGGTCTGATTGACGAGCTTAACGCATTGGAGGCGCGGGCGCACAACCTCATCGAGGGGGCGGGCGACGCCGCGGCGCTCGAGGCGGCGCGCGTGGCGCTGCTCGGCAAGAAGGGTGAGATTACCTCGGTCATGCACATGATGGGCAAGGTTGCCCCCGAGGAGCGGCCGGTGCTCGGCAAGCGCGCCAACGAGCTGCGCCGCATGGCCGAGAGCCTGCTCGAGCGCCGCGGCAAGGGCCTGCGCCGCGAGGCCATGGCGGCGCTCATCGGGGCCGAGGCCGTGGACGTGACGCTTCCCGGCGCGCGCCCCACGCTCGGCCACGAGCACCTCATCAACCAGATCCGCCACGAGATCGAGGACGTCTTCTGCGCCATCGGCTACACCGTGGAGGCCGGTCCCGAGGTCGAGACGAGCTGGTACAACTTCACCGCGCTCAACGCCCCCATGGATCATCCCAGCCGCTCGGCGCGCGACACCTTCTATGTGGTCGACAACGCGCCCGGCAGCGTGACGCACCCCGAGGAGCACGCCGCGGGCGAGTCCGACGTGCTGCTGCGCACCCAGACCTCCGGCACGCAGGTGCACATCATGGAGCATCAGAAGCCGCCCATCTACGCCATCGTGCCCGGCGCGGTCTACCGGCCCGACACGGCCGACGCCTGCCATCTGCCGCAGTTCCACCAGGTCGAGGGCCTTGTGGTGGACGAGGGCATCACCTTCGGCGATCTCAAGGGCACACTCGACTACTTCGCCCGCGCCATGTTTGGCCCGGAGCGCAAGACGCGCTACCGCCCGCACTTCTTCCCCTTCACCGAGCCCAGCTGCGAGCTCGACGTGTCGTGCCATGTGTGCGGCGGCAAGGGCTGCAGCTTCTGCAAGCACTCGGGCTGGATCGAGATTCTGGGCTGCGGCATGGTCGACCCCAACGTGCTCATCAACTGCGGCGTCGACCCGGAGCGCTACACCGGCTTTGCCTTTGGCATCGGTGTGGAGCGCGTCGCGGCTCTGCGCTACGACCTGCCCGACCTGCGGACGCTGATGACGGGAGATATGCGCTTTTTAGCGCAGTTCTAGGTTGACTGACCCGGCCGGCGTCCTCAAGCACGGCACCTCGGCGTTCACTCGTCGGTCGCCGCACGCAAAGCGTGCTCCCTCCTCGTTCACGCCGATTTGTCGCACTTGAGAACGCCGTAGATCTTGCTGGAGGAAAAGCTGGATGGGTCAAAACAACCCCGTCCCAAGATGACCCATGGGTCACATGGAACACGTCCCCAAATGACCCATTTGATAGAAAGAGTGCAGCATGAAGGTTTCATATAACTGGCTGAAAGACCTCATCGACGTGCCGGAATCGCCGGAGGAGCTCAGCCGCGAGTACATCCGCACCGGCACTGAGGTCGAGGCGATCGAGACCGTGGGCGATGCGTTCGACCACATCGTTACCGCGCAGGTGGTGAGCAAGGAGCCGCACCCCGACTCCGACCACATGTGGGTCACCCTGGTCGACGTCGGTCGTTTCAACCTCGGTGAGGACGGCGAGCCCGCGCCGCTGCAGATCGTCTGCGGCGCGCAGAACTTCAACGCCGGCGACCATATCGTCACCGCGCTCGTGGGGGCCGAGCTCCCCGGCGGCGTCAAGATCAAGAAGAGCAAGCTCCGCGGCGTTATGTCGTGCGGCATGAACTGCTCGGCCCGCGAGCTGGGGCTCGGCTCGGATCATTCTGGCATCATGATCCTGCCCGAGGACGCGCCGGTGGGCGTGCCGTTTGCCGACTACTACCAGACCGCCGACACGGTGCTCGACTGCGAGATCACCCCCAACCGCCCCGACTGCCTCTCGATGATGGGCATGGCGCAGGAGACCTCCGCCATCTTTGACCGCGACACGCACATCGAGCTGCCCCAGATCCTGCACGAGGACACCTCCGTGCACGTGGAGGACCTCGTTGAGGTGCGCATCGACGCCCCCGAGCTCTGCAGCCGCTACACGGCGCGCGTGGTGCGCGGCGTCAAGATCGGGCCCTCGCCCGACTGGCTCGCCGAGCGCGTCGCTGCCGCCGGTATGCGCCCCATCAACAACGTGGTCGATGTCACCAACTACGTCATGATGCTCACCGGCCAGCCGCTCCATGCCTTTGACCTCGGCAAGCTCTCTGAGCGCGACGGTCGTCGTCACGTGGTGGTGCGCGCGGCGCGCGAAGGCGAGCAGATCCAGACCCTCGACGGCCAGGACCGCACGCTCGAGCCCGACATGTGCGTCATCACCGACGACGGCGCGCGCCCCGTGTGCCTTGCCGGCGTGATGGGCTCGCTCGATTCCGAGATCGACGAGACCACCCACGACGTGCTCCTCGAGGCCGCGTGCTTTGACTCGAGCCACATCTCGCGCACGAGCCGCAACCTCTCGCTCATCTCCGAGGCGTCGATTCGCTACGAGCGCCAGGTCGACCGCACCCGCTGCCCGGAGGTCTCGTCCATTGCGGCGGCGCTCTTTGAGCAGTGCTGCGGCGCGACGGTGGTCTCGGGCGCCATCGACGTGTACCCGGTGCCCGTTGAGCCGCGCGTGATCGGCCTGCGTCCCGAGCGCGCCTGCGCCATCTCGGGCGTGGAGATCCCGACCGACTTCATGGTCGCACGCCTGCGCCGCCTCGGCTGCACCGTTGCCGAGGAGACGGACGGCACCCTCAGCGTGACGGTGCCCACCAACCGCCCCGATCTTGAGCGCGAGATCGACCTCATCGAGGAGATCCTGCGCCTGTGGGGCATGGACCGCGTGCCGGCGACCATCCCCGCTGCCCGCAACCACATCGGCGGTCTCACCCACGACCAGCGGCTCGTGCGCCGCGTGGGCGAGATCCTGCGCGCCTGCGGCCTCAACGAGACCATCTCCTACGCCTTTGCCGCACCGGGCGATCTGGAGCGCACGGGCATGACCGAGGAGGGTCGCGGCGTGCCGGTCAAGATCATGCGCCCGCTCGTGGCCGAGCAGTCCGAGATGCGCCGGACGCTTCTGCCCGGGCTTCTGATCTCGGTGGCCTATAACGAGGCGCACGGCAGCGAGAACGTGCACCTCTATGAGATGGGCACGCTCTTCCACGGGCGCGAGAACGCGAGCCTGCCCAAGGAGCGCCAGAGCGTGGCCGGTGTGCTCTCGGGCGCGTGGGGCGACGTTACGTGGAACCAGCCTCGCAAGCCGCTGCGCTTCTTTGACGGCAAGGGCGTCGTGGAGGAGCTTTTGGCGCAGCTTCGCGTGGAGAAGGTGCGCTTCCGTCCGGCGGAGGGCGAGGGCTACGCCTTCCTGCAGCCGGGCCGCGGCGCCGAGGTGCTCTCCGGCGGCACGGTGCTCGGCTGGGTGGGCGAGATTCACCCCGAGGTCCGCGAGCGTTACGACATCGCCCTGCCCGTGGTTGCCTTTGAGCTCTCGCTCGACGCGTTGCTGCGTGCCGCGCGCGACCAGGCGGCCTACCGCGGGTTCTCCACGTTCCCCTCGGTTGACGTCGACCTGGCCATCGTGGTGGACGAGTCGGTGACCTGCGAGACCCTCGTGCAGCGCCTGACCTCGGCGGGCGGCAAGCTTCTGCGCGACGTGCGGCTCTTTGACGTGTACCGCGACGCGGAGCGCGTGGGCGAGGGCAAGAAGTCGATGGCCTTTGCGCTGACCTATCGGGCCGACGACCACACCCTGACCTCGGAGGAGGTCGAGCGGGTGCACGGGAAGCTTGTGACGAAGGTGTGCAAGGCGGTCGGCGGCGAGGTGCGCGGCTAGGCTGCCCTTTGCTTGCACGATGGACTGACCAGACCGGTCGACGGTGCGCGGTATCCCGTTCGCTCGTGGTCCTCGGCGGCTCGCGCTCCCGCGCGAGCCGCCTGCGGGAAACTCGCTACCGGGATACCGCCCGCCGTCGGCGTCTGGCTACTCAGTTGAGCGCACGGGGTCGTAGCGTGCCCGGACCCCGGGGGCTGGCTTCGCGCCCCCTGCTGGGGGGAGGAAACAACGGGGAGGGGCTTGTGGTTGCTGCGGGCGTTGGCCTTGTTGCGCGTTGCACTTTGGGGCGCGGCGCGGTGCTTTCGGTTGGTGAGCTCCTTGCATCGCTCCTTACCTTCCCGCGACGCCAACCGACCCAAAACACACGTACAATAGCAACCAGAACTGGTTAATGCACGTCAGACCTACGGGCGCCGTGCACGCATGGCGCCCATGCAACATCTTTTCTTTACACCCGACCGTGCGACCACGTCGCGTCTCCGGTCTTGGAATCCCGCAGCGAGTTTCCCGCAGGTTCTTTTACGCAGGGCGCAAAAGAGCTGAGGGCGACGAGCGGAGGGATTCCAAGCCCGGAGACGTTCAGGAGAACGGGAGGCCCCTGTGCCGAGTTGGAACATCCATATCGCTCAGACCGAGCGGCTGCTCAACCGCGGGGGAGTCGTGGCGCAGACCGTGGTCGACCGCAACGCCTTCCTCTTTGGCAACCTCGTGCCCGACATCTACGTGGGCTATATGGTTCCGGGTATCGAGCATCCCATCGCCTACCGCGTGACCCACGTGGCGCGTCCCGAGCACATCCCCAAGCCGCGGGAGTGGGAGTTCTGGGACACCTATGTGGCGCCGCTCGCCCAGCGGCTCGGTATCTCGGCCGGCACGCGGCGCGAGGGTGCCGATCAGCCCATCCCTGTGGCGCTTCTCAGCGTGGAGCAGGACTATGTGAGCCGCCTGCATTATCCCCAGCGCTATGCCGAGGCGGAGCCGCCGGTGTGGCAGGCATGTGCGGCCGATGAGGACACCTCACCCGAGGCAGTGGACGCCTCCCGCTTTGACCTCGTGCTCGGTGCGTGGTCGCATCTGGTGGCCGATAACCTCTGGAACACGCGCGTCAACGAGTTCCTCGAGGCGCACGGCGGGCGTCCGAGCGAGTCGTTCCGCATCAAGAAGCAGGGGGACTTCGATCGCTTTGGCAAGGCGCTGCCGCTCGATATGGTTCCGCGCGCAACGAAGCGGCTCATCGCGGCCGCGGCGGCGTTTCCGCAGTATCCCATCGAGGAGCAACCCACACTCTTCTCCATCGGCGTGGCGCACGAGACCGTCCGCACCAACCACGGCGACCAGAACCCGCGCTACGAGCTCCTCACCACCGACTTTTTTGAGCATGTGTTTGCCGAGGCGCTCGATCGCACCGAGGAGCTGCTCGCCGCGCGCCTCTAGCCGCTGCGGTTATTGAGACCGTCAAGACAGGCGAGCCGCTGTTCGTTTGGCGTGCCGCCCGCCCTCCGCTCCCGCCTCTGACCCTGTCCCCGAGGGGCACCCGTCGTTCACTCAGCTTTTGTGCACATTGCTTTTGCCGTTCACTCACCCTTTGAGCAGAATTTGGCTGCATTTCGCACAAAGGATGAGTGAACAACAAAAGCCATTTGGAGGAGGGGGTCATTTCAAACGATGCGAAGAAGTCTGCGGTAGTTGCCCGGACGCTTACCGGAATGACGCCCCTGTGGCGCGCGGTCTGCGGTATCCTCGTCGTGGAACGAGACGGTCGCGAGGGGCTGCGCTTGCCTGGTCCGGCGCGCGGACTGGCCGGTGCGGCCCTGCGGATACGCTGAGCAGGGGGTTTGGTCGCATGGAGACGACGGGCCGGCAGGATGGGACGTCAGGGTCCGAGGGGTCTTTGACGGGCGGGGAAGAGGCTCCCGGCATGACGTCGGCCAATGCCTCCGGGCCCGAGAGGGCGCCGATGAGCGCTTTGGGCTCTGGCACACCGTCCGATGTGCCGGCGTCGGGCGCCTCTGCGTCCGCCTATGCGGCCGCAGAGTCCGCCGCCTCCGCATCGGCTGCGGCCCCCACCGCCGCCTCCGCGTCGGCTGCGGCCCCCACCGCCGCCTCGCCCAACACCCCCTCACCGCACCGGCACCCGCTCCACGGCGCCTACCGCTCGCGCCGGGGCTCGGGCCCCCGCCGTCGGCGCCGCATCAACTTCCGCGCGCCCATGCCGCGCCTGGACGTCTCCGCCGAGATGGAGCGCCTCCGTCGCTTCCGGCGCATCACGGTCGTGCGCCGGCTCTGGACGCTCACTTCGGTTATCGTCTCGGCGCTCCTCCAGGCCTACACCATCGCGGCCTTTGTGCGCCCCGCCGGGCTCCTCTCGAGCGGTTTTACCGGTCTCGCCCTGCTCATCGAGCGCATCACGGGGCTCTTTGGCGTGCACTTCTCCACGTCGCTCGGCATGATCGCCCTCAACATCCCCGTCGCCCTCATCTGCTGGCGGAGCATCAGCCGGCGCTTTGTGGTGTTCTCGCTTCTGCAGGTGGCGCTCTCGTCGTTCTTTTTGCACTTCTTTACCGGCACCCGGCCGCTCGTGGCCGACCTCATGCTCCAGGTGGTCTTTGGTGGCTTTCTGTACGGCTTCTCCATCGCGGTGGCGCTTAGGGCCGGTGCCTCCACGGCGGGGACGGACTTTATTTCGCTCATGGTCTCAAACCGCACGGGTCGGAGCATCTGGGGCATCATCTTTGCGGGGAACTGCGTGGTCCTCGGCATCTTTGGCGTGCTCTTTGGCTGGCGCGCCGCGGCCTATTCCATCATCTTCCAGTTCATCTCCACCAAGGCGATCGAGACCTTCTATCACCGCTACGATCGTCTGACCCTGCAGATCACCACCAAGCGGCCCGACGAGGTGCTCGGCGCCTACCACGAGGCGTTTCGGCACGGGTCGTCGTGCGCGGAGGTCATCGGCGGCTACAGCCGCGAGCGCTACTGGGTCATCACCACGGTCATCTCGTCGTACGAGCTCGATGACGTTCTGCACGTGGTGCGTGGGGAGGACGAGCGCGCCGTCGTCAACACCATGCGCACGGAGAACTTCTACGGCGGCTTCTACCGCGGCCCGCTCGATGCCTAGGCGCAGCGCTGCCTGCGCAGGCATGCGGCATCGGCCTCCCGGCCCCCGCGACACAAAAAAGCCGCCGGGCGCAAACCCGGCGGCCTGTACAGCTAGCAAGTCGGCCAAGCTGCCTCGCGGCAACCTCTGTCCGCGTGTGCCTTAGTGCACCTGCACCACGTAGGCCACGTTGGTGGAGGTTACCTTGTCGGCCAGGGCAACGGAGGTCTTGGGGTCGCCCACGGTCACCACGGCGAGGTCGTTCTTCTCCACGCAACCGCAGTCCTTGGCGGCCTGGATGGCCTTCTGAACGGTCTCGTCCACGGTGCCCTGGGTGATGGCGGCATAGTGCGGCTCAACGCCCCAGTACATGATCATCTTCTGGACGGCCCACTTGTGACGCGAGAACGCCACGACCGGGGTCTTGGGGTGGAAGTGCGAAATCAGGCGCGCGGAGCGGCCCGTGGTGGTCGGGACGATGATCGCCTTGGCGTCGATGGTGGTGGCCATGTTCACGGCGGAGAGACCCACGACGTTGTTGATCACGCGGGTGCCGTGGCTGCCAGCCGGGACCTCGAGCGGACCGTGCTCAGCGATGTGGCGCTCGGTCTCGTGAGCGATGGAGGCCTGCATGCGCACAGCCTCGACCGGGTACTTACCGGCCGCGGTCTCGCCGGAGAGCATCACGGCGTCGGTGCCGTCGTAGATGGCGTTGGCCACGTCGGCAACCTCGGCGCGGGTCGGGCGCGGGTTGCGGATCATGGAGTCGAGCATCTGGGTGGCGGTGATGACGGGCTTGTAGGCCGCATTGCACTTGGCGATGATCGTCTTCTGGATGTGCGGCACGAGCTCGGGCTGGATCTCGATACCGAGGTCGCCGCGCGCCACCATCACGCCCTGGGAGGCCTTGAGGATGTCATCGAAGTTCTTAACGCCGAGAGCGCACTCGATCTTGGGGAAGATGCCGACGTTCTCGCCGCCGTTCTCGTCGCAGAGCTGGCGAATCTCGCGCACGGCGTTGCCGTCGCGGATGAAGGAGGCCGCGATGTAGTCGATGCCCTCCTTAAGACCAAAGAGGATGTCCTCACGGTCGCGCTCGGTGATCGCGGGGAGGCCGATCTCGACGTTGGGGACGTTGACGCCCTTGCGCTCGCCGATCTCGCCGCCGTTCTCGACGGTGCAGTGGATGTCCTGGCCGTCGATGGAGTCAACCACGAGGCCGATGAGGCCGTCGTCGATCAGGATCTTGGAACCGACCTTGACCTCGCGGGGCAGGTCGAGGTAGTCGAGGGAGATGTGGCTCGCGTTGCCGAGGCGGTCCTCGCTGGTGGGCTCGGCGGTCACGACGATCTTGTCGCCGGCGGCCACGGTGATCTTCTTGTGGTCCTCAAGAAGACCGGTGCGGATCTCGGGGCCCTTGGTGTCGAGCAGGATGCCGATGGGGGTGTCGAGCTCCTCAGCGATGCGCTTGACGCGCTCAATGCGGCCGTGGTGCTCCTCGTACGAACCGTGGCTGAAGTTAAAGCGCGCCACGTTCATGCCGGCCTTGATCATCTCGCGGATGGTGTCGTCGTTGTCGCACGCCGGACCCATCGTACAAACGATCTTGGTGTGTTTGTACATGCGAACCTCCTTGGTTCTACGTCGCCTTACGTCTCATCTGAATCCGCGCGTCATTATAGCGTCAACAAAAAACCGATAACCGAGAAATTTCTACCGCACGCCGATTTTGGAAGATTTTTCCATTAACTAAGTCTTAAGAGGGGCCTGCGTCTTGAATTGCCACCCGCGGCGGAGCACGCCCCCAATTTGCGCTATCATGGTCGCTATTGTCAGCTGCCTCTCGGCATGGCAGCCTTGACGAGCCCTTGCCCCGACCCCTGGGGAATTATGATCGGGCGTCAATCTGCCGAGCGGCTTGATGCACCCAGGAGGGGTCGAACGTATGTCAAAGGAATACTTGGCTTCGGCTGAGGAGGTGCTTGCGGAGCAATCTGTGGGCGCCGAGATGGGTCTTAGCTCCGCGGAGGCGGCGTCGCGCCTGGCGGCCGTGGGTCCCAACAAGCTCAAGGAGGAGGAGAAGACGCCGCTGTGGAAGCGGTTCTTTGAGCAGATGGCCGACCCGATGGTCATCATGCTCATCGTGGCGGCGGCTATCTCGGCCATCACGGGCACCATCCAGGGCGAGCCCGAGTGGGCCGATGTCATCATCATCCTGGCCGTCGTTATCATCAACTCGGTGCTCGGTGTGGTGCAGGAGGCCAAGAGCGAGCAGGCTCTCGAGGCCCTGCAGCAGATGAGCGCCGCGCAGTCCAAGGTGATCCGCGACGGCAAGCTCGTGCACCTGCCCTCGTCTGAGCTCGTGCCCGGCGACATCGTGGTGCTCGAGGCGGGCGACTCGGTGCCGGCCGACTGCCGCGTGCTCGAGAGCGCCAGCATGAAGATCGAGGAGGCCGCCCTCACCGGCGAGTCCGTGCCGGTGGAGAAGCACGTGCAGGCCATCGAGCTTTCCCCCGACTCCGACGACGTGCCGCTCGGCGACCGCAAGAACATGTGCTACATGGGCTCCACCGTGGTGTACGGACGCGGTATGGCCGTGGTGGTCGCGACCGGCATGAAGACCGAGATGGGCAAGATCGCCGACGCCCTCACCACCGCCAAGAAGGAGCTCACGCCGCTGCAGATCAAGCTCAACGAGCTCTCGGGTATCCTCACCAAGCTCGTGCTCGGCATCTGCGTGGTCATCTTTGCCGTCGACCTCATCCGCCACGGCAGCGAGCTCGGCCAGAACCCCGAGATGATCCTCGACACCTTTATGGTCGCCGTGTCGCTCGCCGTCGCCGCCATCCCCGAGGGCCTCGTGGCCGTGGTCACGATCGTGCTCTCGATGGGCGTCACCAAGATGGCCAAGCGTCAGGCCATCATCCGCAAGATGACGGCGGTCGAGACCCTCGGCTGCACGACCGTCATCTGCTCGGACAAGACCGGCACTCTCACCCAGAACAAGATGACCGTGGTCAAGCACGTGCTCGCTGCGCCCGAGGAGAAGTTCCTCGCCGGCATGGCGCTCTGCTCCGACGCCAAGTGGGACGAGGAGGCCGGCGAGGCCCAGGGCGAGCCCACCGAGTGCGCGCTCGTTAACGACGCCGCCAAGGCCGGCATGAAAGGGCTCGAGGTCGAGCACCCGCGTGTGGGCGAGGCGCCCTTTGACTCGAGCCGCAAGATGATGTCGGTTGTTGTGGAAGAGGCCGACGGCACCTTTGAGCAGTACACCAAGGGCGCGCCCGACGTGGTGCTCGACCTGTGCACGCAGATCTACGACGGCGATGCGATTGTCCCGCTCACGGCCGAGCGCAAGGCCGAGCTCCTGGCCGCCAACAAGGCCATGGCCGATGAGGCCCTGCGCGTGCTGGCGCTCGCGAGCCGCACCTGGGACGAGGTGCCCGCCGACTGCAGCCCTGAGGCGCTCGAGCACGACCTCGTGTTCTGCGGTCTCTCCGGCATGATCGACCCCGAGCGCCCCGAGGTGGCACCCGCCATCGCCGAGGCCCGCGAGGCCGGCATCCGCCCGGTCATGATCACGGGCGACCACATCGATACCGCCGTGGCCATCGCCAAGAACCTCGGCATCCTCGAGGGCGACGGCGCGGGCCACGCCATCACCGGCGCCGAGCTCGACAAGATCTCCGACGAGGACTTCCACGAGAAGGTCACCGAGTACAGCGTCTATGCGCGCGTCCAGCCCGAGCACAAGGCGCGCATCGTCGACGCTTGGAAGAGCCGCGGCAACATCGTCGCCATGACGGGCGACGGCGTTAACGACGCGCCCTCCATCAAGCGCGCCGACATCGGCGTCGGCATGGGTATCACCGGTACCGACGTCACCAAGAACGTGGCCGACATGGTGCTCGCCGACGACAACTTCGCCACCATCATCAACGCGGTGGAAGAGGGTCGTCGCATCTACGACAACATTCGCAAGGTCATCCAGTTCCTGCTCTCGGCCAACATCGCCGAGGTGCTCTCGGTCTTTGTGGCCACGCTCGTGGGCTTTACCATCTTCCAGCCGGTGCAGCTGCTGTGGATCAACCTCGTGACGGACTGCTTCCCGGCGCTTGCGCTCGGTATGGAAGGCGCCGAGGGCGACATCATGAAGCGCAAGCCGCGTAACGCCAAGGACGGCGTCTTCGCTGGCGGCATGGGCCTCGATATCGTGGTGCAGGGCATCATCATCACCGCGCTTGTGCTCGCGAGCTTCTTTGTGGGCGTGTACTTCGACATGGGCTATATCAACATCGCCGACATGATTGCCGGTACCGCCGACGAAGAGGGTGTGACCATGGCGTTTATTACGCTTTCCATGGTCGAGATCTTCCACTGCTTTAACATGCGCAGCCGCCGTCAGTCGCTCTTCACCATGAAGAAGCAGAACATGTGGCTCTGGGGTGCCGCGGTGCTCGCGCTCATCCTGACGGTCATCGTGGTCGAGGTGCCGTTCTTGGCCGAGATGTTCGGCTTCATGGAGCTGCCGCCGGTGGCGCTTGCCTCTGCACTGGGTCTTGCGTTCCTCATCATCCCGCTCATGGAGGTCTACAAGGCCATCATGCGTTCGGTGGAGAAGGACGCGTAAGGGCGCGCTACACGCTTCGACCTGACCGGGCCGGGCGCAACCCCTTCGGGTGTGGTCCTCGCCGCTTTGCGGCTGCGGGAAACACCCTCCGGGGTTGCGCCCGGCCCTTTGTTATGCGGAGCCGTTGGCATAAATCGGAGCCAGGCTCAGGACGTGCGGACTTGTTGGCTATGCGAGGCCGTTCGGGGAGGAGAGCTCGTAACTGTTGCGGTCTCCGGGGGCGAGGGTGACGGTGAGTTCGAAGGGGCGCTCGTTGGCGTCGTAGGTGACGCGCGTGATGCGGAAGGCGGGGGCGCCGGCGTCGAGGCCGAAGAGCGCCGCCTGCCGTTCGTGATCGTCACGGCGCGCGGTATCACAGGTACCTACCCCATGCTCGAGCAGAACGACATCGCGTGCCCGGTGGTCACCTACAGCGGCGGCGTTGTCCTGGACCGGGACCGCTCCGTTGTCTACCATCACGGCTTTAGCAAAAAGACCGCGCAGGACGTGGTCGAGTTCATCGAGCGGCGGGGGTTCGACCTCACGTGGAGCGCCTACGCCTTCGAGGACTGGGTCTCGCCGCGCAAGGACGACGAGCGCCTCAGAAACGAGGAGCGCATCGTGATGGCCGAGGCGCGCGAGGGCGACATCGCGTCCATCGCGCACGACGAGGTGCAGAAGCTCCTGCTCATCTGCGATCCCGCCCAGACGGTGGGCATCGAGGGCGAGCTGCGCGGGCGCTTTCCTGAGCTCGCCGTCATGCGCTCCTCGAACATCCTCATCGAGGTGATGCCGCGGGGCACCAACAAGGCTCACGCGGTGCGCGCCCTCTGTGAGCTGTGGGGCGCGGACCCGGCGGCGGCACGCTCCAGGGCACGCTCGACGGCATCTTCCCCAAGCTGCTGCCCCTGATCTTCACCCTGCTGTGCTGGTGGCTCATGTCCAAGAAGAAGGTCAGCCCCATCATCACGATGCTCATCCTGCTTGTGGTCGCCTTCGTGGGCTCGGTGATCGGCTTCTTCGGCGCGGCGACCATCGCAACGGCCGGGGCGTAACGCAAGGCGCTGCCGTGCTTTCGTGATCGCATCGAGGGGCTGCGGGCGCTCTGTTCCGCAGCCCCTTCCTTGTTTTACGTGTATCGTTTCATTATCGGTTTCCCGCGTGAGGAGACGCATCATGGCCAAGCTCAACCCCCTCGACACCTCCCGCTGGACGCGCGACGACTTCATTCGCGAGGCGCGCCTGCAGACCGATGCCATCCAGCGGCTGAACGTGTGGCTGCGCCTGGGGTACTCTCTCGTGGCGGTCGGCTTCCTGCTGGGTTACGGCGGGTTCTACGGCGGCTTTGGCGCCGGGTGGGGCATCGTGGGCGTGGTGGCGCTCGTGCTGGGTGCGCTCATGTCCGTGGTGCTCAAGGTGGGGACCACCAACGCCAAGAAGAACGTCGAGGCGCTCATGGGCGAGGCGGGCGTAAATCTCGAGGAGCTCAACCGCCAAAAGCGCGCCGAGGCCGCCGTCGAGGGCAAGAAGAGGGCCGAGGCGCACGCAGGCAAGGTGAGCCGCAAGATGGACGGGTTCACGAAGGCGGGGGAGGAGTTCTCCGGCGAGGTGCGCGGGATGCGCGCCCGGCAGGCCGAGGAGGCGCCGGCGAAAAAGTGGCCGCACAAGAAGCGCTAAAGCGGTTCTCTGGCGATGCCTCGCTGTGCGGGTTCCCGGCCGCTCGGCGCCAGCACATTGGTTACGCCCGGGGGGCGACGAATCGTATTACCATTGCCGTAGTGCACGTGTGACGAGCGCATGGACGGATGGGGGCGCTGCGAGCCCCGGCCCGCTGTGCGGCGGCTGCGAGAGAGGGGATGTGCGATCGATATGACGGTTGACTGGAAGACGATGACGTGGACGCGCGAGCCGCGCTCTTGGGAGGTCGCGGACGGCGCACTCGCCATCACCACGGAGCCCGGGACCGACCTGTGGCAGCGCACCTACTATCACTTTCGCAACGACAACGCGCCGGTGCTGCAGCTCGAGATTGCCGAGCGCTTTTTCTCGTTCGTCGTGCGCACGGATTTCTCCGACGCGCACCATCGCTTCGACCAGTGCGGTGTCGCGCTCTACCTTGACGCCGAGAACTGGATCAAGGCATCGGTTGAGTACGAGAACGAGGAGTACCAGCACCTGGGGAGCGTCGTTACCAACCATGGATGGTCCGACTGGGCGACGACCGAGATTCCCGCGTCTACGCGCCAGATGTGGTATCGCCTGAGCCGCCGCGAGGACGACTTTCGCATCGAGTGCTCCGGCGACGGCGCAAGCTGGCAGCAGATGCGCATCTGCCATCTGCACGAGGCTGCGGGCGCGGTGCGCGTGGGCGTGTACGCGGCATCGCCGGAAGACTCGTCGTTCACGGCGCGGTTCAGCGACATCTCGCTCGGCCCCTGCGAATGGGCGGCGCACGACGGCCAGGCGCCCGACGAGGACTGCTGAGACGGGCATCCGGCGAGAGATTGCGGGCCGGCGGCGTGCTGCCGGGCCCGGGGCTGGACCGTGGGGCTTCGGAACGGGTGGTGAGGACCATGAGGGACAAGGCGGGCGAGCTGGTTGCACCCGATATGTGGCTGACGGAGGACATGCTGGCGCCAGATGGCGAAGACGAGCCGGGCGACGAGGGCGCATGCGGCGCGGACGCGTCTGGCGAGGACGGTCGCGCGCCGTTTGAGCTGCCCGCGCCCGCGTACTCGTCGATGGAGCGCTACCGGGAGTTCGTTGACGGGTGCTTCGGCAGGCGGGGAGGGTTCAACCCGCAGGATCCCGTCCACCGTCAGGTTAGGATCATGCTGATGTGCGGGGCGGTGATCTATACGCTTGCCGACGGCAGGGAGGTCGTCGTTCCGGCACCCGAGGTGCTCACGGCAGTGTTTCCCGGCAAGGACTTCTCGCCGCGGTCACAGCTGCGCAGTGCCATGCCGCAGCATGCCGTTGAAGCCCCGCGCGGGTGCAAGGCGGCAGATTGCCGGTCTTGGAGCCTCTTGGTTAGCCCAGACAAGACGCTGCTATAATCTCCGCAGGTAGCTTGCGGAGGTTTGCATGGCAAAGAAAGCTCGGAAGAAGACGGGTTCGCGCGCCGGCGCTCGGCGGCGTGCAGGGGCGGACGCGGCTCTGGATGCCGCGGCGATCGCATCGCTGCCCTCCGGCGCGGCCCTGGCCGATGCCCCGTCGTTCGACGACCTCCGTGTGGACGATGCGCAGCGCGCGGCCTTTGAGGAGTTCCGGGCGGGGAGCGACGCTCCCGACGAGATGCACCTCGGGTTTGTGATCAGGCTCGACCGGGGGTTTCCCCTGGTGACGACGGCGGAGGCGACGTTTCGCGCCGAGCACGCCGTGGGTTTTGCCAAGCGCGACCGCGAGCGCGACGAGGGGCTGTTGCCCGCCATCGGCGACGCGGTAGCTGTGCGCCTCGCCCCGGGGCACGACATGGGCGTGATCGAGCGTGTGCTGCCGCGGCGCAACGCCTTCGAGCGGTGGCGTGGCAAGAACCGCGGCGAGCGGCAGGTGCTCTGCGCCAACGTTGACCGCGTGCTCGTGGTGGCGGCGCTCGGGGCGGGCGAGGTGCTGCTCGACCGCATCGCGCGCTCCCTCGTGCTCGCGGCGGATTGCGGCGCGGCGGCGACCGTGGTGCTCACCAAGGCCGATCGCTGCACGCCGGACGAACTCGAGCATGAGCTTGGGCGCGTGCGGCGGCTGGTGGGCTCGGGCGTTGACGTGGTGGTGACCTCGTCGGCGGAGGGTGAGGGCGTCGACGCAGTGCGCGAGCGTGTACCGGTGGGGACGTGCGCCATGATTCTGGGAGAATCGGGCGCGGGTAAGTCCACCCTGCTCAACGCGTTGCTTGGGCATGAGGTGCTGGCCACGAGTGCCGTGCGCGAGCGCGATGACGCGGGCCGGCACACCACGGTCGCGCGCGTGATGGTCTTGCTCCCCGGTGGCGGGGTGGTTGCCGATGCGCCGGGTCTTAGGAGCTTGCCCCTGGTGGGGCATGAGCGCGGGCTGGCGCGCGTCTTTCCCGAGGTGGTGGAGGCGGCGCACGGTTGTCGCTTTAACGACTGCACGCATACGCATGAGCCGGGTTGCGCGGTGCGCGAGGCCGAGGCCGCGGGCGAGCTCGACTCGGTGCGGCTCGAGGCGTGCCTGACCCTGGCACGGGCGATGCGCGTGAGTGCCCAGAGTCTCGACCCGGATGTAAAGCTGTAGCGGGTGCGCTGCCGGTGCCGTTGGGTGCCGGGGCGCTGCGCGGTGCGGGCGCGCGGCGTGTGGCGGAGCATATATAGGCGTGCGGGCGGCTTGTTGGGCCGCCTGTTTTTTGCACGGGCTCGCGAGCAGAAGGCGTGCGTCTTGGGGTGGCGCCCGAGCGGCGTGGAGGTTCTGTGTCGCTTTGTGTCAGAAAAAGTGAGTTGAGCCAAACTTTAAACGCTTCAATGTTTGTCCAACCAAATCCTGACCGTTTTTCTACGGCTTCTGTCACGAATCTAACCGGGTGGTTAGATTCGTGACAGCTTTTGGTAAGAACGTGTCGAACTTTCTCAGATTGATCTAAGCCCTCTGACCTGCCGCTTTGAGAATGAAACCAGGGGGAGCCGTCGGGGCGCTCCCGGTTCTTCTGGAGCGGAGGCGCGCGTGAAACGGACGACCAAATTGCTATTGAGTGTGACCTCGGGGGTGCTGGCTGCAGCGCTCGCCCTTTGGTACGGCTCCTCCGTGCGCGCCGAGGCGGAACAGGCTCGGCAAGAGGCACTCGCCGCATATGGCGGCGAGCTCGTGAGCGTTTGCGTGGCGTCGCGCGACATCGATGCCGGCGAGGCGTTGAGCGAGGCGAACGTGCACGTTGAGGAGTGGGTTGCGAGCCTGCTCCCCGACGGAGCGGTGACCTCGGTTGCCGACATTGCCGGATCGCGAGCGACCTCGAGCATCCCGGAGCGGGCGGTGATTTGTCCCGTCTACCTCGAGCAGGAGGACGGCGCCATTGAGGTGCCTGCGGGCACGGTGGCGGTTTCGGTCCCCGTGGATGAGGAACACGCGGTGGGCGGCGCCATATCTCCGGGCGACCAGGTTGATGTCTACGTTTCTAACAACGGCGTTGCCGACCTGCTCTGCCGGGCGGGCGTGATCGACACGAGTGCGCATGGCAAGGAGACCGAGGGCACGACCATCTCGTGGGCGACCCTGGCGATTGAGCCGGAGCGCGTGACTGAGGTGCTCGCGGCGACGGCAAAGGGGTCGGTGAGCCTGACGCTCCCGGATGCGACGCTCGACCAGGAGGCCGAGGGTGGTAGCACGGACGATGCCGAAGAGGCGGATGAAGCTGCGAGCGACGGTAAGGCCGATGATGCCGGCGCGGAGGGCGATGGCGATGCGTCTGCCGGCAAGGAGGCCGATGGTGCGGCTGCCGATGCCGCGGCGAGCGGGGGAGGTGCCTGATGGGGAAGATTTGGCTCGCCTGCTGCAGTTGCGCAGGCTACCCAGAGATTCAGCGAGAAGTCGAGGCGCGCGAGGCGTCTGCCCACATATTGCGCGTGGCCGACCTTGCGGCGCTGGGGCGCATGGTCGAGGCGTTTGTGCGGTCGAGCGGCTCGATTTCGGTTGCGCTGCGCGGAGGGTGCGACGAAGGGCTGCTGCGCACCGTTGCGGACCTGGCGCACAACGGGGGCGTGCGGCAGGTTGTGGTGGTGCTCGACGACCTCGACCCCGGGTTTATCGCACAGCTTTTCCAAGCGGGTGCAACCGAGGTCATCGCGGGGAGCGGAGACGCCCCGAATGCTAGCGAAAACAGGGAGTGTCCGGAGACGGGGCACCGTATCACCGGAGGGCGTGCTGCACCGCCCCGCGATGACGTACGTTTGGCTGCTGGGAGCGATGCTGCCACGCGGCAGGCGGCCCAGACGAGGACGGCGCCCGCCTCCCTGGCTGAGGCGGCGCCATGTACGGCAGGGCGGTACCGGTTTGTGGACGACCTTGATGAGCCCGATGCGTGTCGGGCTGATGACCTCGGCGGACGCGTGGCGTCGTTGGGGGCGCCTGCATCGTCTGCGCGCGGTAGGGCCGGCGATGGGGTGCCGCCCGGCGAGCGGCACGCTGGTGGGACCGCTGAGGGCGTCGGTACGGGTGGCGACTCGCTTGAGGAGAGAGTCCATGCGCCGGCGGTGTGCGGTGCGGCGTCGGTAACGCCTGAGACGATGCACGCTGGCAACTACCCGGCGCGACCTGCGGATGCTGCTGCGTGGCCGGATCGGGTTGCTCCTCCGGGGTGCGTTCCCGTGCCGCGCGGGGAGACGTCCCAAGCGGGAGGCGATGCTCAGCAGGCTCGGCTCGTTGTGCTGGTGGCGGGCCGGGGCGGATGCGGCAAGACAACGCTTACCGCGGCGATGGCACTCAGGGCGGCGGCCCTTGAGCTGCGCACCGCGGTACTTGACCTCGATCTCATGTTTGGAAACCTTGCCACTTTGCTCGGCGTAGAGGAGCCGCATGATGCGGCGACGCTTGTGGTCCCGGCGCGCGCCGGCAGGCTCGAGGAGGCGGATATCGTGCGCGCCTCGATGCGGGTGGCACCGGGACTCACCGTGTGGGGGCCGGTGCGCGCACCGGAGCACGCCGAGCTCATGGGCGCGCCCGTGGAGCAGCTGATCAGGGTGATGCGCAGCGAGGCCGATCTCATCATCGTCGACACCTCGACATATTGGAGCGACGCGGTTGCCGCAGCGGTGGCGGCGTGCGACCGGTGCCTTGTGCTGGGCGATGCACGGACGGGGTCCGTTGCCGCTGCCGAGCGGGTCATCGACCTTGCAGCGCGGATTGGCGTGCCGCGCACCAAGATGGCGAGCGTCTTCAACCGGTTCTCGACGCACGACGCGAGCGAGGACGCTGCATCGCGGTTTGAGTTCACTACAGCGCTCGGCCTTAAGGGGCGCATCGCCGACGGCGGGTCGGAGCTCGCGGGGCTCGCGGCGCTGGGTCATCTCGATACGGCCATGGAACATCCCGGGGCCTTTCGCACGAGCGTGTGCGAGTTTACCGATCTTCTGCTGCGGGAGCTCGGCTGCTCCATCTTGGCGGGGGCCGAGATTCCCGAGGTGGCACCGGCTGCCGAGCGCCCGCGCATCCGGCTGCCCTGGAAGCACGGAGGAGGTGGAACCGCATGAGCGTGATGGCGCGCGTGGAGCGCGTGCGCAAGGAGCGGAGCAGTCGCTGCCGGCGTTCGGTGCGCGGAGCACGCGCCAACCGCTCGCTCATGAGTGCCGTTAAGCGTGGGGTGCTCGAGCGAGTTGGGTTTGACGAGATGGCCCATCTGGTGGCGGACGAGGAGGTCAGCCGTTCGCGCGAGGAGCTGCGCCCCGCCGTCGAGGCGGTGGTGAACGCGCAGAGTGCGCTCGAGCTCGAACCTGGCGAGCGCGAGGACGTGGTGGATTGCGCGCTCGATGACATCGTGGGGCTCGGCCCGCTTCAGCCACTGCTCGAGGACGACTCGGTGAGCGAGATCATGGTCAACGGCTGCCGCTCGGCGTTTTACGAGCGCGGCGGCGTGCTCTACCCCATGGAGAACCTCTTTGAGAGCGATGAGCAGATTCGCATTCTCATCGACCGGATCATCGCCCCGCTCGGCAGGCGCATCGATGAGCGGAGCCCGTTGGTCAACGCGCGCCTCAAGAGCGGTTACCGCGTCAACGCTGTGATTCCGCCCGTCGCGATCGACGGCCCCACACTCACCATTCGCAAGTTCTCCGACCGCATCACCTCGCTCAGGGAGCTTGTGGAGCTGGGGTCTCTGCCCGAGTGGTATGCCGGCCTGCTCTCGTGCGCTGTGGCGCTCAGGCAGGACCTTGCCGTCGTGGGCGGGACCGGTTCGGGCAAGACGACGCTCCTCAACGCGCTCTCGTGCGAGATTCCCACCGGCGAGCGCATCGTGACGATCGAGGACTCGGCAGAGCTTAAGTTCAGCCACCATCCGCATGTGGTCCGGCTGGAGGCGCGCGAGGCGTCGATTGAGGGAGAGGGTGCGGTAACCATCCGCGACCTGGTGGCAAACGCCCTGCGCATGCGCCCCGACCGCATCGTCGTGGGTGAGGTGCGAGGCGCCGAGGCCATCGACATGCTGAGCGCGATGCAGACCGGCCACGACGGTTCGCTTACCACGCTCCACGCTGGCAGCGAGGAGGAGGCGGTCGTGCGCCTGACGCTTCTGGCGCGTTACGGCATCAACCTGCCGTCGGAGCTCATCGAGGAGCAGATAGCACTTGCGCTCGACGGCATCGTGATGTCCGAGCGGCGCGCGGACGGCAGGCGCTTTGTCTCGTCGTACGCGGGGGTCTCGCGCGCGCCCGGCGGCGGAGTGGAGCTCGAGCGCTACGTGAGTTTTGACCGGGCGAGCGGTACGTGGTCGCTCGACCGGGAGCCACCGTTTATCGAGGAGGCGCTTGCCTCGGGCGAGCTTAGCGAGGAGGAGGTGGAGCAATGGCGGAGATCGTGCCCCTGATGGTGGGCGTGCTTGCGGCTTGCAGCGTGTGGGGGATGGCAAGTGCGGTGTGCGCACCGTATGGAGCGCTGGCGTCTGGTGCGGCGGGTGCGTGGGATGCCGAGGCGGCGCGAGCGCACCTTGCGGCCCGTGTTGTTGCCCTCGCGCGCGCGGCTGGGGCGCACGTGCCGGTGATGCCGCGCGGGGAAGGTGTACTCGATGCCTGGGCAGCGGAGGCGGCGCGTGTGGCGCGGCCGCTGGTTGGCGCGGCGGCCGATGAGCGGGTTTGCGCCCGCGGGCTTTTGGCGTTGGGGTGTCTTGGCGGTGCCGTGGCTGGCGCGGTGATTGCCCTGTCGCCCCTTGGTGCGCTCGTTGGCGCGGTGGCTCCGGTGGCGTTCTGTGCCGGAGCTGCGGCAAAGCGCTCTCGCGAGCAGGCGCGTCGCGTGGAGTCCGCTATGCCCGAGGCATTCCAGGCGCTTGCCATCTCGCTTGGGTCCGGCCATTCGCTGGCGCAGGCCCTGAGGTTTGTGGGCGGTCATGCGCAGGAACCCGTGCGGACGGAGTTCTTGCGTGCGGCGTCTGCCCTCACGTGCGGAGTTCCCGCACGTGAGGCGCTTGACGAGCTGCTGCGGCGTTTGCCGGCGCCGGGACTCGAGCTCGTGGCAACAGCGCTTGCCGTGTCGCAGCGCACCGGCGCCCCGCTCAAGGACCTGCTTGCGCAGGCGGCGGGCATGGTGGGCGAGCGCATCGAGCTGGCGCGGCGCCTTGAGGTCAAGACGGCGCAGGCGCGGCTCTCGGCACGCCTGGTGACGATCATGCCGCTTGCGATGGTGGGCGCCCTTGCGCTGCTCTCGCCGGATTTTCGCGCCGGGGTGTCATCGCCGGGCGGTGCGCTCGCCGTGGCGGTTGCGCTCGTGCTCGACGGATGCGCCTGGCTCATCATCCGGCGCGTTATGGAGGTGAGGCTCTGATGGCCGGCGGGTTGGCATCGATTGCAGCGATTGGCGGTGCTGTCGCGTGCGCTGTGGCGGTGGCGCTCTCGTGGAGCCCGGCAGAGCGGGCGTGGCTAAACGGAGAGGTGCGTAAAGCCTTGGAGCAGATGGCGCAGAGGCTACGGCGCCTGGTGGGCAGGCTGACAGCGGCGCGGTCGGCCGGCACAGGCGCTCCCGACGTCACGCTTGCGGAGGCCTCCGAGATGATCGACGTCATCAATCTGGGGCTTTCCGCCGGGCTTTCCTTCGATGCCTCGCTTGAGCTCTATTGCGGGTCGCGCCAGACACCGCTCGCCCGCGGGATGGCGCGTGCGCTGCTGGCATGGCGGATCGGCATCGGCTCGCGTGAGGAGGAGCTGACGCGTGCGGCGCGGTTGCTGGACTTGCGGGCGTTGGAGTCATTTGCCATCGCGGTTACCCAAGCGCTCGCGCTCGGGGCTCCTCTGGTGGACACGCTTGCTGCCCAGAGCCGCGAGATGCGCGCCGCGCACCGCGCCGAGGTGGAGCGGCAGATCGAGCGTACGCCGGTCAAGCTGCTCATCCCTACGGGGACGCTCATCTTGCCGGCCCTGCTGCTCTCGATCGTCGGTCCGCTTATGGCGGCGAGTGGCATGTGGTAGTGCGCGGTGCACAGGGGTGGCACGCATGCGCGACGGAGTGCTGCGGGGGCAGTGCGTGGCGGCGTGTAGATGAGAGCTGATGGAGGGAGGCACGATGAGGGGAGGTTAAGTGACTTAGGGCCATGTGGAGTGCAGGAGGAAGAAGCGGGAAGAAGGAGGAGTCATGTTGATGGGAAAGGTCGCGTGGGAGCAGGCGGAGAAGTGTGCGGCGGTCGTACCGGCGGGAGCAAAATCGGTTGCGCTACAGGCCCGCAACGCAGCGGCGTACGGTGGCGAGCGGCTGAGGTGCGCTTTGTGGCAGGCACAGCAACTGGCAAGAGAGGAGCGGGCGCAGGGCACAACGGAGTACGCCATCCTGGTTGGGGTCCTCGTGGTTATCGCGATCATCGCCATCGTGGCGTTTCGTGACCGGGTGAGCGAGCTGTGGACCGCCATCTCCGACGGCATCAACAGCCTGTAGCGCAACGCGGCGCGCGAGCCCGGAAGTGCGTGGGGACGGTCCGGCGTACCGGACCGTTCCGTCCCTGCGGGTCTGCAGGGTGGGTGCGGGTCGTGGCAGCGCTTCTCCTCGGCGTGTGCGGGCTGGGTGTTGCGATGGCTGCCGCCGGGGGTGCGTTCCGGGGCTGCACGCCGGATGTCGGGGCGACGGGGTCGGCTCAAACGGCGCCTGCCGATGGAGAAGGTGCCGGGGTGGGCTCTGCCGCGCCGGAAGCGGGTGGAGCGTTTGAAGAGGCTGGTGGTGGTTCGGAAGCCGCGGGCGCGGGAGCGAGTGGCAGCGAGTCGTCGGCGCCGCCGGATGCGAAGGCTGCCGACCTCTCGACAGAAACGTTTCTGGCCGAGCTTGCCCGCAAAAGTGAGGAGGCGGGTAGTGCGGCGACTTCGGAGGATGCCGGCGAGGTTGCCGTGAGCTGGACGGAGGAGCGTGGGTTGGTATCTCTCGCGTCCGATGTGCTAACCGCGTACGGCGATATCGCTACGGCCACGCTTGCCACGAGCGGTTACCTCGACCTCAGGGGCAATGTGTGGGCAGCTCTTGTGCAGGATGCGCGCGGATGGGTCGATGTGGTCACGGTGACATCGGCGGCGGATGACGGCTCGGCCACCGTGCACGTTGCGCGTCTGTTGGCGAGCGCGGCACCGGAGTCGTGACGAGGGGGTAAAGGGGTTGGAGACGATGGGGGAGGTTTTGCAATGGGGCGTAGGTCAACGGGGGCGCTGCACATGGCGCGCATTGCAGGTGCGCCGGCGGGGCAGCGGAACATTGGGATGGAGCCGCAGGACGCGGGAGCGGGCGCTCGGAGATCGAGCCGCCGCGGGGCGCGAGCGGAGTTTTCGATTCGGCACGAGGTTGACCCGGTCGGGCGACTGGCTGCGTTGCGTGCGTTCCCGTGGCAATCGAGGTGCGTCCGACCTGTCACAGACACCGATGCCATGCGAAGGGGAGACTGCGCCGGATGCGGGCCGCCGCGCATGGGGGAGGAGCGGGCGCAGGCGACGCTCGAGTATGCGCTCACCATCGTGGCCCTGCTTGCGCTCGCGGTGGGGCTTGCCTGTCTGTGGCGCGCGGGGGAGCGGGGCGTCTTTGTTGAGGCGGCCGAGCGGGCGGCGTCGCATCAGATGGATGGGCTTGGAGCCCTTGATATCGCGCTCTTTTGACATGGCGCGCCGGGCAGCACGTCGTGTGCGGTGGGTCTTGGGCGAGGCCACCGCGCAGGCAACGGTGGAGGCTGCCGTGCTGCTGCCGAGCTTTCTCATCGTCATACTGCTGGCGCTGCAGCCGGTTTGCGTGCTCTACACCCGTGCCGTTATGGAGGGTGCGGCGGCCGAGACGGCGCGGCTCATGGTCACGGGGGAGGCGGATTCTCGGGCCGAGGGGGAGTCTGGCGGCGATGGGTCCGATGCGTATCGCGCCTTTGCGCTCAGGCGGCTCGCGGCAGTACCCGACCTCTCGATTTTCCATGCGGGAGGTCCTCTCTCGTGGGATGTCGAGTGCTCACCCGCTTCGTCGGGGGAGGGCACCGTGCGCGTTGCCATTACGGGGGCGGTGACGCCGCTTCCGGTGCTCGGCGCATTCGTGGGGCTCTGGGGCTCGCGCAACGCTCAGGGCGATGTGGAGGTAACCGTTGAGGTGACCTATGCGGGTCGCCCGTCATGGCTGGAGGGGAGTTATGAAACGTGGACTGCGGCTTGGGATTGACCTGTTCATCGAGGACGGCGCCTACACCACGGTGGCTGCTGCCGTAACCATGCTGGTAACGCTCACGTTGCTCTTCTCGGCGATTACGGCGGCGTGGACCCTCTCCCGCTCGGGGGAGGTGCAGGTTGCAGCTGATGCCACGGCGCTTGCTGGGTCCAATGTGGTTGCGTCCTACCGCACGGCGGCTACGGTGGCCGATGCGGCGGTGCTGAGCATGGGGCTCGCGGGGCTCTG
Organism: Collinsella sp. An7; assembly: GCF_002159335.1. Taxonomy (GTDB): domain Bacteria; phylum Actinomycetota; class Coriobacteriia; order Coriobacteriales; family Coriobacteriaceae; genus Coprousia. Next base: position 266,119 of record NZ_NFHP01000002.1, on the reverse strand, counting down.
CACCACCGGGGCCGGCTTGGTGGGCATGCTGGTGCCGGGTGCGCAGGCCGCCGCGGGCGAGACCGTTCAGGCGGGGATCCGCATGCTCGAGCTCAGAAACAAGCTGGCGGCCTCGGCGTCGCGCGGGCTCTCCGCGCTCGAGTCCGCGCTGCCGTACTTGGTGGCCGCCAATGCGGCGCGCACCTGTACGGCGCAGGGGAGCGAGCAGGTCTCGTACACGGGCACAGCGCTCGCGGTCCCGCGCGATTCCGCATCGGAGTTTCCGGCGCTTGAGGGTGAGGGCATCCCCACCGAGGGGCTCTCTCAAGCATCGGACGAGCTAGGCGCGGCTGCCGAGCGCCTTGCCGAGGCCTCCGCCGCTACCGAGGAGGCCAAGCGGGCTGCCTGGTTGGCAGACTGCGGCAGCGACGGCGCCAACATGCAGGAGCGGGCGGCGCGTCTCTCGGGCCTTACTGCCAGGGAGAACCCCGACTATGCCTCGAGCATCACGTGGGAGCCTCAGGTCGGTCTCGATCGTGCCCGGGCGTACTATCGCTGGCGCTTGGCCCATAACGAGCCCGAGGGGCCCGGAACTGAGGCTGCAGCCGATGCCGCCGCGCGCTCTGCGTTCTACCGCTTTGCGCTCGAGGAGCTCGAGGCGGCGCGGATCGAGGAGGTGGACGGGCGGGTGGTCTCCACGGTTCCGCTTCTGCCCCGCAATACCGACGATGTGCGGGCGACCTCCCTCTACACCGAGGCGGTTTGGCCCTCCACGGTCGAGGCGGAGGGACTCACGCTTCACTACAGCGCGGCCTGCCCGGGCGCTGCGGGCGCGGCGGGGCCGGCACTTTCGCTCGCCGCGACCGAGAACGGAACGGCGCGGGAGTGCCCCACCTGCCGGTTTGGAGTTGGCGACGTGGGTCGTGCGCCGGCTGCTTCGACCTCCATCGAGAACGGTTTTGAGTACCACCTGCGAGCCTTCACGCTCGCGCTCAACGAGTACATCTCCTGTCGCGACCGGGAGCTCGAGCTTGAGCAGGAGGTTCGACAAGAGGCGGAGGGTGCCTCGGATGCCTTTGAGGCGGCACTCGGAACGCTCGCGGGCAAGCGACCGCACATCGCCCCGCCCGGGCGCGACGGGTGCGTCGGCTTTGCCGTGACGGGCGAGGTGACAACGCCCGAGGAGCTCGAGAGCGCCTTTGCGCCCGGAGGGATGCTTACCGCGCGCGGTGCCGTTGCGGGATCGGTGCTCGCCCCGGACCCCGCGACCGAGGAGAACAATGTGCTTGCGGATTTCTTCAGCACCATCGCCTCGCGCACGAGCGGCGGAGGTGCGGCGGGACTTATCGACGACGTGATGGGGCTGTGGGGCCGGCTGCTCGTGACGTACGGCAATGCGGCTGACGGTCTCGCGGGGGTGATGGACGACCTGCTTGGCGGACTTAGCTCGCTCGGCATGGGGTCGATAGCCTCGTGGCTCTCCAACCAAGTGAGCGGTGCGGTTCATGCTCTTGGGCTCGAGCCGGTGGACCTCACCCTCATGAAGCCGGTGCTCACCGACTCCGCCAACGTTATAGCACGGTCGGGTTCGTCGGGGCTCTCGGACGTGCAGAGCGCGCTTCGATCGCTTCCCGTGGGGTCTACGGATCCGGCGCCGATGATGCAGGCGCTCTCGTACGAGGTGGGGGAGACCTTGAGCGGCGCCACGTTCACCCTTGCGGAGATTCCGCTGCCCGGCGGCGGGTCGATTCCCCTCACCATCCAAGTGCAGGACCTGATGGGAGGCGAGCTGCCATGATGCGCGTCAGGGCACACGAGACGTCGGCGCAGGCGATGGTCGAGATGGCGGTCGTGCTCCCCACTCTCCTGGTGCTTGCACTCATCGTCTACAACCTGATGCTCTACGCCGCGGCAGTGGTGCGCTTTGATCGGGTGGCGGCCGATGTGGTGATGGCCCAGGGTGTCTCGCCTGCAGGCGGCGAGGAGGCTGCGGACGCGGTTGAGGCGGTAGAGGGTGAGCTTGCCCGGGCCATGGGCGACTACCCCGTTGAGGTGTCGGTTTCCTGCGATGAGGAGGGTGCGGAGAGCGCGGCGATGCTCTCGCTCGTGGGTGCGCTTCACACGTACCGGTGCACGATGCGTTTCTCGCCCTGGCCGAGCGGGCTTTCTATCGCGGGGGTGCGTCTGGGGGCTCCGGCGGTTCTGGAGCACGAGCGGGCGGTCACGGTCGATCCGTGGCGCCCGGGGGTGGTGATGTAGCGATGCGGCGGATCGAGAGACAGAGGCGGTCGGTGCAGGGCGTTGGCCGATGTGATGCGACGGACTCGAGCATTCGATGCCGTATGGTGCGTGCGACTCGTGCGGCGCTTGTCCGCGCCCGCAGGAGGTTTGCTCGCATGCGGGCGGCGGAGTGGCTGCGCAGCCGGCGGTTTCCTGCCCGGGCTCCCATTGTGGTGCTCGACCCGTATGGGTTTCGTCGGGCGCTCCGAGAACTTGGGTGGGAGCCGGCGCGGCTTGTGGTGGCGGAGCGTTTCGTGCCACGGCTCCGAGGGTTAACCGGTTTTCCGGCGCCGGATGCTGGCGCACCGGCCGCGCCGACAGCGCCGGACGCGGCGGCACGCAAGGTACCGCGTGGGGACATGCGGTCTCTCGCGATGGGGTTTCCGCGGTGCCGCTCGGTCCACACCTGCTTTATGAACTACCCCATTGACGTGGCGTTTCTCGATGCATCGGGGCGTGCGATTGAGGTCCATGTGGCCGTCGGTCCATGGAAGGTTCTCTCATGCCCCGGCGCCGTATCGGTGCTCGAGCGGCCCACACCGCGCGGCCACGAGCCGCCGAGCCTGCGCCTTGTGGCACCCGCGCCGTCCCCACCGTCCTATCCCGATGCTGCCTAGCAGGTCGTTTGGGTGACTGCTCCGTCTGTGGAGGCGATTGGTCCGGTGCTAACGAGGGTCATATATCTTAACACATGTTAAGATATAGGTACCGGAGAGGAGCTGGGTTGCAACGGCGAGAGCTGGTGAGGCTCCTGCTGCGGGCGGGGTTTGTGTCCCGGGGAGGATCGAAGCACGAGCTGTTCACGCGGGGAAGGAAAGGGTCCTGGTAAAGCGCCATCGAGAGATTGAGGACCAGGTGGCGCTTCGTATTCTACGCGAGGCCTGGCTGCGTTGATAGTGGTGAGCGTGTCACCTAAGGAGGAGCCGCATGGTGTACATCTGGGAGTTTGAGTTCTTTGAGTCAAACGGAATGGTCGATGCGTTTCCGTGCGGAGACCTTGGCTACGGGGCGACCTATGGCGAGAATCTGCAGGAGGCCGTAGAGATGGCAGCGGATTTTCTGATGACGGTGGTGGACGACCATCTGATGAACGGGGTGGCGTTGCCGCCCATGGAATTTGGTCATACGCCTGAGCGTGGAGGGCAGATCATCGCCATCGCAGTCTCCCGTGAGCTTGATGATATCCCCGCGATGACCGCCTCGGACGCAGCGCGGGAGCTCGGGGTAACAAGAGCGCGGGTGTCGCAGCTTATCAGGGCGGGCTTGCTCGACTCATGGAAGGACGGGACGCGTCGCATGGTGTCGCGCGCTTCGGTCGAGGCGCGCAAGGAGGATGACCCAAAACCGGGGAGGCCTTGTTCTTCTGAGGCGGCATAGCATGACGGCCAGCCGCGTGTAGCAGTTGCGGGCAACGTGTGGGGTTGGGATGTCGCCTGCCTTGGAGATGGGCTGACGGCGCGCCCTCGTGTTTGGGCGCCGCTCAACGATTGGCCGCGGGTGCGCGACGGAGCGGCGTGCGCCCCTGCACGTTTACGCACGTAGCGTACCGTGCCCGATTGGGTATTGACGGTCCATCGTGCGAGCAGGAAGTGTCCCCTCGAGTGTACCTTGAAAATTGAACGAGATTCGTGCTTGACCTCGCAGACGATTTTGGTATATTTAACAAGCTGTCCTTGAGACAGCCCCGGTCAGATAGCTCAGTTGGTAGAGCAGAGGACTGAAAATCCTCGTGTCGGGGGTTCGAATCCCTCTCTGACCACCCTTTGCATTGCGAGCCCAGGCACCGTGCCTGGGCTTTTTTCGTAGTGCGGCATGTTCTGGCGGCAAGGGCGCCGTCTTTCAGGGTTTTGCGGCCCCCGACCGCATGGCGGGCTGCGTAACAGCCGATGGCCTGGGCAATGGTGCGAGCAAGGCCCAGTAGCTTTGCCAAATGACGTACTCCGGGATGCCGGGAGCGCGCGATTGCCAACCGAGAAGCCCGGCTCCGCAGCTCGTTCGGCTATACTCAGGGGCACCGATATGCGCGAGGCGCGAGCGAGAGAGAGGGGACGGCATGACTGAAAGGATCCGCGGCGTCAATCTTTCCGGATGGTTTATCCCGGAGCCCTGGGTCACGCCATCGCTCTTTGCGGCAACGGGCGCGTCTAACGACTCCGAGCTGCAGAGCGCTCTCGGTGCGACCACCTACAACGAGCGCCTGCGTCGCCACCTCGAGACCTTTATCTCCGAGGACGACTTTCGCCGCATCACGGCCATCGGCCTCAACGCCGTGCGCTTGCCCGTGCCGTGGTACGCCTTTGGTTCGCAAGGCGAGAGCGAGGTCTATATCCCCCTCGTCGACTACATCGACCGTGCCTTTGAGTGGGCCGAGAAGTACCATATGGGCGTGCTCCTCGACCTCGCAACGGTGCCCGGCGGCCAAGGCGATTCCAACGCCACGCCGAGTACGCCGGAATCCACTGCCGCTTGGCATTCGTCCGCCAACGGCCGCCATATCGCCCTCAACGTTCTCGAGCGGCTTGCCGCGCGCTACGGCATGCGCGAGGGTCTGCTCGGCCTTGAGCTCCTCGATTCGCCAATCATGAGCCGACGCCGCGGGTTCTTTAATGTAACGGAGGGTATTCCGAGCCACTACCTGCGCAATTTCTATCGCGATGCCTACGAGCTCGTGCGCCTGCACATGGCCGACGACAAGCTCGTGGTCTTCTCTGCCTCGGGCGACCCGGCCGCGTGGAAGCACTTTATGCGGGGCGACAAGTACGAGGGCGTTGCCATGGACGTGCATCTCTATCATTACCGCGACGAGCATGCCCAGGACATCACGAGCCCGCGCGGCCTCTCGGCGGCGATTGCGCGCAACCGCAAGCTCATCAAGGAGGCGCGCGCGGCAGGGTTCCCCGTGATCGTGGGCGAGTGGTCGGGCGCGGCGGTCTTTGCCAACGCGTCGATGACGCCCGAGGGCCATGCCGCCTACGAGCGCGTCTTTATCTCTAACGAGCTCGCCTCGTTTGCTGATGCGCGCGGCTGGTTCTTCCAGACCTGGAAGACCGAGAAGCGCATCCCCGCGTGGGACGCCCGCGTGGCGCTCGGCACGCTCGAGCGCGCGATGATCGATTAGCGCGGAGGTGCGCATGGCGGGGAAGAGCCGGGCGGACGCGCGCGTGGTGGACGCAGCCGCGCTGGATAAGGCCGGAGCGGGTGTGAGTGCGCCGGGGGCGAACGTGCCGGAGGTTGCCGCACCGAAGACAGCCGCACGGGAAGTGGTCGTGCCGGGCGCAAGCGTCCCAGAGGTGGACGCTCCGGGAGCAGATTCTCAGCGTGCCGGCACCGCGACGGCGTCCAAGGCATCACGCAAGACGCGGGGTGCCGCTGCTCGATCGGGCCGGCTTTACGTGGTCGGCACTCCCATCGGCAATCTCGGCGACCTCTCGCCGCGCGCCGTCGAGGCCTTCCGAGCAGCGGATGCCGTTTGCTGCGAGGACACGCGGGTGACGGGTAAGCTGCTCGCTGCTGCAGGCGTCTCGCGCCCGCTTATCCGCTGCGACGAGAACGTGATCGCTCGCCGCGCCCCGGAGCTCGTGGAACGTCTCGCCGCAGGCGAGGTGCTCGCTTTTGCCTCCGACGCGGGGATGCCGGGAGTGTCCGACCCCGGGCAGGTGCTCATTGAGGCGGCGCGTGCGGCCGAGGTGCCCGTGGAGGTCATCCCTGGGCCGACGGCCTGCATCACCGCGCTTGTGAGCTCGGGCATTGCCTGCGACCACTTCTTCTTTGAGGGCTTTTTGCCCCGCAAGGCGGGGGAGCGCGCTCGCCGTCTGGCCGAGCTTGCCCCGGTGCCGGGGGCGCTACTCTTTTATGAGTCGCCGCACCGCGTAGGGGCGACACTCGATGCGCTCGCCGTTGCCTTCCCCGCGCGCGAGGCTGCGCTCTGCCGCGAGCTCACCAAGCTCCACGAGGAGGTGCTGCGCGGCACTGCGGTAGAGCTTGCCTCTGAGGTAGCCCAACGTGAAGAGACGGGTGCGCCGCTCAAGGGCGAGATGGTAATCGTGGTGGCTCCGCCCAGCGCTGAGGAACTTGAGGTCCTCGGTCGTCTGCACGCTGCGGGCCTGGCCGCGGCGCAAGGGGATGGCACCGCAGCGGGAGCAGGCCCCGCGCTCGACCCCGACGAGGCGCTCCGTGCCGATATCCTTCGCGCTCTCGAGGAGGGCGAGCCGGCCAACGCCATCGCCAAGCGTCTCTCGCAGCGGTACTCCCGCCGCAAACGCGCGGTCTATGAGCTCGTGCTCGAGCTCCAAGGGTGACGTTCCGCAGGCAGCGCCACTTGCGGTACCATGTGTTTCTAGAGAAACGCTGATCAAAGCATTCCGCATCTAGCCGCGCCGTGTCGGGCGCCTGCGGGCTTACATTGCGTCGGGGCAGCGCCGCTGCGCCTTCCTCGCCTTTGCCCGCATCCGCCTCGCCACGGCGTCTCTGGTCGCGAATGCTGGTAATCGGCGCTTCCCCATCTCAAGCGCCTTGCCCCGGGTCTCATGCCCGCCGGCTCGCAATAGGAAGGATCCGCGCCATGGAGCACACCAAGCCGTCGTACTACATCACCACGCCCATCTACTACGTCAACGCCAAGCCGCATCTCGGAACGGCGTACTGCACCATCCTTGCCGATGTGCAGGCGCGCTTCCGCCGCGCGTGCGGGTGCGACGTCAAGTTCCTCACCGGCATGGACGAGCACGGCGAGAAGGTCGCCGAGGCGGCAGAGAAGAACGGCTTTGACTCGCCGCAGGCCTGGTGCGATTCCATGGAGCCGGCCTTCGCTGACCTCTGGCGCACGCTCGAGATTTCCAACGACGACTTCATTCGCACCACCCAGCCGCGCCACATCGCGGGCGTCCAGAAGTTCCTCCAGGTGCTCCTCGACCGCGGCTATATCTACAAGGGCGCCTACGACGGCTGGTACTGCCGTCCGGACGAAACCTACTTTACCGACACGCAGGTCCGCCACCACGAGGAGGATCGCCGTGCCGCCGGCGAGGAGCCGGCCGACCCGGAGCATCCGCTCTGCCCCGACTGCGATCGTCCGCTCGAGCGCATCAAGGAGGAGAGCTGGTTCTTCAAGCTTTCCGAGTTCCAGCAGCCGCTTCTTGACTTCTATGAGGCGCATCCCGACTTTATCCAGCCCGAGACCCGTCGCAACGAGGTGCTCAGTTTTGTGAAGGGCGGTCTCAAGGACCTCTCCATCAGCCGCTCGACCTTTGACTGGGGCGTGCCCTTCCCCTTTGACGAGAAGCACGTGGCCTACGTGTGGGTGGACGCGCTCATCAATTACATCACGGCGCTCGGCTACGGTTCGGACGACGAGTCGGAGTTCCACCGTCGCTGGCCCGCGCAGGTTCACGTGGTGGGCAAGGACATCATCCGCTTCCACTGCGTGATCTGGCCGGCGCTCCTCATGGCGGCGGGGCTGCCGCTGCCCGAGCGCGTCTTTGTGCACGGCTTCCTCACGGTGCGTAACGAGGAGACGGGCAAGATCGAGAAGATGAGCAAGAGCCGCGGCAACGCCATCGCCCCCGAGGAGGTCATCGACCTGCTGGGCGTCGAGGCCTACCGCTATTACTTTATGACCGACGTGGCGCACGGCACCGACGCGCCCATCAGCTGGGGCCGTATGCGCCAGGTCTACAATGCTGACCTTGCCAACAGCTGGGGCAACCTTGTGTCGCGCACGCTCAACATGAGCGTCAAGTACTTTGACGGTTGCGCGCCCGTGCGCCCTGCGGACTTTGATGCGCCCTCGCCGGTGCGCGATGCCTGTGCGGGTGTCTTTGAGCGCTATGCCGCCGCGATGGAGCAGATGGATTACGGTGCGGCTGCGGGTGAGGTGTTCGCCATCGTCTCGGCTGCGAACCACTACATCGAGGACAGCGCGCCCTGGGCGCTCGCCAAGGATCCCGAAAAGGCTGACGAGCTCGCCCGTGTGATCTGGAGCCTCATCGAGGTCATCCGCATTGCGGCTGAACTCTATGAGCCCTTCATGCCGTGCATCTCGGCCGAGGTGCGCCGCCGCCTGTCGCTTTCCACCGAGCCTTCGACGGACCTTGCCGCCGCGTGCGTGTGGGGCGGCCTGGCCGGCGGTGAGCCGGTGGAGAAGGGCGATCCGCTGTTCCCGCGTCTCGTGGATTGACGGCTTGCCGTAGCGCCCCACCTTGCCCTTCGCCCGTAGCGCGTGGGGCATACCTGCCCCCGTTCAGGGCAATCTGGGGCCCTGCGGCAGCCCTCGGTATCTGCGCGAGCAGCATCTTAGGTGAGAGGAACCTTATATGACCACATCACCGCTGGCGAGTCCTGCCGCCACGCGCGAGCTGCTCGAGGCGTTTGGCCTGGCGACCAAGCACCGTCTGGGCCAGAACTTCCTCATCGACAACCATGTGATCGAGCGCATCATGGCGCTTGCCGGGCTCACGGGCTCCGAGCGCGTGCTCGAGGTGGGGCCGGGCATCGGCACGCTCACGCTCGCGCTCGTGGAGGAGGCGAGCCGGGTGGTCTCCATCGAGATGGACCACGAGCTCGAGCCCGTGCTCGCCGCCCACGCCCAGGCGCACCCCTCCTTTAGCTTCATCATGGGCGACGCCCTCAAGGTCCCGCTCGCCTCCATAGCCGAGGCGGCGGGCGGGGAGCCCACGGTCTTTGTGGCAAACCTTCCCTACAACGTGGCGGCGACGATCATCCTCTCCTTCTTTGAGCAGATGCCGGCGCTCGAGCGTGCGGTCGTGATGGTTCAGAAGGAGGTAGCGGACCGCATCGCGGCGCGTCCGGGCACCAAGGCCTACGGCGGCTATACGGCAAAGCTCGCGCTTTTTGCCGAAGTCACGGGGCGCTTTGAGGTGCCGCCGCGTTGCTTTTTGCCCGCCCCGCACGTGGATTCTGCGGTGGTGCGGCTCGAGCGCGTGGCTGCACCCGGACCCGAGGCGGCGCGCACCATGCGCGTGATCGACGCCGCCTTTGCCCAGCGCCGCAAGACCATCCGCAATTCCATGAGCTCGTCGGGCTTTGACAAGGCGCTGCTCGATGTCGCCTTTGAGAGCACGGGTATCGCACCCACCGCTCGAGCGGAGACGCTCTCGGTTGCGGACTTTACGCGGCTGACCGAAGAGCTCGACCGCCTGGGCGCGTTTGCGTCGGACGCAAAGGATGCGCGATGAGCAGGGTGTGTGGCGTGCCCGGTGCGACCGCTACTGCCGATGCGCCTCTTTCTGCTGTAGCGGCGGCCCCGGCGGGAAGTTTGGCGGCGCCTCTCGTTTTTACCAAGCACGTCAAGCATCGCGAGAAGACGTACGAGGCGCCCGCCCCGCTTGCTCCGCTTTTTGACACCCATGCGCACCTCACCTGCTTTTGGACAAAAGACCCGGCCGAGGTGCTCGTGCGTGCGGCGCGGGCGGGTGTGCGGCGCATCGTGACGCTTTACGACCCGCTTGGCGACGACTTTGACGGCCTTGCCGCCTACCAAGAGCAGCTTGCGGTATGGCTCGACGCTGCCCGTGCGCTTGCGGGGGCGGATGTGTGTGCTGGTGCGCCTACTGCGGGTGATGCCGAGCGCGCGCTTGCGGCAGGTCTGGGCAGTGGCGCTACGGTGACGGCGCCAGCTACGGCGTCGCCGATGTCGAATGCGGCGACTGCGCCGGCCACGGTAGCAGCAGGTGCGCTCGACCTCATCGATCACGTCCGCTATCTCGTGGGTGTGCACCCCTATGGCGCGCCCGATTACACCGACGCCACCCATGCGGTGCTCGAGGCCGCGCTCAACGATTCGCGGTGCACGGGCATTGGCGAGATCGGGCTCGACTACCACTTTGACGCGGACGATCAGATCGAGGCAGCGCCGCACGACGTGCAGATTGAGGTCATGGCCCGTCAGCTCGAGCTTGCCGTGACGCGCAACGTCCCCGTTGAGCTGCACCTGCGCAACGACGATGCCGACGAGCGCCGCGAGGCCCATGCCGACGCGCGGCGCGTGCTCGTCGAGGTGGGCGTGCCGGCGGCGGGATGTGTGCTCCACTGCTTTGGCGAGGACCGCCCGACTATGGAGCGCTTTCTCGAGCTGGGCTGCCATATCGCCTTTGGCGGCGCGGCGACCTTCAAGCGCAACGAGCACATCCGCGAGGCCTTTGCCGCATGCCCGCTCGACCGCATCCTCTTTGAGACGGACTGCCCCTACATGGCGCCCGAGCCCATCCGCGGGCTGGAGTGCGAGCCGGCCATGATCGCTTTCACCGCCGATGCCCTCTGCCGAGACCGTGCGGGGCGCACGGGTGAAGGTGCCGCGGAGATTGCCCGTGCCGCTTGGGAGAACGCCTGCCGGCTCTTTGGATAGTTTGGCCTCTGCGTTTGCTGCGGGCTGCGGGGTCATCATGCGAGCTTCAAGCCGCGCTTTCCCGCTACTCCACGTGAGCTGTCGGAGCTTGGTGTCCGTACGCCGGGGTACCATGGTTGCAAACGTGGGTGAGGAGGCGCCATGGGCAAGAAGCGCAAGAAGCAGGAGAAGGCGCGCAAGAAAGAGCGGAAGGCTGTCGAGCGCAAGGCGTTGAGCCCGGCCGAGCGTTTCGATGCATTGCTGGACGGGCGATGGTTTGCTGGGAGCGACGGTGCGCCCGATGCGGCGTCTAACCCGGAGGCCAAGCCGGCAAAGCGCAAGAAGCACGGCAAGCACGCTAAGCATGCCGAGTGTGCTGGGCGCACAGAGCGCACCGCATCGGGCAAGCCTGAGAAGGCGGCAATGGCTGGCACATCCGGCAAGCACCGGGCACAACGGGCTACTGAGTCCGACGCCATCAAGAGGCTGCCCACTCCCGCCGATGCGCGCACCGCGACGGAGGCCCCGGTAGGCCGAGCATCCGGCAGCACGCTGAGCTCGACCCCGGCGCAAGCCGCCTCAAAACGCGATACGTCCGCGCCGGCCGGCCGCGCCGCGGCCACCGTCGCGCCCGGTGCCTCGCGCGTCACAGTGCCCGACCGCACCGCCGCACTTCCCTCCGCAGCCGCTCGCGCATCCCTTCCCGCTCCTACGCCGCGGCGGGCGGCGTTTCGCACGGTTGCGGGCGCGTGGGACCTACACAGCCACTCCGTCTTCTCCGACGGTTCCTGCACGCCCGAGGAGCTCATCGCCGAGGCGCTCGAGGCCGGCTTGGAGCGTCTTGCCATCACCGACCACGATAGCCTGCGCCAACTCAGTGCCGTGCGCGCTTGCGCCCGTCGGCTCAACTTCCCGGTGCTCGCGGGCACCGAGGTCTCGGCACGCGACTACGTCACCGGTCGCAACGTCCACATCCTCGCGTTTGGTCTCGAGGCCACGTCGGACGGGTCGGGCCCGCTCGAGCGCCTCGTTAACGATACACTCTACCAGCGCACGGCCAACACGCTGTGGCAGGCGTGGGTGCTCAAACGCCGCGGGGCGGAGTTCTCGGGGCGTTACATCTCGCTCGACAACGTGGTGGAGACGGCGGGGCAGAGCCTCGGCGTCTACAAGCAGCACGTTATGGAGTCGCTCACGCACCGGCATCACGAGGACCCCGATTACCAGTTCTTCTATCAGTGCCAGTTTAAGGGCGAGAGTCCGGCCAACCACGATATCCGCTATCCCGCGGCGGCTGACGCCGTGCGTGCCGTTCGCGAGCAGGGCGGCGTGCCCGTGCTTGCGCATCCCGGCCAGATGAACTCGTGGGTGTCGCTGCCCGAGCTCGTGCAAGCCGGGTTGCTCGGCATCGAGGCGTACCATCCCGACCATGGCGCGGTTGATGAGGAGCTCGCCTTTGAGGCGGCGGCGCGCTACGGGCTCTTCGTAACGGGCGGTAGCGACTATCATGGCAAGTATGGGGCGCCCGCCGCACTCGGCGAGGCGTTCGTCATGCCGGAGGAAGCTGGCGAGGCGGTTGAGCAGCTGTTCCGTCGCGAGCGCAAGCTCGCCTAGCGGCAGGAGGGTGCCGGATGAAGCGCAAAGCCACGACCTATGCCCAGGTGAGCGAGGCCATCGGTGCGCACATCACGCGCGATGAGCTGCTGTACACGCTCGCGGCGGGCGACGAGACTGTCTCGATGAGCTCGTTCTCGGGTCTGGAGCTTGCGGGGGTCGATGCGGGCGACACGACCTTTGAGGAGCTCGTCTTTCACGATTGCACCTTTGAGGACGTCGACTTCTCGCGGAGCACCTTCGCCAATGTTCGGTTCATCGGATGCCGTTTTATCACCTGTGCCATGAGCCGCTGCTGGTTGAACCGCGTTGATTTTTGCGGTTGCTCGGCACCGGGACTCTCCGTTCTAAAAAGCCGACTCACCGGCGTGTCGCTGAGCGATTGCCAGCTGCGCTACGCCGACTTTTCCGAGGCAACGATCAAGGGCCTGCGCGCCTCGTTTACCGTGCTGGCCGAGAGCTCGTGGCACGCGTCGAACCTGAGCGATGCGCGTTTTGCGGACTGCGACCTCACGCGCGCCGAGTTCTTCCGCACGCGCCTTGCCGGGATCGACCTTTCGACCTGCGAGATCGCGGGTCTGGTGCTCTCGAGTGACTTCCACGAGCTCCGCGGCTGCATCATCGACCCCGAGCAGGCGGTCGACTTGGTGGGGATGCTCGGCGTGAAGATCAAGGAGTGAGAATCCGGGGACGGGTGCGTTTTTCTCAAAAGTGAGAAAAACGCACCCGTCCCCGGATTCTCACCCCCGGATTCTCACCCCCGGATTCTCACCCCCGGATTCTCACCCCCGGATGCTCGCTTATCGCAGCTCAACCACGGCGTAGGGTGCGCCGTTCTCGTCGGCGAGCGACGTTACCACCCGCTCGGGCTCAATCGCCACGCACGGCACGATGACGTCTCCCAGCACGGCGGCTCGTCGGTAATCCACCCGCACCTCGCGCACGCCACGCTCGCGCACCGCGCCCGGGATGCGCTCGAGCGGCAGCTGCTCGAGCGCCATCTGCACATAGTGGCAGTTGTTGACGTGCTCGTTGGTGTCTATGAGGCTCGGCCCCACGGTCAGGGGCGTGCCGGGCTCCAGCTGCTCGGGCACGGGGATGTGGCGGCTCTCGGCCGGCAGCTCAAAGGGCTCGGCGGTACCGTAGGGCTCAACGTGGTCGGCGCTGGGGCGAGTGGGCCGCCCGCGGTCGAGGTCCATAAAGGCCCAGGCGGAGTTGCCGCGCACAATGAGCCGGCCCGACTCGTCGCGCAGGTAGAAGCTGCGCATGCCCTGGACTCCGCGAAAGCTCGTGGCAAAGGTCCCCACCGCGATGGGCTCGCAGAGCGACGGGTAGCGGTCGACCACAATCTGCCAGTGAACGAGCACCCAGGCGCGCGCCTCGTGCTTGAGCCATGCCGCCCCGAGGCCGAGCATCTCGGACTGAAAGATGCTGCAGTCCTGGAAGGCGTTGATGATCGCCGGCAGCGTCATGAGGCCACGATGTCCCACCTCGCTGTAGCGCACCTGGCAGGGGTACTCAAAGGCGTTGGACGCGGGCAGGTCGGTAGGTGTGGCGGGGGTTTGCGGGCGAGCTTCCGGGCAGGTGGGGGACATGGTGCTCCTCGGGGTTACGGACGGTGCGGGGACGGGGACGCGCTAGAACGTGGTGCCGTTCCAGCCAAAGTTGGGGGTTGAGCTGCAGCTTACGTAGATGCGGGCCGGGTCGATGCCGAGCACCTCGGCGACGGCGGGGGTGATGGCCTCAACAAGCGCCGTCCACGCGTCTGCCGGCACCTCGCTCCGCGCAAAGACGCCCACCTCGATGAGCGCGCTCGGTTGGGAATCGTCCCCGGCAAAGTAGATGGGCGTCTCGTCGGTAAAGACGCACATGAGCCAGCCCTCGGACTTGCCGGGGATAGCGCTGATGGCCTGGCCAAACGCGGTCTTGAGCTCAACGCGCGCCTCCTCGGGGATGGCGACGGACGTGGTGGTCTTGATAACGGGCATGAGGACTCCTCTCGGTGGTGGGCTGGTGTGCGAGGCGGCTGCGGGCGGGGCGCTGTTAGGGGTGACGCTTGGCCGGGGGCGGCCCGGCGTCCCGTACGCCCGCGGGCAGCGCGGCACATTGCTGAGGTTTGTACCCGATTATGCCCGATTGACCCGCGGGCGGGTGCACGGGGTTGCCGCTGCGGGGTTACGGGTACAGGACTTCTGCCGCGGAGCTACCGCGTGAACGGCGCGATGGCCCGCACGGCGGCGTCGAGCGCGGCGCTCACCAGGTCGGGGTCCTCGACCTTGAGGGTCGCCGTTCCCTTAAAGCTGTACTCGGTGATCTCGGTAAAGCGCACGAGGCACGGCGGGTCCGAGATAACCTTCGAGACCTTGGCCACGGCTTTCGTGGCGGCCTCGGCAATCTGCGCGGCGTCCTCGTCGAGGGGGGCGGCGCCCGTAGTCACGGCAAACGGCACCGAGACCACGTTGGCCGGCGGCATCTGCACGAGCGAGGTTTTGGAGAGCACCGAGTTGGGGATGATGACGATCTGCCCCGAGGCGTTCTGGATGGTGGTGTGGCGCAGACCGACGTCTTTGACCACGCCCTGGTCGCTGCCCACGCGGATGTGGTCGCCGGGGGAGATGACGTGCATAAAGGTGAGCTGCAGCCCGCCGATGAGGTTGGAGAGGGTGTCTTGCAGGCCGAGCGAGATCGCGATACCGCCGACGCCGAGGGCGGTGATAATGCTCGATACGTCAAAGCCAAAGACCGTGTCGAGGATGATGCTGCCGCCGATGAGCCAGATGGCGCCGCGCACGATGTTCACGATGATCGAGGTGTAGGGGAGCGGGTTGATGTCGCTGTTGAGCGAGCGCCTGAGGCCGCTGGTGGCGAGGCGCGACGCCGCGATCGTGGCGATGAGCACGATGCAGAACCAGGCGGCGAGGCGCATCCACCCCGCGGGCAGAAGGGCGAGGATGCTGTTGAAGAACTGCTCCATTCGGGACTCCGTTCGGTCGGCTACCCCATGGTATACCCAAGACGCGCGCGACCGGAGACGCATCGCCGTATGACAGCGGTGACAGGTTCTTTTGTCATACGACAAAATGACCTGTCACCGCTGTCATACGGCGTGCCTGGCTAACCGAGCAGCACGTCTACGAGGGCTGCTCCGTGGTAGCCCACAAACGCCCCAACGGCTGCCGCGATGAGTGTCCAGCCTACGGTGCGCACGATTTTCATCCAGCGCGGGATGATTCGCTCGCGGCGGCCGCGCGGTGTGTCGCGGTCAACGTTCTCGCCCTTTGAGAACGCCAGGATCTCGCGGTAGGTAATGAGGTCGTGCTCCTTCTTGATGCGCTCGGCCCACACCGCCGCTGCCATGGCGATACCCCAGAGCACGAGCGCGAGCACAAATGTGGGCAGGCACTGGTCGAGCGGCCAGTCCCATGCGCTGCTCTGGATGGCAAGCCACACGAGCGTCGCCACCATGAGCAGCAGAAAGCTGAGCATCGCGTAGCCCAGGCGCATCAAGAGACGAGCGTCGCGGTCGATGGTTTCAGTCATGGTCTCCACATCTCCTTTGATGAGGCTGTCTACGGTCGCGCCGAAGACGTCGGAGAGGATGAGCAGGCTCTGGACGTCGGGGTAGGTTTTGTCGTTCTCCCACGAGCTGATCGTCTGGCGGCTTACGTACACGCGCGCCGCCAGATCGTCCTGCGAGAGTCCGAGTTCCGCGCGGTGCTCGCGGATGCGCTTGCCGATCTCCATGCCCGTCTCCTTTCTGCGTCTCGGCGCGACCCTGTCAGATGGGAGCGTGCCATGCCGGTGGGCATCGTACCATCAAAAGGACCCGACACGAGGTTCGCGGAGGGCGTTCGCGGCTGTCAAATGGTCTTGACAAGACCTCTGACCTGCGAAAAAGACAAGGTACTACGTCTTGTGCCTCACCGCGGAAGGTGGGGAGGCTGCCCTCGTTTTGCCCTCGCGTCGATGCCGCGAAACGCCTTACAAAAGTGTTCGCCAACGGTAAGGGTGGGGTAACCGGCGTGTGGGAGGATAGGGTGGCCGCTCAGCCCCGTCCTATTCGCTCAGGAGGTGCCATGCTTCTCAAGCTTGCCGTCGGCAACGTTCGCCGCTCCGCGCGCGATTTTTCCGTCTACGCGCTCACGCTCGCCTTCGCGGCGTGTTTGCTCTACTCGTTTCTCGCCTCGACGGATTACCTGCTCGCGCTCGATCTTACCGAGGCGCAACGGCTCTACTTCCATAAGGCGCGCGAGATCCTCGGTGCCTTTTCGGTCTTTATCGACGTGATCTTCGTCTTCCTGCTCGGCTACGCCAACGTTTTTCTGGTGCGGCGGCGCACGCGGGAGTTTGGCCTCTACACGCTGCTCGGCATGGGGCCGGGGCACGTCTCGATGGTACTTGCGCTCGAGAGCGGGCTCATGGGGGTGCTCGCCTTGGTGGCGGGCATAGCGCTCGGCGCGGCGCTGTCTCCCGTCTTTGGGCTCGTTGCGGCGTTTGTCTTCGGCGTGTCGTGGCACCCGGTGGCAACGTTCTCGCCCGAAGCCACGGTGCAGTGCGTCTGCTCCTTTGCCGTCATCACCGTGGTGGCGGCGCTGCTTGCCGTGCGGAGCATCCGGCGCAGGACGCTTCTCGAGCTCATGCAGACCGAGCGCACACCGGAGCGGCCGCGCTTGGCGGGGCGGGGGCAGCTGCGGGCGCAGACGGTCGCCGCGGCGCTTTTGCTTGCACTCGTGTGGGGGACGTGCCTTCTCAACCCGGGGGGCTTCATCGTGTTCATCGTGCCCATGGGCTTTATCGCCCTAGGAGGAACCTACCTGCTTTTCCGCGTGCTCGCTCGCCGTCTGCCGGAGCGCCTGCGTACCCGCCGGCCCGAGCGCTACTACGCCGGGCTCACCCCCTTTACCGTGCGGCAGGTTGAGGCACGCGTCGAGAGCGGCTGCGCGGCGCTGGCGGCCGAATGCGTGCTCATCGCGGCCGGTCTGTGCATGGTGGTGGCGGGGCTCGTCTTTAGCGTGGGGCTCCGGGCGAGTGCGAGCGAATTTGCCATGAGCGCCGACGGCATGGCGCCCATCGCCTACGCGTGCGTGTTCTACGGGGCGGCGTTTCTGGTGGCCGCGGCGGCGGTGCTTGCGCTGCAGCAGCTGTCGCAAGCGGCGGACGCGCACGCCGCGTACCGCGCGCTGCACCGGCTCGGGGCTCCGCGCCGCCTGGCCGCGGGATCGCTCCGCCGGCAGGTCGGGGTGAGCTTTGCGGCACCCTTCGCCATGGCGTGCGCGCATTGCGTCTTCGGGTTCGTGCTCATCGGTGCGCTCGCCCTCATGGCGGAGTCGGCGGGTTTCGTCCCCATCGTCGCAGGAACGGTGGGCGCCACGGCGGCGGTCTTTGCGCTCTACTATCTGCTTACCTGCCGCGTGTGCGAGCGCGGTCTTGTGCGGTAGGGGCATGTGGCGGGTGGCCGGCGCCGAGTGACGGGGGCTGGTGCTGGGCGGGTGGCTGGTACCGGGCGGCGGCGCCGGCGCCGGGCGGTGGGTGGACGCGGGCAGATGCGTTAACTCCTCTACCTGCTGGTTCACAAGTGCATTCATTGCCGGGTTCATTGCAGCGGGTTTTGCCCGGAGTTGGCGGCAAAACCCCGCGCAATGAACCCGCTCGTGAACCCAGGCCCCGCCGTATGACAATGGTGACAGGTACATTGTCATACGGCGGAGACGAGCAGCGGTATACTACCCTCCATCTGCGTCAAGGAGGAGACCATGTCCGCGCGCAACGCAACCCCAGCCGCCCGCACCCAAGCGACCCACACCCAAGCCCCTCGCACCCAAGCGACCCACACCCAAGCCCCTCGCATCCCGCGAACCGTTCCCGGCGTGCGTTTTCCCGTGGGCGAGCCGATCGTCGAGACCCCCGCGCCAGAGCCCGTCATCGGCGCGGATGCCGCCTTCGTCTTCGAGGGCGGGGGCATGCGCGGGCTCTTCACCGCCGGCGTCATCGACGTGCTCATGGAGCACGGCGTCACGGCCGGTCTCGCCGTGGGCGTGAGCGCCGGGGTGACGTTTGGGTGCAACTTCAAGTCGCTGCAGATCGGCCGTCCGCGCCGCTACAACGAGCGGTACTGCGCGGACCACCGCTACGCGAGCCTGCGCAACCTCATCACCACCGGCGACCTTTACAGCCGCGACTTTGCCTACGGCGAGCTGCCGTGGACGCTCGACCCCTTCGACCTTGATGCGTTTCGCGCCAACCCCATGCGCTTCTTCTCCGTGTCGACCGACCTTGCCACGGGGGAGGCGGTGTATCACGAGCTAGACGGCACGGGCGACGAGATCATCGAATGGATCCGCTCGTCGGCGTCGATTCCGGTGCTGTCACGTCCGGTCGAGCTCGATGGGCGCCTGCTGCTCGACGGCGGCGTGGCCGATTCCATCCCCGTGGCGTGGGCGCGCGCCCAGGGGCTCTCCAAGACGGTCGCCGTGCTCACGCAGCCCGCGGGCTATCGCAAGGACCCCAACAGCCTCATGCCGCTCCTGCGCGTATGGTTTCGCCGCTATCCGCGGTTTGCGGAGTGCCTTGCCGATCGTCACCTCCGCTACAACGAGACGCTGGACAAGATCGCCTCCCTCGAGCGTGCCGGCGAGCTCTTCGTCATTCGGCCGAGCGCGTCGGTCAAGACGCCGGGAATCGTGCGCGACCCGGCCATTCTTGAGGTGGTTTACCAGCGCGGTCGCGCCGATGCGGAACAGGCGCTCCCCGAGCTTCTCTCCTATCTGCAGGGGTAGGGCCGTTGCGAGCGAGCGGCGTTGTCGGGGTCTCCTGAGGCGCACCTGCGTCCGCGTGTCGATGCGCTATCAGAAAATCCGCAGGTATAGTGCCATGCATCGGTATAGTTTGGTACCTTGCGGGGTATAAACAAAAACACTTTTGATGCGTGCGTCTGATCGGCCGGCCTTCGTATCGGGAAGGTCGGCCGTTTCTGTACGCGTGTGCGATGTCCTTTGCCGACGGCGCATCTCGTGCCCGACATCGCTTTGCGGCTCGATCTGCCTGCCCGCATCCGACTCCGGTCGGCCTGCTTGCCCCAACCGCCCGACCGCACACACGCCCCCGCCCCTCGATCCCTCATGAAAGGAAGCTATGCACGGAGAGACCATCCTGCTCATGACCTTTGTCTTCGCGCTCGTCGCCGCGTTTGCCGGCGGCATCGTGGCGCGTGCGCTCCGCCTGCCGCCCATCGTGGGCTATCTTATCGGCGGGTTGGTGGTGAGCCCCTTCACCCCCGGTTTCATCGGCGATTCCGACGCCATGAACCAGCTGTCCGAGGTCGGCGTCATGTTCATGATGTTCAGCACCGGCCTGCACTTCTCGCTCAAGGACCTCTTTGAGGTCAAGGGCATCGCCATCCCCGGCGCCATCCTGCAGATCGCCGCCGGCACGCTTGCGGGCTATGCGCTCGCCATGGCGTTCGGCTGGACGCCCGAGGCGGGCATCATGCTCGGGCTCTCGGTGAGCATCGCCTCAACGGTGGTGCTCATCAAGAACCTCACCGACGCCGGTCTCTACCAGAGCCGCGGCGGCAAGATCGCCACGGGCTGGCTCATCGTCGAGGATCTTGCGACGGTCGTGATCCTCGTGGTGCTCCCCGTCATCTTCGGCCCGGGCGAGATTTCGGGCGCGGAGCTCGCCCTCGGGCTCGCGGAGGCGCTCGTCAAGACCGTCGCCTTCGTGGCGCTTATGCTCGTGGTGGGTTCGCGGGTGCTGCCGTGGCTCCTCGGCCGGATCGCGCGCTTCTGCCCCTCGGAGCTCTTCCAGTTGGCGGTGGTGGTCATCGCGCTCGGCACGGCCATGGTCGCCTCGGTCTTCTTCGACCTGTCGGTGGCGCTCGGGGCGTTCCTCGCCGGTGTGGTGGTGAGCGGCTCCAAGCTCAGTCACCGCGTGGCAGCCGAGGCCATTCCCTTTAAAGACCTCTTCTCGATCATCTTCTTTGCCTCGGTGGGCATGATGGTCAACCCCGCCACGCTCGCGGCGCACCTGTCCGAGCTCATCGCGCTCGTGGCGCTCATCATAGCGGGCAAGTGGGCCATCAACATGGTACTCGGCATGGTGCTCTCGGCGGGGCTGCACACCACGCTCACGGTGGCGTCGGGTCTTTCGCAAATCGGCGAGTTCTCGTTCATCATTGGGCAGACGGGTATCGCGCTCGGCGTGCTCACGCCCGACGAGTACAGCCTCATCCTCGGTGGCGCAGTGGTGTCGATTGCGCTCAACTCGTTTACCTTTATGATCATCGACCCGCTCGAGAGCTGGATTAGCGCTCATCCGCGGCTCGCGGGACTGTACGAGCGCCACGTGCCGAGCTTTGCGCCGCCGGCAGAGACCCTGGCCGACCACGTGGTTGTGGTGGGATACGGACAGGCGGGGCAGTGCGTGACCGAGGTGCTCGCGCAGCTGGAGATTCCGTGCCTGGTGGTGGAGCGCGATATCGATGCGGCCGACGAGGCGGATGCGGCGGGACTCATGGTGCTCCAGGGCGACGCTGCCAACTCCAGCATCCTCGAGCACGCGCACCTCGACCGGGCGCGCCTGCTGGTGGTGGCAATCGACCAGGAGGCGGCGGCCGAGCTCATCGTGCGCGCCGCCCGCGAGCTGGCGCCGGAGCTTGTCGTGGTGGCGCGCGCCGACAGCGACGACTGCGTGGCGGAGCTCGTGCGGCTCGGCGCGAGCGACGTGGTGCGCCCCGAGCTGGAGGGCGGGATCGAGCTGATGCGCCACGCGCTCCTGCGACTGGGGTACCGCCCGCAGCAGATCCAGGATTATGCCAACGACCTGCGCGCGAGCGGCTACGAGGCGCTTGCCGCCCGCGTGCCGCTCAAGCGGCGTCTCGCCCTGGAGCGGCTCGTCGCCTCGTTGCATGAGCTCGAGCTGCACTGGGTGCCTGTGGAGGAGGACAGCGAGCTGGCCGGTCGGACCCTTGCGGAGAGCGACCTGCGCGTGCGCACCGGGGCGCAGGTGGTGGCGCGCCGCCGCGGCGGCGACGTGACGCTCGTGATGGCGCCCGACGAGCTGCTGCGCCCGGGCGACGTGCTCGGTCTTCTGGCCACGCCCGAGGGCATCTCAGCCGCTGAGAGGCTGGCCGGCGTGGCCGGTGATGCAGAGGGTGAGCCCGGGAGCACCGCCGAAGCTACTGCCGAGTCTGGGGCGGCATCGGCCGCGATGTAGGTGCGGCTCGGGCGCGGACTGGGTGCGCGCGACGTGCGCCCGGGCCGCGCGAGTCTAGGGAACCGCTCATCAAAGTATCCTTGCTCGATGCGCTCTGTTCGATTCCTCCCGTCCCGCCGTGTCCGATTCCTTCTGATGGACTCCGCGCCGGCCGATCCCTTCTGTCTCATTCCTTCTAGTTGAATGAATCCGTCAGAAAATGCCCCATTTTTGACCGATTCGTTCTACGAGATGGAACCGGGTACGGCAGAGCAGGCCTACCCGCCTCGCCGGTCCGCTCCGCCCTGATCGTCACACTTGCCCGCATCGCTACCGTCGCACGCCCTCCTCGCCATGGGTCTTTCGTGGCTGCTCCTTAACGCCGGCTTAAAATACCCCCATCCGCTCGCCCTGCCGCCGCCAAGCCGTCATAATGAAACGGGGGAAGGAGCGCTTTGTGGATACCGATACCAAGACCGTGCCGCGCATCCTTGTGGTTGACGACGAGCACACCATTACCGACCTGGTAGGCATCTATCTCCAGAACGAAGGCTACGAGGTAACGCTCGCCTACAACGGTGCCGACGCCGCGCGTGAGATTCTCACGCACGAGTTCGACCTTGCCATCCTCGACATCATGCTGCCCGATATCGACGGCTTTGAGCTGCTGCGCACCATCCGTGCCAATCGCACCTATCCGGTGATCATGCTCACCGCTCGCGATGCCCAGGCAGACAAGATCGAGGGCCTCTCGCTCGGGGCCGACGACTACGTGGTCAAGCCCTTCCGTCCGCTGGAGCTTGTGGCCCGCGTAAAGGCCCAGCTCAGGCGCTATACGAGCTACGGCACGCGCGACCAGACGGAGGACTCGCTGCTGAGCGTGAACGGCCTCACCATCAACCGCGACGCGCGCCAGGTGACGGTGGACGAAAAGCCCGTCCGCACAACGCCGCTCGAGTACGCGATCCTGCTCTACCTGGTGGAGCACCGCGGCAAGGTGGTGCCCGTGGAGGAGCTCTTCCGCGCGGTATGGAACGAGGAGTTTATGGCGGGCTCCAACAACACGGTCATGGTGCACATTCGGCATCTGCGCGAGAAGATCGGCGACGACGCCCAGAACCCGCGGTTTATCCGCAACATCTGGGGCGTGGGCTACACCATAGACGCTTAAGGCGGTAGAGGAGGCCGGCATGGCGTTAAGGGACTGGAAGGGGCGCGGCGCGGCGCACGCGCCGGTGCACCCGGTAACCGGGGCGCCTGTGGCACCGGCAAGCTCAGCGGGCTCCGCCGTTGGTGGCGGGTTGGATGAGCAGAGTGATGATGCGGCTTCGGGGTCTGCTTCAGCATCCGCCGTCGGCAAGGGCGCGCGGCCCCAGGTCGGCGAGGTCCAGCAGGGCGACCCCGCGTACGGCCAAGGCGCCCCCCACGTCCAACCGCCCACGCCGTTTTGGGATGCCGATGAGCCTGCCCGCATTGCCACCGGCGCGTCTGCCACTGGCACCCCCGGTACCGCGCCCTTAGCTGAGGGCACCATGCCCGAGGTCGACCCCAGCACGGTTCTTGCCGACATGCCGCCCACCGACCCCAACGAGGAGCTCGTCCATCGTCTTGACAGGCTTCTCGACAACCGGGCGCTCGCCATCTCGATGCTCTTTGTGCTGCTCTTTGTGGTTGTGGGGCTCGATAGCCTGCTGCTCTTTGTGGTGCTGCTCTTTGTGGGCTACCTCGCCATCGACCGCTTCCCCTCGGCCCGTCGTTGCGTGGTAATGGGCGGCGCGGCCTGGCTCACCGTCATCTTTATCGGCTTTCTCGTGAGCGAGAGCGTCGATATGCCGATCGTCTTTGGGCTCGATCACCTCTTTATGTTTTGCGGCTTTTTGCTGGCAGTGGCCGTGTGCGGGGCGTTTTTTGCCGGCCGCTCGATGTACCGCTTTGGGTTTGAGCGCGGGCAGGAGGAGGCCGACCACACGATCGCGGAGCATCTGGAGGAGCGGCTGATCGAGCGGCCCGACGACTGGCGTGGGCTCGACGGCACCTTCCTCGAGGTGGAGAGCGCGCTCGCCCGGGTGCGCGAGCGCGAGCGTCGCGCCGAGCAGGCCCTGCGCGACGAGGCGGGCCGCAAGGACGATCTCGTAACCTACCTCGCGCACGACCTCAAGACCCCGCTCGCGAGCGTGGTGGGGTACCTGTCGCTTTTGGAGGAGGCGCCCGACCTGCCGGCCGAGCAGCGGGCGCGCTTTACGGGGGTGGCGCTCGAGAAGGCGCACCGGCTCGACGAGCTCATCGAGGAGTTCTTTGACATCACGCGCTTTGATTTTCATGATATCGTACTCACGCGCGGCTACGTTGACCTCAACCTTATGCTCGCGCAGGTGGCCGATGAGTTCTATCCCACGCTCGCGGCACAGCACAAGACGGCCGAGATCGATGTGCCCGAGGGGCTCGTGGTGCTCGTCGACGGCGACAAGATGGCGCGCGTGTTCAACAACGTGATGAAGAACGCGATTGCCTACAGTTACGAGGGAACGACCATCCGCGTAACCGCCCGCCGGCTGGGGCCGGCCGGTGCGGAACGCGCGGCGGCGCCAGCGACTGGGGTGGAGGGCGCCACTGCAGCCACACCCGTTGCCGCGCCGGTGGAGATTCGCTTCGAGGACCAGGGCGACCCCATCCCCTCGCCCAAGCTCAAGGTGATTTTTGAAAAGTTCTACCGCCTGGATGCCGCTCGCGCAACCAACCGCGGCGGTGCAGGTCTGGGCCTTGCCATCGCCAAAGAGATCGTTTCGGCCCACGGCGGCACCATTGCGTGCGAGTCTACCCCCGAGCGTACGGTCTTCATTATCACGCTGCCGGCGTAGAGGGGTTGGCGGCGCTCCGTCGCGGGCGCCCGGGTGCCTTGTAGGCGGCGGTGCCGAATCCGTTGCCGGTGACCGTCGCCCCCGCTCGGCGCCTCCTGCCGGCAGCACCCTCTCCGCCCGCCCCGCCTCCCCGCGCGGCGCGGCTATAATGAGTCTCACCTGTGCGCAGTCCCGCGCACCCTCGGTGAGGAGCTGCTATGTCAATGCGTTTGTCCACCACGCTCGATTCTGCCGCCGCGTCCGACGCGGCGTACGCTGCCGTCCAAGACCGTCCCTTCCCGTCGAACATCTTTACGGCGCCCCAGCTCAGATGGGCGGTCATCGGCTGCGGGGTCATCGCCAACCAGATGGCGCAGGTCATGGAGCTCGCTGGTAGGCGGCTCGCGGGCGTGGCCAACCGCACTCCCGCCAAGGCGCTCGCTTTTGCCGAGCGCTGGGGCGTGGAGCGGGTCTACGACACCTTTGAGGAACTCTACGCCGACCCCTCCATTGATGCCATCTACATCACCACGCCGCACAACACGCACATCACCTTCTTGCGCGGTGCGCTCGCCGCGGGTAAGCATGTGCTCTGCGAGAAGTCCATCACGCTCAACACCGCCGAGCTCGCCGAGGCGCGCAGCATCGCCGCCGCGCATGGCGTGCAGCTCATGGATGCCACGACGATCCTCCACATGCCGCTTTTTCGTGAGCTCCGCCGTCGGGCAGATGCCGGTGAGTTTGGCCCGCTTGTACTTGCCCAGGTAAACTTTGGCAGCTACAAGGAGTACGGCGACCTCTCCAACCGGTTCTACAACCCGCATCTTGCGGGCGGTGCCATGCTCGACATCGGGGTTTATGCGCTCAGCATCGCTCGGCTCTTTATGGCGAGCGCGCCTACTGAGGCTGTCTCGCTCGCCAACCGCGCGGTGACGGGGGTGGACGAGACGAGCGGCTTTGTAACGCGCAACGCCGAGGGCCAGCTGGGCGTCTTCTCGCTCTCGCTCCACGCCAAACAGCCCAAGCGCGCCATGCTCTCGTTTGACCGCTGCTACATCGAGGTCGAGGCCTACCCGCGTGCCGACCGCGCCGTCATCACCTGGACGGAGGACGGTCACCGCGAGATCGTCGAGGCGGGCGAGGAGGGCTATGCCCTCGCCTACGAGGTGGCCGACCTCGAGCGCGCGGTAGCGGGCGACGAGCGTGCGGCCGGGCTCATCGATATCGCGGCCGATGTGATGGACGTTATGACCCGCCTGCGCTACGACTGGGGCATCTACTACCCCGAGGAGGCCGAGCTGGCGAGCGAGGCAGGGGTTCCGGTTGCGGGGGCAACGGGGCGGGATGCGCTCGCGCCCGCGGAGGCAGCCGCCGGTTCCGCCGGGGCCGCCGCCCCTGCAATCGCGCCCGCCCCGGAGGGGGAGTAGCGATGCCCATCCGCATCCCCGACGCTCTGCCTGCCACCGCGGCGCTCGAGGCCGAGAACATCTTCGTTATGACCGAGTATCGCGCCATCCACCAGGACATTCGTCCGCTGCGCGTGCTCATCCTGAACCTCATGCCCACCAAGATCGCCACCGAGACGCAGATCATGCGCAAGCTCTCCAACACGCCTCTGCAGATCGAGGTCGAGCTGCTGCGCACGGCGAGCCACGAGGCGGCGCATGTCTCGGCGAGCCACCTCGAGACTTTCTACCGCACCTTTGACGAGATCGCCCACGAGCGCTTCGATGGGCTCATCATCACGGGCGCGCCGGTGGAGGAGATGCCCTTTGAGGAGGTCGATTACTGGGACGAGCTCTGCCGCATCATGAGCTGGTCCACCACCCACGTGCACTCTACGCTCCACATCTGCTGGGGCGCGCAGGCGGGGCTCTACTTCCACTACGGCATCAACAAGCATCCGCTACCGCACAAGGCGTCGGGGGTCTTTGAGCACCGGCTCGTCAAGCCGAGCTCGCCTCTGGTGCGCGGGCTCGACGACCGGTTCTATGCCGTTCACTCGCGCAACACCGAGGTCCGCGCCGAGGACGTGGCCCGCGTGCCCGAGCTCGAGGTCATCGCGGCATCGGACGAGGTGGGGCTCTATATCGTCAAGTCGACAGACAGCCGCCGGTTCTTTATCTTCGGCCACCCCGAGTACGACACCGACACGCTCGCCCTCGAGTACGAGCGCGACGTGGCGCGCGGCCTGAACCCCCAGGTGCCGGCGCATTACTTCCCGGACGACGACCCGGCGCGCCCGCCGCTCAACACCTGGCGCGCGCAGGCGCAGCTCATCTATACCAACTGGCTCAACTACTACGTCTACCAGACGACCCCCTACGACATCCGGACCGTGGGCTCCTCAAGCACCCCGTCGCACTCCCCGATTGCTCGCCCGCATGCCTAAGTACGCGGCGCCAAACTGGTCACCAAAAGTTACCAGTTACGCCAAAACTGGTCATTTGCGATTACCAGTTGTGACAATGGGGACAGGTTGTTTTGTCACGTGACAAAACAACCTGTCCCCATTGTCATGCGGCGGCGGCACCGCCGGCGGCCTCATTAGCCCATAAGGTCCACGATGTTCCAGTCGCGCTGGCTCGCCTCGATGATCGCGCGCCCGCCAAAGACGCAAATGGGCGCCTCGGCGGCTACGCGCGTTACGTCCTCACCAAGAGAGCGCAGGTCGGCGGGGGTACAGGCGAGCATCTCGGCGCGCACCTGGTCGCGGAAGCCTGGCTCGCGCCCCGCAAAGTACTCGGCGTTGCGGCGCTTGGTCTGCGCGTAGGGCTTAACGGGTGCGTCGTGCGACGCCACGCTTGCCACCAAGAAACCCTCAAAGGTCGGCTGGTCGGGCTCAAACGAGCTGAGCCAGGCGCCGGCGCGGGCGATGCGCTCGAGCGAGGGGTCGATGGCAGGGTCGCGGTAGGTGTAGAAGGCGAGCTGCCGGTCGACGGCCGCGCGGAAGCCGCACCCGTAGGCGCCGCCCTTAACGCGGATCTCGTTCCAGAGGTAGTCGTACGAGAGCGCACCGGCGGCCACGCCCCAGCGCCCGTCGGTGGCAATGTCGAGTGCGCGCGGGTCGGTTGCCTGCGCGGCGTAGCACACGTCGCTCGGGATTACGAAGGCCTCGCGCTTGGGCTCGGGCGCGGGCACGTAGAGCTCCTTGGCGGGCGCGGTGCGCGGCTCGAGTCCGAGCGGGCCGGCCGCCGCCCAGTAGCGACTGTAGTCCTCGGCGGAGCCGGTAAAGCTCGCCACCGTCCCCGTTGAGGTAAAGATGCGCCCCGAGAGCTCGTGGAGCTTCTCGCAGAGGTCCTCTGCCCGCTCGTCAAAGTGCTCCACGAGCTCGGTCAAGAAGCGGTAGAAGTCCACGCCGCCGAGCTGCTCGGCAACCACCGCGGCGGGCGACACGTAGCTGAGCGAGCGCGCAAGCGCCGCCTGGTGGCCCGAGGTCAGAAATGCCTGCTCCATGCCGATTTTGAGCTGCACGAGCACGTCGCGCATGCGCTCGGTGTCCTCAAAGAGGGTCTCCGACCATACCTCGTGCGGGATGCTCGCCAGTGCGTCGATCTTCTCGGAGAGGGCGCCGGCCGCCACGCAGAGTACGGGGCGGGCGAGCCGCCAGTTGGCCTGCTGAAAGACCTCGGTGCCAAACGAGAGAAAGCCGAGGTTGCCGGTGATGTAGCTGTCGAGCTCGGCGGCCGTGTGCCGCGCGGTGGGGAGCTGCTGCAGCAGGCGGCAGAGGACCTTGACGTAGGGGAGCTCGGCGTAGCTCACGTGGGTGAGGTCAAAGTAAGTGAGTGCGTAGGCGAGCGCGTGCGTGGGGAGCGGGTGCACCAGGCAGGGGATGGGGGCGTTGCGGTCGAGCGCGAGCGGCGGCTCGGGGCGCGCTGCTCCGATATCGGCCACCGTGAGGCGGGGGAGCGTCGCCTTGGCCTCGGGCGTGTCCTCAGCCTCCTGTGCCGCACGGAGCTCGGCCACGCGCTCCTCGATGCGTGCCGCCTCCTCCGGCGTGAGGGGCTCGCCGGCGGCTGCGTCCGCCGGGGCCGCGCCATCCGCCGCGGCTTCCGCTCCGGCCTCGCCCTCCACTGGCACAAGCTCCACGAGCGCGCGGTGGCTGCTCTCCAGCACGAGCTCGCGCAGCAGGTTCTCAAAGAAGTCGCCCTCAAGCTCGCGGCGCAGGCGCGCGTAGATGTCGGCGTACTCCAGCGCGGCGGTGGCGGCGTGCGTCTCGGGCGTGTCCTCGGCGTAGAGCCAGGTCGAGAGCGCATCGCAGGCGAGCACCACGCCGTCGGCCGTGCCGTAGTCGCGCTGGCGCAGGGTGTACTCGTTGCTCGAGATCACGGCCTCCAGGCGGTCGCGCGGGACGCCCTGTTCCACCAGCTCGCGGCAGGTATCCTCAATGACTTGCGCAAACGTGCGCGCCATCTCGGGCTTGGCGCCCTGTAGCATGATGAGCTCGTAGGGTTGCAGACACGCGGACGAGGTGTAGGAGAGCACGTTTCCGCCGATGCCCGCCTCGAGGATCGCGCGCTTGACGGGCGCCTCGTTGGAGCCCAGGAGGGCGTCAAAGAGCACGTCGGCCGCCACGGTGCGGAAGGTGTCCGCCGCCTCGCCCAGCACGTAGGCCGCGCCCACGAGGGCGTTGTCGGGGGTGGTCTCCATCTCCACGCGCAGGTGGTCGCAGACAACGGGGTCTTGGTGCTTGAGCGGGTTGGGCGCGCCCACGTGCTGGGGGTCGAGTCCGGCCGCCGCGCGCCAGGCGTCCTCGGCCGCGCGGGCGCCGTCGCTCAGATAGCGCTCATCCATAAAGGCGAGCTCGCGGCGCACGTCGGCAAAATCTCCGTAGAGCACGATGTAGCTGTTGGCGAGGTTGTAGTGGCGCGCGTGCGTATCGAGAAAGCCCTCGTAGGTGAGGCTCGGGATCGCCGCCGGGTTGCCGCCCGACTCGTGCGCATAGGCCGTGTCGGGAAAGAGCGCCCGGTTGACGGCGTTGTCGAGCACGTCCATGGGGTCGGCGAGCGCACCCTTCATCTCGTTGTAGACCACGCCGTTCACGCGCCGGCGGGGCGTGCCCGTGGCGTCGCGCTCAACCTCCTCGTGCCAGCCCTCCTGCTCAAAGATGGTGGGCTTGGTGTAGATGGCGGGGTTGAGCACGGCGTCGAGGTAGACGTCCATGAGGTTCAAGAGGTCCTGCTCGTTGGTGGAGGCCACCGGGTAGACGGTTTTATCGGGGTAGGTCATGGCGTTGAGGAAGGTCTGCATCGAGCTCTTGATGAGGTCGACGAAGGGCTCCTTGACGGGGAATTTGGCGCTGCCGCAGAGGACGGAGTGCTCGAGGATGTGGAAGACGCCCGTGTCGTCTGCCGGCGGGGTCTTAAAGGCGATGGCGAAGGCCTTGTTCTCATCGTCGCAGGCGAGGTAGAGGAGGCGCGCGCCTGATGCGGTGTGGCTGAGCACGTAGGCGTCGGCGTCGAGCTCGGGGATGGTCTCGGTGCGGGTGACGGTAAAGCCCGAGACCTCGGCGCCCGGGGCGAGCAGCGTGGCCGCGCTCACGCGGGCGGGGGAGGCGGCGGGTGCGGTTTCGCCCGCGGTGGCGGCTCCCTTGGGGGAGGCTCCCTCGGGGGAGTCGGGCGCGGCGCTCTCGGCGGCCCTCGTGGCGGGGGCGGCGGTTTCTGCGGTGGACGGGGTAGTGGCGGACATGGCGCTCCTTAACATCAGATGGTGGAACGAGGTTGCTTATACCCATCAGGCGGTATGCCGCGCCGTGCGGACGGATGTTGCGAGGCGGGCGGTCTGCGCGCGGGCGCGCGCCGGCGGGCGCCGCAAACGCAGCGCAACCGCGTTGCCGCTCGGGCGACCATCAACAAATTGTTTGCGCCGCTTGGCGAAATGGCTTGTACGCCGCTCAACTTAGGCCCTAGGGGGGGTATAGCTACCATACGATTGGCCTCGGGGGAAGGAACGATCATGGAGGGCATCGTCAATCAGCTCAAGGCGTCGTGGCAGGTCATGGGGGAGAAGGCCAGACGCGCCTTCAAGCGCTATGCGGTGTATACGGTGGTGGCCAACGTTGTGCTTGTGGTGGCGCTTATCGTACTCCGGGTGATGATTGTTCTTGGCTATCGTCCGTTCCAGCTCGATGTTGTCCAGTCATTCTACTTTTACATTTGGATCGCGTTGATCGACGTTGTGTTTCTGATTGTGACGCTCATTATCCTCTCGAGTGCATACAAGGCCATCAAGCGCGACTACTTTGCTCGGGCCTTTCCTGGTGAGTTCTGTGTCGAGCAGAATCACTGGAGTAAGCGAGATGCGTTTCTGCTCTACGCAGGGCTTGTCGGACTAGTAGGGTTCATTCCCAACGTTGTGACGATTGTCCTCGAGCTGACGGATTTCTCCGATTTGGACCTCACCAACATCATCACCAGTGTCGTTTGGATCGGTATCGCCATCTGGGCCGTGCCCCGCTGCTGCGCGCGCTACCTCGCGCCCGGCCCGCGCTTGGGCGACGGGTCGGCTGCGGCGCCCGCTGCGTCGAACACGACCGACGGCCACGAGCAATAATCCGTTAACGCGGCAAACCTTACTCACTCATTTCTTTCCGTCTGGGGTCGCTATCGTAAGAATCGCAATCCGGATTGCCCGTTCAAATCTTCCGGGCGCAATGCTGAACGCGTGCTGCGCACGTGTGTCTCCGCGTCTGCCCAGTACGTACTTTAGCGTGCCGGATGACGAATACGTGTAGCCGCGGTGAGCCATTTGACTCGGTCACATAACCGCCAGCACACGCTTTAGCGCGCGGGAGCAAGTTTTGCACCCGGTCCGGGAAGTTGGCGTTTTCACTTTAACCCGATGAGTTCATGCGGTAAGGTGGCCCCTGGACCAAGGGGGGATCATGACCGAGAGAACTGAGCAGAGGGATGCCGTAGGGGGATTTGGGGCCGCGGAGAACGGCGCTGTGCAGGATGTTGCCGCCGTGCAGTCCGCCGCTCCCTACGGCACTTCCGCAGCAGACCGCGCCCAGCGCCGCGGAATCCGCGAACGCCTCAACGCCTCTGAGAACCGCCAGCTCATCATGGGCGTTGCGGCCACGCTTGCGGGCGGTACGTTCTGGGGTTTCTCGGGCACCTGCGCGAGTTTTCTTTTCGACAACTACCAGGTCGACACGCTCTGGCTTATGTGCGCGCGCCAGATCTGCTCGGGCCTGCTCTTTCTCATCCCTATCCTCGCCTTCGACCGCGCGCGCTTCATCAAGCTCTGGCGCACTCCACGCGACCTGGCGATCCTGCTCGTCTTCACCCTGGGCGGCGTGCTCCTCAACCAGTTTGGCTACCTCATGGCGGTGCGCCTCACCAACGCCGGCACGGCAACGGTGCTGCAGTGCCTGCAGCTCGTGATCATCATGGTGTACGCGTGTCTGCGCACCCGGCGTGCCCCGCGCCGCCGCGAGCTTGCGGGTGTGGCGCTGGCGCTCGCCGGGACCTATCTCATCGCCACGGGCGGCAACCCGGCCAACCTCGCCATCCCCGCAGAAGGGCTTGTTATCGGGCTCGTTGCGGCGGTGGGGGCGGCGTGCATGTCCATCATCCCCGCAGGGCTGCTCGGGCGCTACGGCTCGTCGATCGTCACGGGGTCGGGCATGCTCATCTCGGGCCTCGTGTCGAGCGCGTTCATCCAGCCGTGGACGAACATGCCCGCCTTCGACGCGATGGGGTGGGGCGCCTTTACTGTGTTGGCGTTCGTGGGATCGTTTTTGGCGTACTTCTTATATATGCAGGGTGTGCGCGACATCGGCTCCATGCGTGCGAGCCTGATCGGCACGGTTGAGCCCATCTCGGCCACGGTCACGAGCGCGCTTCTGTTGGGCACGTTCTTTGCGCCGACGGATCTTGCGGGCTTTGCGCTCATAATTGCGATGGTGTTCCTCACGGTGTAGGGCGCGTGTGGCCAAACACAAGGACAATATGCTTAAAAGACATACCCATGCAGTCACTATTGTTGGTGAGCATGGAAAGTCATCCTCACGGCTTCCACGTAAAAGGTGAAGCTCGTATTACTGCGATTTTTGTCCACTTGAAAACACCCATAACTATCTCGGAAAACGCACAATAACCGCAGGTACAGATCCTGGACAAAAATCGCTGAAATATGAGTTTGCCAGCATTCGGGCAATTAATTAACCCATCCAAGACGGCCCACCTTCTCCCGCGAGCGCGCCGCCGGGCAAATCTGTGCATTTCGTAGACCTCGCTAAGTCGCTTATACTGTCCCGCAAAGATGCGCCGCCCGCCGCGCGCCCGCCGCGCGGTCCGGCCCAACGCGCGTCAGTCCCAGTCCGTACCGGCCAGGGGGTGCCCCCGTGAAGCTCGTCGTTGCAGAGAAGAACATCGCCGCGCAAAAGATCGCGCAGCTGCTCTCCACCACCAAACCCAAAAACGACAAGGTCTACAACACGCAGGTCTACCGGTTTGAGGTGGACGGGGAGGAGTGGGTCTCTATGGGGCTCGCCGGGCACATCCTGGCGCCCGACTTTCCCGACGACGTGCTTTTCGATAAGAAGCAGGGCTGGTACAGCCTCACCGAGGACGGCGAGGTGCTTCCCGCCGACATCCCCGATGGCCTTGCGCGCCCGCCCTACCAGAGCAAGCGCAAGCCCTTCCTCGCCAACGGCATCTCGCTCAAAGGCTGGAAGGTCGAGAGCCTGCCCTACCTCACCTGGGCCCCCGTGCTCAAGAAGCCGGCCGAGAAGGAGATCATCCGCGTTCTCAAGAACCTCGCCAAAAAGGCCGACGCCGTGATCATCGCCACGGACTTCGACCGCGAGGGCGAGCTCATCGGCTCCGACGCGCTCGACATGGTGCGCGAGGTGGCGCCCGACGTGCCAGCCTTCCGCGCGCGGTACTCGGCGCTCATCAAGGGCGAGGTCACCCACGCCTTCGAGAACCTCGTCACGCTCGACCAGGACCTTGCCGATGCCGGCGAGAGCCGCCAGTACATCGACCTCATCTGGGGCGCTGTCCTCACGCGCTACCTCACGCTCGCGCGCTTTGGCGGCTTTGGCAACGTGCGCTCCGCCGGCCGCGTGCAGACGCCCACGCTCGCCCTGGTGGTTGAGCGCGAGCGCGAGCGCATGGCCTTTGTGCCCGAGGACTACTGGCAGATTCGCGGCATGGCGGCGGCCCAGGGTGTGGACGGGAGCGACTTTAAGATCGCGCACGCCACCGCGCGCTTTACCGACAAGCATGCAGCCGAGACGGCCTTTGCGCATGTGGAGCACGCCTCCACGGGCACCGTTACCGCGGTGGCCAAACGCAGCCGCAAGCAGCAGCCGCCCATCCCCTTTAACACCACGGCGCTCCAGGCGGCCGCGGCGGCTGAGGGCATCTCTCCGGCTCGCACCATGCGTATCGCCGAGAGCCTCTACATGGCGGGCTTTATCTCCTACCCGCGCGTCGACAACACCGTCTACCCGCGCTCGCTCGACATTGCGGGTGTGGTCAAGGGGCTCGCGGCGGGCTCGCCGGCGCTCCGACCCGTCTGCCAAAAGGTGCTCGCCGGGCCGATGAAGCCCACGCGCGGCAAGGTCGAGACCACCGACCACCCGCCCATCCACCCCACGGGCCAGGGCGATCCCGAGACCCTCGACGGCGGCCAGAAGAAGCTCTATATGCTCATCGCGCGGCGCTTCTTGGCAACGCTCATGGGCCCCGCGACCATCGAGAACACCAAGCTCTCGATCGATGTTGCGGGCGAGCCGTTTACCGCCTCGGGCGATGTGCTCGTAGAGGCGGGGTTCCGCGAGGCGTACCCCTACGGCCTCAAGCGCGATGAGCAGCTGCCG
This sequence comes from Collinsella sp. An7, assembly GCF_002159335.1. Taxonomy (GTDB): domain Bacteria; phylum Actinomycetota; class Coriobacteriia; order Coriobacteriales; family Coriobacteriaceae; genus Coprousia. The sequence goes on along the minus strand of NZ_NFHP01000002.1, from coordinate 232,047 downwards.
CAGCTTGCCGAGGGCGAGACGGTGGACGTGCGCGACATCAAGCTCGAGGCCAAGCAGACCGAGCCGCCCGCTCGCTACAGCCAGGGGCGCCTCGTGCAGGAGATGGAGAAGCGGGGCCTTGGCACCAAGTCCACCCGCGCCTCGATTATCGAGCGCCTCTACCAGGTGCGCTACCTCAAAAACGACCCCATCGAGCCGAGCCAGTTGGGCATGGCCATCGTGGACGCGCTGCACGAGTTTGCACCGCGCATCACCACGCCCGAGATGACGGCCGAGCTCGACGAGGATATGACCCGTGTGGCCGAGGGCAAGGACACCCAAGACCACGTGGTCGAGCACTCGCGGGCGCTCCTTGCCGGCATGCTCGATGCGCTCATTGAGCACAAGGACGACCTTGGCGAGGCGATAGCCGATGCGGTGACGGCCGACGCGCGCGTGGGGACCTGCCCCAAGTGCGGCAAGGACCTGGTGATGAAGACCTCCGCCAAGACGCGCGGAAGCTTTATCGGGTGCATGGGCTGGCCCGACTGCGACGTGACCTACCCGGTGCCCTCCGGCGTAAAGGTGAGCCCGCTCGAGGGCGAGGCGGCCGTGTGCCCGGAGTGCGGAGCGCCGCGCATCAAGTGTCAGCCGTTCCGGCAGAAGGCCTACGAGGTTTGCGTGAACCCCAAGTGCCCCACCAACTACGAGCCCGATCTCAAGGTGGGCGAGTGCCGCGTGTGCGCCGAGGCCGGTCGGCACGGCGACCTGATCGCGCACAAGAGCGAGCGCAGCGGCAAACGCTTCATCCGCTGCACCAACTACGACGAGTGTGGGGTCTCCTACCCGCTGCCGGCGCGCGGCAAGCTCGAGGCTACGGGCGAGGTGTGCGAGCACTGCGGCGCGCCCATCGTGGTGGTTGAGACGGCGCGCGGTCCGTGGCGGATCTGCGTGAACATGGACTGCCCGGGCAAGGAGCAGAAGGCCTCCTCCGGCCGAGGCCGCGGTCGCGCCGGTTCCAAGGCGGCGGCAAAGCCCGGTGCCAAGCGCACGACGTCGAAGGGCGCGGCAAAGAAGACGGCTACTAAGAAGACCGCTGCCAAGAAGACAACGGCCAAGAAGACGTCTACCAAGACGAGCAAGGGGTCGGACGCGTAGGGCAGCTGCGCGGTTGATTGGCTGAGGGCCCCGTCTGGAGCTTGTTTCACTTGCGCGACGATTGCGCTTGCGGTGAGGTGGGCTCCGGGTGGGGCTTTTTGCTTGCCGGGTGTGTCTGCAAACGGTGCGCAGCACTCGGACGTCGTCGCGCGGCTGGGGCGCTTTGCCGGTGCGGGGCGCGTTCACCGGCCGGTTGGCTATCGGCTACAATGGACGGACGCCGCGCTCCGTGTGCGGCGCCCGGAATCGGCGGCGCAGCGCACGGCGCCCGCGCCCCATCAGTCAGAGGAGACATCATGGCCACCTGCCCTACCTGTGGGTTTACTTTTGAGCCAGCCGACCCCCAGAATGCGTGCTGCCCGCAGTGCGGCACGCTCTTTGTTGCAACGAGCGAGTCTGTCGCCGGCGAGCCGTCCGACGACGCGCCGGTGGCGTCTGGGTCCGCGCAGGCTTCCGCAGCCCCCGAGCAGCCGACGTCCGCGCAGAACGGTGCCCCAGAGAACACCGCGGCCGCGTCCGCCGGCGCCGCATCCGGCAACACCTCGGCAAGCGCCACTGCGGCGCCCACCGGCACCAATCCCACCGAGACCTTCCCGGGCGCGCCCGAAACCTCCATCGCCCCGCAGCCCGTCTATCAGCCGAGCCCGCTCAAGCGCGCCTGGATGGACTTCAAGGCGTCCCCCGGCAAGCTCTGGATCATCTTCAAGCTCGCGCTCTTTCAGTTTGTGCCCGGCGTGGGCAGCCTCGTGCTCAACGGCTACGTCTACACCTGGGCGCGCGAGCAGGCGCTTGGCCGGCACCTGCCGCTGCCGCAAAAGATCGTGCGCCCCGGCGTGCTCGATAACGGCCTCTACATCTACGGTGTCTCGGTCATCATGACCGTCGCGCTCTTCGTGCTCGCGCTGCTCTCGGCCACCGTCTTTGGCGCGCTGGGGCTGGGGGCTGTCTACGTGCTGCTCGTCATTGCCTTCATCATCTGCTGCCTGCCGTTTTTTGCCGCCATGTACATGCGCACAGCGCTTTGCGGCCGCGTGCGCTCGGGCCTCAACGTCAAGCGCGCCTGGTCGCTCTTTGCCGCGCCGGGCAAGACCGGCCAGATCTTTGCCGCCACGTGGGCGCCCGCGATCATCTCCATCGCGGTGACGCTCTTGTGCGAGGTCGTCTGGTTTGCCGTGGTGGTGGGCTCTGCCGCGTCGGTGGCATACAGCATGCCGAGCGCCTACTTGCCCGATTCGTACATCGTGGCGCAGATGCTCTCGCTCATGGTATCGTTCATTCCCATCACGCTCGTGCTCTGCTTCGCGATCTTCTTTGTGTCGACAACCGCCTCGATCGTGTCGGCGCGCGCCCTCGGCTACTGGGTGCAGGACTTCCACCCCGAGGGATGGCCCGAGTACCAGGAGAACGTCAAGTACTACATGGATCGCGCAGTCTAGGGGGAGCCATGGCGGAGAATCTGGAACGCGCTTGCTGCGCGTGCGAGCAGCCGACGGCGGATAGCGCGGACCGGGCCGAGCAGGCGGCCGATCGCGGGCGCGGCATGTTCATCACGCTCGAGGGTATCGACGGGTGCGGCAAGTCCACCCAGGCGCGGCTCATCAAGGCGGCGCTCGAGCATGCCGGCCGCGACGCGGTGCTTTTGCGCGAGCCAGGCGGTGTTGAAATCTCGGAGAAGATCCGGAGCCTTCTGCTCGACCCCGCCAACGCCGCCATGTGCGACACCTGCGAGCTTCTGCTCTACGAGGCGGCGCGCGCCCAGCACGTGCACGAGGCCATTCGTCCCGCGCTCGCAGCGGGGAAGGTCGTGCTGTGCGACCGGTTCTACGATTCCACCACCGCGTACCAGTCGTGCGCGGGGAGCGTGCCGCGCGAGACGGCGAGCGCCGCCAACGCCCTTGCGGCGGGGGATTGCGTGCCCGACCTCACGCTCGTCTTTGATATCGATCCGCACGAGGCCGCGCACCGGGCTGCAGCGCGCGAGGGCGCGCCCGACCGTATCGAGGCCAAGGGCCTTGCCTATCAGGAGCGCGTGGCGGCAGGTTACCGCACCATCGCACGTGAGGAGCCCGGGCGCGTGAAGCTCGTGGACGCCTCGCAGCCCATCGACGCGGTCTTTGCCTGCGCGCTTGCCGAGCTTGCAAGCGTGGGGCTTGCGGTCGACGCTGCGAGCGCCCGCGCCGCCCTCGCCATGTGACAAGGGGGACAGGTTATGTTGTCACGTGACAACATAACCTGTCCCCACTGTCACATGCCGGGCTGCATCAGCTGTCCGGGCAAACGGCTATCATGGTTACTCACCCAACCCGCCTGACGCCTAGGGAGGTGCCGCCCATGCCCGATCTTGCCCCGGCGAGCCTGCTCGCCCAGCTCGACACACAACCCCGCGTGCGCGACTTTCTCGCCCGCGCCGTTACGAGCGGCCGCACGAGCCACGCCTACCTCTTTTTGGGGGCTCCCGGCTCGGGCAAGCTCGATGCCGCCTGGGCCCTCGCGCAGGCGCTCGTGTGCGAGCACGGCGGCTGCGGGTCCTGCGAGGCGTGCGTGCGCGTGGCCCGCCACACCCATCCCGACGTGCACTACTACGCGCCCGAGAGCGTTACGGGCTACCTCATCGGCCAGACGCGCGACCTCATCGAGGATGTGTCGCTCGCGCCCATCCGCGCCAAGACCAAGGTCTACATCATCGACCAGGCCGACCGCCTCCGGGCCGACTCGGCAAACGCCCTGCTCAAGACGCTTGAGGAGCCGCCCGCGGGCGTGACCTTCATTCTGCTGGGCACCTCGGCGGAGACCATCTTGCCCACTATCGTCTCGCGCTGCCAGTGCGTGCCCTTCCGCATGGTCGCGCCGGCCGACGCTGCCCGTGCCGTCGCGCAGGCAACGGGCGCCACCGAGCCGCGCTGCCGCATGGCCGTGGCCGTGGCGGGGAGCCCAGCGCGCGCAGTCGCTTTCCTTAAGAGCGCCGAGCGTCAGGAGGCCCGCCGCACGATGCTCCGCTCCCTCGACGCGCTCCCGCACGCCGATGAACTCGACATCCTCCGCGCGGCCAAGGAGCTCATCATGGCCGTCAAGGCACCGCTCGCCGAGGTCAAGTCGACCCAGGAGGCGGTTCTCAGCCAAAACGCCGACTACCTCTCGCGTGGAGCATTAAAGCAGCTTGAGGACCGTCAGAAGCGCGAACTCAACGCCCGCGAGCGTTCGGGTATGATGGAAGTGCTGGCGAGCGCCCGCTCGCTCATGCGCGACGTGCTGCTCACCCTCGAGGATGCGGGCGGCATCGTCAACGAGGACGCCCGCGAGACCGTGGGCCGTCTCGCCGCCGCCACGACCGTGCCCGGCGCGGTGCGCGCCATCCGCGCCGTGACCGCCGCCGAGCGCACCATCGCCCGGAACATCACCCCCCAGCTGGCCCTCGAGGTCATGCTCCTCGATATCAGAAAGGCGCTTCTATGCCGATCGTAGTACCCGTTAAGTTTCCCTTTGCCGCTCGCGAGCTGTGGTTTGACCCACAGGGTCTCGATATCGTCGAGGCCGATTACGCCGTCTGCTCCACCGAGCGCGGCACCGAGCTCGGCCTGGTAACGGCCGATCCCTTTGAGGTGGACGAGTCCGAGCTCGCCGCTCCGCTCAAGCCGGTCTTGCGCATCGCCACCGACGCCGACCTCGACCGCGCCGACGAGCTGGCCGATCGCGGCGACGCCGCCATGACCGACTTCCGCCGGCTCGTCAAGCAAAACGGCCTCGACATGAAGCCTGTGGGCGTGGAGTTTCTCTTTGGGGGCGAGAAGGCCGTCTTCTACTTTGCCGCCGAGGACCGTGTGGACTTCCGCCAGCTCGTCAAGGATCTCTCGGCGTGCTTCCACACACGGGTCGACATGCGCCAGATCGGCGTGCGCGACGAGACGCGCCTTGCGGGCGGCTACGCCACCTGCGGCCAGGAGCTGTGCTGCACGCGCTTTGGCGGGCAGTTTGAGCCGGTCTCGATCCGCATGGCCAAGGAGCAGGACCTCCCGCTCAACTCGGCCAAGATCTCGGGCGTGTGCGGTAGGCTCATGTGCTGCCTGCGCTACGAGTTTGAGGCGTACAAGGACTTTAAGAGCCGCGCCCCCAAAAAGAAGACGCTCATCGACACCCCGCTCGGCAAAGCCAAGATCCAAGAGTACGACACCCCGCGCGAGCAGCTGGTGCTCAGGCTCGAGGGCGGTAAGACCTTCCGCGTGAGCCTCTCCGACATGACCTGCTCGGACGCGTGCAAGAAGAAGGCCGAGGAGCAGCACTGCGCCTGCCGGCCCGACTGCGTGACGCGCGACGTGCTGGAGAAGATCGACTCGGCGGACATCTCGCTCGCCCTCATGGAGCTCGACCGCCAGAACGGCATGGACGTGGGCGACGGGCTCTCGCAGGCCGATCGCATCGTGACGTCTGGGCCCACGCGCCGGCGCCGTGCGGCCGAGGGCGGCTCGAGCGTGCAGACAGGTGGCAGCAAGCGCAGCCGCGGCAAGAGCCGCTCGGCGCAGGCCGAGCCGGAGCGCGATGAGGCTGCCGGCGCTGCGGGAGAGGGCAGCTCGACGGGTCGCCGGCGCCGCAAGCGCTCGACGGGTGCGGCTGCCGAGGGTCAGGAGCACACGAGCGCGCGCCGTTCCGGTGATGGCGCGGCGCAGCAGGCCACGGGCGATGCGAGCGCCGGCTCGGGTCCGACACGCCGTCGCCGCCGCCACCTGACGGCCGAGGAGCGCAACGACGCCTTCCGCAGCGCGGCAGCTCGCGAGGGGGCCGGTACCGGCGCGCCCGGTGCGGGCAATTCCGATGCCGCCGCGGCCAACGCCAAGGGTTCCGCATCCGCCGCACCCGGGCGCTCGCGCCGCCGGCGTCACACGGCCGGTTCGTCTGCAGAGGGGTTTGGCGGGCGCGGCCGCTCCGTTAAGCCCGATACTCCTTCCGTTGCGGACCAGTTGAGCGAGGGCGAGGTCAAGGTGACGCGTCGCCGTCCCGGCGATGGCGGGGGAGCGCGCGGCGGTTCGTCCTCCGGTGCTGCGGAGGAGCGCGGGGCGAATCCCGCCGCCTCGGGCGAGAAGGGCGAGGGCCAAGCTCCCAAGCGCCGCCGTCGCCGGCGCCCGCGCAAGCCGCGCTCCGAGGGTGGCGAGGGCTCGGCGCCCGCAGCGCCGAGCGGAGATGCATAAGGGAGCGCTCCTCGGCGCCCTCCGCGAGGCCGCGCTCGAGGTGCTCTCGCCCACGCGGTGCGCGGGGTGCGAACGGCCCGGTGCGCTCATCTGCGACGATTGCCTATACCAGCTCACGCCGATCGATCCCTTACACGCCTGCCTGCGCTGCGGCGCGCCGTTTGGCGACCTCCTCTGTACGGAGTGCGACCGAGCGGGCGCCACGGCGGGGCAGGCGTCGCGCGTTGTGGGCGCAACGACCCCAACGCCCCTGGCACCGGGCGGCAAGGTTCCTGCAGACCCTCAACGCGCCCTGGGTCGGGTGCTTGCCACGGCGGTCTTTGCCGAGCCCCTGCCGCGCATCATCCGCGCCTACAAGGATGGCGGCGAGCGGCGCCTCGCCCCGCTCATCGCCCAGATGCTCTACGATACAGCGCTCCACGCCGAGGAGACGGCGCCCGGCCGTTACGGCGGCATCCTCTCCGATGCGGACGCCGTCACCTTTGTGCCCGTAACGGCCGCGGCCTTTGCGCGTCGCGGGTTTGACCACATGGAGGCAGTGGCCCGACCGTTTGCCGAGCTTGCGGGCAAACCTCTGGCGGATGCGCTCGCCAAACACGGTCGCTCCGACCAGCGCGCCCTCGGTCGGGCCGCCCGTGCGGAGAGCGCGCAGGGTGTCTACGAGGTGGTGGCCGACGTGCGCGGCATGCGGCTCCTCGTGCTCGACGACGTCATCACCACCGGGGCCACGCTCTCCGCGGTTGCGGAGGCGCTGGCAGCCTCAGGTGCTGCTCGGGTGGAAGCGCTCGCCCTCGCCCGCGTCTGGTAAGGGGCCGGGCGTCTCGGGGTTGGCACTCAATCGTGCCCCACGCCGCGCCCCCATTGTCTTTCCGGGCCATTACCTGCGGCGCGACCTCAGCCCATCCGCCCGCGCTTTGGTATAATGCCCGCATCCCTCAGGCTGTGGTTGCGGGCGCGAGCCCTAGTCCAAGACAGACGCGGTCAAAAGGATCCACGTAAGCCGCCGCGTGCGCGCGGGGGCGATCATGGCGCGTCCTAGAGGTAAGTCGCACCGTCCGTTCTACCCATCGGGGGCATACCGCCCCGCGGGCGAGCGGGTTAGTCGTGACGCCGCCGCGGCGGCCGAGCAAACGCCCCAGTGCGCAGGTGTGGGGTCAAAGACCAGGTCAGCTGGGGGATAGACGCATAACGGCGCTGCGCTCGCTTGGAGCGTGCGCGGCTTGAGGCCCGGGTGGTACCGGGTAGGTGAGGACGGGCGAGATTCATGACGGGCAGCATGAAACGGCGCATCGGGCGTGTGCTGGCGGGCGTGTGCGCGGTGGCGCTTGCCATGGGCGCGGGCGGCTGCTCGCTGTTGACACCCTCGCTGAGCAGCGAGGCGCCCGTTACTCACAAGCAGACGGTCGACGACGCCGATCTGGTCCAGGCGGGCACCCTCACCGTTGCCGTCGACACCTCAGATGCCCCGCAGGCCATACAGCAGAACGGCACCATCGAGGGCTACGACGTGGACGTTGCCCATGCCCTCGCCGAGCGCATGGGACTCGACGTGCGGATCGTCTTCGGCGCCTCGGCCGAGAGCACCTTCTCCGACGGTACGGCCGACCTCTACCTTGGTGCCGAGGCGGGCGACAACTCGAGCTCGGTGGCCGTCTCGGGCGATTACCTCGAGAACGCGACGGCCGTCTTTGGCCCCGAGGACGCGGCCACCACGCTGAGTGCCGAGACGCTCGCCGCCTCCACCGTGGGCGTGCAGTCGAGCTCGGCCTCGCAGGAGGCGCTCACCCGCGCCGGCATCGGTGCCACCCAGAACACCTACTCCAACGTCAACGCCTGCTTTGAGGCGCTCGCCTCGGGCGAGGTCGACTACGTGGTGTGCGACGCCACGGCTGGTGCCTACCTCGCGCGTGCCTATCCGGGCGTGGGCTTTTTGGGCACGATCAGCGCTCCCACCGCCTACGGCCTTGCGGTGAGCACGCAGTCGGGCGATTTGGGTGATGCCATCATGGAGGCCTTTGACAAGATCGCGGGCGATGGCACGCTCGATGCCATCCACACCGTCTGGTATGGCCACCTGCCGCTTTCGCTCTCCGACACTGTGGTCTCGGGCGTGACCGTTCCGAGCGAAGAGGAAGAGGCGCCGGCTGATGACGCCTCGGGCGACGGCACCGCCACTGCCAGCGGGTCCGCCTCCGTCGACAGCATGAACAGTCTCGATTAACGTTTGTGCGTCGCGCCCGCCGGGGGCCGCCCCGCCGCGCTCGCATGCGCTCCGCCCCGCCGGATGCCGCCCATCCGGATAGGGGTTCAATCGGCTTGGATTGGGTACAACCTCAGTACCGAGTCCTATCCCCGAGGAGAACAGGAGCGCTCATGGATATCACGGTTTCGGGACGCAAGACCACGGTAACCGATGCTCTGCGCGCGCATGTTGACGAGAAGATCGGCGACGCCCTCAAGGTGTTCGATATCGAGCCCATGACGGCGGACGTCGTGCTCCGCTACGAGAAGAATCCCTCCAACCCCGAGCCCGCCATCGTGGAGGTCACGGTGCGCGCCCGCGGGTCGGTCATCCGCGTGGCCGAGCACGGGGTCGACATGTACTCCGCCATCGACCTGGCGGCCGATAAGGTCACCCGTCAGCTGCGTAAGTTCAAGACCAAGGTCATCGATAATCGTCAGCAGGGCCCGTCGGCGGCCGAGGTTGCCCCGGAGGCCCGGGTCGAGGACCTCGCCGATCTTCTCATCCCCGAGGACCAGGACGACCTCCTGGTGCGCGAGAAGATCATCGACATCACGCCCATGACCGAGGAACAGGCTCTCGTGCAGACGGACCTGCTGGGCCACGACTTCTACGTCTTTGAGAACGCGGCCACCGGCCTCATCAATGTGGTGTATCACCGTAAGAATGGTGGATATGGCATCATCAAGCCCAAGATTGAGGAGCCCGAGGGCTAAAAGCGAGTAAAATAGCGCCAGTGCACGAGTCAAGGCAGGCGGTCGTCTTGCGGCGGCCGCCTGTTGCTCACAGAAGGGCTTTGCATGAAGGATTCCTCGCCCACCGGTCACGCCAACCGCTACCGTATCGTTGTCGATACCTGCGCCGATCTCACGCCCCAGATCGCCGCGACGCTCGACGTCGATATCCTCGGGTTTCCCTATATCGTCGATGGGGTGGAGAAGACCGACGACATCTGGACGTCGATCTCTCCCAAGGAGTTTTACGACGAGATTCGCTCCGGTGTGAAGATGTCGACCTCGGCCATCTCGCTCGGTCGCTACCTGGAGTTTTTTACCGAGTGCGCCAAAGAGGGCACGCCCACGGTCTACCTGTGCTTTACGAGCGCGCTTTCGGGGAGCTACGACTTTGCGTGCCGTGCCGCCGAGCAGGTGCGCGCCGAGTACCCGGACTTTGAGCTCTACATCGTAGACAACTGCCTGCCCTGCGCCTGCGGCGAGCTGCTTGCGCTCGAGGCGGTCCGCCAGCGCTCGGCGGGACTCTCGGCCTCCGAGCTCGTCGAATGGGCCAACGAGGCCAAGCACTACGTGCACGGCTACTTTACGCTCGACAGCCTCGACTCGCTCGCTGCCGGCGGCCGCATTCCGCCCGCGGCGGCGCAGCTCTCCAGCAAGCTCGACGTCAAGGCGTCCCTCTCGTTCGACCTCGCCGGGTCGCTCTCGCTCACCGGGGTCAGCCGCGGCCGCAAGCGCGCACTCAAGGGGCTCATCAAGTCGTTCCAAGAGAACTACGTGCTCGATCCGGCGCTTCCGCTCACCATCGTTACCGCCGACGCCGAGAAGGACGGCGACTGGGTGGAGGCCGCGGTGCGCAAGGAGCCCGGTTGCGCCGATCTCACCATCATCCGCGGCTCGGTGGGCCCGACCATCGGCGCGCACGTGGGCCCGGGCATGGTGGCGCTCATCTTCTGGGGCAAGAACCGGGCGGAGAAGGTCTCTCTGTCCGATCGCATCGCACGGAAAGTCCGCAGCTGAGAATAGGGGGACGGGTGCGTTTTTCTCACTTTTGAGAATATGCGACCTGTCCCCATATTCTCAAAAGTGAGAAAAACGCACCCGTCCCCATATTCTCAGTCCGACGATTAAAGGAGTTATCACATGGCTGATACGAAGCAGTCCGTTGCGTTTATTGGGACCGGCATCATGGGTGCGCCCATTGCCGGGCACATCCTCGACGCCGGCTATCCCCTGACCGTCTACAACCGCACCGCTTCCAAGGCCCAGGGCCTTGTTGAGCGCGGCGCCACGTGGGCCGAGAGCCCGGCCGAGGCCGTGCGCGGGGCCGACGTGGTCTTTACCATGGTGGGCTACCCTGAGGACGTTGAGGAACTCTACCTCGCGGGCGATGGCATCCTCGCTGCGTCCAAGCCCGGCGCCATCCTCATCGACCTCACCACCTCCTCGCCGGCGCTCGCGCGCGATATCGCCGGTGCCGCCGCCGTGTCGGAGCGCACCGCGTTTGACTGCCCCGTGACGGGCGGCGAGGCGGGGGCCATCGCGGGCACGCTCACGGCCATCGCCGGTGCCACCGAGCGCGACCTCGAACCCGTTCGTGCCCTGCTCGAGACCTTTACGGGCAAGATTTTCTGCTTTGGCGGCGCGGGCAAGGGCCAGAGCGCCAAGCTCGCCAACCAGGTGGCGCTCGCCGCGTCGATGGTGGGCATGGCCGACGCGCTCGCCTTTGCCCAGCAGGAGGGCCTCGACCTCAACGCGACCCGCGAGATGATCCTTACGGGCACGGGTGCCTCGGGTGCTCTTGAGCAGCTCGGCCCCAAGGCCATCGACGGCGACTGGAAGCCCGGCTTTAAGGTTCGCCACTTTATCAAGGACATCAGCCTTGCCCTCGCCGAGGCTGAGGAGCGCGATATCGCCCTGCCCGGGGCCGATGTGGCCTTTACCCTCTACGACATGCTCGACGCCATCGGTGGTGCGGAGCTCGGCACCCAGGCCATCACCATCCTCTACCAGGAGGAAGAGGCGGCTATTGCGGCTGGGCTCGATTGGTCGCGCTATACCTCCGAGCACGAGGACGGCTGCGGCTGCGGCCACGATCATGGCGAGGGCGAGCATGAGTGCTGCGGCGGGCATCATCACGATCACGGTGACGGCGACCACGAGTGCTGCCACGGCGAGGGCCACGGGCATGGCGAGGGCTGCTGCCACGGCGAGGGTCATGGGCATGGCGAGGGTGGCCACGGGTGTTGCCACGGCCATCACGGGGAGTAGCGCCCGATGGGTGACACCGCCTTTGTGATCCTGTTTGCCCTGCTCTTTGTCTTTAGCGTCTACATCGGCTTTACGATCGGTGAGCATTGGGGCGAGCGGGCCGTCGATGCCCGGGCGTACTGGCTCTACAACCTCGCCGCCATCCTCATCTGCGTCGTGCTGACCGCGGTGCTGACGCTTCTGCCCTTGCTCTATGCCACGCCGCTCGGCCTGCTCATGGGCTCGATTGTGGGCCTTAAGATGGGCTTTGGCGAGTCGGTGGGGCCTTGGCGTCTGCTCGACCGGTTCTTTAACCGCAACCGGGGACAGCGTGGGGTCGACGCGGCGCGCAAGGCCGAGGTACGGCGCCGCAGGCGCGCCGGCGAGCGTGAGCCCGACCTCATCTCGGTGGCCCCGGGGCAGGGTGGCTCGGCCCCGGCCCAGCACACGTCCGACGCAGGACGCAAGCAGAACGATAACGGTACCGGTGCGCGCCGTGGACGCCGCGCCGGGCGGAAATAGGGAGTGGATTCTATGGCAGAAACCGCACAGCACGAGATGAACGACGAGGAGCGCGCACAGCTCGAGCTCGTCGAGAAGGACAGCTCGGCGCTCGACGCGCTCGTCGAGGACCTGTCGAGTGCGAGCCGCCGCAAGCGGCAGTTTGCCGCGCGCGTGGTGGCACTCCTTGCCGCTCAGGACGCCGAGCTCCTCGCGCCGCACATCGACGCGCTCATCGACGCACTCTACCGCCCCGAGGCACAGACCCGTTGGGAGGTGCTCGATGCCCTCACCTGCCTCGTGCCGGAGCATGCCAAGGAGGTCGGCGCGGCGTTTGAGGGTGCCGAGGCGGCGCTTTTTGACGAGCTCTCGTCCACGCTGCGCTTCTCGGCCTTTAACCTGCTCGTTACCTGGGGCGCCTCGGAGCGCGGCCGCTCCAAGAAGGTGTGGCCCATCCTCGATGAGGCCATCCAGTGCTATCACGGCGACCTTGAGTACCGCGACATGCTCGCCTGCCTCCACACCTTCGCTGAGGGCAAGATCGCCGGCGAGGTTGCCGAGGAGCTTGCCGGCCGCCTGCAGTTTGACGCGCAGAGCGGCAAGGGTGCCTTTATCAAGAGTCGCTCGGCCGAGATCTACGACCTGCTGGTCAAGCGCTTTAAGCTTAAGGATCCCAAGAAGCGCACGCGCGTCGCCCCGCGCGACGATGCGGACGACGCCGACGACGAGGAGTAACCCATGGCTCACGACGTGGTTCTCATTCCCGGAGACGGCATCGGCCCCGAGATCACCACGGCCATGCGGCGCGTGGTCGACGCCTCGGGTGCGCAGATCGTATGGCATGTGGCCGAGGCCGGCGCCGCCCAGATCGAGTGCGTCGGTACGCCGCTCCCGCCCGAGACGCTCGAGCTTGTGCGCGAGCTGGGCGTGGCCATCAAAGGGCCCGTCACCACGCCGGTGGGGACGGGTTTTCGCAGCGTTAACGTGGCGCTGCGCCAGGCTTTCGACCTCTATGCGTGCGTGCGGCCGTGCCGGTCGCTGCCGGGCGACGGCTCGCGCTTTCGCGATGTCGACCTGGTGATCGTGCGCGAGAACACCGAGGATCTCTACGCGGGTATTGAGTTTGCCCCGGATGCGCCGGAGGTGGCCGAGCTCGCCCGGCTGGTCGAGGCGAGCGGGCAGCGGCCGTTCCGCGCCGGATCGGCCATCTCGGTCAAGCCCATCTCGGAGGAGGGGTCGCGCCGAATCGTGACGTACGCCTTTGAGTACGCGCGCGCTCACTGCCGCCGCAAGGTCACGGCGGTGCACAAGGCCAATATCATGAAGGCAACCGACGGGCTCTTTTTGCGCGTGGCGCGCGAGGTGGCGGCGCTCTACCCCGATATCGCCTTTGAGGACAAGATCGTCGACGCCTGCTGCATGGGGCTCGTGCAGGATCCGACGCGCTTTGACGTGCTCGTGCTGCCCAACCTCTACGGCGACATCGTATCCGACCTGTGCGCGGGGCTCGTGGGCGGGCTCGGCATGGCACCCGGCGCCAACATCGGGGCGGATTGCGCCGTCTTTGAGGCCACGCACGGCTCGGCGCCGGACATTGCCGGGCGCGACCTTGCCAACCCCACGGCCGAGATTCTCTCGGCGGCCATGATGCTCGACCACCTGGGCGAGACCGAGGCGGCGGCGCGCGTGCGAGCCGCCGTGACGGCAACGCTTGCAGAGGGTACAAGCGTGACGGCGGATGTGCGCCTCGCCCAGACGGGTAGTGCCGAGGGTGCCGTGGGCACGGCGGCGTTTGCCAACGCGGTGATCACGCACCTGGCGTAAGCGCGTGCCGTCCGCAGGGGCGGCTGCGTGGCGTTGCGGGCGCGCAGCGCATGTGCGGTGTGTGTCCGATGGGGGGCGGCCGCTCCCTTGCCTGACGGGCGGAGTGCGGCTGAGTAAGTTGCTGCGAACGGTAACGAAGCGATCTCCGGGGGAGCGGGGGTCACGTGGGTGCGCCCGCGCATCGACGGAAAGGGAGTCGATATGGGTCTGATGCAGAAGAGGGACGACGAGGATCGCGAGTACATCGAGGGCATTGAGATCATAGGCCGCTCCGACGTGCCGGATGACCTGCCCCAGAACGAGGTCGAGCTTATGCAAGGGCCGTCTGCCGAGGACATCGCCCGCCGTGCTGGCGCCTCGGAGAGTGCCGACGAGGCGGCTGATGGCGAGGTCGCGGACGAGCCGGCGGCTGAGGATGCTTCCGAGGCGGACGATTCCGCCGACGAGCACGAGGTGGACGATGACGAGACTGAGGACGAGGTCGAGGACGCTGCCGAGCCTGCGCCCGACGCCGATGCGTCTGCCGGCGATGGGGATACCCCGGCTCCGCGCTCGCGCATCCTGCTCATGGTTGCCGGGGCGATCGTGGCGGTGATTTTTGCGGCCATCCTCGGATACTTTGTGGGCTCGGGCGGCTTTACGCAGACGGGCGGCGCTGGTGGCGCAACCGTTACCGAGGATCAGCTCGACCGGGTGCTCGCCCGCTACACCTGCGACGGTGCGGAGCGCACCATGACCGTGCGCGACGCCATCGAGGGGCAGTACAGCCTCGAGGCCGCCAAGAACGACGACGGCACCTACACCGTGCCCTCGGCGGAGGTTGTCATCTCCGACGTGCGCAACGAGCTGCTGGTGGCCGATGCCGAGCAGCGCGGCATCGAGGTCTCGGAGGACGAGATGGCCGAGTACGCCGAGGATACGCTCGGTGTGTCGGACTTTGAGACGCTTGCCGAGCAGTACCAGATCGACGAGGACCAGGCGCGCGAGATCGTGCGCACGAATGCGCTCATCAACAAGCTCTATGAGCAGATCGTGCCCGATGCGTCGTCTATGACCGCCCCGACCCAGCCGACTGCTCCCGCCGATGGCGACGAGAACGCCTCCTCGGCCGACTACGCGACCTACATCATCGGTCTTCTGGGTGACGAGTGGGATGCCGAGACCGGTACGTGGGCGCGCACCGACGGCGACATGTACGCCGCGATCGACGGGGCGAACTTTGACGGTAAGACGGCAACCTACGCGCAGGCTACGGCCGCGTTCTATGTGGCTTACCAGGACTACTACGAAACGGCGAGCGCCGCACAGCAGACGTGGACCGACTATGTCAACGGGCTCTACGCGGGCTGCAACCTGACGCTCTACGGCGTGTACGAGTAGGGCGAGGGCGCGCTGGCACCTAAGCAGCATGTGATCTGATTGGGGCGGGTGCCATCGTGCAGGCGATGGCACCCGCCCCGTTTTCATGCGCGCTTTGTGTCCGCACGGATTTCTATCCTTGGAACATGCGTTCGGATGTATCTGAGGAGGCGGTTCCTGTGGTGGGCAAGGGGATGCGGACCTATGTTGAGGTGCTGCTGCGCGTGGCGCCCGACGGCACGGAGACGCCCGAGGTGGTGATGCTGCCCGATGGACGGCTCTTCCGCATCGAGCGGGTCGAATCGCGGCGCCGTGTGGGGGATGGCTACGCGTTTAGCGTGCTGATCGGCAGCCATGTGACGACGCTCTGGAAGGAGCTGTGCGGATGGTCGGGCCCGCGGTGGTTCGTGGTGTTGCGCCACGAGCGGCGCGTGCCGCGCGCGGAGCGCACCGGGGCGGACCACGCCGCGGCTTGAGGGGGGGCATCTCTCAGGGGGGGCATAGATACGAAAAAGGCCCCATTGCCGGGGCCTCAATTTCTTATGGTGCGGGCGAAAGGACTTTCGCGTATTCGCTGCGCGAATCCGCGTCCGCTGCGGAGGCCTGCGGCCTCCTTGCGCGCTGCGCTGGAAAAGCGCTCATGCGCTTTCCTCAGCTCCGCGCCTTCTCAGGTTCAAGTCCCTGTGCGGGGCGCGGATACGAAAAAGGCCCCATTGCTGGGGCCTAAACATGTAATGGTGCGGGCGAAAGGACTTGAACCTTCACGGGGTTGCCCCCATATGGACCTGAACCATACGCGTCTGCCAATTCCGCCACGCCCGCGACTTTTGGCTTGCGCCGAAAGCACGGTCCATCTTACCGTAGCCGCGCCGACCGCGCAAGGGCCAACTTTTTAGCGCGCGAGCCGAGCGCTAGAGGCCGAGCGCCTCGAGCACCTCGCGCTCCGCTGCCGGACGGCCGATGCCGGTGAGGAAGGGCACGCCGTTAACGTACGGGCAGGAGAGGCCCTCGGGCGCGACGGTCGTGGCAATCAGGAGGTCGGCATCGGCGCACGCGTCCTTCGCGTCGCCCACGGCGCACTGGACGATCTCGTACGCATCGGCCTGGCCGTTCGCGTCGAGCAGCGCGGAAACCTTCTGAGCTACGACGGCGGAGGTCGCGACGCCTGCGCCGCAGGCAAGCACGATCTTCTTCATGGTTGTTGCCCCCTTTGAGGTCATATTTCCAAAGCTCCCACCTTTGCTGCGGGAGCGTCTGTACCCAGAGCGCCTGTCATCCCGCGGCGGAAGATCGGTTTGCCGGGGTGGCGACTGGCATCCAAAAAAGATAACCCGATTCTAACATCGCCCGCAGCGGGCTTCTACCCTAAAGCTCGCTCCAGCCAGAGGCGCAGAGAACTAGGCTTCGCTCGAGGGCGAGCCTGAGCTAACGCATGCCCCGTCACGAAGGTATGGGCCAGGGAATTATCCCTGGCCGAACCTACCCAAGAGCTATATATCGTTGCAAAGATGCTGGTAGGGGCGGTGGGACTCGAACCCACAATCCCGAAGGCCGAAGATTTTAAGTCTCCTGCGTATGCCAATTCCGCCACGCCCCCGCGAGCCAATAGTCTAGCAGATGCGCGCCGGCGGCAAGGGCGCCGCGCCCACTGCTCGCTGGATAGGGCTTAACCATGGCATGCCCCTCGCAAATGTGATGAAGTCGTGATACCGAGCGACGCCGACGGGTCTAACTAAATTCTGGCCAAAATCTAACCCAAGGGGTGTTATTTATCTAAATATCGTTCCTACCACGAATGATGATGCCATGACCAGAAAGCATCGGTAAACGTGCGTAAAAAATCGGTGTGTTATTAAAAACTATAGGAATCACGCGGGGGTATCGCGGTGTGAATAATCGAAATTCCGGTCAGTCAGTGCCATGAGCTGCGGCTTTGTGAGAGATGGTTGATGTTGGGCGGTCTAACCAATATCTGACCAGAATCTGACCGGGGTCTGACCGAACAGTCTGCACGCCCCAACTTGTTTGCGAATGCCGTCCATCCCTCACATACCGTGGAAATCGGAGGGGATGGGAGCCATGGAGACACGAGAAGGCGCGACGCAGAACATAATTGCCAAGGCAGGCGAGCAAACCGCAACGCAGGTGGGAAAGCGCGATGGGCGGTCACCCCAACCGCCGCGCTTGCCCATGGGGGAAAGTTTTACCGTGCGCCGCGTGGAGCTGCTGCGCGATCTGGTCAAGCAGGGTAGGAATGCGGGCATTGTCATCGTCGCGGCACCGCGGGGATTTGGCAAGACGGCGCTGCTGCTGCAGTATGCCGACGAGATTCGCAGCGACCCGGGGTGCGGGTACGCAAAGGCCGTGGATGCGGCAGGGATGGAGATTCAGGAGTTGCTGGCGGCGCTCGATACCTGCGAGGCTGAGCTCCCGGCAAAGCTGCACCCGCTTATTGCCGTTGACAACGTCCCGGATAGCAACGAGGAGGCGATGGAGACCCTTGTGGGGCGCCTGAGGAGCCTTCGAGCGGAGGGGTACGAGATGGCGCTCTCCTGTACGCCGGGCAACCGAGCGCTGCTGAGCGCCCTGGGCGATGCCGCGCGCATCGGGGCGCAAGCGCTCCGTGTCCACCCTCGTGAGTACGCAGCGTGGATGCGGACATTCTCCATTGCCGGCGACCTCGATGTATATGGTCTGACGCAGGGAATCCCCGCTTTGGTGGCATCCCTTTCCTCGGCGGTGTGGCAGGCGGGAACGGAGCCCGCGGTGCTCGATTCGTACGCCGAGACGCTCTACCGTGATGCCTGGCAGGAGCTGCTAACCGTGGCTCCTGATACGCTGCGCGGCGCGGGCATGATGCTGCTTATGGGCTCAGGCAAGCTGGCGGAGATGGAGATGTGCGGCGTTACGCTCTCGCGCGAGGTGCAGGTGCGTCTGACGCACGACTATCCGCTCTTTGGCCTCGACGCGGCGGCGCGGACCTTCTCGTGCGTGGGGAGCTCGTATGAGGCGCTTGCGGCTGTGCGCAAGATGGTAGCCGAGGCGATTCCCGGGTTGCCGGCGCGCGCCGTGCGGGCCTTGATGAAGGCGGGGCGCGTCGACAGGGCCGTTGCCCTTGCGCAAGAGGAGCTGGGCCGTACCGAGACGCTCGAGATCATGGGGCAATTTCCCGTGGCGTTTACGATGGCGGGCCAGGGGAGGTACATCGCACGTCTGGGGTCTTCCCTCGAGCTGGAAGAGCCCGACGCCGAGCCCACGATCGGGGTGGTGCTCGCGCGCTACACCGCCTCGCTCACGCTGGGAGATTTCAAGACGGCGCGCCGCATGGCGATGTGCCTCAGCATCAGCGCCGACGAGATAGAGCGCGATATCTCTCCCGACGATTGGGCCGTAGCCAGTGCGTTGCGGGGCGTTTGGGCCTCGTGCACGGGGATTGGCCTGCCTGATATCTCCTACCGCAATGAGGTGCGCCGCCCAAGCGAGACGGCCCAGTGCCTTCGGGACTTTGTAAGACTCATGCGCGCGATGTTCGAGGGCAAGCCGATGCCCGGCCGCATCGATGGGGCAGCCATCTCGCGAACACAGGGTGAGGGCGGCGAGGTCGAAGATGTGGCCGTGGCGCTCCCAAATATCTTTGCACGCATGACCGAGCTCATGGCCGAGGTGCTGAGCGGGAGCTTTGCAGGGGTCGACGAGCGGGATGACCGTCTCGCCGCCTCTCTCGAGGTGCTGCGGGAGCGAAATCTCGTCCCCGTGGTCGTGCTGGTACGGCTCGTCTTGGCGGTACGGCGTATCTATGCCGGGATGCCCCTGAGCGACGAGCGCGCCTTCGTGGATGCGGGAACACTTGCGGTTCGCACCTCCGATCAGGCGCTTCAGCTCTTCTGCCTGGTCTTTGAGGGATGGCAGTTCCTGGGGCTCGACCAGATGATCAACGCGGGATTTCGTGCGCAGCAGGTACTCAAGCTTGCCGATAAACGCCTGCGTTTCGTACTCGAGCAGGCGACGCTTCTGGAGCGCACGACGCATCTTTGCAACACCTCGCGGGCGGCGCTCTGCGAAGAGGCGGAGCTTCTCGACCTGTCACACGCGCCGTGCTCGCCTGCGCGGGCATGGGCCGAGGCGTTGAGCCTTGCGGTGGTGCGCTTTGATGCCGAGCTCTCGGCTTGGTTCTCGCTGCATCGCACGGAGCTCCTCGACCCGACCATTCGCCTTGCGGCACGGCTTTCGCTCCGTGCTCTGGGCAAGCAGGCGTCCTCGCTTGTGCGCCTGCTGCCCGAGCAGGTGCAGGGCCGGTATCTCTTCTCGGACGGTGCGTCCCGCGATGGCGAGCGGCTTTTTGAGGTGGTCGGCGATGCCGAGAAGACGGTTTTAGGACAGGTGACCATCCGTCTCTTTGGCGGGCTCAAGATTGAGCGCAACGGACACGTGCTTACGAGCGCGTTGTGGCGCCGGCGAAAGACAAGCGTTGTAGCGGCGCGCCTTGCCATCGCGCCCGGGGCCTTCGTCAAGCGCAGCGCCCTGCAGGAGGAGTTCTGGCCCACCTACGATTACGACCATGCCCGCAACAGCCTCTACTCAACGCTCTCGGTGCTTCGCCGTGCTCTTGGGCAGAAGAAGAGCGGGCCGCAGTACCTCATCGTGCAGGGCGAGGGCGTGGCGTTTAACGCGGAGTACGTGGTTTCGGACGCCATGCGCTTTGACCTGATTGCCCGCGAGGTGTTGCTGAAGCGCCGTGGGATCACGGCGCCAAACATCATTGACGCGTGCCTCAAGCTCGAGCAGCTCTACGCCGGTCCGCTCTATGTGCCGGATGCAGCCGGCTCCGACTACTTTATGCAGATGCGAGAGGCGTTTCGGACCAAGTTTGTCGACTGCATGCTGCGCGGCGCCGAGACGGCGATCGGCGAGGAGGACCTTTCCACGGCGGGCTGGATGGTCGAGGCGGCGCTTGCGGAAACGCCGATGCGCGAGGACGTGATTCGCATGGCGATGCGCGTGTACGAGCTTGGTGGGCGGCGCCGCGAGGTTGTGGAGCTCTACCGCGCGCATCTCGAGCGCCTCAAACGGCAGGAGCGCGCGATCCCCGAGCCCAAGACGCGCGCCCTCTACGACCAGATCGTGAGCGGCCGGGGTGTCGGCCGCATAGGACGGGGGTGATGTGCGACCTGTGGGAATAGAAGGCAGGAGGCGGCGATGTCAGCAGTGCGGAGTGGGGTGATGCGCGCTATACGGGGCGGGAGGGGCCGGTTCGGTTTCGCGGTGCTTGGGCGCCGCTTCGCCAGAAGCTTCTCGTGCACCCCGGCTGATTCGGTTTTGGGTGCACGCGAGCGCTGCGGAACCGCTCGGCCGGAGACTGGCGTCTGTTCCCGCGTAGGGTTTTGGACGCGCGGGCGCCGCGGAGCCGGGTTAGGCGCCGAGCACCTCCTCGCAGATGCGGGCCGACTCGGCGGCGTCTTTGGCGTAGTAGTCGGCACCGATCTGGCGGGCGTAGTCGGGCGTGAGCACGGCGCCGCCCACCATGATCGTAACGCCGGGCATCTCGCGCTTGAGGAGCTCGATCGTTGAGGCCATGTTGGCAACGGTTGTGGTCATGAGGGCGGAGAGTCCCACCAGGCGGATGCCGTGTTCGCGCACGCAGCTGAGGATCGCCTCGGGCTCAACGTCGCGTCCAAGGTCAAAGACCTCGTAGCCGTAGTTGTCGAGGAGCATCTTGACGATGTTTTTGCCGATGTCGTGGATGTCCCCCTTAACGGTGGCGAGGCAGACGGCACCCTTGGCTGCGGCAGATGCTTCGGGGAGCGCGGCGCGGATCACGTCAAACCCGGCGCGCGCCGCCTCGGCGGATGCCATGAGCTGGGGGAGAAAAAGCTTGCCGCGATCGAAGAGCGCCCCGACCTCGTCAAGTGCGGGGATGAGGTAGCCGTCGATGAGCTCTAGGGGCTCAACGGTGGCGAGCAGCTCTTCGCACGCCCGGGCGGTCTCGCCACGGCGTCCCGTCACCACGAGGTGGCGGATGGCCTCGTGCTGGTCGGCGGTGTCGACCGGCGAGCCATCAGCGCCCGCTGCGCCTGCTGCCGGGGTATCTGCCTGCGTTGGCGTCTTGGCCGCGGCGCCTGCCGAGTTGTCGCTCGCCACCAGTTTGCCCGCTGCCACATCGGCCGCCACGCGGTAGGGGTCTGTTTGCCCGGCGTAGCGCTCGATATAGGCGGACGACCCCTCGTCCTCGGCATTGAGCACCCGGAAGCTGCGGATAACGTCCATGTAGCGTTCCGAGCCGGGGTTGATGATGGGCGCATCGAGCCCGGCGCCGAGCGCGGCGGCAAGGAAGGTGGCGTTGAGGAGCTCGCGCGCGGGCAGGCCGAAGCTCACGTTGGAGACGCCGAGGGCGCACCGCACGCCGAGCCGGTCGTGCACCAGCTGGACGGCCCGGAGAATCTCTTGGGCCTGATGCTGGTTGGTGGAGACGGTCATCACGAGGCAGTCGATGAGGATGCGCTCGCGCCCGATACCCCAGTGCTCGGCCTCCCGCACGATGCGCTCGGCGATCTTGAGGCGCGCCTCCGCCGTCTCGGGGATGCCCTGCTCGTCGAGGGTGAGTCCGATGACGTTGCAGCCGTAATGCGCGGCGAGCGGGAGCACGGAGGCAAGGCTCTCTGCCGAGCCGTTCACCGAGTTGATGATCGGCTTGCCGGCGTAGCGACGAACGGCCGCCTCGATGGCGGCGGGCTCGGTGGAATCGAACTGCAGCGGCAAGACGACGCTCGCCTGCAGCTGCTCGCTCACGCGCTCCATGGTAGCCGGTTCGTCGAGGCCGGGGAGCCCTACGTTAACGTCGAGCGCGTCTGCTCCCTGCTCCTGCTGGCTGATGCCCTGGCCGACCACGTAGTCCATGTCGCCGGCGCGCAACGCTGCCTGCAGGCGCTTCTTGCCCGTGGGGTTGAGGCGCTCGCCGATGACGGCCACCTGGCGGGTGCCCTCGGCGAGGCACACGAGCCGCTGGGCGCTCGCGCAGGTAAAGTCGGGGCGCTCAGTGCGCGTCTGCGGTGTGCACCCGGCGACGATGCGGGCAAGGAGCTCGGTGTAGGCGGGCGTCGTTCCGCAGCACCCGCCGATGACGCCGACCCCGTCGGTAACCATCTCGGCCACCGCGGCGGCGTACTCCTCGGGCCCAATACTGTAGACCGTCTGGCCGTCCTCTACATGCGGGAGACCGGCGTTGGCCTGCACCATGACGGGTTTGGCGGTAACGCCGAGCATGCGCTGCACAAAGGGGCGAATCTCGGCCGGGCCGAGCGAGCAGTTGATGCCGATGACATCGGCCCCGAGCGCGTCGAGCGTTACGGCGGCCACCTCGGGCGGGGTCCCGAGGAAGGTGCGCCCGTCCGCCTCAAAGGTCATGGTGGCAAAGATGGGCAGGCGCGTTTGCTCCTTTACGGCGAGCACCGCAGCGCGCATCTCGGCGAGGTCGGTCATGGTCTCGATGACGATGAGATCCGCCCCGGCCTCCTCGGCGGCGCGCGCCATGCGGGCAAACTCGCGGTACGCCTCGTCAAAGCTCACCGTGCCGAGCGGCCGCAGCAGCGCGCCGAGCGGCCCGATATCGCCCGCAACGTAGCGCGCTCCCGCAGCCCGTGCGGCCGCGACAGCCGCCGCGTATACCTCCTCCACCTGCGCGGCGTCACCGAGCTTGAGGGCATTGGCGCCAAAGGTGTTGGTGGTGATCACCTCCGCGCCGGCCTCGACGTAGGCGGCGTGCACGCGCTCGATGGCCTGGCGGTCGCTGAGGTTGAGGAGCTCGGGCGCGGCGCCGGCCTTGAGTCCCGCTGCTTGGAGCATGGTGCCCATCCCGCCGTCAAAGAGCAGGTGGCGTTTGCCCTCGAGCACAGCACGCAGGTCGCCGTCGGCGATGCGCAGGGCGTCGAGCGTGCGCGGACGGTAAGCCTCGCCCGCCGCAAGGCGGCTGGTGAGCGGGGCGAGCACGGTGGTAGCGGTGTCGGTCATAAGGGTTCCTTCGGTCTGGAAGATCCGCGTCAACTCAAGGAGAAGATCGGTGTACGGGGTAGCATACCGTGCCGGGCATCCGTTTGCATTGCGGGTGTCCTGCCGACCAGCAGGCTCAGTCCCCGTGCGATATGGTGCGCTCGCGGCGACGTGCACCGTTTTTAGGCGCAACGGTGCGGCCGCGCGACGTGGGGTGTGCCGCCAGGCACCTGCGGGCGCGTCCGGCTAGGCAGGTGCGCTGCGCCCGCAGGTCTCGCCCCGGGCCCGGAGCGAGCAACCGCTGGCAAACCGGCAAGTTGCGCAGGCGAGCCGGGCGTCAGGCCGGGCCGTCTGACCCGCCTGGTTCCGCCCGTCAGCGTCCGCAGCCTGGGGGAAGAGCCCCACCAGCGCCGTCACGCTCTTGGTGGGCATGAGCAGGTTGGTGGGCGTGGCGGTGATACCGCAGAGACGCGTGGCGTTGAGAGCGGCGAGGAGGCCCGGCTGCGCGTCGAGCGGTAAGTCGCCGTACCCAGGGCTAAAACGCCAGGTGCAGAGGAGGTTTGCGGCGGCTGCGCGGTGCTCGACCTCGGTATTGAGTGCGTCCGCCGCAGCTTCCACGGCGGCAGACGCGGCAGCGTCGAGCACGGCGGCTTCCAGCGGGTGCTGGCTGCCGGCGGTGCGGAGTCGCCGCTCAACGTCCATGCCGAGCGTTACCGCAAACGCGGCGCACCAGGGTGCCCCTGCAAGATGGCGGCGGATGTCCCGCCCGGCAAGCTCGACGGTCGATCCGTCGAGGCTAAGCGGCGGCGCGCCGTCTGTATCCTCCGGTGCGTCTCCGTCCGTACCCCTGAGGGCAAAGACCGCCCAGACCCCCCGCGGTGCCAGCGAGGCCTCAAGCGTGGCAACAACCGTCTCGATGCGGTCGGCAAGCTCGGGTTCCATCTCCTGGCCCGTGTAGCCCAGGTAGCGGAGCACCTCGGCGCGGTTGATCGCAAGGTGCTCGCCTGCGCTTGGAGCCCAGGGGGTCGGCACCCCCGTTGCGTCCATGGGCCACATCTCGGCCACCGCTTACGCCGCGTCGCCGCGCAGGGCCGCCATCGCCGCCCGCGCGACGGAGGGACGGTTCATAGTGTAGATGTGGCAGCCGTCTACTCCGTGCGCGGCGAGATCCTCGAGCTGGCGGCGCGCGTAGTCGATGCCCGCTGCCATGAGGCTCTCGGGGTCGTCCTCGTAGCGGGCGAGAATCTTGATGACGGGGGAGGGCAGCGATGTGCCGCACAGAAAGACCGTGCGCGTGATCTGCTGTTTTCCCATAAACGGCATGATGCCGATGGTGATGGGCGCGGTTATGCCGGCGCGCTCGGCGAGGTCGAGAAAGCGGTAGATGGTCTCGTTGTCAAAGCAGAGCTGCGTCACAAAGAAGCTCGCGCCGGCATCTTGCTTGAGCCGCAGGTGCCGGATGCTCTCGGCGAGGTCGTCGCACTCGATGTGCCCCTCGGGATAGGCGGCGGCGCCCACGCAGAAGCCGGCTTCGGCAAGCGCGGGGATGATCTCCGCCGCATAGGAGAAGTCCCCCTCGGGCAGCGCGGCTCCCTGCGGGCGGTCACCGCGGAGCGCGAGCACGTTCTCTACGCCCGCCGCGCGGTACGCCTCGATGCGCTCGGCAAGGTCGCCCCGGGTGAGGCCGATGCCCGTAAGGTGGGCGACGGCGCTCACGCCAAAGTCGTGCGAGATCATGGCGGCGATCTGGGCGGTGGCGCTCGAATTGCCCGTGCCACCGGCCGAGCACGTCACGCTGATAAAGTCGGGCCCGCAGGCGCTGAGCGCCTCGGCGGCGGTGTGGGCGCGCTCGAGCGTGAGCTCGCCTTTGGGCGGGAACATCTCAAACGAGACGGGCGCGCGCCCTGCAGCCTTGGCCTCGTGGAATATTTGATCGACTCTCATCGGCGTCCCTCCGGTGTGCGGGCGGCGCACTCGGCGTCGCGGCGGAAATGCCCGAATCATACACCGCTCGCGCGCGTGTCCGGGCCCGATACGGGCGGGAAACCGAGTGTTCACGCGGACGGTGGGAAAATGGGGACGGGTGCCATTTTCCCAAAAGTGAGAAAAACGCACCCGTCCCCATTTTCCCACCGCTACAGGCCGAGTTCCTCAGCGAGCTCGTGTGCGCAGGTGAGGGCATCGGCGATGGCATTTACCACCAGCGATGCACCGTTGCGGGCGTCTCCGCAGGCCCAGATGCTTGCCCGCCGCGCCTCAGCGCCGTCGCCACGCGCAGCATCCCGCAGACGGCAGCGGTGCCCGCCCGCGGTGGTCATCACAGGCAGTGGTCGGCCGGCGCCGGGCTCGGGTAGCATCACGTCAAAGGCCTCGAGCACGCTGGCCTCGGGCCCCATAAACCCGCACGCGATGAGCACGAGCTGCGTGGGCAGCTCCCGCTCTGTCCCGGCGATGCGCTGGGCGCGCCCGCCCGTCCAGTCGAGGTCGGCCACCTTGAGCGCCCGCGCCTGTCCGTCGGCGTCGAGCAGAACCTCGAGCGTATCCACGCTCCAGGCGCGCATCTCGCCGCCCATGAGCGCCTGCGCCTCCTCTTGGCCGTAGTCGGTCTTGCGGACGTTCGGCCACTCGGGCCAGGGGTTGCCGGGCAGACGCTCGGCCGGCGGCTCGGGCATGACCTCGATCTGCCGGACGCTCCGCGCCCCCTGGCGCACCGCCGTGCCCACGCAGTCGTTGCCGGTGTCGCCCCCGCCAATGACCACCACGTCGAGCCCCGCTGCGCTGAGGGCGCTCTCGCGGCCGTCCAAGAGCGCACGCGTTGCCTCGGTAAGGTAGTCGAGGGCAAGGACCACGCCCGAGGCGTCCATGCCCGGCACGGCAAGTGTGCGCGCGTTCCGTGCACCGGCGGCAACCACCACGGCGTCGTACGCATTCAAAAGCTCCTCGGCGACCGCTGGGTCGGTGGCGTCCGTCTCGAGCCGGAAGGCGATGCCGCGCTCGCGCATGAGCTCGACGCGCCGGTCCACCACGCTCTTCTCGAGCTTCATGTTGGGGATGCCGTACATAAGGAGGCCCCCTGCGCGGTCGGCGCGCTCCACCACATCAACGCGGCAGCCGCGCCGCGCGAGCTCCCAGGCGCAGGCGAGCCCCGCTGGGCCCGAGCCCACCACGGCCACGCGCGGGGCGTCCGGCCCGAGCTCGCCGGCGGTAAAGGGGGCCGGTCCGCCGTGGGCCCACTCCCAGTCGGAGATGGCGCGCTCGGTATCGTGGATGGCCGTCGGCTCGCCCTCAACCGAGCCGAGGTTGCACGCGGCTTCGCAGGGGGCGGGGCACACGCGGCTCGTAAACTCGGGCAGCGGCGAGGTCAGCGCCAGGCGCTTGGCGGCCTCGGCCCAGCGTCCGCGCCACACGAGGTCGTTCCACTCGGGGATGAGGTTGTGGAGCGGGCATCCGCTCGAGCGCGCCCGTCCAAAGGGGTGCCCGGTCTGGCAGAAGGCCACGCCGCACATCATGCAGCGGCTCGCCTGCACGCGGCGCTCCGCCTCGCCAAGCTCCACGTAGAGCGGATCGTAGTCGCGCGTGCGCTCGGATACGGGGCGCAGCTGGTGCACCGCGCGGTCGTGCGTAAGAAACGCTCCCGGCTTACCCATATCGGTTCCTTTCGTCGTAAGGGGTCGTGCAGAGAAGGTCGTACTGAAGGGGACGTGCTGGAAGGGTCGTGTGTATGAAGTCGCGCTGCGGGGCGTTGGCGCGGGCCGGCCGGTGGAGTTGCCTGTGTCGGCCGTACGCCCGCCGGAGCCCCAAGGTCCGCGGCCCGAGTTCAGGCGGGGCGCTCCGTTCGCGCCGACCGCCGCGCCGAGCCCGCCCGGATGCCCGCCGGCCCGCCGTCCTACCGAGTTACCCGCTCAAACGCCAGCTCGAGCGCCTCATCGTGCGTGGCGCCGGTGCGCTCGGCCTCGGCCACGATCGCCATGACGCGCTCGTACTCGGTGGGGATGACCGTCACAAAGTCGTCCGCGATCGCGTCAAAGCGGTAGAGCATCTTGATGCCGCGCGGGCTCTGCGTGGTGCGCACGTGCTCCTCGATGAGCGCGCGAATCTCGGCGAGCTCGCGCTCGGTGGGGCGCCTGAGCGTCACGGTGCCGGGGTTCACACGGCGCTCGAGCGTGCCGAACTCGTCGTACACAAAGGCCGTGCCGCCCGTCATGCCGGCGGCAAAGTTGGGTCCGACCTCGCCCAGCACGAGCACGCGCCCGCCCGTCATGTACTCGCAGCCGTGGGCGCCCACGCCCTCGGCCACCAGGGTGGCACCCGAGTTGCGCACGGCAAAGCGCTGGCCGGCCAGGCCGTTCACAAAGCCGCGCCCGCCTGTTGCCCCCATAAAGGCGACGTTGCCCACGATGATGTTCTCGTCAAACTTGTAGCTCGCGCGCTCCGAGGGCCTGACCGTCACCACGCCGCCCGAGAGGCCCTTGCCAAAGTAGTCGTTGGCGTCGCCGATCACGTTGAGGGTGATGCCCGCCGGCAGGAAGGCGCCAAAGCTCTGCCCGGCCGACCCGCTGCAGTCCACGGTGATCGATCCGTCGGGCAGCCCCTCAGGATGCGCGGCGGTAACGGCATGGCCGAGCATGGTACCCACGCAGCGGTTGATGTTAGCGATGTCGGCGTGAAAGCGCACCGGGGTGAGGTGGCGCCGCGCCGAGGCCGTGAGCGGGATGAAGAGCGTGGCGTCGAGGGTGCGCTCGAGCCCGGAGTCGGCGGCCATCTCGGGCAGCATGTGCGGGGCGTCGGCACCGGGGATGTAGGCACCAAACTCGCAGCTGCCGGGGGCGAGCACCGCCGAGAGGTCCAGCAGGCTCGTCTTCCAGTTGCCGGGCACCGTCACCTGGCGCAGGCACTCGGGGTGGCCGACCATCTCCTCAACCGTGCGGAACCCAAGGCGCGCCATCACGCCGCGCAGCTGCTCGGCCACAAAGAGCATAAAGCGCTCGACGTGCTCGGGCTTGCCGGCAAAGCGGTGGCGCAGCCGGCAGTTCTGCGTGGCGATGCCCGCCGGGCAGGTGTCCTGGTGGCAGTCGCGCTGCATAAGGCAGCCCATGGCGATGAGCGGCATGGTGGCAAAGCCGAACTCCTCGGCTCCGAGCAGGCAGGCCACGGCCACGTCGGTGCCGTCCATGAGCTTGCCGTCGGCCTCGAGCACAATGCGGCTGCGCAGGCCGTTTTGCAAAAGCGTCTGCTGCGTCTCGGCCAGTCCCAGCTCAAGCGGTAGACCCGCGTGCCAGATGGAGTCGCGCGGGGCCGCGCCCGAGCCGCCGTTGTGACCCGAGATGAGGATCTTGTCGGCCGCGCCCTTGGCCACACCGGTGGCGATGGTGCCCACGCCCGCCTCGGAGACGAGCTTGACCGACACGCGGGCATTGGGGTTGGCGCACTTGAGGTCAAAGATGAGCTCAGCGAGGTCCTCGATGGAGTAGATGTCGTGGTGGGGCGGCGGCGAGATGAGCCCGATGCCCGGGGTCGACTGGCGCACGCGAGCAATCCAGGGGTAGACCTTCTTACCGGGCAGATGGCCGCCCTCGCCGGGCTTGGCGCCCTGGGCCATCTTGATCTGGATCTCGGTCGCCGAGCTCAGGTAGCGGCTCGTCACGCCAAAGCGTCCCGAGGCCACCTGCTTGATGGCCGAGCGCGTCGAGTCGCCATTGGCGAGCGGCGTCTCGCGCCGTGGGTCCTCGCCGCCCTCGCCCGAGTTGGAGCGGCCGTGCAGGCGGTTCATGGCGATGGCCATGCACTCGTGCGCCTCTTTGCTGATCGAGCCGTAGCTCATGGCGCCCGTGTTGAAGCGGCGCACGATCGAGCGGGCGCTCTCAACCGCCTCGAGTGGCACAGGGGTGCGTCCCGCGGCGTCAAAGTCGAGGAGGTCGCGCAGGCGCACGGCCCGCCCGGCGCGGTGCACGTGCTCGCTGTAGGCGAGGAAGGTCTCGTAGGAGTCTTGCCGCACGGCCTGCTGCAGCAGGTAGATGGTGTCGGGGTCGATGAGGTGGTCTTCGCCTCTCTGCGGGCGCCATGTGGTGAGCCCGAGCGTGGGGAGGGCGTCCGGCGCGGGCGAGCTGGCAGCGTGCGCCATCGCCTGGTCGTAGCGCTCGCAGAGCTCCCGTTCAACCTCGGCTATGCCGAGGCCACCTACGCGCGAGACCGTGCCCGTGAAGTAGCGGTCGATGAGCTCATCCGAGAGGCCCACCGCCTCAAAGATCTGTGCCGAGTGGTAGCTCTGCACCGTGGAGATGCCCATTTTGGACATGATGGGAACGATGCCCCCAACCGCGGCGCGGTTGTAGCGCTCGATACCCTCCTCGGCCGTGAGTGCGCGCCCGTCCGGGGCGGAGAGGTTGCCCTCGGCAGCCATCTGACGGATGCGCGCGTGCGCCAGGTAGGGAAAGATCCCGCTCGCCGAGTAGCTCACGAGCGCGGCAAAGTCGTGTGCCGAGAGCGCGTCGCCGCACTCCACCACCAGGTCGGCAAAGGTACGCAGGCCCGAGCGGATGAGGGCGTTGTGCACCGCGCCCACCGCCAAGAGCGAGGGGATGGGAGCCTCGCCCGCGCCGGCGCGGTCGGAGATGACCACGATGTTCACGCCGCCGCCGCGCACGGCCTCGCATACCTGGGCGGTGAGGTCGTCGAGCGCCTGTTCGAGCGCGCCCGCGCCGTCGCCCCGCCGAAAGACCGCCCGAAAGACCCCGGTCTTAAAGCCGGTGCGGCGGATGTCCACGATGCGGCGGAACTCCACCTCGGTGAGGAGCGGAGCGTCGAGCCGGATGAGCCGGCAGGAGGCGCGCGAGTCCTCGAGGAGGTTGCCGTGGTTGCCGAGGTAGAGCACGGTGGAGGTTACCATGCGCTCGCGCAGGGCGTCGATGGGCGGGTTGGTGACCTGCGCAAACAGCTGGTAGAAGTAGTCAAAGAACGAGCGGGTCTTGAGCGAGAGGCATGCGAGCGGCGCGTCGATACCCATCGAGGCGAGCGGCACGGCGCCCGTCTCGGCCATGGGGCGGAGCACCTCCTCGAGGTCGTCCCAGTGCAGGGCGAGCTTCATGGCCTCCACGGTGGGGTCCATCCCGGCGTCGGGGGCGGGCTCGCGCGCCGCCGCGGGCGCATCGAGGTCGGCGAGCGAGAGCGTCTCGTCGGCGATCCAGTCGGCAAACGGCTTGAGCTTTGCCATCTCCCCGCGGATCTCGTCGTTGTAGCGGATGCGTCCGCTCCCGAGCTCAAGCTCGAGCATCTCGCCCGGGCCGAGGCAGCCCGTGGAGAGAACGTTGGCGGGGTCGATCTCAATCGCCCCGACCTCCGAGGCTAAC
The DNA here is from genome assembly GCF_002159335.1 of Collinsella sp. An7. Classification (GTDB taxonomy): domain Bacteria; phylum Actinomycetota; class Coriobacteriia; order Coriobacteriales; family Coriobacteriaceae; genus Coprousia. Next base: position 201,494 of record NZ_NFHP01000002.1, on the reverse strand, counting down.
AGGAAGCGGTCGTCGCGCGTCACGTAGTAGCGCGCGGGGCGCAGGCCGTTGCGGTCGAGCGCGGCGCCGAGCGTGCGCCCATCGGTAAAGGCAATCGCCGCCGGGCCGTCCCAGGGCTCCATGAGCATCGACTGGTAGGCGTCGTAGGCCCGGCGCGCCGCCGGGAGCTCGTCGGCGCGGTCCCAGGGCTCGGGCATGAGCATCGAGACGGCGCGGGTGAGGGGCCGGCCGTTCATCACCAAAAACTCGAGCACGTTGTCGAGGATCGCGGAGTCGGAGCCCTCGCGGTCGATGATGGGGAGCACCCGCTCAAGGTCGCCCTGCAGCACGGGGCTGTAGAGGTTGGGCTCGCGCGCACGGATCCAGTTGACGTTGCCCTTAAGGGTGTTGATCTCGCCGTTGTGGATGATGAAGCGGTTGGGGTGCGCCCGCTCCCAGCTGGGGGTGGTGTTGGTGGAGTAGCGCGAGTGCACGAGCGCGACGGCGGTTTTGACGGCGGCGTCGTTGAGGTCGGTAAAGAACCGGCGCATCTGGGTGGCCACGAGCATGCCCTTGTAGACGATGGTCCGGGCGCTCATCGAGCACACGTAGAAGATCTTGCCCTGAAGCTCGTGGGCAGCCCGGGCGCGCTTCTCGATGGTGCGGCGGCACACGTAGAGGCGCCGCTCAAAGTCGTCGCCCGGCTCGACCTCCTTCGGGCGCGCCAGAAACGCCTGGACGATGGTGGGCATGCAGGCCCGCGCCGTCTCACCGAGGTCGTGCGGGTCGACGGGGACCTCGCGCCAAAAGAGCACGGGCACGCTCGAGGCGGCGCAGCCGTCCTCAAAGAGGCGCCGCGCGTCGCGCACGCCCTGCGGATCCTGGGGGAGAAAGAGCATCGCCACGCCGTAGTCGCCCTCGGCGGGGAGAAGCTGGCCCTCCTTCTGAGCCTCTTTGCGGAAGAAGTGGTGCGGGATCTGAAAGAGGATGCCCGCGCCGTCGCCGGTGTTCTTCTCCAAGCCGGTGCCGCCGCGGTGCTCGAGGTTGACGAGCACCGAGAGCGCGTCGTCGAGGATCTGGTGGCTGCGCACGCCGTCGAGCGCGGCCAGGGCGCCGATGCCGCAGGCGTCATGCTCGAACTCGGGGCGGTAGAGGGTGCGCGGGGCGTTGGTGGTTGACATGGGTCCTCCACAGGGTACTTGGGGGTCAGGGGCGGTCTGGCTTCTCGGCGGGGCCGGGTTGGTGGCGCCGGGCAGGTCGACACGTTGAGCTGGCGGCGCCGGCCGAGCTCTGCCGGGTGCGGTCGGGCCGGCGCGCGATTGCCGACACCCGGCAGCCCGAGAGCGAGACTGCAGCCCGCCCATCGTAGGGGTTGCGGGTTGCGGCGGGTTTTCCGTCCGGTTGCCGTCGGTTTGCAAGCGTGTTTCCGCTTCGTTTCGACCCCGGTCGGGCGCGTGCGCTTGGCCTGGCGGCTGCGGCAATGCCCCGCGACCTCGCGGATTGGGGTTCGTGCGGCAGCGATAACCCCGCGGGCGATGATTTTTTGCGAGCCCACCGTGTTGCCGCCCTGCGTGCGGGCGCGCTCGTGTACCCTTTGCAGTATGTTTTGCACCGGCAACACGCTCGCGACGGCGCGTTCGGGCGGGCCCGTGCACCCGGTGCCGCGCGACGGCTCCGGGCGGCACCGGGCGATCGGCCCCTCTACCAGCGTTCCGCGGGTGTGTTGTGCCGTGCCGCCACGATGAAGGGAGCTCACGCATGGCGAATCTGACCGAGCGCTACGGAACCAAGGTGTTCTCCGAGCACGTGATGAAGGAGTACCTCCCCAAGGACGTGTGGAAGCGTCTCTTCGCCACCATCGAGGGGGGCGAGCCGCTCGACCTCGACGTGGCCAACGCCGTCGCGCACGCCATGAAGACCTGGGCGCTCGAGCAGGGCGCCACCCACTACGCGCACTGGTTCCAGCCACTCTCGGGCATTACGAGCGAGAAGCACGACAGCTTCCTCGAGCCCGTGGGCGACGGCACGGCCATCACCAAGTTCACCGGCAAGGCGCTCATCAAGGGCGAGCCCGATGCGTCGAGCTTCCCCAACGGCGGCCTGCGTGCGACCTTTGAGGCGCGCGGCTACACCGCTTGGGACCCCACGAGCCCGGCCTTCATCAAAGACGACGTGCTCTGCATCCCCACGGCGTTTTGCTCCTACAACGGTGAGGCGCTCGACAAGAAGACCCCGCTTCTACGCTCGATGAAGGTGCTCGACACCCAGGCCAAGCGCGTGCTCGCGCTCTTTGGCAAATATCCCAAGCGCGTTGTTCCCTCGGTGGGCGATGAGCAGGAGTACTTCATCATCAAGAAGGATGCCTACCGCCGTCGCCGTGACCTCGTCATCTGCGGGCGCACGCTCTTTGGCGCGCCGCCCTGCAAGGGCCAGGAGCTCGAGGAGCACTACTTCGGCGCCATCCGCCCCTCGGTCTCCAAGTACATGAAGGACCTCGACAACGAACTCTGGGCGCTCGGCATTCCCTCCAAGACCAAGCACAACGAGGTCGCTCCCTGCCAGCACGAGCTCGCTCCCGTCTACTCCGATCTCAACCAGGCCGTGGACAACAACCTCCTCATCATGGAGAAGATGAAGCTCATCGCGAGCCGCCACGACCTTGTGTGCCTGCTGCACGAGAAGCCCTTTGAGGGCATCAACGGCTCGGGCAAGCACAACAACTGGTCGCTCGCTACCGAGGACGAGAACCTGCTCGATCCCGGCGATACCCCGCTCGAGAACCTGCAGTTTGTGGTCTTCCTCACTGCGGTGATCGAGGCTGTGGACAACTACCAGGACCTTCTGCGCATGTCGGCCGCCTCGTGCGGCAACGATCACCGTCTGGGCGCTAACGAGGCGCCCCCGGCGATCATCTCGATCTTCTTGGGCGACCAGCTCACCGAGGTCGTGCAGAAGATCATGGACGGCAAGGCCTCCGTGCACGCGCAGCACGGCGTGCTCGACCTGGGCGCCGACGTGCTGCCCAAGCTCCAGCAGGACAACACCGACCGCAACCGCACCTCGCCCTTCGCCTTTACCGGCAACAAGTTTGAGTTCCGCGCGGTGGGCTCCGAGGCCAACCCAAGCGATTGCAACCTCGTGCTCGACACCGCTGTAGCCGAGGCGCTCATGCACTTTGCCGACGCGCTCGAGGGCGTGGCCGTGGACGACTTTGCCGACGCGGCGCTCGAGTACTGCAAGAAGAGCCTGAACGAGCACCGCCGCATCCTCTTCTCGGGCGACGGCTACTCCGAGGAGTGGCAGGTCGAGGCCGAGCGCCGCGGCCTGGCCAACCTGCGCACCACGGCCGATGCGCTGCCTGCCATGATTGCGCCCAAGAACGTGGCGCTGTGGGAGCGCATGGGCGTGCTCAGCGAGACCGAGGCCTTCAGCCGCTACGAGGCCAAGCTCGAGAAGTACAACAAGCTCATGAACATCGAGGCCACGACCATGGTGCGCGAGGCGCGCCGCACGTATCGTCCCGTCATCACCGCGTACGCCACCAAGGTTGCCAAGGGTCTGGAGACCATCCGCGCCGCGGGCGCCGACGCCGCCATGGAGTGGGAGCAGAAGACGCTGAACGCGCTTTGCGACGGCATCACGCACATCAACGAGGCCATAGCGGCGCTCGTCTCGGTGCACACCAAGGCAGAGGCCATCGTGGATGCGCAGGAGCAGGCCAACTGCTACGCGCACGAGGTCGCGCCCGCTATGGAGGCGCTGCGCATGACCGTGGACGCCATGGAGGAGATCGTCGCTGAGGACTACTGGCCGGTGCCGACCTACGACGACATCCTCTTCTACGTCTAGCCAGGCTTCCCCGGGCACCGCACCTCGCCGTTCACTCGTCGGGCATGGCGCGAAGGCCTATGCCCTCCTCGTTCGCGGCGGTCTGCGGCACCCGGGGAATCCGGACGGAGCCCCTGGGGCCGGACATCGCACCTCTGGGGCTCACTCGTCCACCACTGGATAGTTTGACGAAGCGCCGCGCAACCGGTTGTCGGGTGCGCGGCGCTTCGGTTTCCCTGCGCTTGGTCAATCTTGGACGGGTTGTCGGCTTCTCGTTTGACGATCTGCGGTGGTACTCGGCGCCGCCGCGAAGTTCTGCGGCGGTTCGTCAGACGGGGGCGTCGCTCGGTCCGATAGATTGACGATGCGTGGTGGAATTTCGGGGCGTGGCGAAGTTTCGCTACGGTTTGTCAATCCGCCAGCGGGGCGCCCCGCCGTCGCAGACGCACCTTCCCGGCGATGTGGCATTCTCGTCGGGTTGACACCTCATATCCAGCCAAGTGGGGCAGCTGCTGCTCTCGTTTTGCTTGCAGGGATGTCCCGGGTGGTCAAAATTCGGAGAAATCAACGATTCGGCCATCGGGTAGCGGCTATGCATAAAACGCGACCTGCGGTTTTGGTATCGGCACGCGCCCGCCCGCTCGCCATGCGTCCGGTGCGGCCCCTGGAATCGTTGATTTCTCGGGATTTTGACCATGGGCCGGCCGTTTGCGCCCCGACAAGATCGCGGCTGGCGGATCCATACATAACTCTGCATATCCCGAGCTAAAAATGCATACCAGCGTAGCATCAAGCTCGATTCGCTGCGGGCCGCCTCGTTACCGGCGGTTGTTCTGCCAAAGCAGCGCGAGCCCGCGGAGCGTGAGGGTTTCGTCCACGGTTGCCGTGTGGCGAAGAAGCGGCTGGATACGCTCACCGTCGCTGCCGGTGAGCACCACGGGAGCCTCCTCGCCAAGCTCAGCCATGAGGGCAGTAAGCAGCCCGTCGATACGCGCGACCTCGCCAAAGACCACACCCGACTGCATGGCGGCGCGCGTGCTCGTGCCTATGACGTGCGCCGGTGCGGCGAGTTCGATCTGCGGCAGGCGCGCGGCCGCCTGGGCGAGCGCCTGCGCACCGAGCGCAATGCCCGGGGCGATGATGCCGCCGGCAAAGGTGCCAGTTGCATCGACGACCTCAAAGTTGGTGGTCGTTCCCAGGTCAACCACCACGACGGGTGTCCCGTAGGCGGAGCGCGCCGCCACCACGTCCGCAATGCGGTCGGGGCCAACCTCGGAGGGGTCGTCATAGCGCATACGCACGCCGGTCTTAAGGCCGGGTCCCACCACAAGCGGTCGCGTGGGCGAGAGCACCTCGAGCGCGCGCCGCCAGGTCTCGGTGAGTGCGGGGACCACGCACGAGAGCATGGCGCCGTTGACCTCGGCGCTTGGTAGCACGTGGAGCGCCTGCGCAACCTGGATGCGCGCCTCGTCGGAGGTGATGCGCGCCGGGGTTGTGAGCTCGCAGGTGCCCAGGAGGTCGGGCGTCGCGGCGTTGGCACCGGCGCCAGCACCGCGCCGCCTCGCGCCGCGCACGCAGAAGAGCCCGAGGCGGGTGGTGGTATTGCCCACGTCGACGGTGAGCACGTGCTGCGTAGCGGTATCGGGCATCGGTCCTCCTCGGACGCGCAACGTAACGGTGCAGGGTTCCTTCCCGCCAAACATTGTACGGCAGACGCCCCGGTGGCTCGGCTATACTGGGCAGGCATTGCCGTAACCCGACTCCCCGCTTTAGGGGGAGCGGATATACGAGGGAGCACTTATGCAGAAACCTGCCACGCGCGCCAGCCTGCGCGGGCAGCTCAGCGCCGCCGGTATCCTTATCGGCTGCGTGGGCTGCGTCGTCATTACCGCTTCATCGGTCTACACGGCCCTTAAGATGGGGTCTCTTCCCTGGCCGACGATCTTTACCTCCATCACAGCGCTCGTGCTGTTGCGCGCCGTGGGAAACACAAGCCTTAACGAAGCGAATATCACCCAGGTCATCATGTCCGCGGGTTCAATGGTTGCGGGCGGTCTTGCCTTTACCATCCCCGGCGTCTGGATCTTGGGCCTTGCCGACGAGGTGAGCTGGGGCGAGATGCTCGCCGTGGCGCTCGCGGGCACGCTCCTGGGGCTCGTGTGCACCTCGGTGATCCGCCGGCGTTTTGTTGAGCAGTCCGATCTGCCGTATCCCATCGGCACGGCGGCGGCCGAGACTCTGATAGCGAGCCGCGCGGGCGGCGAGACTGGCCGACGGCTCTTTGCGTCCATGGCACTCGCAGGCCTGTGGGGCGTGGCACGCGACATCTTGGGCCTTATGCCCGCGCTTATCTCGTCGTCGGCGCTGCCGGGTGTGGCGCTCGGCATCCAGAACTCGCCGATGCGCCTTGCCGTGGGATTTCTTGCGGGACGCCGCTCGATGGCGTGGTGGGCATTTGGTGCCGTGGCTGGTTGGCTCGGGATCGTGACGGGCGGCACGGCGCTGGGGCTCTGGAATGTATCCGCGGCACAGGGCATTGTGTCGAGCCTTGGCATGGGGCTCATGATGGGCGCCGGTGTGGGCGTGGTGTTCAAGGACGTCATCCTTGCGCACGTGCTTGGGCGCGGGCGCCGTCGCAGCGTCGGGCGCGGTGCGGGGCACGTGGAGGCGGCCCGCTGGCCCGAGAAGGCGGGGGAGCGCGCCGGCCGCGTCCGCTTTGCCTGGTTGACGGAACGTCCCGGGCTTTTGGCCCTCATGGTGGCGGCCGCGGCGCTCGTTCTCGCCTTTGTCCTGCGTCTTCCACCCGTGGCATGTGCGGTGATCGTTACGCTCTCGTTCGTGACTGCGGTCATGAGCGCGCAGTCCGTTGGTCAGTCGGGCATCGACCCCATGGAGATCTTTGGGCTCATCGTGCTGCTCATGGTGGCGGCGCTCTCGAGTACCACGCAGGTGCAGCTCTTCTTTGTGGCGGGCGTGATCGCCGTTGCCTGCGGTCTCGCGGGCGACGTGATGAGCGACTTCAAAACGGGGCAGATTATCGGGACCGACCCGCACGTGCTGTGGATCGGGCAGGTGATTGGCGCGCTCCTCGGCACGGGCGTGGCCGTGGCGGTGCTCGTCGCGCTTGTGGCGGCGTATGGGCCGAACGCGTTTGGTCCGGATGCCCTCTTTGTCTCGGCGCAGGCCAACGTGGTCGCCACCATGGTGGCGGGCATTCCGAGCGTGCCGGCGTTTGTGCTCGGGCTTGCGGCGGGCGGGGTGCTCTATGTTGCAGGCATTCCCTCGATGATGCTCGGCCTGGGCGTTTACCTGCCCTTTTATATGACGCTCACCACGGTTCTTGGCGCGCTTGTGCGTCTTGGGTGGGACCGTCTGCAGGCCGCGCGCGGCGCGGCGCGCGAGGAGGCGGATGAGGCGGGAATCGTCATAGCGTCCGGTGTGTTGGGTGGCGAGTCCATCGTGGGCGTAGTTGTGGCGCTCGCCACCGCGGCGGGCGGCTTGCTGGGGTAGCGGTGGGGCCCACGCCCGCCGTCGTCGCCAGCGGCCTTGCGGCACTGCCGCGCCGGCAGCGCGGGGTGCCGGCTGCGGCCGTTGCTCAGCCCTACGGCAAAAAGCGCCCGTGCCGCGCCCTTGGGATGGGGGAGGGCGTGCGAGCGGGCGCCTGCCGAATCGGCGCGGGATGGGGAAGGCTGTATCGCGCCGACACCTGCATGATGCACCCGGAACCTGATGCGAACCTTACGCCCGGCGGCTCCATCGTTTGTCCACAGGTACCGCGCCCCAAGCGCGGCAGCGGGCTCGCCGCGGCGGTCGCGCGCGGCGCGCCAAGCGGCTTGTAGTACCATACGCACATCACGTTAGCGCGATCGCGCGGCCCTCGGGCGGCGCTCGTATACAGAAAGGAGCCAACGTGGCGGTTAACGAAGAGCTGCTGGTTAAGGTTCTCGACCAGATCCGTCCCAACCTGCAGGCCGACGGCGGCGACATGATCTACCGCGGGGTCGACGACGAGGGCGAGGTCTCGCTCGAGCTCACCGGCCACTGCGCGGGATGCCCCATGAGCCAGCTCACCCTCTCGATGGGCATCGAGCGCATCCTCAAGGAGAACGTCCCGGGCGTTACGCGCGTTGTGGCCGTAAACGACCTCGGTCAGGCCGGCGCGAGCGACCTCTACGACGAGTACACGCCGTTCTAAGGTCGCCCGGTGCTCAACGATCTCTACCAGATGCTGGACCCCGTCGCGTTCTCGGCGGGGCCCATCACCATCTACTGGTATGGCTTGGCCTACGTGGTGGGCACGGCGCTCACCGCGCTCGTGATGTGGCGCACCCAGCGGCGCTGGGGGCTCAGCCTCACGGGCGACGACCTGTCGATGGTGGTCTTTGCGGTGTTCTTTGGGCTCGTAGTCGGCGCGCGCCTCTTTTACGTGGTCTTTTACGGAGATGGCTACTACTGGACGCACCCGTGGGAGATCCTCATGACCAACCACGGCGGCATGAGCTTTCACGGCGGGCTCGTGGGCGGCATCGTGGGCGGGTTCATCGCCTGTCGCGTGATGCGTATCTCGCCTTGGACCATCGCCGACCTCGCCGTGATCGGCGCGCCCATCGCCCTGGCGCTCGGACGCTGCGCCAACTTTGTAAACGGCGAGCTTTGGGGCAAGCCGACCGACCTGCCCTGGGGCGTGGTCTTTGGCGGGGCGGCGGGCGAGGTGCCGCGCCATCCCTCCCAGCTCTATGAGGCTCTGCTCGAGGGTGTGGTCCTCTTTTTGGTGCTCTATCTCTTGAGCCGCAAGAAGCCGACGCTGCCGCAGGGGACGTTCCTCGGCATCTTTCTCATAGGGTACGGTGTCGCGCGCATCTTGGTCGAATTTGTGCGCGTACCCGATGCGCAGCTCGGGTACCTGTTGGGCGGTGTCATCACCATGGGGCAGCTTTTGAGCTTGCCGCTCGTGGTCGCGGGCGTCGCCGTGCTGATCGTCGCGCTGCGCCTCAAACGGCCCCAGCGCGATTACGTGGGGTGACGTACCGACACCTACGGCACCGGCCCCCTTGGGAACAGGGGCTGGATATACGAATAGATACGGGGACGGGGCACGCTGGCTGTCTTGCGCGGAATGCGCGGCAGCTCCCGTGCCCCGTCCCCTATACGGCGCGCGCGGCAGGCGGGCGTGCGCGCCGTATGTTCCGAGCACCCTTACGAGAACAGGCGGCGCAGCTCGTCGGTGCTCCCGTCGGTGGTGAAGAGTACGGCCTCGTCGCCAGGGGCGAGCACGGTGTCGCCGTTGGGGACGGCAAGCGTGCCCTCGTGGTCGATACCCACCACGATGGTCTCCGCCGGGAAGGCGATGTCGCGGAGGGCATGCCCCGCCACGCGCGCCTTGGGGGCAACCGTCGCCTGCACGATGCGGTGGTCGTCACGCCCGAGCCGCATGAGGGTGTAGACATCGCGGGCGTTCATGCCCTCCATGATGAAGCGCGCGGTGATCTCCGCCTGGTTCACGCCCACATCCACGCCGTTTGCCGGCGTGAACATCCAGGCGTTGGCGGGGCTGTTGACACGGGCGACAACGCGCGGGACAGAAAATTCCATCTTGGCGAGCAGTGAGACCACGAGGTTGACCTCGTCCTCGCCCGTGACGGCGGCGACGGCGTCCACCATATGGACGCCGGCGCGCTCGAGGACGCGCGGGTCGGCGCCGGAGCCTTCGATGACGGTGGCGGCGGGGCAGGCGGTGCGCACGCGCTGCGCTGCCTCGGGGCGGTTCTCGATAACGGTGACGGCGGCGCCGTCGTCGGTAAGGCGTGCGGCCAGGTGCGAACCGGTCTTTCCGCCGCCCACGATGATGATCTGCATGATGCGTCCTCCTTATGCGGCGATGCCGAACATCTGCTTGAACTTGCGCGCGGCGCTCGTGGCGACGGCGGCGTAGACGATGTCGCCGTCGGAGAGCACGGTGCCCTGCGTGGGGATAAACGTCTCGTTGTCGCGGGAAACGCTCACGATTTGCACCTCGCCGAGTGCGGTGAGCTCGCGCACCGTGGTGCCGTCGAGCAGCGCCGGTACGTCGGCGCGCACCAAGACCACGTCGCCAGAGCCCACCTCGTACACGTTGTCGAGGTGGTGGTAGGTGAGAAGTTCGGCGGTGCGGGCGATACCCCAAGCATTGGGCGATATCGTCTGGATGTTGAGGCGGCGGTAGGTGTCCGCCTTGGAGAGGTCGTGCAGGCGCGCGATAACGCGGGGCACGCGGAAGGTCGAGCGGGCAACATGGGCGACCACGATGTTGGCTTCGTCGGACCCCATGCACGAGACGACGGCGTCCGTGCGCTCGATGCCGGCGCGCTCGAGCACGGTGCGGTCAAAGCCCACACCGCATACGCGCCTGCCGGGAAAATCGGTGCCGAGGGCGTCGAGCGCGGCTTGGTTTTGGTCGACGGCGGTTACGGCGAATCCCTGATGGATGAGGCGCTGGGCAAGGCCCGTGCCCATAAAGCCGATGCCTACGATGATGACGTTCATAAGGGTCTCCTCCCTATAGACGGGGCTTAACGGCGGGCGCGCCGGCGAAGCCATGCCTTGCGCGCCTCCTCGATGACAAAGACGACGGGCGGGATGCAGCAGAGGAACGCGTAATCCTGCCAACCGAGCGGCGCGGTGTGGAACACGGCCTGAAGCGGCGGGAACATCGTGAGGAATACGATGAGCGCTACCTCGAACACGATGCCGACCAAGATGCGGCGGTTGGAGAATAGGCCGATCTTGAGGACGGACGTGCGCTCCGTGCGGCAGTTCATGACCTGCCCGATCTGCGCGAAGACGATGCCTGCGAGCGTCATAGTCGTCGCTTGGATGTAGACGGGGTCGGTGTCATCGCCCACACCGAAGAGGGGCATGCCGAGCGCCCAGCCGTTCAGCAGGTTCACCACGAGGTAGCCCGCCATCGCAGCGATCGATGCCATAAGGCCGTACCAGAGGAATGCCTTTACCAGCACATGGCGGTTGAGCAGGCGCTCGTGGGGATCGCGCGGGGGCTGGTCCATGATGGCATCCTCGGGAGGCTCGGTGCCGAGGCCGAGGGCGGGCAGCATATCGGTGCCGAGGTCGATCGTAAGAATCTGCATCGTGGTGAGCGGTAGCGGCACGGCGCCGCCGGAGAGCAGGTACACGGCTGACGGCACGGCCTCAGGTGCATTGGAGTTCAAGATATACAGAAGGAACTTGCGGATGTTGCTGTAGACGGCGCGCCCCTCCTCGATGGCGGCGACGATGGAGGCGAAGTTGTCGTCGGTGAGGATCATGTCCGCCGCCTCCTTCGCCACGTCGGTGCCCGTGATGCCCATGGCGACGCCGATGTCGGCCTTCTTGAGTGCTGGCGCGTCGTTCACACCGTCGCCGGTCACGGCCACGATCTCGCCCATTTCCTGAAGGGCCGTCACTACGCGGAGCTTTTGTTCGGGTGCCATGCGGGCGAATACCACCTGCCCGGCCAGGCGGCGCTTGAGCTCCTCGTCGTCCATATGCGCGAGCTCAAAGCCCGAGATGACCGAGACGTCGTCTCCCTCTACAATCTTGAGGCGCCGGGCGATACTTGCGGCGGTGAGGCCGTAGTCGCCGGTAATCATGACGATGCGGATGCCCGCGCGGCGGCACTCTGCCACGGCTGCCGCCACCTCCGGGCGCGGCGGGTCCATCATGACCTCGAGTCCCACGAAGGTGAGGTTGCGCTCGATGGTGTCGGGATCGTAGTCGCTCAAGCTCGCCGGGATGTCGGCATCGGCGTCGATGCCATCGAGCGGGCGGTACGCTACGGCAAGCACGCGCAGGCCGTCGGCCGCATAGGTGTCGTTTGCCGCCATGATGCGCTCGCGCGTGGCGTCGTCGAGCTCGACGGTTTTGCCGTTTCGGCGCACCTTGGTGGAAAGCCGGACGACCTCGTTGGGGGCGCCTTTCACAAACGCCAGGCGTCGGGCCCCGTCGACGGGGTGTTCGAGGGCATGCACCGTCGTCATGCGCTTGCGCCGGCTCTCAAAGGGGAGCTCCTTGATGCGCGGCATGCGTTTTTCGAGCTCGGCGCGGTCGATACCGCCTTTCGCTGCGGAGACGATGAGGCACGCCTCCGTCGGGTCGCCGTAGACCTCCCAGCGGCCGCCCTCGGTCTCGGGTGCGGCGAGGCGCGCGTTACCGCAGAGAAGTCCCCCTTCTAGCAGAAGCTCGAGGTCGGCGTCGTCAACGGCGCGCCAGCTGCGCCCCTCAGCCTCGATGGTGCCTTGCGGCTCGTAGCCGACGCCGCTGATCTCGTATTCGCGCGTTGCGGTCCACAAGTGGTTCACGGTCATCTCGTTTTGTGTGAGCGTGCCCGTCTTGTCGGTGCAGATAACGCTGGTGGAGCCGAGCGCCTCGACGGAGTCGAGCTTCTTGACGAGGGCGTTTCTCGTACTCATGCGTTGCACTGCCATAGCGAGCGATAGCGTCACCGTGGGCAGGAGCCCCTCAGGAATAAAGGCGACGACCATGCCGAGCGCAAAGATGAACGAGCTCGCAAACGGCTCTTTCACCACCAGCATGCTCAGCAGGAAAAACGCGATGCCCATGCACATGGCGAAGACGGTGACCTGTTTGGTCAGGCGATTCAGCTCGCGCGTGAGCGGGCTCTCGGCGGCCTCCATGTTCTGCGTCAGGCTGGCGATCTTGCCAAACTCGGTCGCCATGCCGATGCGAAAGACCACGGCACGCCCGTTGCCCTCCGACACGCTCGTACCGGCGAAGACGAGGTTGGGGATCTCGGCTGCGGAGAGCCCCTCTTCGAGCACGGCATCGGCCGTCTTGCGCGACGGGGTGGACTCGCCGTTTAGCGTCGACTGGTTGACCTGCAGGTCAGAGCTCTGAATGACGCGCGCGTCAGCCGAGATCTTGTCTCCCTCGGCGAGAAGCATCACATCGCCGGGGACAAGATCCTCAGCGAGGATTTTTTGCTCCTGCCCATCGCGGATGACGGTGGCGTAGGCGGGGAGCATCTTCTTTAAGGCCTCGGTCGCTTGGCTCGCGCGATGCTCCTGCCAGAAGCTGAAGACGCCGTTGATGATGTTTACCAGCCATACGGCGACGCCGAGCTCGGGCATGCCGGCTAAAAAGGCGATGGAGCCGGCGACCCAAAGCAGGACGGCCATAAGGTGCGTAAAGTTTGAGAGGAACGCTAAAAGAGGCGATCGCTTCTTCGCGCTCTCGATGAGGTTCTTGCCCGCCGTTTGCTGGCGCGAGCCGGCCTCTTCGGACGCGAGGCCTCCACGGCTTGAGCCGAGTTCCGATAGTACCTGGTCGATTGTCTGTTTGCGGATGGTGTCGAGCGGGTCGGCGTCCTCGCGCCGGTCGCCCCGCTCCGTCGCGCCCTCCCATGGCGCGGTGGGCGCATCGCGATACACGGGCTGCGATGCGCCGAAGCGGCTTCCCATGAAACCTCTCCTCTCCCCATGCCGGCGGTCTCTCCGCACGGCGAGAAAAAAAGAAACTACACGGCCGCGACCGCGCCTCCGGATGCGTTGGGTCGCGATGACGCGGTATCCTAGGAGATGGTCAACCCGCATGCAAGTGTCAATCACAATGATGTTTGATGCTATATAACTGCGGTTTTGACAAAAAGCACTAATGTATATAACGGGAGATGGCACCCAAATTATTTTCGGTGAACGGCGCGATCTCGCGCTCCGCGCGAAGCGGGTGGCAACGCGGCCCCGCCGCCGGCGGGCGGCCTCGCACGTCCGCCTCGAATCTCTTTGCATATTGCGTGGCAGCGCGCGCCGGGACTGTACCGGTGCGCGCAAACGGTATATCATGCTAAAGTTCATGCTCAAATGGGCCAGCTCGGCACCTCAGCGCCCCGTGGCCGCAAATACATGAAGGAGTCTTGCATGTCCGGACATTCTAAATGGGCAACCACCAAGCATCGCAAGGGCGCTCAGGACGCCAAGCGCTCGGCCCTCTTCTCCAAGCTCTCCCGTAACATCACCGTTGCGGCCCGCCTGGGCAACGACCCCAATCCCGATAACAACGCGTCGCTCGCCGCCGCCGTCGCCAAGGCGAAGGCCCAGTCGATGCCCAAGGACAAGATCAAGTCTGCCATCGACAAAGCGTTTGGCGCTGGTGCCGACGCGGCCGTGTACGAGAACATCGTCTACGAGGGCTACGGCCCCGCGGGCGTGGCGGTCTACGTCGAGTGCCTGACCGATAACCGCAACCGCACCGCGGCCGACGTGCGCTCCGCCTTCAGCCACTCCGGCGGCAACCTCGGCACCACGGGCTCGGTGGCGTTCCAGTTTGAGCGCAAGGGCCAGGTCGTCGTTGCCAAGGAGATCGTCGACCCCAACGACAAGAAGGAGAACCTCATGGCCAACGGCGCCGCTGGCGATGAGGAGGAGTTCATGATGGCCGTGGCCGAGGCCGGTGGCGAGGATTATGAGGACGCCGGCGAGGAGTGGATCGTCTGGACCAATCCCGGTGATCTCATGGCCGTCTCCAATGGTCTTGAGGAGCAGGGCGTCGAGGTCAAGGGCTCCGAGCTCACCATGGTGCCGACGACCCCGACCGCCGTTTCCGCCGCCGACGCCAAGAAGGTGCAGCGTCTGATTGACCGTCTCGAGGAGCTCGACGACGTCCAGGACGTCTACAGCACGATGGACATGACCGACGAGGTCATCGCCGCCCTCGAGGAGGAGTAAGCGCTCTCGGCGCGTCAGCGCGCAGGTGTGACAGCGCCCCGCCGCACCGGCGCTCGCAGGAGCCCGCTTCCGCCGAGTCTCCCGCAGTACCGCCAAGCGCTCGCCCCGCCAACCTATGACAAAGTCCTTAAGCCGGGTCCGTGGCATGTCGCCGCGGGCCCGGCTCGCGTATAATCAGAGGGTCGCGCAGGCCAAGGACGCCGCGCGTTCGCGCCGTCTGCCCGGGAGGTGTGCATGCGCGTCATCAAGAAGATCTGTGCTTTCTTCTACCTGCTTTCTGCCATCGTGGTGCTCGGCGTGGTGACGGGGCTCACCTACGGGCCCTTCACGGCGCGCTTTGAGCGGCTCGTTGACGACCCCACTATGCAGGGTGCGCTCGGCGTCTGTCTTGTGGTGCTCGCGCTCGGTGCGCTCATCACCGTGCTCGCGGTCTTTCTTTCGCGCCGCGAGCCGGTGAGCATGCACCCCGGCGGAAACCCCGAGATCGAGGTTACGCTCGGCGCGCTCGAGTCGACCATCCGCACCGCCGCCGAGCGCGAGGACGTGCTCGTGGAGTCCGTCGAGGGGCGCATCCTGGGCCGGGAGCGCGACCAGCTGCGCGCGACCGTTGAGGTCATCGCGTTTACCAACCAAGGCCTCACCGAGCTTGCCGAACGTATTCAGCATAGCATCGAGCGCGCCTGCGCCGAGACTCTGGGCACCCCGGGCGTTACGGCGCGCGTGCGCTTTTTGCCCGCCAAGACCACCGTTGTGACCAAGGAGGTCCCCCATGAGCGATGAACGCGACGACGCCCGCTCGGTGCGGATTCCCAAGCTTTCGATCGAGACCGATCCCACCCAGCCCGACGAGGCAGAGGAGGCGTCTGCCGGCGACGCCGCGCGCTCCGCGTGGTCGACGGCAACGGATGCGGTCCACGACGCCATGGCCTCCGACGACCTGCGCGGCGCGGTCGGCTTTATCAAGGGGCTCGGCGCCACGGCGTGGGAGTACGCCAAGCGGCACCCCTTTACCGTGACCTACGGCTTTGTGGGGCTCGTGCTCGCGGTGCTCATCCTTACCATCGGGCTCTGGGACACCATCGTGATCGCCGTCTTTGTGATGGTGGGCGCGGTGATTGGCCAGATTCGCGATGGGGATAATGGAATCGTCAACTTCTTCCGCCGCCTTCTGCGCGGCGGCCGGTAGCGCCCGGACGGCGCCCACAGGTTCCGTGCGGCCCCGTGCCGCCGATGCGAGAGGAGTCGCGATGGCTCAGGAGAAGGATCTGCGCGAGAGCGTTGCGGTTGCGGACGAGGATGCGGCTGCTGAGGAGAAGGCCCCTGAGGTCGAGGTCACGCCGGCGGCGGATACCGAGGCTGCCCCCGCTGCAGACGAGCCGGAGAATGCGGCGGCCGACGAGGCGTCCGACGATGAGGATGACGAGGAGTACGAGGAGACCGAGGACTCGCTCACCTATTCCAACGGCGTGATCGAGAAGATCGTGGCCATGGCCACGCGCGAGGTGCCGCACGTGCTCGGCATGAAGGGCAACCTCATCCACTTTGTGCAGGAGACGCTCGGCGCCAAGGACCTCACCAAGGGCGTGTCGGTGGAGGTCACCGACGACAACCGCGTGATCGTGAACATCTCGGTCATCATCGAGTACGGCTGCTACGCGCCGGCGATCTTTGAGGACGTGAAGGAGCGCGTGACCGAGCGCTTGGCCGCCATGACGGGCCTCGAGGTCGCGGGTATCAACCTGCGCATCGAGGACGTTGTGACGCTCGAGGCCTACAACGCGAGCAAGAAGCAGGCGGAGGCGGCGCGCGAGAACGCGGCCTAACCTATTCTGACGGCACGTCTGCCGAAGGCATGCGACGGGCGCCTACCTAGATGCGGTGGGCGCCCGTTTTGCGTCGCGGGAGGGGTACTGCGGTGCGCTCAGGCGTAACTAACCGATAACATTCGCGGGTTGCGCTCGGCCCCGCGCGCTGCTACCCTAGACACCATGTTTACGACTTCCGCACATATCACGATGATGATGGTCATGCAGATGCCCTCGCCCGGGCACTTTGTCATGCCGCGAGACATCGCGGGCAGGTAAAGACCGGGCGCCTCCTTCGCAGTCTCCGGCGGGAGACCGCGCGCCTCACTTGAGACCACCTCATCGAGCGGAGTTTTTCCCGTGATAGAAATCAAGAATCTCACCAAGGCCTATGCCGCAGCCGAGGGCGCGCCCCATGCGCTCGACAACGTCTCGCTCACGATCGCCGACGGCGACATCATGGGCATCATCGGCATGAGCGGTGCCGGCAAGTCGACCCTTGTGCGCTGCATCAACCTGCTCGAGCGCCCCACCTCGGGGAGCATCATCGTCGACGGGCAGGATATCACCGGGCTTTCCGGCGCGGCGCTGCGCAGCTACCGCCGTCGCGTGGCCATGATTTTCCAGAACTTTGGCCTGCTGGCGCAAAAGACCGTGCTCGCCAACGTGTGCTTCCCGTTTTTGGCGGCCACGGGCAAAGTCACCGCGGCTAACCGCGAGCGCGCCCTCGAGCTGCTCGACATGGTGGGCCTCAAGGAGAAGGCACAGTCCTATCCGTCTCAGCTCTCGGGCGGTCAGCAGCAGCGCGTGGCCATCGCCCGCGCGCTCGCGTGCGACCCTGAGTACATCCTCTGCGACGAGGCCACCTCGGCCCTCGACCCCGCGAGCACCAACACGATCTTAAAGCTGCTGCGTCAGATCAACCGCGATACGGGCGTTACCGTGATCGTGATCACGCACTCGATGGGCGTGGTCGAGAAGATCTGCCGCAACGTTGCCGTCTTGGAGCACGGACGCGTGGTGGAGCAGGGGAGCGTGGCGGACGTGTTCGCCAACCCCCAGTCCAATGCCGCCAAGGTGCTGCTCGAAAGGGTTGATTGGGATGCTTGATGCCGTAAACGCCTTTATCGCCGAGTACGGCGCACTCCTAGCCGAGGGAACGTGGAGCACCATCGTGATGGTGCTCGTGCCGACGGCCATCTCGTACGCCATCGGTCTCGTGCTCGGCGTCGTCCTCTATCTCACCGCACCCGGGTCACTGCGCCCGGCGCCCGTGCTCAACGCCGTGCTCGGATGGATCGTCAACATTCTGCGGTCGTTCCCGTTCATCGTGCTCATGGTCTTTATCATCCCCTTTACGCGCCTCATCATGGGGACGGGCTCGGGCATTCTGGGGACCATCCCGCCGCTCGTGCTCTCCGCCTCGCCCTTTATCGCGCGCATGGTTGAGCAGTCGCTCGCCGAGGTCCCGCGCGAGAGCGTTGAGGCGGTGGAGGCCTGCGGCGCCTCGGTGCCGCGCATCGTGTTCTCGGCGCTTCTGCCCGAGGCCCTGCCCTCCATCGTGCGCGGTGTGGCCGTGGTGCTCATCTCGGTGCTCGGCTATACGGCCATGGCGGGTGCCATCGGCGCGGGCGGCCTTGGCGACATCGCCGTGCGCTATGGCTACTACCGGCGCGTCGAGGAGGTCATGTGGGTCGCGGTGATCATTCTGATCGTGATCGTGCAGGTGATCCAGAGCGTCTGCGACCTCGCCGCCCGCAAGGTCGACCATCGCACCGCGTCGGTCGTCAAGGCGGCCTCCAAGCGTGCGGCCAACCGCGAGCGCGCGGCGATCAAGCGCTAGAGGCGTTTTGAGCTGAGCGCTTTGCGCAAACGTCTTGCGCGGCCGGCCCGGCACCTGCACCCGGCGCAGCTCTGTGGTCAGCACATCCAATATAGGTATCAGCGCCCCGTGCTGCGGGGCAACAGAAAGGAAACCATCATGACGAACTTCAGCCTCTCCCGCCGCTCCTTCCTCTCCGGTGCCGCCGGCCTCGTGGCCGCGGGCGCCCTCGCCGCCTGCTCCAACGGGGGCGACGGCGCCGCCACCGGTTCCGCCGCGGCCGAGACCCAGACGCTCACCGTCGCCGCGAGCCCGAGCCCACATGCCGAGATTCTCAACGACTTTGCCGCGCCGCTGCTCGAGGAGCAGGGCATCACCCTCGAGGTCAAGGAGTACACCGACTACATCCTCCCCAACCAGGACACGAGCTCGGGCGAGGTGGACGCCAACTACTTCCAGCACATCAACTACCTCAACAACTACAACGAGGAGAACGGCACCGACCTCGTGAACGTGGGCAAGATCCACTTCGAGCCGATGGGCATCTTCGCCGGCAAGTCCAGCGACCTCTCGACGATCCCCGACGGCGCGACCATCTCGGTGCCCAACGACGCCACCAACGAGGGCCGCGCGCTGCTGCTGCTCCAAGAGAACGGCGTCATCACCCTCTCCGAGGACGCCGGCATCACCGCCACCAAGAACGACATCGTGGAGAACCCGCACAACATCGAGATCCTGGAGCAGGAGGCCGCGATGCTGCCGAGCACGCTGGCCGATGTGGACTTCTCGGTCATCAACGGCAACTACGCCATCGACGCCGGCCTTTCGCTCGCCGACGCCGTGGCGCAGGAGAGCGCCGACTCCGACGTCATCAAGAACGAGTACGCCAACGTTATCGTGACGACGCCCGAGCTCGAGGACGACGAGCGCATCGCCGCGCTGGTCGAGGTGCTGCAGACCGACGACTTCAAGGCGTACCTCAAGGAGACCTTCGGCGACGCGGTGCAGGCAGCATTCTAAGCGAGCAAGGCTGATACTCCCGACGGGCGGCCCGACGCCGGCCCCGAAGGGTTCTTCTGCGAACGTCCTCGGCGCAAGCGCCTGCGGAATGTTCGCCGGAGAATCCCTTCAGGGCCGATGTCGGGCCGCTCTGCGTATGAGCCTTGCGGGTCGCGGGCGGGCAAAAAGGGTGCGCTGGGGACTGGGTTGAGGCGGGCTTTGAGCTGCCGCGGTGACGGCGGGGGTGCGGCGGGTTACGCGGGTGCCGGGCGTTGCTTGGGCTGCGGCGGGTTATGCTGGTGGCGCGGGCGGTGCTTGGGCGGTGCGGGTGCTTTGGCTTGTGGACGGGGTTGTTGGTGCCAACTTGGGGCTTCTGTTCGTTTCGGTCGTGTTTGGGCGCCCCTAATGTGCTTGGGCGGATTGCTGCCTGCGCTATGATGGTCTCGATTGCCGCGAGGGTTGGGGGAGCCTATGGATACCCATCGGCGGGAGCGATTCGTGCTGCTCATGGCCTGCGAGACGGATGCTGCTGCGGCGACGGCCGCTGCCGATGAGGCGCGGCGCGCGGGCTATGAGGTGCGGTTCGAGATGTTCTCCTGTGCCGACGCCCCCGGGCCGTCCGATGCGGCTGACACTTCTACGGCTGAGGCAGCCACCCACACCGATGCGGCCTCGGTGGTCTCTACACCGGGCAGCGCCAAGGCGGGCGATGCCAAGGAACGTGCCGAGAGTGCGCCCGATGCGGACGTGCTGCGTGGCCTAGCTCTTTGCGTGGTGCTCCTCTCCGAGGCCACCGTCGGGCTGCCCGGCTTTCTCGATTGTGCCAACCACCTAGCCGAGCTTGCGCCCGCCGCGATTCCCGTTCGGCTCGATGACATCACGCCTGAGCGTTGCGGTGCGCCCGGCTCGCCCATTCGCGAGCGGCATTGGGCCGATGCCCGTACCGATGGTGCTATCTGGCAGAAGATATTCCATTCTCACGTCTGGCTCTACGGCGCGTTCGACGATCTTGCTGCCCGTTCCGCGCGTTGGGAAACGTGCGGTCGCGACGACAGCTTTCTCATCCAGCAGGTTGCCCAGGCACAGCAGGCCCTTTCCCTTATCAGCGAGATGCGCGACGATTCCTTTCAGCCGCCGACCGCGACGATGGTGGAATATGCGAGAGCCTCTCTTGTCTTTGCGGACCGGCAGCGGCGCCGCACCCGCCGGCGGGGCCTTGTGTTCGCTGCGGCGGTCGTGGCGGCCGTCGCGGTGGTCGCCGTGGTGCGCGGCATCGTCTCGGGGCAGGTTGCAGATGCCGTTCGCACCGGTCAGGCCATCTATAACATGCGGCTCGAGACCGACCCGGCGTTCTTTACCTTTCAGACCTATCGCTCGATGCTCGATGCGGATGAGGTTGCCTCTTCGCAGGTGAGCGACTTGGCAGAGGGTCTTGAGCGGCCGTGGGCGACGGGGATGCTCGGAACCGAGAACTTCAACGCCGGCGAGTGGCAGGGCGAGGGCGTCATGGCGCTGAGCGGCACGCGCTATTGGGTTCGCGCGTCGGGCGGGGCGCTCCAACAGTGGGATCTATCGACGTTCGATCCGCTCGACACGGTCCGTGTGTCCTCGTCGGACGCCTTTGCCTTTGACGTAACGGCAGATGGCGCGCAGGCTGTGATAGCCGATGCCGAGGGCGTGGCGCTCGTCGACCTGACATCGGGCGAGCGCTCGGTGCTTGACGGAGCGTGCACCGACGGCGTTGCCGTGGTCTGCAGTGCCGACGGTTCACAGATTGCCGTGCAGACGACGAACTCTCTTGCGGTGTACGAGGACGGCTCGCCGGCGCAGACACTCGACGTGAGCAAGACCCAGGCCCTTGCCCTTGCGCGAACATCCTCGGGCCTTCTGGCGCTCTGCGCGGAGCCGGCGGCGGGATCGCAGGGCGCGTCCGACGCGGACGCATCCACTTCAGATTGGACGCTGCGGCTCATCGATTTGACTGCGGGCAAGACCGTTCGGCAGGCCCCGCTCCCAGACGCCGAAGTGCTCACCGGTGCGGTGTCGCCCCAAGGGGATGCGCTCGTCTGCGCCAACGGCCAGGTTTTGGCCCTCTCAAACGAGGGGGAGCTCAGGCCCATCGGTTTTACCACATACGACGCGCCCGACGCGCTCGCAACGGACGGCAGCGTGCTCGTGGTCGCCACGGCGCAGGACGGGGTGCAGGTGGTGGACCTCGCCACGGGCGCCAAGCTCGGCACTATCGCCAACGACATAGCGGGTGTCTGCTATCTTGCGATCGGCAAGACGGGTACTGTTGCCTGCGGAAACGGGTTTGTTACGAGCGTCTGGTCGCTCGATACCCTGGTGCCCCACGAGGAGCCGTCCGAGGGGAGCGTCACGTCTGCGGGCGCATCCTCCCGGGCATCTGGGGTGACGGCGGAGGTTGTGGGCGAAGGGCTCGTGCGGGTCACGCGCACGGCTGACACCTCCGGGCCATCGGAGGGCACAGGCGCGACCAATGGCTCGGACGCTCAAGGCGATGCCGCCGCGCAGGACGATGGGACATCGTCCGACCGGTCGGCTTCGCTCGATATCCCCCTCGACTCGTACGGGGATCTTGGTGCGGTGTCGAGCGTGTGCGTGGCGCCGGACGGAGATGCCGTCGCCGTGGGCTTTGCCTCGGGCACCGTGCTCGCCTTCGACCTCACGGCGGATGGCGAGGCACACGCCTGCCGTGCTTGGCGAGTGCCGACGGCTGAGGAGGTTACGCAAGTGGGATTCTCGGCGGATGGGGTCCAGCTCATGGTGGAGGCGGACGGCCGCTGGTGGCACCCGTGGTCCAACAGCGGGTGCACGAGTATGTCCGGTGCCGAGCAGCTGTTGCGGGCTCGTCAGCCGCGCCGGTGGGCGCTTGCGCAATGGCAGACCTTCCCCGAGGAGTTTCGGACACAGCTCGGCATGACGTGCGCCGCTGCGGCGCCGAGTGCGCGGTAGGGAGGATGCCATGGCGTACCTGTTTATCTCATATCCCCGCCGGCGCGCCGAGTCCGTCGCCCGCTTGCAGGCGCTTCTCGAGGCCCGGGGCATCGAGGTTTGGCGCGATACCGAGCAGCTGCGGTTTGGCACCGCGTGGGACGCCCGGGTGACGGCGGCGATTCGCGGGTCTGCCATGGTCGTGCTCTTTCAATCCGAGGAATGGTTTGCCTCCGGCCCATGCCGCAGCGAGGCAGACCAGGCACGCTACTACCATCGGCCGATTGTGACGCTCTCCGCGCATGACAGCGAGGTTGACCTCGAGGAAGCCGCGGCGTTTGTGGCCAAGCGCTTTGCCGCTCGTCCGCCGGAGGGCGATGTGGTTGCCGACCTCGAGGTTGAGGCGGCGGAGTGGGCCCGCACGGGGCGGCGCGTGCGCAACCTTGCTCGCCGGAGAAACCTGAGGAGGTTCCTGCCGGTGGCGGCTCGCCCCGGGGCGGTGACCGAGCTGGCGGAGGACTTTGTTCAGCAGTCGCTGCGCTGGCGGCGCATGGTTCGGGCATCTCTGTCGGTGCTCGTCATGGGCGTGATGGCGAGTGTGATGGTACTTGTGGCGGGAGCCTACCAGATAGGCCAGGTTGACGAGGCAAACCAGAGCAACACCGCGTTGGCCGAGCGGCGCACGGCGCTCGAGAGCGCCTTGCTCGAGAGCCCTTACGCAGGAGCCGAGGCGGCGCTTGCGGAGGACCCGGCAAGCGAGGGGCCAACAACGCTCGCTTCGTATCAGGATGCCCTCGAGCCGTGTGTTCCCGTTGCGTATGCGCCGGCCGGGGGCGAGGCCGCAGGCGACGCTTCTGCCGTCGAGGCACTCGAGAACGCCGCATTTCCGCAGGCGGGACGCACGTCGGCAACCGGCGCGGGATGGCGCGCCTCCGTCTCGGACGACGATAGGGTGCTGCGCATCGACCAGGATGGGGGCGCGGCAGGCGCGGGAGACGGCGCTGCGGCGACGGCGGTGCTCGACGCCCCTTGCGATGATATGGCGGCATCTCCTGGTGGCGACGTGCTCGCGGTGGTGAGCGCGCAGGGCGTTCAGCTCTTCGATCCGGTGTTCGGTACCTGCTTTGCGGAGCTTTCCGGTGCGCCGGTCGCGGCGGGCAGCGTGCTCTCGTGGAGCGTGGACGGCACCTATCTTGCCATGCGGGCTCCCGACGGCTCGGTTGCGGTGTGGGAGCCGAGCTCCCGTACCACCGTGACGGCCAGCACAGGCCTCTGGTTCATGGATGGCGCGATAATCGCGGACGGATCCCAGGTGGCGTTTCTTGCGCGCGACGGCTCCATCGCCGTGGTGGATGCGGCAACCGGAGAGGTGCTCGGGCTCGATACGAGCTTGGGCGGCATGCTAAAGACGGCTTCGGATATCGCACCGGGTGCCACGGCGCACGAGGTCTTGGTGGTGGGTGTCGATACCACGGGCAAGCGGGGGCTCTATCTGGTTGATGTTGCCGGGCACACGGCGCAGGTGGTCAACGTGCCGGCGGATGTGGAGCCCTGGTACATCGCCACGTCGCCCACGGCGGACATCTTGGCGCTGAGCGACGGGGCGCAAACACTGGTATACGACCTTGCCACCGGTGAGGGGCTGAAGCGCATCGAGAACGTCTCGGTCTCCGCCCTTGCGGTAGACGACGAAGGGCGCATCTACCTTGGGAGCTTTGGCGGGGGTGGCTTCTCGGTGGTGGAGCCCGACTCGTCCGTGCCCGCCGATACCACGGCTGCGAGCATCGATGGCGTCGCGAGCGTCTCGGCAACGCCGGGCGCCTCTCCGCGCGCAATCGCCGTGGGCGGGACGCACGCCGTGAGCGTAGGCGACGGCTTTGAAGAGAACGGCTCGCTTGCGCTCGCTTTTGAGGACGGTTCGTGGCAGCTCACAACTGGTTTTCTTACCTCGTGGACGCCCGTCGACGCGCACCAGGCCCGCGCACTCGCCGCCTCTCCCGACGGCACGGTGTTTGCCGCCGGGTTTTCCGACGGCAGTGTGGCGCTTCTGCGCGACAGCGACCTCTATCCGGGTGCGGTGGTGCGCGAGCAGGGGAGCGAGGTGCGTGCGCTCGCGTTCAGCCCAGACGCCTCGGCGCTCATCGTGGCGATGCGCGATGGCACCATTGCGCGCGTCGAGGTGGACGATGGGTCGTTTGATGCCGCTACGCTGCGCGAACGTTTGCGGGAACGCCTCGACACCGCCCGTGCCCTCGGTCTGTGGGAATAGCCTCTTGTCCTCTGGCAAGGCGCCGAACAAGGGATTTCGCGCCCTGCGCAGAAACTCGACCCCCGAAGTGAGTGCATCTTTTGGGGCCCCTCGGATAGACCGCTCAAATCGGTGATGAATCTCAAGTAAAAGACCAGTTGAGTGCTTTAGTCTAGTGGAGTGCTACGGGGACATCTCAAAAGATACGCTCACATCGGGGGTCGAGATGATTCAGCGCCCCTTACGGCGGCGAGACGCGGGCTTTTCTGTGCGCTGCGGACACCCCCAGGCGCGTGGCAACCGATACATCGGGTCTCCCAAGCTGACCCTCCCTGCGTTTCAGCTTGGTGTACGGCACTCGATTTCACCGAACCGTAACTCGCCCGCCATGCACGCGTAACCGCGCTGACTCGCACTGTTCACCATCTCGACGCGTGGCGGCAATCAAAGCGCAACCGCCGCGTAACCTCCGGCCCCTATTGTGGTTTGCGTTCTGGGGCGCCGTAGGGAGCCACTGATTAAAGCGTTTTGCAACCCGTCCTGTTGTTTCGGCGACTGGCGGGGTGTGAAGGCCGTTGACCGGTGGTTCCCTTGCGCCCGTACGAGAGCGCGGCCGCTCGGCCGCGGGAGAGGGGACCGTATGCCCGCTTTGGAGGACCGGTTTGGCACGATGGTGTTCTCGGACGCCGAACAGCGTCGCTATCTGCCAAGTGATATCTACAAGAGGCTCTCGGCCACGATCGAGGAGGGTGAGCCGCTCGACCTCGACGTAGCCAACGCCGTCGCGCACGCCATGAAGACCTGGGCAATCGAGCGCGGCGCCACCCACTACGCGCACTGGTTCCAGCCGCTCAGCTGCATCACGTCCGAGAAGCACGAGGCCTTCCTCGAGCCCAAGGGCGACGGCACGGCCATCACCAAGTTCAGCGGCAAGGAGCTCATCCAGGGCGAGCCCGATGCGAGCTCGTTCCCCACGGGCGGCCTGCGCGCTACCTTTGAGGCGCGCGGCTACACCGCCTGGGACCCCACCTCGCCGGCGTTCATCAAAGACGAGGTGCTCTGCATTCCCACGGCCTTCTGCAGCTACACCGGCGAGGCGCTCGACAAGAAGACCCCGCTGCTGCGCTCGATGAAGGCTCTCGACACACAGGCCAAGCGCGTGCTCGGCTTCTTTGGCAAGCACCCGGAGCGCGTTGTTCCCTCGGTCGGCAACGAGCAGGAGTACTTCCTCATCCGCGAGGAGGACTACGCCCGCCGCCCCGATCTTATCCTCACCGGTCGCACGCTCTTTGGCGCGCCGCCCTGCAAGGGCCAGGAGCTCGAGGAGCACTACTTCGGCGCCATCCGCCCCACGGTCAACGAGTTTATGAAGGAGCTCGACGACGAGCTCTGGGCGCTCGGCATCCCAGCAAAGACCAAGCACAACGAGGTCGCGCCCGCGCAGCACGAGCTCGCCCCGGTCTTTACCAACGCCAACCGCGCGGTGGACGAGAACCTCATTACGATGGAGGAGATGCGCCTCATCGCGAGCCGCCATGGTCTGGTATGCCTGCAGCACGAGAAGCCCTTTGAGGGCATCAACGGCTCGGGCAAGCACAACAACTGGTCGCTTGCCACCGAGGATGCCAACCTCCTCGACCCCGGCGAGACTCCCGAGGAGAACCTGCAGTTCCTCGTCTTTCTCGCTGCGGTGATCGCCGCGGTGGACGAGTACCAGGACGTGCTGCGCGCAAGCGTTGCCACCTGCGGCAACGATCACCGTCTGGGCGCCAACGAGGCGCCGCCGGCGATCATCTCGATTTTCTTGGGCGACCTTCTTACCGAGTGCGTGCAGAAGATCGTCGACGGCAAGGCGTCGGTCCATGCCGCCCACGGCGTGCTCGACCTGGGCGCGGACGTGCTGCCCAAGCTCCAGCAGGATAACTCCGACCGCAACCGCACCTCGCCCTTTGCCTTTACGGGCAACAAGTTTGAGTTCCGCATGCCCGGCTCGGCCGTGAACGTCTCCGACGCCAACATGGTGCTCGACACCGCCGTGGCGCTCGAGCTCAAGCGTTTCGCCGACGCGCTCGAGGGCGTGGGCGCAGACGAGTTTGCCGAGCGCGCGCTCGACTACGTGCGCGAGAGCCTGACGATGCACCAGCGCATCCTCTTTGGCGGCAACGGCTATTCCGAGGAGTGGCATGAGGAGGCCGAGCGCCGTGGCCTGGCCAACCTCCCCACCACTGCCGACGCGCTGCCCGCGTTTGTGACCGAGCGCTCCATTGCCCTCTTTGACGAGATGGGCGTGCTCTCGGAGGTTGAGGTCCGGAGCCGCTACGAGGTTAAGCTCGAGAAGTACGCTAAGCGCATGAACATCGAGGCTCGCACCATGGAGCGCATGGCGCGCCGCACCTACCTGCCGCGCATCAGCGCCTACGCAACCAAGATCGCCAAGGGCATCGACACCGTCATGGGTGCCGGCGGCGTGAGCACCCTCAATTTTGAGCGCGACCTCTTGGAGCGTCTGCTCGAGGGCGTGACCGTCATCAACGAGGCGATTCTTGAGCTGACCGTCGTGCACAACAAGGCGCTCGAGACCGAGGGCTGGCAGGAGAAGGCCGACGTCTATGCGCACGAGGTCGTCCCTGCCATGGAGCGCCTGCGTGCGTCGGTCGACGCGATGGAGGACGTGGTCGCAGCCGATTACTGGCCGGTGCCGACGTACGACGACATCCTCTTCTACGTCTAGCCTGGGAACCTCAGACACCGCACCTCGCCGTTCACTCGTCGGGCATGGCACGAAGGCCTATGCCCTCCTCGTTTGCGGCGATCTGCGGCACCTGAGGCCCCCAGCCTCTCCGGCGACGCGGAGCGCCGCGTCTCGCCCCTCAAGCCGTCGCTTGCCTGCCTAAGCACGCGGCGCTCCTCTTTCGGGGCGACCTGCGGCACCCGGGAAACCCGGACGGGGGACGGGTGCTGCGCCTCGGGACGCCGGCCATCACCCCGAGGCGCGCTCCCTCCTCGTTCGGCCCGATCCGCGGCACCTGAGGGTCCCGGATGGGGACGCCGGGGAGGGTACCGCATCTTGCCCCGTCAACCGTTGGTCGGGGGTCCGCTGCCGGCCAGATTGACGAAGCGCCGCGTAACCGGTCGACGGGTGTGCGGCGCTTTTGGTTCCTCTGCATTTCGTCAATCTGGGGCGGGGCATCGGCAGCTCGTTTGACAATCTGCTGCGGTACTCAGAACTGCCGCGATGTTTCGCAACGGTTCGTCAAACCGGGACGCGTGTTGGGTCGCGCGATTGACAAAACGTGGTGGAATTTCGGGTTGTTGCATAGTTGCGCTACGGTTCGTCAATCTGGGGCAGGATATCAGCCGCTCCTTTGACGATTTGCGGTGGAACTCGGCACCGCCCAGAAGTTCCTCAACGGTTCGTCAAACGGGGGGCGCCTCTCGGTCCGGTAGATTGACGAAGCGCGGTGGAATTCCGGGGCGCGGCGAAGTTACGTTGCGGCTCGTCAATCCCCCGCCGACGTCTCTGCCTCGCCAGCGCGGGGGCAGGTGAAAATGCGGGTCGCCCGAGGCTGCATGGGCGCCCTGCTCGCCGAATCTCAAATTTGGGCAACAGAATCAACCTGAGTTCTGCATTGCGGGCCATAATGGTGTGCAAACCCGATCGAGCGAGGGGAGATGCCATGGCCGAGACGGGCGTGCACTCACCGTACGTAGGCATGACGGCCGAGGAGGTCGTGCGTTCCTATAACCGCAGCATACTCACCATGCGCGTGACGCATATCATCCTGGCGCTCGCGTGCGGCGCCGTGTCGATCTACGCGGTGCACTGCGACCTCGAGCCACTCTATGTTGTTGGTCTGGTGCTTCTAGCGCTCGACTTTGTGGTGTTCTGCATCCGGCTTGCACGCAGCTTTCTGCCTCTGCAGGATATCCTCTGGCAAGATGCCGATGTGGCCAAGTACCGCGCCGTTATGGAGGCGCGGGCCCTCAAGGTGCGCAACCGCCGGTCGGGCGCGAACCTTATCGAGCTCGAGCTGGCCTTTTGCGACTACTACGACGGGCGCGACCGCGACGCGCTCACGCGGCTCGACCGCGTCTCGTTCCGCGGTGAGCGCAACTTCCAATGGGTCCGTGCGTACAACCTGAGGGCGATGATCTGCAACGACCTGGGCAAAATCGCCGATCGCGATGCCGCCGTGGCGCGGCTCTCGCAGATGCATGAACGCTACCGCGCGGGGTCTAAGGCCGAGCGTCAGCTTGTCAATCTGCTGCAGAGCATGGAGGTGCGGTTCCGCCCGGTGAGCGAATGGAGCGAGAGCGACGTGCGGTTCATCCGTGAGCAGCTGGTGCTCACCGAGAAGCACCTCAACCGTGCGGGGTTCCAGCTGCGCCTGGCAGCCTGGGAGCTTGCCCAGGGCAACACCGAGGCCGCCCGCCGCGAGCTCACGGCGTCCTCCCTGGAGCCGCTCGCCCCGCGCCAAGCTGCCGAGCGCGAGCTGTTGCTCAAGCAGTGCTGAGTCGCCCGCGCGTGACAAAAGAACCTGCCCCCAATCTCACGTGGCTGCCCTACCTGCGGCGCTACGTAACAGAAAATCTAAGTGCCAATTCATAAGATTTTTTGCCTTCGTGTTGTATAAGTCTCCAATCGTGGGTACTATTCTCTGCGTACGTAAAGGCATGGATGCACGGCAGCCTGCCGGAGCACCAGCAAAGGAGGAATCCCACATGAGTCTCAAGCCGCTTGGAGATCGCGTTCTCGTTAAGCCCGATGCCGCGGAGCAGAAGACCGCCTCTGGTCTCTACATCGCGAGCAACGCGCAGGAGAAGCCGCAGCGCGGCACCGTCGTCGCCGTGGGCGCCGGCAAGATGAACGACAAGGGCGAGCGTATGCCCATCGACGTCCACGAGGGCGACGTCGTCATCTACGGCAAGTTCGGTGGCAATGAGGTCAAGGTCGACGGCGAGGACTACCTGCTCATGCGCGCCGACGACATCTACGCGATCGTCGAGTAGCGCCAAGCGCCCACTCACCCCAGGTAATCGTTTCCAAACAGGAGGCATAACAAGATGGCAAAGGACATCGTTTTTGACACCGCCGCGCGCACCAAGCTCGCGCAGGGCGTAAACAAGCTGGCCGACGCGGTCACCGTCACCATGGGCCCCAAGGGCCGTTACGTGGCGCTCGAGCGCTCCTACGGCGCCCCGACGATCACCAACGACGGCGTCTCCGTCGCCAAGGAGATCGAGCTCGAGGACAAGATCGAGAACATGGGTGCCCAGCTGGTGAAGGAGGTCGCCACCAAGACCAACGACACCGTGGGTGACGGCACCACCACCGCCACGCTCCTCGCCCAGGTCATCGTCAACGACGGCCTCAAGAACGTGGCCGCCGGCGCCAACCCGCTGGCCATTCGTCGCGGCATCGACAAGGCCGTGCGCGCCGCTGTTGAGTCGATGAAGAGCCAGGCCAAGCAGATCGAGACCAAGGAGCAGATCGCCTCGGTCGGCACCATCTCCGCCGGCGACCCCGAGGTCGGCGCCAAGATCTCCGACGCGATGGACGTTGTGGGCAAGGACGGCGTCATCACCGTCGAGGACGGCCAGACCTTCGACATCGAGATCGACACCGTCGAGGGCATGCAGTTTGACAAGGGCTACGTCTCGGCTTACTTCGTGACGGACAACGACCGCATGGAGGCCGTGCTCAAGGATCCCTACATCCTCATCACCGACCAGAAGATCTCCAACGTGCAGGACATCATGCCCGTGCTCGAGGCCGTCTCGCGCGCCGGTAAGGCCCTGCTCATCATCGCCGAGGACATCGACGGTGAGGCCCTGCCCACCCTCGTGCTCAACAAGATCCGTGGCGCGCTGAACGTCTGCGCCGTCAAGGCCCCGGGCTACGGCGACCGCCGCAAGCGCATGCTCGAGGACATCGCCGCCCTCACCGGTGGCCAGGCCGCGCTCGACGAGCTCGGCATCAAGATCGCCGACATCACCGCCGACATGCTCGGTACCGCCAAGTCCGTTACCATCACCAAGGACAACACCACCATCGTGGACGGTGCCGGCTCCAAGGAGGCCATCGAGTCCCGCGTGGCACAGATCAAGGCCGAGCTTGAGCACACCGACTCCGAGTTTGATCGCGAGAAGCTTCAGGAGCGTCTCGCTAAGCTCTCCGGCGGCGTTGCCGTGATCAAGGTCGGCGCTGCGACCGAGACCGAGCTCAAGGAGATCAAGCACCGCGTTGAGGACGCCCTCCAGGCGACCCGCGCCGCAGTGGAGGAGGGCATCGTCGCCGGCGGCGGCGTGGCCTTCATGGACGCCCTGCCTGCGCTCGAGAACATCGAGATCAGCGATCCCGAGGAGCAGATCGGCATCGACATCGTCAAGAAGGCGCTGACCGCCCCGGTGGCCACCATCGCCAAGAACGCCGGCTACGAGGGCGCCGTTGTGGTCGACAAGGTCGCGAGCCTGCCGGCCGGCCAGGGCCTCAACTCCGCCAACGGCGAGTGGGGCGACATGATCGAGATGGGCGTGCTCGACCCGGTCAAGGTCACCCGCACCACGCTCCAGAACGCTGCCTCCGTGGCGTCGCTCATCCTCATCACCGAGGCCACCGTCACCGACGTGCCGAAGAACACCCAGCTTGAGGATGCCATCGCTGCTGCTACCGCTGGTCAGCAGGGCGGCGGAATGTACTAAGCGAGTACGGCGGTAACTCCCTGTCCGGGAGGCCCCGAACACTGAGGCCCCGGAGGGTTCCCTGGCGAACGTCCTCGACGCAAAGATCGCGTCTGCAGAATGTTCGCCAGGGAATCCCTCCGGGGCCTCAGTGTTCGGGGCCTCCCTGCGTTACGAACCGTGCAGGTCGCGGGACCGGAAGGCTCTGATGCTCGTCCCGGGCGTGACTAATACTTTCTAGTAGAAGCAATTGGATACGGCGGAGACGGCCGCCGCGGGCAAAGGTCGCTGCACGTGCGATGCCGCCACGCGCCTCTGTGACGATTCGGGCTGTCGTGGTGGCGGGCAAACGGTGCGCGGTAGAATATGCAGGTTGCCAGGGCATCGCAGCCAAATGCAGGGAGGGCACTCGATATGGCGCAGCAGCACGACCTCTTTGACGACATCATCGATATCAGCAAGAGCCTCGACGTTCTCAAGGACCCGCTCGGCGGTGTCACCGACGCGCTGCTCGGTAAGCCCGAGGCCCAGACCCCCGAGTGGAACCCGGCCGACTACAAGGAGCGCCCGCGGTTCAACGCGATTCCGTGCCTTGTCTGCAAGTCCGAGAAGAGCACGTGCCGCCGCTGCGAGGAGGTCTGTCCCGTAAACGCCATCGAGGTCGATGACGGCGAGGTCGACATCTCCGAC
Organism: Collinsella sp. An7; assembly: GCF_002159335.1. GTDB lineage: Bacteria > Actinomycetota > Coriobacteriia > Coriobacteriales > Coriobacteriaceae > Coprousia. The sequence goes on along the minus strand of NZ_NFHP01000002.1, from coordinate 169,772 downwards.
GCGTGCCGCAAGTGTGGGCTCTGCGTGCCCGTGTGCCCCACTGAGGCGATTCTTTCGCCCAGGGTCCAGCCCAAGAAGATCTACGATGCCGTTGCCAAGGCGGCGACGGCCCATACCACGGCCTACGTTACCTGCACGCGGGCCCTGCGCCGTGTGCCGCGCGAGAACGAAGTGGTCATCGCCTGCGTGGGCGACGTTACGCCCGAGGCCTGGTTTGCCATCATGACCGATTTCCCGCAGGTGAGCGTTTACCTGCCGCTCGGCATCTGCGACAAGTGCCGCAACGCCGGCGGCGAGGAGATCCTCGGCGACGCCATCGCCACCGCGGAGGAGTGGTCGGGCACGGGCATGGGACTCGAGGTTGAGCCGCGCGCGCTCGTGTGCCAAAAGCGCCGCGAGTACGAGCGCAAGGAGTTCCTCGACAACATCAAGCGCACCACGGGCCTCACCGTGTCCAAGCTCAACCCGGCCGCGGCGGCGGTCGCCACGGTGACGCAGCGCCTCAAGGAGCATAACAAGAAGCTTTCTGCGCTCGAACGCACGCTGGCCCAGGCCACGGGAACGACCACCCAGAAGCGCCGTCGCGTCCTTACGCAATCGCGCCAGCTGCTGCTCTCTACGCTACAGGCGCACCCCAAGCTCGCCGAGAACATCCAGATTACGCTACCCGAGTGCGATTTCTCCAAATGCACCATGTGCGGCGAGTGCGTGCGCGTCTGCCCGCTCCATGCGTGCGATCTTGTGGGCGCGGGCCGCTTTGCGCTCGAGCCCACCTATTGCGTGGGCTGCGGGCTCTGCGCGGAGGTCTGCCCCGAGCATGCGCTCACGATGGCTACCCACGAGGGTACGGAGCTTGTGGTGCCCGACCCCGAGGCCGAGCGCAAGGCGCTCGAGGCGGCCCAGGCCAAAAAGGACGCCGAGAAGATGAAGGCCGAGGCAAAGCAGAAGATCAGCAAGGTGCTCGACCAGGTGGAGAAGCTCGCGGACTAGCGGCGGGGCGCGGAGAGCGTACGATACGACCCGGCGTGGGGCTGTGGCGGAGCCGCGGTGGTCTTGTGGCGAAAGCGTCTAAGGCTCGACCCGGCGCCGTGGCAGAACCGTGGCGGTCTTGAGGCGGAAGTGCCGAAAACCTGGCACGGGGCAGCGGCTGCCTCGCGATGGGAGTATCGAGGACCCGACGAGACTCGGTCGGCACCCAGCGGGGCGTTGCCGCAGGGGCGCACCCACACGGGGGCAGCTATCGACTGCGACCCTACTCCTCCAGCTGCTCCGCGATACCGCGGTCGCTCTCGCGATAGTCCCAGTTGCGCAGCCAGCTGAGACATCCTGCCTGCTCGACAGTCTCGCGGATGCCCGGATAGTCGGAGAGCGCCGCGATTGCGCGGTCGGCCCGGGGCAGGTCCGCCCAGTCGACGAGCGCGGTATGGCGCTTGAGCCGGCTGTCGCGCAGCTCGCCCTTTACCGCGGCCTTTACGACCTGCGGGTTGTCCAAGTTTTCTCCTCGTTCGGCAAGCTCGCGCAGCCGCGCGGCAATGTCCTCACCGAGCGTTCCCCATGGGCGCGTAACGTAGCCCGACGTTGCCATGTAGGCGTTCCAGCGCAGGTGCTCAAGCTGTCCCACAAGGTCGCGCAGGTGCCCGCGGGCCTCGACTTTCGACTCCTCTTGTCCTTGCATCGCGGTGGCACACTGCTCCCAAAAGAGGCGTTCGGCCACGATAAAGTCGGCCGTGGCGCGGCTCGACTCATGGTCGTAGAGGCTGAGTGAGCAGCTCTCCCACGCCGCGAGCGCCCGGGCAAGAAACGGCTCGTTGGCGGCATCGTTAAAGAGACTGGGGTGGCATGAGCGGTCGGCGTAGCGCAGGTTTACCATCATCGCGCGCCGGTCGATGGCGCGGTGGAGCACGAGTGCGCTTTGCAGACTGTCGGCGGTGCCGCCATAGAGGAGCACGCGTTTGAGGTCGTCAGCGTGGGCCTCTTCGCGCCCGCCAAAGGAGTTCTCGCGCACCCAGTCCGGCGCCTCGGCGTCGTCGTACTGCACGTAGATGGGCACAATGCCCGGTGCGCGTCGCTCGAGGATTCGGTGCCACACCTCGCGCTGCGAGGGCGCGCGCCCGGTGTCGGGCCGCGTGTTGATCACGAACGTCACATCAGCGGCGTTGAGCGGCTCGTGTTCCATCATGTCGAGCTTGCTGGTGTAGAAGGCAAAGCGTGCCGGCGGGGTGGGGAGGGGCGTGCCGTCGGGGAGCTCGTGCGAGTCATAAAAGAGCGCGGGGTAGGCCGAGCGCAGGCGGTGCTCGATGCGCGCGGCTTGGGCGCTTGCCACGGCGATGCGCGGTATGCACGGCTGCGGCTCGGGGCCGGTCGCGTCGAGCGCCTGGCCGTTCCGGATGAGGTAGACGATGGCGAGCACCACGCGTTCGACGTCGTCACCGAGGACCATGGCGTGGAGTGGGCGCAGGCCGAGCCCGATGCCAGGGCCGCTTGCGGGGAGAAGCTGCCGGACGAGCTGGCGGACTTTGATCTCCTCGATGCTATAGGAGTAGAGATCGGAAGGCGCGGTGAGCGAGAGCTCGGAAGGGCGCGGCGCTGTGCGGGAGGTCTCGGGGAGATCGGCTGCGGCATGCGCGGTGGCGGGGCCGTCGAGGGCACGCTCCCAGTCGCGGGAGCTCCAAGAGGCGGCACGGTCGGGGTGAAAGACCGCGACGGAGATGCGCCCGTTGCGGAAGACAATGAGATAGACGCTGCGGCGCGGGGTTCGTGCGCGCCCGCCTCGATGTGCGAGGACGTCCGCCCCGCCGGCCGAGGACGCGTCTGGTGCCGGTGCGGCGCTCGGAGCGCTTGCCGGCATACGCTCCGCTTCTGCATCTCGGGCATTGCGGTGGAGCTGCCGCGTGATGCACGCAAGCTCGCGCTGCGCAAGATGCGCCGGCAGCTCCTCGGCATGCCCGGCCGCCATGATGCGGCAGCCCGCGCCCTCGGCACCCTGTTCGGCAAGAATCACCGCCGGCGCGCGCGGGCCCTCGGCACACGCCTCCTCGATAAACCGGTCGGCAAGAGGGCGCATGGCGTCGGTGGTGCGTACGATCAGCACATCGCCAAAGTGCCCTTGGCGCAGGCTCAAGTGGGTGGAGAAGCCCGTAAAGAGCGAGAGGACAAATTCCGCCGTGAGGGCGAGGGCGAGCAGGTTGGCGAGTTCAAAGAGGGCGTGGAGGCCAAAGGCGAGGGGATTGGCCGCGATCCAGGCAAGGCCGCCCGAACCCGCCGCTTCGGGCAGGAGCGAGAAGCCGTTGCCGCCCAGGAAGGCGGCCCCCGCGGTACCGAGCGAGCTCAGGGCAGCGGTCGCGGCGGCAGCGGTGAGGTTGGGGAAGGCACCCGCCGTGGTATCGACCTCGAGGAGCATGCTCTGGCAAAAGCTCAGGAGGGCGACGGCCGCAAACGTCGCCACGGCAACGCGCGGTCGGCGGCCTTGGTCGAGCCGATCGTGCAGGACAAAGATAACCATGCCCACCACGGCGAGCGCTGCCAGCACGCCGAGCGCGGTTTCGGCCACGTACCAGATGCCCATGATGCCTCCCTCAGACGGGGTGCGCGGCGCCGGTGGCAAACGTTTCCATTGCCCACCGGGCCGAATCGTCATACCCCCATCTTAGTCGTTGGACTACCATCAGGAAAAGCGCGCAGCGCGTGCCCGGGCGCAAGGAGGCTCCTATGGCGGACGTTAAGACGACGATTTCGGTGTTCCTTGGTTCATCGCATGAGCTTGAGCCCGATCAGCGCATTCTGTGTGACTTCGTAGCAGAGCTGAACCGCATTATGCTGGACCGCGGCGTGTTCTTTCGGCTGGTGAGCTGGCAGTGGGACGGCCGTAACGACCCGCTGAAAGACTACGATGCCGCGGTGCGCGGCAGCTCGCTTGCCTTGTTTTTGTATTTTATGACGAGCGACGACGCTATGGAGGAGCGCTTTCGGCAAGCGCTTGAGGCGTTTCGTGCCAACGGCGCGCCGCAAATCGTAACGTGGTTCAAAGTGGTGCCGCAGGGAGGCTCCATCTCGTGCGAGCTAGAGCGTTTTCGCAATCAGCTGGATACGGAGCTCCACCACTTCTATAACACATACGAAACGCTTGACACCGTGAAGCTGGGCGTGCTGTTGCAGATTGCGCGCGATGCGGAACTCGATAGCGCGCCAGATGAGATGATGGGGAAGGTAGCGGGCTCGTTCGCAACGGGCGGCACTGCCGGGGGCCTTTCTGTGCGCGACGACACGATGTATCTGGATGGACGAGCGCTCGTGAATCTCGCCGATGTCCCCGCATACCGTGGCTGGCGTGCCATTGCAGACGCGCGCGCCGCGCTCGATGCGTTTGAGCCGCAGTATCAGGCAGCCAAGGCGCGTCAGCTTGAGGCGCCGGATAACGATGAGGCAGCGCGGGCCTACGGTGACGCCGCCGCCCGCCGTGCGCAGCTTACCCAGGCGCTTGAACAGGCGCAGCGGCAGTTTTTGTCGTTCATGCGCACCATGACGCGCGATACGGCTACGGGTGCACGCCTGACCGCTCGCCAGCGACAAGCTTATCGGCTCGTGGAGGCGGGCAAGATCGATGAAGCCATTGCGCTGCTCGATGAGGCGGAGATTCGCGCCGATCGCGCGCGGGCGGAGCAGGATTTGGCGGTGGTGGATGCTGAGCGCGACCGCGTGCTTGAGCGCTTACGCGCAACGGTTGCGGAGCAGCTGCAGCTTGCCGATTTGCTTGCTGCGCATATTGAGGACACCGCCACGGTGGAGCGCATCGAGACGGCGCTTGCCGAGGCGGCGGCGTGCGAGGCGGCGCATGAGTTGGGGTTCACGGCGCAGGCGGAGTTTGGGTCTTTCCTGTTTTGGCATAATCGCTACAATGAGGCGCGTCCGTATCTGGAGGCGGCGGAGCGCGTTTGCGACGAGTGGGAGCACGCCGGCGTGACGTTTTCCGATGAACAGTTTACGGCGCGCATCAACACGCTCAAGGCGCTGGGCACGCTGCTGAGTGATGAGTGTGCCTGGGATGATGCTCTCGCAGTGAGTGAACATGCCGTTGAAGTCGCTCGGCGTGCGGGTGCGCCTTGGCGGGCTCTACTGGCTTGGTGTCTGCGCACGAAGGCGGTGGTGCTCAGTGATATGCATCGGTTTGAAGATGCGCTAGCAACCCTTGACGAGGCCGAGGCCGTGGTGAGCCCACTTCCTCATCCCGAGCGCTTGGAAGCGAGTGTGCAGCTTTCGCGCGGCGTGGTGCTTAGGCAGAGTTGGCGACCGCGCGAGGCACTGTGCGCCCACAAGCGCGCCGTTGACCTCATACGTGTCATGTTAGCGGCACGTGACAGCGATGATAATCGTTTCAACCTCGCAATTGCGCTGGGTAACGCGGGCACTGCTTGCACAAGTCTCAATCAACACGATGCGGCGCAGTCGTACTTTAGGGAGGCGGCGGAGCTGCTACGCGATCTGGCGGCGCGCGATCCGGGGCGCTATGACGTCGACTTTGCCAGGTCGCTCGCTGAGCTGGGTGACAATGCATCGACCTTTAGGCGTTACGAGGAGAGTGAGGCGTGGTATCTTCAGGCGTTGGCAATCCGCCGGCGACTTTTTGAACAGAATCCGGCGGCGTTTGGCGAGGACTACGCCATAACGCTCAACAACTTGGGAAGTCTATACTGGAAAATGGGGCGTCTCGCAGACGGTGAGCGTTTGCTGCGCGAGTGCGTTACCCTGCGTCGCCCTTGGGCGCGCGAGAACCTTGCGGTGTTCGGAGAAATGTTCAGTTCGTCGTTGGCACAGTTGAGCAACGTGTACCGAGAGCTTGGGCAAAATGCGCTCGCCGAGCAATATATACGCGAGGGCGTTTCGGTGATGCGTGCACTCGCGCGGCTGCAACCGGGCATGCACGACCATCGGCTTGTGTATCGCTTGCTGGATCTTGCGTTGCTCTTGGGACAAACGGATGCGAACGAGGCGCTGCCAGTGTATGAAGAGGCCCGCGCCGTGGCACAGGCGGCACAGGATGCAGGCAAGGCGGGCGCCGCAGGTGATGCTGCCGATGTTCTGCACAACGAAGCGCTCTGCCTAGACAAAGTGGGGCAGCACGAGCGCGCTATCGCCATGTTAGAGGATGCGCGTGCACGTTATCGCGCACTGCACGAGGCACAGCCCGACGTGGTGTATCGCGAGGATTATGCGCGCTGCCTGGGCAACACCGGTGCTCTATATAATCGTGCTGGCCAGACGGCCCGTGCGGAGACTGCTTATAGTGAGGCAATGGGCATTTTGTGGGAACTCGCGGCGGATGGTAATCCGTATTACCGTGATTGGCTCGTGCGCACGCTGAGGAGCTGGGCCGATCTGGCGCGCCATGAGGAGCGCTGGGCCGACGCCGCGGCGCGCTACGACGAGGCGGCGGTGCTGTACGAGCGCACTGCCGGCTGGGGGTACACCGATGTCGAGGATGCTACATCCATCCATTCCGGGGACGCCGATGCGCCATCGCGCGCCGACGCCGCCACCGAAGGCGTTGCGTCTACGGGCGCGGGTGGCACGGATGACGCGCAGCGCGACCTCGATGCGTTGAGTCGAGCCGCGCGCATGCGCTGGTGGCAGGCATGGGTGCTGGATAAGCAGGGGCGTTTCGATGAGGGGCTGAGCGCGTACGAGCGGGCGGTCGAGCAGTATCGCACGCTGTACGAGATGCAACCAGATGAGGCGTACCGCAAGAATATCGCAGAGTGCCTGGATAATATCGGTCTCTTATGCGATCGTGCAGGCAAGACGGCGCGCGCGGAGGCCGCCTACGGCGAGGCCGTGACCGTTTTTCGCAAGCTTGCAGCGAACGATGAATCTGGCTACCAAGATCGGCTCGCGCGCACGTTGAGGCGCTGGGCCGACGTGGCGCGCCGTGGAGAGCACTGGGCCGACGCCGCGGGGCGCTACGGCGAGGCGGCGGAGCTGTATGAGCGCGCCGCCGGCTGGGGCTCCGACGCCGCGACGGCGGATGTGGGCGACGAGGAGGGCGAGCTGCACGATCACGATGCGTTGAGCCAGGCCGCGCGGATGCGCTGGTGGCAGGCATGGGTGCTGGATAAGCAGGGGCGCCTCGACGAAGCGCTGAGCACATACAAACGGGCGGTCGAGCTGTATCGCGTGCTGGGCGACAAGAAAAGTCTGGCGTCTTGTTACTACAACGCGAGCTTCGCGTTCCGTGATCCATCGTGCGACGAGGCGCTGACGCTACTTGAAAACGCGCTTGTGCTGCGCCTCGAGTTGTATCGAGACGGTAAGATGAAGGGCGAGGAGCTTCGCAAGGTCATCGAGCGGTTGCAACGTCAGGCGCTGCGTCACGGTGCCACCGATCCGGCGGGAGCTATTGCGTCGATGAACATTGCTACGATGTCCGCCAAGTTAGTTGCCTTGCGCGCGCCTGATGCGTTTGCCGATCTGGAACTTTCTGCGCAGGCCGATTTGGACGATTTGCGCCAGCGCGCGGGGGCAGCGACATCCGATACGACGGAGGCGTAGGGCGCCATGCACACGACGCGCATCTTTCTAGGGTCGAGCGAGGAGCTACGGGGCGACCGCCTAGCGCTCTCGGCGTTCATCAACAGCGTGAACAATGCGTGTGTGCCGTACGGGCAGCGCTTCGTGCTCGTGGTGTGGGAGCACGAGAGCATCGCCATCGCGCGGCACGAGGCGGGCAAGCAGGCTGAATACGACGACCTGGTGCGTGGGTGCGATGCGTGCCTGTTCCTGTTCCACACGAAGTGTGGCGCATACACCATGGAAGAGGTGTACTGCGCGCTTGATGAGCAAAAGCGCCGCACTTACAGGGCGTTGCGCATCTTTACGTGGATGCGCGCGCTGGCGGCGGGTGAACACGAGACGCCAGAGCTCACGGCGCTAAAGGAGCGTATCGCCGCGGGGACGCTGTCATTGCCGTACCAGATGTACGACGACGTGCGCACCATTGAATTGGCGCTGCTGCAGGCGTTTGTGAGCTGGGGTGTTCTGATGGCCCCGCAGCGCCATGGTGATTTTGTCTACGTTGGCGACGAAGCGGTTATTGACTTGGGGTGAGTGGGGGAGCTGCGCGCTTTGCTCACCATGGGGCCCTGTCGGGTTCGAATCCCGGCGCTGGATAGCAAAAAGCCCAGGTACCGATGGGTATCTGGGCTTCAGACTTTAAGGGTGCCCCGTTTGCAAAAATACTCGAACGATGATGACCGTCGTGAACGGGGCCGTCTACCTGCGCTTCAGCCGCGCGGCCTAGCTCGCGGGCTTCATGACGCCAGCGGTGACCATGGCGTCGCGCAGGGAGATGAACTCCGCCTTGGTCGGCGTCTCACCGGCGGGGTCTGCGACATAATCGACCTGCTTCACGCCGCCGAGCGCGGAGGCCGACGCGGCCGGGAGCGTGTACTTCTCCGGAATCACGCCGTCGGCGATCTTGTCGGCGGTTACGGCCTTGGAGGCGAGCTTGTCGGTTGTGATTGAGCCGTCATCGACGGTAGCGGAGCCGCCAGAAGGGAGCCCCTCGATGTAGAGGCTCACCTCCTGAGCGCCCTTCTGCTTGGTAGAGGTGTACTTGGCGTTGATGGTCTGCATGGCTTCCTCCTAGTACTTGAGCTTCTGGCCGGGATAGATGGTGTACGGCGACGAGATGCCGTTCTTGCTCGCTATGCCCTTCCAGCTGACGCCGAGCTTGGCGCCGATGCCAGAGAGCGTGTCACCGCTCCTGACGGTGTAGGTGCGGGACTTCCCGTTGATGATGTCCTGCGCCTCCCGGTACTTGCCTCCGCACGCCTCGATGACGGTCTGGCGAACCGGGTTGTTTCCGTACTTCCCGGCCCTGATCCACTTGGCGAGCGTGGACGCGGAGGCGTCGTGGGTGTCGTTGATGAAGCCCTGGACCTCGTCGTAGCGGCTGCCGCAGTAGTCCCTACGGGCATCGCCGTTGATGTTGTTCGTGACGATGTGGTACACGAGGTCGAGCGTGGAGCCGGACGGCGCGGAGTCCGCCGGCTGGGACGGGGACGGCGCAGGGGTCGAGGTGCTGCCGCCGGGGTTGGCGTACTTCTTCCAAGCCGCAGCGTCCATGTACGCCTTGTTCAGGTCGAGGTTTCCGCTGTAGCCGGAGAGGCGGCCGCAAGAGCTGTACTGGCGGATGGCGCACGAGTAGGCCCCCTCGTTCCAAGGCGCATCCTGATAACCGGTGGCGTTCATGTTTGCGTACTGTGCGATCCAGAGGGCGCAGTTGAGCGCGTCGGCGATTGGCTTCACCTGAGCCATGCGGCTCTGCTGCACGTAGATGACGGGCGGGATTCCGGTGCGGTCGATGACGCGCTGCGCGACCTGCCGCAGGTAGTCCTCGTTGCCCCACGCGCTGTTCTGGTTGCTTTCCCAGTCGAGGCACAGCATGCCCTCGCCGACCCAGTTCTTGATGTTGTCGATGAAGAAGTCGGCCTCGCCGATAGCGCCGGAACCGTCGATGTAGTGATATACGCCGAAAAGCTTGCCACGAGCGCGGGCCTGCTCGACCTGACGCGCGCAGTCCGGGGAGACGTAGGTCTTGCCCTGCGTGGCCTTGGCGATGATGAAGTCATAGGGAACGGCGTCGAGGTTGATGCCGTTCTGCCAGTTGCTGATGTCGATACCGTTCATGGACATTTCTAGCCCCTTCCGATCGAGATGAAGTAGTCCCAAGCGACGGCGTTGAACTCGTCGTAGTCGAGTGCGACGGGATACGCCTCGCACGGGTCGTGGATTGTGATGTGTCCGTAAAGGTTCTCCGTTATGAGCACCACGTGGCCGCCGTACTCGCGCCCGTCCTCGTGGAGCGCGCTCTCCATGGTTCCGAACACCAGACGCCCGGCGGCGGACTCCTCAAGCGCCCGCGATCTGTCCTCGTAGAGAACCGTGTAGTCGAGCTTCGGGTCTTGCTGCGCCATCCACTCGCAGAAGCCGGGCATGTAGTTCTGCCCGTCCTGAACGTAGTCGTTGCCCACGAGGTTGAGCAGCATGGGCGGCGTGCACGTCTCGCCAGAAAGCCTCTCCCAAGCCATGGCAGCGCACGTGAGACCGCAGCCGGACGTGGCGAGGTCTGCGCCGGCGTAGGGCAGCCCGCCCCACCGCTCGTCCGTCTGCATGTAGAGCGGGACTTGCGGCTCGGCGGGCGTGTCGTACACGACGGGGAGCTGCTCCGGCTCCTCCTCGACGGGCTGCGGCTGAGTCCATACCACGAGCGCGCCGAAGAGGAACAGGGCCACGAGAAGGAGCGCTACTGCTGCTTGGAGAGCGGGCTTGTGCCTTCCTCCACCTCCGGCACGCCAACGATGCTCGTGAGCACCGACGCGACCGCAGCCGTGGCCGCGAGCGCCGCGATCTGCGGCCAGTCCAGCGCGGTAATGGAGACCACGGTCGTTCCCATGGCGGCGAGCGCCGTCTGGGCTGCGGTCTTGACGGCGCGGACGCCAGCCGCGACGAACCACTTCTTGATTCCGTCCTTGGTCATGGTTGAACCCCTTTCTAACCTTCATCGCCCGCTCCCTTGCGTCGGACGACGATTGCGTGAACCTCGTCAATCTGCTTGGCCATGTGCGAGGTGGTCTGGTCGATGCGCTGGGCGGTGGCCTCGGTGTGCTCCAAGCGCCCGCCCATCTCGTGGCTGCGCTCCTTGGAGTCACCGACCTGCGTAGAGAGCACCTCTAGGATTCGCGTCTGCGCCTGCTGGCCGTTGGAAAGCGTCTCGATGACGCGCGTCTGCTCGTTCTGCGCGGCCACCTGCTGCTGGGTGGTCTTGATGCGCTCGCGCTCGCGGGAGTCGAGGGCCTTGTCCGCCGTCTCCTGCACCTCGATGCGGTAGCGCTCGATCTCAAGCTTCTTCTCCTCGATGGCGCGCTCGTTCTCAAGCTGCTTCTCCTTGAGGGCGCGGCGCTGGGGCATTCCCCACTTGACGACCACGAAGCAGATAGCCGCAACGGTGAAGGCGAGGAGGGCGGCAAGCGGCTCGGCTATGGCGGCGGCCTCGAACCCTCCCGCTAGGGCATCCCCGCTCATGCCTCCTCCGGCACATAAGCCGAGGGGGCCGTCTCAAGCTCGGCCTCGCAGGCGTTGATCTTGGCGCGAAGCTCCTCGCGCTGGGCCTTGACCGGCTCCCATTCCTCATCTGGCATAACGCCGTCAGCGTGCTTGAGGGCCTTGTAGTCGCTCTGCACGAGAAGCTGCTTGTAACCGTTGATCTCGGCCTCGATGGCCTCTCTGGTTCGCTCCATGGCGCACTCCTTTCATAGGGTGCGCACATCGTATGGGCGGCGTGAGATTACGCGGCGGCCTTGAGCCTAGTCAGGGTCAGGATTTCCGCTCCGGGGGGGGGGTATTCATTGACGAACAGCTCCTTGTAGAGCCTGTCCATGCTGAGGACGGTTTCGTGCGCGTCGAGCCTGAGCATGCCGCCGCGCCAGCTCTGGTATGACTGGTTTATCTGCCTCAGCGTTATCTCGCCACGGTCTAGCATGCGGCGCATCGCCTTGAGCTTGCGGCGCTCGCGGGTTATGGCCTCGCGGCTCGGGCGCACGACGACCTTGCCCGTGGGGCCGTAGTAGAACCGCTTCTTGAGGAACCTGAAGCCGCGCGATAGCTTGACGATACGCGTCTTCTTCTTGTTGATTGTGATGCCGAGGTCATCGCACAGTATCTCGATGCAGGCCAAGACCAGCTTGAGCTTGTCCTTGCTCATGTCGATGTAGTAGGAATCGTCCATGTAGCGGCCCGTCGCCTCAAGCCCCGCCATCTCCTCCGCCCAGTGGTCGATGGGGTTCGGGAGCGCAACCGCGAGTATCTGGTTCGGCTCGCTTCCGAGGCCGAGGCCCACGTCGCCGCATGCGTCTATGAGGCCGTTTGTCAGCGCCACGAGACGTTCGTCATCGAGGGCCTTCATCACGAGCCGCTTGGCCGCGTCGTGGTCGATGCGCGCGAAGTAGTCGCTGAAGTCAACGAGCAGCACGTAGCCATCGGTTCCGTGCCGCCGGTAGTGGCGCGCGAGCTGGTTCTTGAGCCGCGCTATAGCGTAGTCGACGCCCCTGCCCTTCATGTTGGCGGAGTTGCCGGCGGTGAGCGTCGGCATGATCGCGGGGACGAGCGCGTTCTGGCTCAGCGACTTGTGTACGACCCGCTCGCTGAAGTGCACGGACGATATGTGCCGAAGCTTGCCGCGCTCAATGAGGTCGAACTCGTGGAAGCCGCGCCGGATGTCCTCGCCGTTCAGCAGGTCTTGGCGTGCCTTGTAGACGTTGCCCAGAACGTGGAGGCAGTAGCCCTGAACAGACGCCTTCCACGACACACCGCGCCTCGACTTCATGGCGGCGTCGTAGAGCGCGTCCATGTCGGCGATACGCTCAAGCGTGAGGCCGTCTATTCTCTCGGCCCTGTTGCGGGCGCGCTTTTCCTCGCGCCTAGCCCTGCGGGCAGCGCGCCTGTCGTCTGAGTTCATGGAGGGCACCCCGCACGGCTAGCAGTGGCGCTCGAACAGCCGCTTTGCGGGGAGACCATGAAACCGGGCTGAGCGCCGGAGCGCCCGGCCATGCAAGAAGCGTCCGGCTCCCCGCGCGGGGTGCATATTTACGGCGCTGAGGCCGATGGTCGCGCCTTCCTTCCTCTTTGCGCTCGGCTTTCGGCTCTCGCTTACTCGGTCTGGCAGTGAAAGGGAAGCCGGGGCGGGGCCGCACCCACGTGTTGCGAGGGGAGGTGCCGTTGGCGTTGCCGTTGTTGTTGCAATAGCAGACGTTGGACGCCGAACCACCCACGACGGAGCGAAGCCACCAATTGACGCGAATAACAAAGCGCAACCGCTACGCATTATAGCCGCCCGGCTGTTCGAGCACCACGGCCTCTAGGCGCTCGGTCTCGGCCCTCGCGGCGGCAAGCCTGTCCTCCGCCGACTCCCTGCCGATTATGCGCGTGTACTTGCGCTTTTTGGAGACCTTGTCCGCCTCGTCGCGGATCATGCCGGAGATGCGCTCAAGCTCGCTCGCGGTGGTGCACTTCATGGCGATGAGGCACTGGAAGTCCTGCTCAAGCTGATCGCAGTCCGCCATGGCGAGTCCCAGATACCTCTTGCGCTCCAACACGTTAAAGGAGTTGCTTGGGTAGAAGCGGTTGGCCCTGTTCACGTTGTACACCAGCGAGCGGGCGGTTTCTGCCATGGGGACGCCCAGAATGAGCCTCTTGCGCTTCGGCACCACGTTCTCGTTGCTCACGAGGGAAAGCACCTCAAGGCGTATGTCTGCCGCGAGGCTTAGGAAGTCCGTGTCGGCCTCCTTGCGGTTCCGTTGGAATACTTGGCTCATTTCGCCCCCAAAAATTCGGCCCGCTTCGCGGGCATATAAGAACAAAAGCAAAGGGCGACCGCGCAAGGCGGTCGCCGTAAGTATAGCCGTGGTTCAGCTGAATGAATCAGCTGAGGAGGAAGCCGGGGCGGGGCCGCACCCACGTGTTGCGAGGGGAGGTGCCGTTGGCGTTGCCGCCGCTGGCGCAACAGCAGACGTCGGACGCCGAACCACCCACGACGGAGCGAAGCCACCAAGGGACGCGAACTTTCACGCGGTCTTTGGTCTGGCGGAAGATGGGCAGCTGGCAGCTCTCTCCGACGGAGTAGCCATGCGTACCCCATACGGGCGCGCCGTACACCTCCATCTCGTTGAGCGACCAAACCTTGCCGAGGTTGGCCCAAGACCAGCCCGTGGACTCCTCGACGTTGCCGCTCGCGCTGTAGCGCTCCTCAAGCAGGCACCGGCGGTCGATGATGCGGTTGCGGAGCGCCTGCGGGAGCTTCGGGAAAAGCCACTCGGTCTCCCACTTGTGCAGGTTGCTGTTGAGGTACGGGTGCTTCTCCTCCGCCGTGCCCTGATTGCTCTCGGTGTCTCCCCAGTAGAGGTACTGCCCGTCTGTCGTCTGCCAGTCCGTGTCGGTAATGGCGATGGGATCGAACAGGCACACGAGATGATGCTGGGTGAGCTGCGTGTCCATGGCGTTGAGGTAGGTGTCCATGCCCGCGATGCGCGCCGTGAGGTTGTTGCTCTCGACGGGCACGGTGAAGTAGTCGCCGATGCGCAGGTTGCCGAAGCCAGAGTCACACAGCCCGCCGAGGTAGGCGTAGAGGTCGGACTGACCGGAGAACAGCGAGTTGAGGTTGCGGCCCGCATAGATGCCGTTGAACTCCTGACGGTCGTACTCGGCGTTGGTCGATGCCAGCGTTGCGGAATTTCGCGCCGTCTGGTCGATGATGCTGTAGTTGGTTCCGTTGACGTTGAGGGTCTTCGCGTCTGCCATTTACTTGCCTTTCTACTCGAGGGTTATGGTCGTGCCGCTCGCCGTGCAGGTCGAGCCGAAGGTTACGGTGCTGCCGGATACGGACGCCTTGGAGCTTGGGCAGTACACCGTGCCGTCCATGTAGAAGAACCCGCCTGTGGAGTCGGCGAGCATCGAACCGAGCTTGTCGATCTGGGCGCGCATCTCGGCCACGTCCTCGTCCCCCACGACGCTCGATTGCAGGTTGTCCGCGACGTTGCGGGCGTAGGTCGCCGCGTTGTTGGCGTTTGTGGCCGCACCGTTCGCCGCGTTCGTGGCGGCTTGAGATTGGCTCTTGAGCGAGTTGAACTCCGTCACGCGGTTCTCCTCGGCGGTGGCCCTCGCTTCCTCTTGGCTCTCGCGGGTCTCCTCGGCCTTCTGGCGCGCCGACTCGTTGCTCTTGCGGGCGTTCTCTGCGCTTACGCGCGCGGACTCTTGGCTCTCGGCCTTCTTCTCGTAGGCTTCCCACTTCTCGTAGAGCTTGGTGAGCATGTCATCGTAGTACTCTGCGGCAGCCTCGGGGTCGGACGTGTCCACGGCGGGCAGGATTCTCAGCTCGAAGCCCTCGGTGGATTCCGCCTTCGACGTTCCGCTGTAGAGCACGAAGTGCGCGAGCCTCGCCAAGCCGGGTGACGAGACCGCCTGAGACGGGAGCGTGCACTTCACGATGCTGCCGGAGATGGACGCCGTGCAGCGCGCCCACGTCCCGTCGGCCTTGAGGATGTCGAGGCGCGCCGTCAGGCCGCTGGGCGTGTATTTCTCGCCGTCGTTCATGAGCTGGGCGCTGATGGTCTGCGTGGCCACGTCGCCCTCGCGCACCACGACGCGCGGCGGCACGAGCGACGTGCTCTTGTTGACTTCTAGGACTATGTTGTGCTCTACGGACATCAAAGGCCCCCCATCAATTCATATCGTGCTATTGGTTCCTGTCTTTCACGTACTCCTCCAACCCGACCCATCGCCCATAGCTTGAGTTGAGGTACTGGATTCCGGCATCGGTGATGCGAATCCCGAATACCGATCTCGTTGCTCCGACGGAAACTCTTCTGTTGCTCGTCATCTCTATGCTCTTTGGAGACAGCTGAAGACTTGCGGAGAGATTCGCGTCGGGAACGCTTTTCGCATCATAGACATCCATGTAGAGGGTGCAGTCCTGATTTGTGTTTGCGCTCAGCGTTGCGAGGACGTTTTCACCGAACTTGATTCGCATGACTTCTATGTTGGAAGTGTCCTTTGAGTCCCTCTCAACCCTGAACACGACGTCTCCGTATTCGTCAGTAATCATCAGACCGTTTTCTGGGCTGATTTCTACCGTGTTCCAAGACCCGGCAATCTTGACCGTGCCGTTAGTGACAGATAGGTCACCGCTCTCCAGATCCCAGGAGTTCTTGCCGCTCTTGTCGGTCAGGATTCCCGCCTTTACGAGAGCGGCGTCCACGACACCGCTCTTGATGTAGTCTCCGTTGATATAGAGCTTCCCGTTGCTGAGGTAAACACCCTGCGTCTGCCCGTTATTAGTCAGTCGATTGAACACATCGAGCTGCGTTAGCGAGTTGTCTAGGTCGTTCGTGCTCTGGTTGCCGCTCGTGAGCGCCCGCGCGAGAACGGGGTCGGTGTAGGTAACCGTCCCGTCAGACCACGTGATGCGGCTGCGCGTCCAGTAGTAGCGACCGGCCACCCACGTCTGCTGCGTGGTTGACCAAGAGCCGCCCGCTTGCGTGGTGCTGCTGGTGCTCAGGTAGTATTGCTCCACTACCTCCTTAGCTCCTATGCCGCCGTCGTTCGCTATGCGCCTTGCCTGTGTGTACTCGGTAGTTCCGTCGGCGAGCGTCATTTTTACGCGCGTCCAAAGGTGCTTCCCCTGAGACCAGAGCGCGGTGCTCGTCCAGCTCGTCGGCTCGGTGGTCGCGCTGCCCGAAAGACCGTATTGCACATCGGTTGACACCACGACGGAACCGGCCTGAGAACCCGCGAGGTTCGCAAGGGCGGAGATCGTCACGTCGCCAGTGTCGATGTCGGCGCTGAAGACGGTCTTCCCGTTCTTCTCAACCTTGATGGTGCCGGTCTTGATGTACTCTCCGTTGAGGTACAGCTTGCCGTCCTTCATGTAGAGGCCCTGCACCGCCCCGTTGTCCGTCAGGCGGTTGAACACCTCCTCCTTGTCGAGCTTGGTGTCCAGATCGTCGGTCGACTGGTTGCCGCTGGTAAGGGCGCTCGCAAGAACCGGCTCCGTGAAGGTTATTGTTCCGTCAGACCACGTTATCCTTGAGCGCGTCCAGTAGTAGCGTCCCTTGACCCATTTCGGCTGCGAGTTCTGCCACTGGCCGCCCGTCTGTGTGGTCTGGCTCGTGGAGAGGTAGTACTGCTCAACGACCTCGGAAGCGCCTATGCCCTTGTCGTTGGTGATGCGGCGCGGGGTCGTGTACTGCACCGAGCCGTCCGCGAGCGTCATCTTCACGCGCGTCCAGAGGTGCTTTCCCTTCTGCCAGAGGGCCGTGGTAGTCCATGACGTGGGCTGTGCGGTGGCGGAATCCGAAAGGCCGTACTGAACGTCGGCGGATATGACTATCTCGCCCGCCGTGCTGCTTCCAACGGAGGCGGTGGCGGATATGGCCACGTCGCCGGAATCGAAGTCGACCATGAAAACGGGGTCGTTAGGGTCACCCACGACCATGCGGCCCGCCTTGATGAGGTTGGCCATGAGCGTTCCGGTCGTGATCCAGTCGGCTACGAAGCCGTTACCCGTACCGAACGTGCGCCAGTCGTAGGAGCCGTCGGCCTTGGTTCCCGCAGCGATGCGGAATCCAAGCGAGCACAGCTGCATGGCCGTGCCGCCCGTTGCGGTCGGCCTGCCGTCCTCGTCAAGCGGAACACTCGAGAATATGAAGCCGTTCTCGAAGCTCACGTGCATGTAGCTCATGCCGTTGAGGTTGAACTGCTCGTTCAGCGAATCTATGAGCTGTTGCAGGAATGCTGGCGTGGTTCCCGCAACGGCGTCCCAGCTGCCCGACTGGTTCTGCAAGTGCGTTATCTGCTGCTGTTGCTGCTGCAAGATGTCGGCGATGCTCTCGGTCACGTTGCCGAGCGTCACCTTCTGCGTCTTGGCTAGGATGTCGATGACCAGCTTGGTAACGCGCCCTTGGCACCGAAGCGTGGGCTCGAAGCTGCTATCTACCATCTGCGTGTCATCGCCGACGCCAACGCCCTCCCACGGGCGGCCCATGGCCACGAGGTCAACCACGTCCGCCTCGTAGGTGACGCCGGGCGTCTTGTGCTGGCCTAGGTAGTCCTGCGTCTCGTCCTTGAGCTGCTGCGCGTCCTCGCAGCTCGAGTTCTCGTACTTTCCGAACACGTGCTTGAGTCCGCCCTTGCCGTCGGGGCGTCCGTACAGCTTGAGGGCTTCGGCGTCCTCAACGTAGTCCTTGCCGTTGTTGATCTCGCCGAAGGTGAGCTTGCGCCCGTAGCCGCCCGCGTCCGTCTCGACGCCCTTGCCGTAGCCGTAGCACGCTGTGATGGCTCCCCAGTGCTCGGTGCGCGTGATGCTGTTGATGTCCTTGCCGTAGCTGAAGCGGCGGTGACCGTTCGCCTCCCCACGGTGCTTGAGGATGGAGACGCGACGGCCCGTGACGCCGCTCGCACCGACGGTGATTGAGGTCTCAAGCTCGCCGCCGCACTCTAGGATGCTGTTGAGGGCGGAGCGGCAGTCGGTGTGGTAGAAGGTGAGGCCGTCGGAAACGGTACCCGGCTGGTCTACCGTCCCGACCTCCCAGCGGGTAGGCTCAAGGCACACCTCGAGGGCGCGCTGGAAGCTGTAGCCGTAGGGACGCTTGTCCTCGATGTAGTCGCCGAAAAGCTCGCAGATTGAGTTGAGCGCGGTGTCGCTGTAGATGGGAAGCCCTGCGGCGCTCGCGCCCTGCGGGTCTTGGCACACGTGCTCGTGCGGCACGCCGTTGAGGTCTTGCCATACGAGGCGGTACCCCTCCTTGAGCGGAAAGGTCGTGGTGATGTCCACGGTGTCCTCGCCGTTGAGGCAGTCCGTCCACACGAAGTTGAGCAGCTGGCGCGCCCCTATGGTGCCGACGTATGCGTCGTGCCGGCTGTAAACGTCTACGCGCATCACAGCCACCTCTCGTCCCACTCGACGGTTGCGGTGCCGCCCGACACCATGAGCGACGCATCGCCCGCGATGGAAAAGAAGTCGCTCGTGATGTCCACGGCGTGATCCGTGCCGTTGACGGTGCAGCGCTCAAGCCCCATGTCGAGCACCAAGGTCTGTGAGCCGGTGAAGCTCGCGAGCACGCGCACGTACTCCCCAGTTCCTACGTTGGTTATCTGCCACTGGCTGCCCTTGGGAGGCTTTACGGTCACGACGGGGCGCGCCGGATAGCTCCCGCCGACCCGCACGCGCTTGGTTCCGCTCACCTCGACGCTGCGACGTTGCCCGTAGGCCACCGGGTCTGCGCAGAGGAACACAAGCTCCACGTCGGGGATGTAGGCGGGCTTGCTCAGCTCCGCCCCGCCCTCGTAGAGCGCCATGAGGTAGGTCGTTGGGTCATCTGGCAGAACCAGCGGAGCGGGGTCGGCGGACATCAGGCACGCCGAGAGTGCCTTGCGCGCCTCGGTTACCTCGCTCATGAGGCGGCGGGTGATGCAGCCGCTCACGGTGACCTCGATGGCGTCAAGCTCCACGGAGGAGACGAGCGCGCCGTCCATGCCGGGAACCTGCGTCTGCGTGATGCGGCGCTTGGGCACCACCTGCCGCTTGATGTCGGTCACGAGCATGTACGGTGAGAGGTCGTGGCCGTCGAACTGTATCCTCTGGTCGAAGCTCATACGGCGTACCCCCTTCCTCGTGCCGTGATCCTGCTGCTCTGCGCGAGCGCGGTGGAGACCGCGTCAACGCCGATGTAGGCGTTGGTGTCCTTGGATGCTATCTCGCGCAGAAGATTCACCATCTCGCCCAGCATGGCCATAACCTCGGCGTCGCTTCCGCCGTCCTGCTGCGCCGTTCCGTAGCCGACGGTGCGCACGCCGGAGGAGAACCCGCCGTTGTTCGCCTCGAAGTAGGAAGCGCTGGCGAGCCTTCTGGCGGCGTCGGAGACGGTTCCCTCACCCTTGAGCATGCCGCTCGCGAAGTTCTGCGCGAGGTGCAGGCCGGAGGTCTCGCCTCCCTTCTCGGCGCCAGACCACGGGCCTTCCTCCGGGACTGAGAAGCCCATGGCGCGCTTGGCGGCGCTGACAATGCTCCAAGCGGCGTTCGAGACCCACGTGATACCAGCGCGGATGCCGCTGGCGAAGTTGCTCGCGAGGTGGCTGCCCCACCCGTAGGAGTTGCCCGCGTTCTGCATGTTGCTTGCGGCGCTGGCGAGGCTCCGCGCGTTGCTGAGGGTGGAGCCGACGCCGGAGCCGATGCCGCTGGCGAAGTTGCTTGAGGCGATGCGGCCCTTGCTCGAAAGGTCTGAGGGCGTGCCGGAGACGCCGGACGAGGCGCTCCTGGCGAGGCTGCGGGCGCTTGAGGACACCGCGCCGATTCCCGCCGCGAGGCCGGACGAGAGGCCGCTTGAGGCTCTGCTGCCCGTGCTCTGCGCGTCCCCCGGAAGCCCGCTGATTCGGTCGATGAGCTGATGACCGAGCTGCGCGATCGAGCTGAGCGGGCCGTCCGTGTTGCCGCTGATGCCGTTCGAGAGGCCAGCGTCCACGTCGGAGCCGATGCGGTAGAAAGCCTGAGACGGCGAGTGCGATTCCAGCGTGTCCTTGGCCTTGCTGATGACGTCCTCGCCGAGGAGCGCAGCCTGCTCCTCTGAGAGCGTCCCGTTGGCGATGCCGTCTGCAAGGCCTTGGTCGATGTCGTGGCCGAGGAGCTGCGCGGCTGCGGGAACGTCACCGCCCGTTAGCTGAAGCGCGATCATCGAGAGCATGGTGTTGGTCGCGCCGGATGCCGTGAAGCTGTTGGCGGTGATGCCGTCGGCGACGCTCTGCGGTAGGCTGATTCCAGCGCTGCTCATCTGCGACGAGACGCTAGACCAGTCCCCCGTTGCGGCGGCCTTCAGGATGCTCGTGGCGGTGTCGACGTTGACCGTCCCGCTCTGCATGCCGTTGGCCAAGGCGGTGGCGGCGTTGAGGCCCGCGTCGCCCATCTGGACGCCCATGTTGTCGAGCGTCGTGATGATGCTCTGCGAGGTGCCGTCCCACGACGCGACGAGCTGCGTGAGCTGCTGGTCGTTGAGGCTGCGGAAGGACTCGACGGACACGCCCGCGTTGCTCAGGTCGTTGGCGAAGTCGTTGATGTCGCCACCCACGGCATTCATGGCTGTCGAGACCGTGGAGCTGGACAGCACGAGGTTCTGCATGCTGAAGGCGTTTCCGTCTGCTATGGCGGCCTGCGCCGTCATGGACGATGAGACGTTGTTGATCGACGTGTTGGTAGCGTCGAGGGCCGCCTGCGCGTCCTTAACCGCCTGCCCGTACTTGGAGTTCTCGGCGGTTGCCTCTATGGTTGCGCGCGCCTGCTCCATGGTAATGGGAACCCCTTGCGCAGCCATGGTGTTGTAGTAGTTCTGCGCCAAGGTGTCCATGTCGCCGTATACGTTGTTGTACTCCTGCTGCGCCTGCGTAAGGGCTGTGATGTTCTCGGCCTGCTGCTGGTAGAGCGCGGAGAGGTTCTGCTGCTGCGCGTCGACCTGAATCTGCTGCATCTTCTGGTCGATGTAGCCGCCGAGCGACTGCGTCACGTTCTCGATAGCGCCCTGCTCATCCGAAAGCTTGCCGTTTGCCGCATCCGTCACCTGTATCTGCGTTCCGCACAGGTCGTTCACCGTATCGACGGCGGTGCGGAGCCGCGCCTGCGCGTCGTTGGCGAGGTCGGTGTGGTTGGCGTACTGCTGGATGGTCGAGTAGGCCTGCTGAAGCTGCGCCATCTGGGCCGAGGCGCTGGTGTTGGTGTCGCTGATCGTCTGGGCGAGCTGGGCTTGGGACTCAAGCATCTCGTCAATGTCAACCTTTGCGACACCGGCGGAGGCCCCGTAGCCCTCCAAGGCGTCGGCCCCGGCGTTCGAGGCGCTCACGCCCTTCTCGGTCGCTGCGGTAAGGCCCTCCGTTGCCGCCTTCAGGTTGTCCTCGTGCTCCTTGGCCTCTTGGAAGACGCCGACCAAGGCGGTGATTCCCGCGATGATCGCGAGCGGCGCGATGGTCGCCAGCGCGAGCTTGAGGCCGGTTGCCGCTACGGATGCGGCCTTCATGGCCACGCTCTGGGCGGTCACGGCGGTGGTGCTCGCCTGCGCTGCGGTGGCCGAGGCCTTGTATCCCTCGACGGTTCCCTTGGCCGCGTCCATGTCCTGCTTTCGAGCATCGACAACGTTCTGAAGCGCTTCTACGGTGTCGGCGTTGGCCTTGGAGCCTTTCTGCTGCTCCGTTGTAAGCTTCTTGACCGCCTGCTCGTAATCGCGTGTCTTTACAATCGAATCCGTAACCGCGTCGATGTACTGCTGAACGCCACCGGCTGCCTTTGCGGCGGGGTTGCGCTCGAGCGCCTTCGCCAGCTTGTCGTTGCCCTGATAAGCCTTGAGTGACGCGACGTTGGTCGTCGTGAGCGCGTCGGCATAGGTCGCGATGTCCTGCTTGGCCCTGCCGAACGCCGTGAACATGGAGCCTACGCCCTTGGTTATGCGACCGGTGACGGACAGCACGGGGCCTGCCGCAGCCGCCACGAGGCCGAAGCCGATGACGGTCTGCTGCGTGCCCTCGTCCATCTGACTGAAGGCGTCGGCAGCGCCGCCCACGGCCTCTGCGGCGTCGGTCACCGCCGGTGCGAGGGCGCTGCCCACTTGGATGGAGGCGGTCTCGATTGCGCCGTTCATCTCCTCGATGCTGCGCTGCGTGTCGCCCATCTGGGAGTCGGCGAGGCGCTGGGCCGCCGTCTGGTCGTTCGTGGCGGCGGTGTAGCGCTGTATGCCCTCGGTGCCTTGGTTCATCATCACGAGGGCCGCACGGGACGCGTCAGCGCCGAAGATGGTCTGGATCGCGGCATCGCGCGTCGCGGAGTCGAGGCCGCTCAGCTTGGCCTGAAGCTCGCCCGCGACTCCGGCGGCGTCAAGCATGTTGCCGTTCGCGTCGCGGACGTTGATGCCAAGGCTCTCCATCATGGCGGCGGACTTGTCCGTGGGGGCCGCGAGGCGCTGAAGCATCGTCTTGAGCGACGTGCCCGCGTCGCTTCCACGGATGCCGGCGTCGGCGAAGGCACCGAGCACGGCGGTGGTGTCTTGGATGCTCCACCCGGCGCTGTGGGCCTGAGCGGACACCTGAGATAGGCCCTGCGTGAGGTCTGAGACGTCCGCAGAGGATGCGGCGGCAGCACCCGCTAGGGCGTTGGCCGCCTCGCCGGTCTCGTCGGCGGTGAGGCCGAACGCGCCCATGGCCTGAACGGTCACGTTGGCAGCATCGGCGAGCTGAAGGCTTCCGGCGGCTGCCAAGTCCATGGTGGTCTTGAGCGCACCGCCCTTGATGTCCGCAGCTGTAAGGCCTCCCTTGGCAAGCTCCTCCATGGCGGCACCGGCCTCGGAGGCGCTGAACACCGTGTCCGCGCCCATGTCGAGCGCGAGCTGTCGAAGCTCCTCCATGTTCGCCTTGGGGTCGTTCAGCGCGCCCTCTACGCGGCTCATGCTGCTCTCGAAGTCTATGGCGGTCTTGGCCGATGCCGCGCCGATGGCCGCGAGTGGAATGGTTACCCCTGCGGTCATGGCGTCGCCCGCATCGGCGACCTGCTGCCCGGCGCTGTAGATGCGACCGCCAGCCTCGGCGGCCTTGGAGCCTGCCTCGACCCAGCTCTTGGACATGGAGCCCTCTGCCGCTGCGGTCTTCACCGCGAGGCGGTCTAGGGACTTCTCGGCCCTCTCGACCGCAGAGGCGTTGTAGGAGCCGGATATGGCGATGGAGATGCTTGCCTTACCCATTGAGGTACTTCCTTATGGTCTGCTCGATGCGGGTCTCTACCGCGTCCACAACGGCGTCCTCGTTGTCGAGGACGGCCCTCACGAGGGCGCGGGGAGGGTTGCCCTGCGGGACTCCGACGGGGAGGCCCCTGCGCCTGCCCGAAAGGTAGACGGCCCCGGCGTTGGCGAACTCGATGGTTCCCGCGCCGGGGTCGGTGCTCTGTATGCGTATTCCGTTCGAGATCGCGCGCATGGCCATGCTCGACGCGTAAGCGCCGGTTCTGGCGATTGACTGGGCGTTGTTTCGCGCGTCGGTGAGGATGGGCTTGGCGTCCTGCTTCAGGCCCTTCTTGAACTCGCGGGGAAGCTCCTTGTTGATCGAGCGCAGGGCCTTGATGGTCTCCTGAAGCCCCTTGGCCTCGATGCGGACGCCGCCGCCGTGAGTGAACGCCATCATTTCCTCCCGCGATTGAAAATCCTGTTTACCCTCGCCCTTCGCGCCTCCATGTCGGCCTTGCGCCCCCGCTCCTCCTGAGCGTCGTAGAACATGTCCACGTACTCATCGAAAACAGCGGGGTACTCGTCGCACAGCCTCGCTAGGTCATACGGCGAGCACCCCGTTCTCAGGCTCAGCGCGGCTATTCGGGGCGCGCGCCCGCTAAAGGGGCGTCGGGCTTGTTGTCCTTGATGAGAACGTCGTAGGTGTCCGCAAGGGCCTCGACGGCCTCATCGAACTCCATGCCGTCAAGGCCAAGCTCCTTGAGCTTCCCAGCGCGCTTGGCGGCAACGTAGGCCCACGCGAAGTCGAGGCGGTTCTGGTTGGTGACGCGATCCGGCCAGCCTGCGGCGTTCTCCTGCGCCTCCCAGAGGGCGGAGCGGCCTCCCTCGATCTCGAAGCTGGTGCCGTCCTCCGGCTTGGTGAACACGAAGGCGTATTTCATCGCTGCTCCTTACTCGGTGATGTAGCTCTCGGTCTTGTTGACGATGGTCACGGTGACGGGGGTGCCGTCTGCGGAGTCGATGCCGATGTCATCGGCGCTGAACTCGACCTCTGCGGCGTTTCCCTCGGGGTCGACCTCCGGCATCTCGAAGTTCCACGGCACGTTGGTGAACGCGACTTCGAGCGTGCAGTTGGCGTCGGCGGAGTGGGTGAACTTCCACAGCGCGGAGCCGTACACGATCTTGGAGGAGACCTTGGTGCCGTCGGCAGCGCCGGTGAGGCACTTGCGCATGAGCGCGAAGTCATCCGGCACGACGGTCATGTTCACGGAGGTGGTCAGCTTGCCCTCCGCGAGGATGGTTGGCACGACCTGACCCGCCGCGCGCTTCGCCTCGAGGCTGTTGGACATCTCGAAGCTGCCCTGCGTAACGGTCACGTCAACGGGGGTCTTGCTCGCGGTGTCGATCTTGAAGTCGCCGCCGGTGGGCACGAAGTAGCCGTCGAAGCACGAGGGGTTGACCACGTCGCCCCAAGACTGGAAGAGCGTCGCGTCGACGCCCGCTGCGGTAACGCTGATGTCGAGCGGGGCGTTGCCCTCGAAGGTGAGGCCAAGCGTGTCAACCTTGCAGCCGTCAACCTTGTGCACGGTCTGCTGGGCGGTGTCACCGATCTGGCCCCAGAAGGTCAGCAGCGGGAGCACCGAGCCGAGCGTGATGACGTGCTTGTGGTAGCCGGGATGCTCTTCAACGGTGGTTGAGACGATGTTGCCCATTGCGGCGAGGCAGTAGAGGGCAAGTGAGTCGGCGTAGGCCAGCGTCTCGAAGTCAACGCCCATGTTGACCTCGGAGACGTAGGCACCGTTCGCGGCGTTGGCGCGCAGGCCGCACGCAACGGCCTTCTGCTCGATGGTGCGCTCGGGGTTGACCAGACCGCCGCCGGTCAGGCCGTGCTTGATGGTGGGCTGCTCCGCCGGGGCGTCGCTATCCTGAAGCGCGACGCCCAGCATGCCGATGGAAACGTTAATCATCGCTGGTCTCCTTCTTCCGTGCGGCGGCTCGAACCGCCCCCTGCTCCTTGAGCGCCCTCACGAGCGCGGTGGGCGCTTTGACGGTCGCGCCCTTCTTGAACCGGTAGGGGTGCCCGTTGTAGAGCACCGAGACGTCCTTGGTGGCGATCACTGCATAACCTCCCTGAACTTCTGCGGGCACTTGGCGAACACGGAGCACTGCACGCCCACGGATGCAGCGGCCATGTGGTACTTGGAGCTGTCACCGGACGCTCCGGCGGCCTCGATGGATGGGAACGAGTTGTCAACGGACATGGCGAGGCGCTGGTCTGCCATCACGGCGTTGAAGACCGCGTCCACGTAAGCCAGAAGCGTCGCCGATGCCGTGGCTTGGTCGGAGTGGCGGGCGAAGCACAGGACGTGGATGGTGAAGTCGAGCTTCCCGGCACCCGGCACAGCGCGCCCGCCCATGGTCGCGGTGTCCACGATGGAATCGACCGCGATGTAGAACGGCGGCTCGCTGGTCGGGAACCCGTCGTAGACCTTCGGTGCCTGCACGCCTGGGTAGAGGTCGGCGAAGCCCTCGGCTACCTTGGCCATGCGCCGGTACAGCTCGTCGCGCGCCTCCTTGAACGTCACCATACGAGGTTCGCCCCCCGCCCGAACTGCTCGATGGCCGCATTGACCTCGGGGATGTCCGTGGCGCCGTCCTGCCCTGCCGTGGTGAAGCGGATGAAGCCCGCGTCCGTGCTCTCGCCCGTGGCACCGATGGGGCGGTTCGAGGGGCGGAGCATGTACGCCGCGAGCTCAAGGGCGGCGCGGGACACCTGCGCGGGCACCTCCCCGTAGCCGTAGAGGTACTCGACCCAGCACGGGAAGGGGTGGCACGCCGTGCGCGTGGCCTGACAGTCGCTCTCGAGCCGGTAGCCCTCGGTCAGGAGCTCGCGCACGTCGTTGTGGTCGAGCTGAAGGTAGCTGCCGCGCCCGTAGTCCTTGGTGCGCCCGATGCGGGTGACGAAGGAGCGGAGGGCGTTGCGCTCGATGACCTCGGTGGCCGCCTGACGCGCCTGGAACAGCTCCTCCTCGCTGAGCTTGTCGAAGTCGTCCTGCCCGTCGCCGTAGCCCCTGAGCGCGTCGAGCGGGAAGTAGTGGCGGGAGACCACCTCGCAGTAGGTGGAGAACATGGTCTCGCCGCCGACCTTCCAGTCGATGCGCAGGAGGTCGGGCGCCTTCATCACGGGAAGCTCGATGGCGTTGTCCTCAACGGGGAGACCCTGCTCCCCGCCGAAGCGGGGGCGCAGGGTCGCGGAGTCGATCGAGGCGTCGGCCTCTAGCTTGAGCGTGATGGCCTCGGATGCCGCGACGCGGATTGTCGAGTCCGGCGCTACGAGCATCACTCCTCCTCGTCCTCTGGCTCGGGCTTGGCCTTGCGGCGCGGCGCCTTGCCCTTGGGCTTCTCCTCCTTGAGGAGCCCGCGCTCGCGCGCCTCGTCGTCGGACATGGTCTCGCCCTTGTAGGCGACGAGGCGGCCGTCGCGCGTGACCCTCTTGGTGCTCGTGTACATGGCTCCTCCTTACTCGGTCTTGTCGAGGTCGGTCTTCTCGGCGTAGCAGAAGCCGTCGGGGCGGCGCACCTGAAGCGCCTTGGTCCACTCGGCGAGGATGGACAGCTCGTTTTTGATGAACTGGTCGTTGTAGTAGCCGATCTCCACCGAGACCCCGCCGTGAATGGCGCGGCGGCGAGCGGCGAAGGAGTCGTACACGAGGATGCCGGGGCAGTCGGGGTCTTCCACGACGGGCATGCCCCAGTAGATGTTGGTGCCGAGCGTCTGGTAGAGGCCCGTGGCGGTCTTGTAGAGGTCGATGGCCTCCTTGATCTCGGGCGAGACGGCGACGTGCGTGGGGATGCAGAGGCCGTTCTTCATGACGAGGGTGCGCATCTTGCGGATGGCCTCGTAGTAGTTGCCGCCCATGGCGGTCTCGAAGGTCTGGATGCCGGTGACGTTGGTGATGCCCACGATGCCGGTGGAGCTGTCGCCGGTCCAGTACTTGGAGTTTGTCTTCATGTCGAGGTCGAGCAGGAGGTCATGGTTGGTGACGTCCATCAGCTCGTCGTAGTCCCTGAGGGACTCCTTGGAGATGGGGACGTAGCCAGCGATGGTCTCCTTGTTGGCGACGGCGTCCTTGTAGGAGTAGAGCACGCGGCTCTTGGTCGCGGAGTTGCCGGAGGTCACGCCGCCCCACGTGTCCGGGGAGCCGGTCTGGGTGCTGCGCTGCTTGTAGCTGACGGAACCGGCTGCGGGGGCCTCGAGGAGGGTGTCCGCGAAGGTCTGGAACGGGGACTCGGGCTTGGCCGGGAGCTCGAGCTCGATCTCGGTGGGGGCGCCGACGGTGACGACGGTCGCGTCGTTGCGCGGGCCGACCTCGGCGGAGTTCTTGAAGCCGATCTCCACGCCGTGGAACTCGTCGCGAGCGCCGAAGATGCGCTCGGCGAAGGAGGTGTTCTGCGGCTTGGGCTTGGGCGCGTTGCGAAGCGCGTCCTCCATGTCGATGACGTGCTCGAGCGTGACGTCGAGCTGCTCGATGTGGCCCTGAATGACGAGGGCCTTGTCCTTGTCGCCGGAGTCGGCGGCGATGCGCTGCTCCTCCGCGAGTCGGTTGCGCTCCTGCCAGAGCTGCTTGGAAGTGATGACTGCCATTTCTACTCCTTTGTCTGGTAGACCCTGTTTCCCAGCACGAGGAGGCGGCTCCCCTCGTTTTGCTGCATGGTATTTGCGGCGTGAGATTTGCCCGGCTCGTCCTCCGGCTCGGCGGGCTTGGGAGTGGAAAGCGCCTCGATTGCCGCCTTCGGGGCATGCTTGTAGCGGGCCAGCATGGCCGGGTCGATGCAGGCCGCCACGCGCTGCTCGGTCTGGATGATCTCGTCCGCGAGGCCCGCGTCAACTGCGGCCTGCGCGTCGTACCACGTCTCGGCGTCCATGGCGGAACGCACGTCCTCAACGTCCATGCCGGAGCGTGCGGCGATGATGCCCGCGATGGTGGCGTCCACGGCCTCAAGGCGCTCTGCGGCCACAAGAAGCTCTGCCGCGTTGCCGCTCGTGTAGGTCCATGCGTCATGAATCATCAGCTGCGCGAAGTCGCTCATGATGACCTTGTCCGCCATGACGGCGATGTAGGAGGCCGCCGAGGCCGCGATGCCGTCAACGTATGCGGTGGTCTCGCCCTCGTAGCGCTGGATGGCCGAGGCGATGCCGAAGCCCTCGTACACGTCGCCGCCGCAGCTGTCGATGCGGATGTCGAGCGGCTTGGGACTCAGCTCGTCAAGCGTCGCGGCGAAGTTCTTGGCCGTGTTGCTCGAATCCATGTCCCAGAAGTCGCTCCCGATGGTGCCGTAGAGGTACACCGTCGCGCGCTGGGCCTCATTCTTGATTTGAAACATTCGTGCCTCCTACTCCCGTCTGGCTCCCGTCTCCGGGTTCCTTCGGCTTCTCTGCGTTGGACGAGTTGAAAACGTTCACGGTTCCATCAGGGTTGACGGTTCCGTAGTTCAGCGGGAACAGCGGAAGCCCGATGCCCTCAAGCGGGTCGAAGTCCTCAAGGTCGCGGACGTCCTCGCGCGTGATCGCGCCCAGATAGCCCATCTCGCGGTAGTACTGGGTGCGGGTGGCGTCGTCGCCGCGCATGAGGCCCTGAACGCGGAACTTGGCCTGCGCGTTCGGAAGCCCGCAGGACGCGAGAACCGGATGCAACGCGATCTCGATGCACCGCACGTCGGGCACTATGGTGTCAGTCACGTAGTCGATGTTGGACTGCTGCCCGCCGGCGTAGGTCGTCTGGTCTCCGTCGTAGACCTTCCAAGGGGGAACGTTGCAGGCGCGGCACACCTGATGCAGCACCCACTTCTGCTGCTCGATGACCGACGCGTCCTTCATGGTCTGCTGGTCGGCGACCCACTTAGCCCCGTAGCCGAAGATGGGCGCGCGCCCTGCCTCGGTGATGCCGCTCTTCATGTCGATTGCCGTGCGCAGGGCGCTCAGCTTCTTCTCGTCGTTGATGACGTTCCCGGCTGGTAGCTCGACGTGGCCCAGATGGTGGTTCCCGTTGCGGAGCATCGATCGGTAGAAGCGCTCAAGGTCGAGGCTCAGGCCGATCTCCTCGGCTGCCAGCTTCGCGAGCGACTTGCCCTTGATGCCGTCCTTGGTCACGTGCGTGCAGATGTTGACGACCTCGTGGTTGAAGTACGTCCCTGCGGGCACGTGGTCATCGCCCGGCGATACGGTGTAGGTGGTGCGGTAGCCCTTCGGCGCGTCGCGGTCATAGTTGTGCTGCACGGTCGCGGTGATGGGCCAGATGGCCTCGATGCGCCCACGGTTCCACTCGATGAACCAGTAGGCGTTGCCGAACGTGTCACGTCGCAGCACCGTCCACGCCATGAGCGCCGGGGCGGTCATCTCCTCGTTGGCCATGCCGTTGAGGAGCTTCGCGAGCGGATGGTTGGTCAGGCGCTCCGATCCGCTGCGCCTGTGGTTGACCACGCTGAACGGAAGAGACGCCATTGAGCGCGCCTTGGTCTGCTCGCACGCGGCGTAGTCGATTGACATGAGCGCGCCGTATCCAGCCGGTGTGGGAGCGAACCCCGGCGGAAGGTTGACGCGCACCACGTCTGAAAGCTCCGGCTCCTCGCCGCGCTTGTAGAACATGTCGTAGAAACGTCCCATGCTGCCCCTTTCTTCTGGCGGCATGGTACGGGCGGCGTGAGATTAGTAGATTTCCGGGGCGTCCTCGCTTCCCGACACGAGCTTGTTGTAGGCGAGCGCGGCTATAGCCAAGGCGATAGCGCCGTCTATCTTGGATTTGCGAGAGTCCTTGCCGAAGCGCGTGCCGTATGGCTCGCGCTCCTCCTCCACGGTGTTCTCCAAGTGCTGCCGAAGCTTCCTCTCGCCCTTGAGCTTGAGCCGCCTGTCCTTCACGAGGTTCATCACGATTGAGGTCGCTTGGCACATGGTGGCGTTGTTCTGGGCGAAGGACACGGTGTCGATGCCGTACACGTCGTTGAGCTGGCTGCTCATGACGATCATGCGGTTCGGGTCGATGCCAACGACCTCCGGCCAGTGCTCTTGGCACACCCCGGCTATGAGCTCCATGATCTGGTTCAGCGGGTAGTGCCCGGTGTCCTCGTCCGGCGTGTCGAATATCCAGCTCTTGGTGTAGCCGACCATCTTCCCGCTCTTGTTCGGGCGCTCCTGATAGGCCACTATCGCGTACGAGTCGCCCGCCGTGGCGCCGTCGATGCCTATGGTGTAGGGCCGCTCGAAGTCGAGCCTGTTCACGCCGCGCTCGCACCGGTCGAGCTGCGCCGTGGTGAAGCACGAGTACGCGTCCCTGTCCGATGGGAACCGGTTGGCGGTGTAGCGCTCGAACGACCGCTTCGACGTGGCCATGCCGCGCTGGTCTTGGATGCTCTCCCACGTGACCCACGAGGCGCACATGAGAGGCTCCCAGCTCTCGCGCTTGTCGATGTCGGCCTTATCATCGAGGCCGAGCCAGTAGAGGTACATGCCGTGGTCGTCGTCGGCCTTCTTCAGGGTGTCCCAGAGGAAGCCCTCGCGCGCGTCCGCTGCAGTGGTGATGCCGATGGAGAGCGGGTTCCAGAGCACCTTCTGTCCCTTGAGGCCCGCGTCCCACACCTTGCTGTCCTTGTAGACGTGGAGCTCATCGAATACGAGCACGTTGAAGTGCCACGATTCCAAGGCGTCCGGCTTGTTCGGCAGCACCATGATCTTGGCGCCGGTCTCGCGGTGGGTGATGACGTCCTTGCCTATCTCCCACTGGTCGCGCCACGTGTCGTTGAGCTTAATCATGGTGGCTATCTTCTCGAAGATGTTGCGCACCTGGTCCTTGCTCGACGCCACGACGCCGTACTGGCCGTTGTGTATGACCTCCATCGTGGCCACGGTGAGCACGATGGCCGCCGCGAGCTCGGTCTTGCCGTAGCCGGACGGGAGCCCGATTATCACGCGGCGGAACCGGCGCTTGAACCTCCCATCCTCCATGCTCCCGGTCGCGAATATGGGCTTCCAGATGTTCTCGCGCTGGAACGGCTCGAGCAGGAAGGGCTTCCCGTAGTAGGAGTCGTTCGACACGTGGTGGCACATCGAGGAGAGGCACTTCTCGTAGTCGCGGGCCATGACAAGGCCCTCGCGCGAGTACGCGGTCTCAGTCCTCCTCATCTACTACCACCTCGACCTCCGGCAGCTCGTAGGCGGCGTCGATGGAGCGGAACATGGCGGCGGTGTCGGCAGCCGTCTTGGTTGCGGTGGCGTCCATGAGGCCGATGCGCGAGCGGGCGAGCGGCGAGAGACCGAGCATGTCCGAGAGCGCGCGAATCTCCGAGCTGGCCTCCTTGAGGATGGTGAGCGCGGGGCTCTTGCGCACCAGCGGAACCTCGTGCCCGTCCGGCGTCTTGAAGGGCTTCACGCCGATCTTGTCGAAGATGGCTATCTTTCCGTTCTCCGAGTGTATGGCCTGCTCCGCCTGATGCGCCACGGCGTGCCAGTAGGTCAGGAGCCGCAGCGTCGGGATGTCCTGCTCCGTGAAGCTGTTCACGGGCGGCGCGAGCCACGCCCATATCTCGCTCTGCACGGGGTCTTCGGCTATGTCCTGCGGCATGAGCACGCCCGAGAAACCATCGCGCACGGCGAGGCCGTAGGAGTCCGAGAGGCCCCGGCGTATGGCGTTGTGCTTCGGCTTCGCGCCCTTCACAGGCCCTCACCCCTCAGTGCGTCCTCGATCTTCTTCGCGACCCTGCGCAGCTTCAGGCACAGGGGCGATGACGTGAGCATGGAGGCGCGGGAAAGGTCGCTCGCCGCCACGTGGGCGCGCTGCAAGACCTCAAGCACCTCGTCATCGGTCATTGATGCGGACGGGGCGGGAGCCTGAAGCTCGCCCGTGTAGGCGTAGCCTCTGGCCGCGCGCGAGCGGCACGTGGCGGAGCAGTACCGCGCCGTGCTTCGCTGGGCCTTGAACTCCCGCCCGCATATCTCGCACCGCTTAATCAAGCTGCTTGACCTTTCCGATAACAACCTTGGTCACGGGGAACATGACGACCTCGTAGGCGACCTTTGCGAGGCCGAAGGATACGACCGTCGCCAGAATTACCTGAGCCGGCATCACGCCGAGGAACATTCCGAAGTTGAAAACGGCGGCATCGCTCAGCTCGCCAAAGAGCGTGGAGACCACGCAGCGCGCCATAAGGTGCCTCTCTCCGTGACGGTCGTGCATGACCTGCATGATCTTGGCGTTGAGCGTGGAGCCAACGAGGTAGCCGCCGAAGCTTGCCGCAAGCGCTCGCGGAGTCGTTGAGAACACCGCCTCGAACGCGGGCTGCGCGGTGAAGTGCGCGGAACCGGGAACGATGATCGCGATCTGGTACACCAGCACGGCTGCGAGGTTCAGGATAAAGCCCATGAAAACGACCTTGCGCGCGGTCTTGAAACCGTAGACCTCGGTGAACACGTCGTTGAGGATGTACACGACCGGGAACGTAACGAACGCGCTCGACCAGCTGAAGCCGAACACGTCAAACGTCTTCCCAGCGATGGTGTTGTTTGCGATCAGCAGAACGCAGTACGTCGCTGCCGCATAGAAAAGGAACTTACTCTTTGTCATGCTTACCACTCCTTGTCGTTTGCTTCCAAGTACTCCGCGTATCGGAGCCATTCGGTGAAGTTATGGATGACGGCCTCCCGCGTTTTAAGCCGGTGGCCCTTTGGTGCGTTGACCTTGCAGATGGCAACGCCGTCGAACGTGTAGATGTATCCGCCTCGGTTCCCGTAGAGCCACGCCGTGGAGTCAACGGAATCGAAGCCAACGGATGGGAGCGTTTTCAGCTCGGTGTATCCGAGCCCGTGAACCTTTGCCCCAAGCCTGTGCGCCTCCCTCGTGAACCACCTGAGATACGGCTTGAGCCTCTTCCTGCCGTCCTTGGTGGCTATCCCGCCGATGGCGACATACGGGTACTCCGTGCACATCTCCTGAAAGGCCCTCTTGCCGCGCTCTAGGTGCCAGACCGGGATGCACCTGCGCCCCGTCTGCGCCTCGATCTCGCGCCGGAACTCAAGCACGCGCTTGTAGCCAACAACCGAGTCCACGTCCATCTCGAAGAAGTCTTGGACGTTGTTCTCGCAGATGTACCGGATGTACCTGTCAACGTAGGCCGGAAGGGCCTTCGCCTCCATCCCAGCCCCGTAGAGCGCGGTGAACGCTCCGGAATCGAGCAGGAAGCGCTTGAAGCGGTGGATGTTGCGCGTCTGCCAGTCCGCCACGTAGTAGTAGCTCTCAAGGATGTTGCACATTCCGGCCAACCCTCCTTGGAGCGCACCCCCCGTTAGCGTTTTGGAAGATGTACGGTCGAGTGAACGTCCCGGCTTGGTAGAGTCGCAAAACAGTTCTCCTTGCAGATAGCGGCCTCCGGGGCCGTGGGTGGCGGCAAGATAAAGCCTCATTTCATCGACGCCCCCCCCCGCAGCGTTTTGGAACAGGGCGCGTTCCAGATAGTTGCCGAGGCCGTTCGTTCCGGCGACGTACAGCCTCATAGCTCAAACGTCTCACCGCAGTTCGGGCATGTGGCTGTTTTTGGCGCTGGCGAATCGTCCTTCGGCTCGCCCTCCTCGGTAAAGAGGTTGTCGATGTCCGCCACGCCGGTCGTGTCGAAGCCGAAGTCTCCCATGTCGAACTCCCCGCACAGCGTGTCAAGCTCGTAGTTGAGCGTGTCGAAGTCCCACCCGGTCATCATGGTGGTTTGGTTGTCCACCAGCGTGAGGGCGCGGCGCTGGGCGTCCGTGAGGTCGTCGCAAGAGACGCATGGAACCTTCTGCATGCCGATGTTCTTGGCTGCGGCCACTCTTGCGTGCCCGGCCACCACCTCGGGGCGTCCGTCGGCGTTGCGCCACACGATCACGGGGTTCCTGAAGCCGAACTCCTTGATTGAGGCCTCTACCGCGTCAATCTGCTCTCGCGTGTGCTTCTTGGCGTTGTTTTCGTAGGGAACCAGCTCGTCAATCGGGATTTCCTCGATTTTCAGCTCGGTTTTTCGCATAAAAAGCCTCCTTCCAGACGGGTGAAAGGAGGCTATCGCGCGTGTGAGATTTAGCGTTGCGTTTTTTGGCGTCTTAGCGTTGCGCCCTCGCTCAGGCCCCCCCGAACCTCCAATTTCGTGGCGATAGACGCCGGGGGGTGGCGCGCGGGGTATGGGGTTTCTTTTGCGGTTTTCGGAGGGGTTAGGGGGTCTTGCGCCTGAGCCTCGCGTCCTTGGTGCCGTGGCAGCTCTTGCAGAGCAGCTGGAGGTTGCCTGGTGCGTTCGTCCCTCCCTTGCACAGCGGCACGACGTGGTCCACCTCGCCTCCCATGCCAGCCGTCCTCCACTTGGCGCCGTCGAACCACGCGCACTGCCTCCCGCACGCCGAGCACCTTCCCCCGGTCCTCGCTATCGCCTGCTGCCTTGAGGCCTGGTACTCCTTGGTGGAGTAGTTGGCCCGCCACGGCTCGCGTCCGCCGCGCGTGCGGTCGCCCTCGGTCGGCCTGCGCTTTGGCCTCGGGCGACACGGGCAGCGCTTGCCCGCCGGCACGACGCGGCCGCAGTGCGGGCAGTAGGTCCTCATCCTGCTCATCCCCGCCTCCCTCTCGTCCTTTCCCGAGGATGGTAGCGCGCGCATGAGAAAGGCCGCCCGGAGGCGGCCACATTATGGGAGAGCATAGGTGACGTGCGTGGCGTGGAAGAGACGCGCGGGGCGCCCCTTAGTGTCTACGCCTTCTGAGCTGCGTCAAGACGGCTCTGCAATGGATCGGACATTTTGACGCGGAACTCTCTGCCTGACGTGTCTACGACTCTCATGCTGTATGGTCGACCGATAACACCTCGCACGAAGCCGCGCAGCCTTCCCTTTCTCTTGCTGGGGACATACATGCGGAAGTAGCTGATGGGATAATCACGCTCGATCTGCTCGCCTCCCTCGAGAGTCCTAAACGCCTTGACGTGGGCGTATCCTTGGTCTATGCCAATCAATACAGGCTCCATCCCCGGCTTCCTGATGACAACGCCTTTGATGGAGGCCCGGCACGCGCCGACATTGGTGACGACAATCCCAACGCCCTCGTGAAGCATATTGTTGAACGGACCGTAGGCACGCAACTCCGCAGCGGACATAACGCGAGGCTTGTTCGCCCTAGATGACTCCTTAAGGGCAACCAGGACGGCGGCGAACGTCGCCATACCTCCGAACCACGTCCCGACTGCGGACACGGCGTCCCAGTTCACTTGCATGTCTTCACACCACCCCTCAGTTGATCACCTTTTCCCATTCTAACCACCATACGGGCGCTTGACCTCGCTCCCCCTGCCGTCGATGTACCAGACGTACTCGGGCGCACCGGTGTACGGCTCCCTGTACTGTCCGTATCTCCAGCTCGCGACCTCGAGCGCCTCCTGCAGCGGCACCCATCGCGCGGCCCAGCACCTGTCCCACAGCGTGTGGTAGTCGATACCCTGGTCGAACACCCCCATGATGGAGGGCGGGCATGCCTGGAGCCTCTGGATGGCGTGCGTCCCGTAGAAGCAGGCGAGGGCCTTGGCGCGGTCGAACGCCTCGGCGTCCCCGAACTGCCTGTAGAGCTGGGCAACGAGCGGCCTCACCCTCCCCTCGTCGCAGCCGTGCGTCTCAACGAGCCACGACACGCACAGATCCTCCGGGCTCCTGTCCTCCTGGCGCTCCTCGGGGAAGAGGTCGAGCACCATCTGTCCCGGCTCGGGTCTCACGACTTCGCCCCCAGCTCCTCGCGGATGCGGCGGGCATTCGCCTCGTACTCGTCGGCTAGCGCAATCGCCATCGCAGCGTTCGCGGGCTCGTTCCACCTGCGAGCGCGCGCGACTCTCGCGCCACTCTTGAACTCGTCTGCCAGCGCAAGCAGCGCGTCGCGGTCGCAGCTCGGCTGCGGCCTCTGGATTACGTCATGGCCGGGGGCGTTGCAGATGTCGAGCAGCGCGTCGACCAGCTCGTCCACCTCGTCGTCCTCGATTGCGGACTCGTCGCGCGGGTGGCGTCGGAGCACGGCCTCGTAGAGCGAGTAGAGGTTGTACGGCGGCTCGCCCTCGGTGACGCTCGGCTCGAAGTCGCAGCCGCCCTGCTCGTCTCCCGGCTCGCACCCGCACCACGACGCGCTCTCGCAGTGCGCGCAGAGGATGGTCCTCCCGCCGGAGCCTCGATGCGGCTCTATGAGGTCGGCGAGGCGGGCGAACAGTTCCCCTTCTCTGTGTCTGTTGACGTCGCCGAAAACGCACTTCTCGACGTAGAACTCGGCTCTCGTCTCCTGCCACCAATCATCGGGAAGGTCTACGTAATCCCGCAGCCTCCGCGCCACCTCGCGGCGCTCGTCGTCAGTAACCATTAGATCACCTTCCCCTCTCGAACTCGCTTCTGGAGGCGCTTGACGGCGGTCACGAGATCGCCGTGCTCGTCGTCCGGGTCGAGGTCGAGCACGGCAATCTTCAGGACGGCCAGCTCCTCGGATATGACGCCCGCGTTGATGGCCTTGGTGAGAGCGTCCGCCAGCTCCTCGTTACGCTCGTGGGCGCGCAGAGCGCTCGCCTGGCCGTCCATCTGGTAGCACTCCCAGTAGTAGTCGGCCTTCTCCTGGTACTTGTCGCGCAGCTTCTCGATGCTCATTCGCTCACCACCCTTGACCCGCAGTGCTTGCAGTACACGTCGTCGCGGCCGATTGCACCGCCGCACTCCGAGCAGACGTGGTGCATGGTCCAGACGTCGCCCTCGAAGCGCGGCTCAGGCCCGTGGGAGCCGTGCGACACCTCGACGTGGCAGGTGCGCTCCGCGCGGCTGTTCCACGCCAGGCGCGCGCCGTTCTCGTTCTCGTGGTAGAGCCGGGTCTTCGCCGCGCACTGCCTGTTGGTGCATCGCGCGAAGTAGCTCCCGCTGCTGTTCCGTACAATCTCGGCCTCTGCCCCGCAGAAGGGGCACCGCTTCAGCTCGGTCATTGCTCATCACCAGTCCCTCTCCGGCTTGGTAAAGGTGACGTCGATGTTGCAGCGCCAGTCCTTTACCGTCTCGTTGACGAGCGCGCCAACGAACTTCTCCGCGAGGTCTTTGGTGAACACCTGATCCCCAAGCTCCTTGGCGATGGCATCCCTGATCTGCGGGCGGTACTTCTCCATCATCTCCGACACGTAGGCAGCGGCCTCCCGCTTCACGACCTTGCGCACGTAGTGCTCGATGATGGGCGTGCCCTTGTCGTACGTGTAGTTCCCCTTGCCGATGACGTTCCCGTCCTTGTCGACCCTGCTGTTCAGCACCTCGTGGACGATCTCCGACGCGACCGCCTCCTTGCCGCCGAGCGCTTCTGCGATGCCGGCGCACACGGTCTGCCGCACGACCTCCTCCAGGTACTCCGGGTCGATTCCAAGGTCGATTCCGATGATGGGCTTCTTGTTCTCAGCCATGCTTGCTCTCCTCTCGGTAAAGTCGTCAACTAATCAGGCGACGAAGGCGAACTCCCCGGCCCATGCCCTCATCGCGGCTCACCATCGATGACCGTAGGCAGCACATCGCTCGCCATGTCCATGCAGGCCTCGCACCTCGTCCAGTCCGGCTCCGGCCCGCTGACGGCCTCAAGGGCCTCGGTGAGGTGCTTGCGCGCCGCGTCGATGCGGATTCGCGCCTGCTCCGCCTTAACGTCTTTCATCGTGTCTCCTTTCACGCTACGAGCGACAGAAAGCACAGGAACGCAAGCCCGAGGGCGAGAAGCTGCAATGCCCTCAGCGCCGCGTAGATGATGGCCGCCGGAATGCTCACGGCGGCAGCTATCGCGATTGCGAAAAGAAGCCTTCTCACTCGTTTTCCTCGCCCTTCTTCGCCTCGGCGTCCAGCTTGTCGGCGTACTCGATGAGCCGCTTCTTGAGCAGGTCGAGGCCGAACCTTTCAAGCTCCTGCGCGCGGTACGCCGGGAAGTAATTCCCCGTGCACGCCTTCTCGGTGTCCTTGGCCACGCGGGCCTCGGAGAGGTTGCGCCCGTTGTCCCAAACGTCCATAACGAACGTCTGGGTTCCGGTGCGGAGTTGGCAGGGCCAGATGCGCGTCTCAACGCTCATGGCCTCGTTCCTGCTCCAACCGACGCGCTTGCGGGCCACCTCTCGCAGGCCCTCCTCGCTTGCGGCCTTCTCGCGTGCCTCCTCAGCAGTAAGACCAAGCCCGTTCTCGCTGTTCTTGAA
Source organism: Collinsella sp. An7 (assembly GCF_002159335.1). Taxonomy (GTDB): domain Bacteria; phylum Actinomycetota; class Coriobacteriia; order Coriobacteriales; family Coriobacteriaceae; genus Coprousia. The sequence continues at coordinate 131,260 of NZ_NFHP01000002.1, read as the reverse complement.
GTCGTAGACGTCCTTCACCGTGAGATAGGCCGTCTCGAACGGCTCGTTGAGCTTGACGATCTGCACCTGCCTCGGCTCGATCTCGCCGTTGGGGCTTTCAGCCTTCTTGGCGGCCGCCTCGCTCTTCTCGCGCTCAAGCTCCGCGATCTTTCCGCGAAGCACCTCGTTCGCTGCCTCAGCCGCATGAAGCTTGGCAAGAACGTACTCTTCGCAAGTCCTGATTTCCATTTCAAACCCTTTCCCTGATGGTGATGATCCTGCCGGTATCCCGGTCTTCAATCTCCCAGCGCCCGTAGTCGTAGAGGCCGGGATGGTGCGGGGGGAACAGCTTCAGAAGAAGCCCGTCCCACCACTGCTGCTCGAACTGGATGTTGTCCCACACCCAGCGGGGAACGAATCGTGCCGCGCCGTGGAACCCGTCGTGGCACCCCGTGGTGCCGGAACCGCAGAGCGCGAACAGCGGGCTGCGAAGGCTCCACTTGCCGTTCGGCGTGACGAGGTTGAAGCGCTCGCCGCGCCCCCTCGGGATGACGTGGTGGCAGCTCATGGCGGGCTTGCCGCAGATGCAGCACCACTCCTGCGTGCGCTCGTAGTCCCTCGCCCCCTTGCCGGTGTATCGCGCGCCCACGTGCGGCTTTCCGTAAAGCTCGGCCCTCTCAAGCGAGTGGCCCTGAAGCTGTCCCATCGAGATCATCGGAGCCTCCTGTCCGGCCCAGTCACCTCGATGCGCTCGCAGGCCCCGCCGAGCCTTGAGGCGATGCGCGCGCCGGGCATGCCGCCCCACAGCTCGCGCAGCTGCCCGAGGCTGTAGTTGCTCGTGACGATGGTCGGCAGCCCCTCGGCGGTTCTGGCGTCTATGAGGCCCGTGAGCGTCTCGATTGCCCAGTCGGTGGGCCTCTCCGCACCTAGGTCGTCAAGCGCCAGAAGCGGAACGGTCTCGGCCCTTCTCAGAGCGTCGCGGTCTCCTCCGTTGAAGCCGTCGCGGATGCTGTCCAGCAGGTGCTTGGCGCTCACGAGCTTCGCGGGCGGCTTGGTGCCCTTGGAGCGCTCGACGGCGACGCGCACCGCATGGGCCGCCGCGTAGGTCTTGCCGCGCCCCGGCTCGCCCCAGAGGTACGCGCCGCGCCCGCTCTCGATGAGGGCGCACACGCGCTCGCCCACGTCGCTGCGGGCGCTCATGTAGGAGCCGCGCAGACCGGCCTTGCGGAGGCTGCTCTCGCGCATCCGGCGCAGCGTCTCCCGATACTCCTCGGTCTGCTCGAAGGGCACGGGCTTGGAGGGTCTGACGCCGTCGGGGATCTCGACAGCCTTGAGCGCGTCAGAGATTCGAGTACTCGTCATTGCTGGCCTCCTTCCCGCCCTGCCGCTTCTGCCACGTGGTGCAAGCCGCCTGCCACGACCTCATGGGGTTTCTCCCGACCTTCCAGCCCTTGGACTCGTAGAACGCCACGAAGGCCTCGGGGTCGAAGGTGTAGCCCCTCTCCCGGCAGTGCTCGCGCACCTCCTCGACGGTGGGAGGCGTGAAGCGCCTCTCTTTCTTTGGCTTGGTGTGGTTTGGTATGGATTGGTATGGTTTGGGTTCGGTAGATGCCGAACCCCCGTTTTCGATTTCCGAAACCCCCGTATCGTCCTCGGCGTAAGCGGGGTTTGCATCATCGGAAAGGGGGGTTTCGCTTTCAGCAAAGGGGTCTTTCGAGTCGCTTGAAGCGCCCTTTCGCCTCCCGCGTCCCCCCGTTTTCCCCGCCGTGATTGCCCGCTTGGAGTTGTCGATGTCCTCGCGCAGCCCCTCGAAGATCGCGTCGAGCGGCCACTCAAGGTCGGACTCCTCGCCGGTGGTGCCGTAGAGGGCCAAGGCCCAGAGGAGAGCTCCGCGCTGCTCCTCCGGCACCTTGGCCGCCGTGGCGGTCAGCTTCGGAAACCATGTGAACTTGGCTTCCGTCATGGCGCTACTCCTCGTGCTTCCAGACGTAGGCGCCCTTTACGCACGAGACGGTCACGGTTCCGCCGCTTCCGATCAGCGCGCACAGCACGTCGCAGCTGAGGCTCTCAACGCCAGGGTGCTCCACGAGGTAGCACATGGCGATGCGCGACAGCCTCTTCTGGCTGTAGGACGGCTCGAGCTCCGAGCCCTTGCGCGCGCGCTTCGCCGTCACGAAGACAAGGGTGGTCGAGTCGGCGTCGACGCAGACGATGTCCGCCCTTCCCTCCGGGCACTCGTAGCCGGCCGCGCTTGCCTGGGGGTGTCCGGCGTCGCGCAGATACGCCTGCGCGGCAAGCCCCCCGATTGAGTAGGTCTTCTCCATGCTTCCTCCTAGAAGGGAATGTCCTCGTCGTAGACGTCGGCGGGCGGCTGCTCGTCCGAGCCCTGGCCCTGCCGCTTGCCGGTCATGAACTCGATCTCGTCCACGACCACCTCGAGCTTGCTGCGCCTCTGGCCGTCCTTGGTCTCCCAGGAGCTGTAGCGGAGCTTGCCGTCGACGGCCACCTTGCTCCCCTTGGAGACGTACTTGGCCACCGCCTCGGCGCGGTTGCCGAAGATGATGCAGTCAACGAAGTTGGGCCGGTCCTCCCACACCCCGGTCTGCTGGTTCCTCATGCGGTCGTTCACGGCGAGGCCGAAGGAGAGCACCTGCTTCCCGCCCTTGGTCATGCGGAGCTCGGGGTCTCGGGTCAGGTTGCCCGATAGGTTCACGCGGTTAATCGACATTCGGGGTCTCCTTCCCCTCGTACTCCTCGACCGTCTTCGCGAGCTGCTTGCCGTAGTCGATCAGCTGCTCGTCGGTGAGCTTGTCGGGAGAGTCCACGTTGTAGTGGGCGGTCAGGTAGGCGTTGAGCCCGTCCTCGGAGAGGCCTCGCTCCATGAGGGTCGCCTTGTACTTCGCGACCTTGGCGAGCATGCGGGTTCGGCGGTCGGGAACCTGCTGCTCCTTCTTCGGCTGCGCCGCCTTGGAGGCGGGTTTGGGAGCGGCCTTCGCCGGTCCGGTGTCGCCGTCGGTGTCGTCCTCCCCGGCGAGGCCGAATGCGGTGAGCAGCGAGTAGCGGCGCGCGTAGGTCTCGCGCTTGCCGAACTCCTGCGGGTCGCTGTCATACTCGTAGGGCTTCGTGTCGAGAACCATCTGGGTTCCCTTGTAGAAGACCACCGTCTGCACCCGCATGGTCCCGTCATCGAGCTTGCCCGACGGCTGCGACAGGAAGATTCCACGCTCGTTGAGCGGCGCCTTCACGATGTCCAAAACGGCGTCGAGCGTGGCGTACTTGTACTTCTGGTAGCCCTTTTGGCCCTCGCGGGACTTCTTCGGGTTGGGCATCTCCTTCTGTGCCTCAGACAGAAGCTCCATCAGCTCAGCGGCAAGGCCCTCGTAGGTCTGCGTCTCATCCATCTACTCCACCTCCCCTTCAAGCAGGGCCACGGCGTCCACGGATGCGAGGCGCGGGCCGAAGGCGCGCATGACGTCCTCGGGCTTGCAGCCGCGTACCGCCGCCGTCTTGGCCGCCTTGGGGCTCCAACCGGCCCACTCGACCACCTCGCCGGTGGGCTTGTAGACGACCTGGCCACCGATGAGGTCGAACTGGGTCTCCCAGCCCTTCGCCGGTGCCTCCTGAACGAGGCCGACCTGCCGCAGGAAGTCGAGGGCAGCGGGCATCTGCTCGGCGTAGATGAACGGCGCGGGCTTGGAGTAGCTGATGCCGACCTCGCCGACCTTCTCGCCGCCCACCAGAATCGCCTTGCGGTCGGTGCCGTTCTCGGCGTAGGCGCCCATGATCTCCGCGCGTGCCTCGTCCTTGGCGTCCTTCAGCGCGGGGGTGACACGCTTGTCGATTGCAACGAGCAGGGCAAGCTGCTCATCCTTGGTGATGTTCATTACTCGCTCCTTTCGGTGAGCATGTGGGCCTCGTTGGCCTCCTTCTCGTATCTCTCGCTGTAGTACTCGACGCGCACCCTCACGAGGCACTCGTCGCTGTATGGGGTTCTTGGGTCGAAGGTCACACCGAGCTGCGTGATCTGGCAGTCATCGCGGTACGCGAGCCCGTTGAGGCTGTCGCAGATGACCTTGGCCAAGTTGTCCGCATCCGGCTTCATGAGGTCGGGACGCCCCGACCAGTACTTCGGGTTGCTCTTGGCCAAGGGGCGCTGAACCTCGATGAAGACGCGCACCTCGGTGGCGAAGTCCTTCCAGCGGTCGCCCGCTGCGGCCTCCCACTGGCGCTTGATGGACTTCTCGGCGTGCCGGGTCTTGTCCGGCGTGTAGGTGCGGAAGCGCTTCGTGTCGAACTTCGGTCGCTGCTTGGTGGGAACCTCCGGGAAGCACATGACGCACTCGGCCACGCCCACGCGCTTGGTCTTCCAGCTCATTTGAGCACCGCCGTCGTATAGCAGTCGGCGTCGCTGCGCGCCACCCTCATGCGGATGGACGGGTCTTGCTCCATGGCGATGCGCGCGAGGTACGGCGCGAGGTAGTTGGGCAGCTCGATGCCGAACGTTATGCGCATGCCGTAGATGCAGCGGTTCGGGCTGGCCTTGCCGTCGTGCGGCTTGGCGCACTCTCGGCGAGCGTTGGCCTTGTACCAGCCGAACTCCTCGGGGTGGGCGTCCACCCAGGCACGTGCGTCCGCCATGCGCTGCTCGCCCTTGCCGTCGAGGCCGGGGAGAGCCATCTGGTCGCTGGTCGGCTTCATGCTCCTCACATGACCATCCCCTGAGCGGTCGCGACTGCCGCGTCCATCGTTGGGATGACCCAGAGCCAGAGGACGGCGCCGAGCACCAGAGCGGTGGCGGCGAAGCCGACCAAGACGCCGAGCCTGAAGGCGCGCATCTGGTTTTCCCGCTGGATTTCGGCGGGGATGCGCATCACGTGCGCTGGCATGCGCGTCTGGCGTGTTACGCTGTTCGCGGCCCTTCGGCCGTTCCGGGCGCTCGTGCTGTGGTAGGTGGGGGTGCCCGGATATTTCTTTTGCTTGGTCACGTTCTCTCCTTTCTTACGTTTCCGCAGGTACTCGTGAGTACGCATTACTTACGCATGTTTTTGAGCTTTTTCTTGGCCCTGTGCTTCGCGCTGTAGAGCCTCTGTCGCTCGCGGTTGACCCTCTCCTCCCGTCTCACCTCCTCCTGAAGCTCCCGTACCTCTTCGGCGATCCGCTCGTTGCGAAGCTCGCGGGTGCATGCGACGCACCAGCCCGTCTTGGGCGATAGAGGCGTGTGCACGCGCATCCCGCACTTCGGGCACTGCCAAGACCTCCGGAGTGAGAGTCCGAAGCGGCGTGCCTGCGACTCGACCGAGCGAACCGAGCGTCCTAGCACATCGGCTATTGCCGCCGCCCCGTCGCCCGCGTGCTCCTCGAGGTACTTGATTTCTCGGGTAGTCCACTTCACCTGACCGGCTCACCTTCCTCGAGCCATTGCAGGTAGAGCGCTGTGAGGAAGTCGCGCATGTACTCGATGCGCTCGTTGATTTCCATGGCGAGCCCTAGCAAACCTGCTGGATAACCGCGAGGCGATAAAACTCGTCAAGCGACATGCCGAGGATGCGCGACATGTTGAAAGCCTCGGAAAGGCTGAACTCGTTTGATCCGCGCATTTTGTTAAACAACGACGAGCGGCTCATCCCGAGCTTGTCGGCAAACGCGCCCATTGTCATTTGGTTGGCCTCGACATACTGGCCTACCTTCTCTTGCAGGGTCATCTCTCTCCCCTCTCTCGCGTACAAAACTTTGTACGCCTGTTAGTATTGTACAAAGTTTTGCACCGTGCAATACTTTGTACGTGTAAATAATTGGACTCTAAGAGAGGCGTGAGATGGAGTACCGGGACGTGCTTGCGCACTACCTTGAGCAGAAGGGGATGACGCCTGCTGAGCTTGCGCACGCCATTGGCTCGCCGCGATCGACTATCAATGCACTTTTGAAGGGAAGGGCGAAGGAGCCAACGCTGGGGAAGGCGAAGGCTATAGCAGATGCCCTAGGTGTTTCGCTTGAGGAGATGGCACGGATGACATGCGAGGAGGATCAATGAGCCTTACGAGAAGAGAGTTCGTTTTCGTAACAGGAACTGCCCTTTTGGGCCTTTCCGGTTGCACCGGCAAAACGCAAGAAATGGGCTCGAATCAGGTGAATGAGCCAGCAACCACAGATGCCGTGTCTGAGGCTGAGCCGATTGATCTTGAGGTCGTTGAGTCTGGCTTTTACTTCGACTCGTACGGAAGCGCGCACTTTGCAGCGATCGTGAGCAACCCGAACTCATCGTGGGCAGCGGAGAACATACACGTGACCGTTGCAGCTCGCGACTCAGATGGCAACGTTGTCGATACGCTTGACGACTACATCACCCTGATGTTCCCGGACGGTCAGACCGCCATTTGCGGCGACATGGGCGCACCGGATAGCACCGCGAGCCTGGACGTAACCGCTTCGGTTGGTTCGAGCGGTTGGACGAAGCAGGACATAACCCAGAAGGATTTCTACGACCAGCTTCCCATCGAGAACATCACCGAGAGCGTTGACGAGTGGGGAGAGACCACCGTTGCTGGTGAGATCGCCAACAACACAGAGGGAACCTTCTCGGGCACCCGCGTGCAGGTGGTGTTCCGCAACGCCGACGGCGGAATCGTGGGAGGCACGTACACGTACGTCAACGGCGAGCTTGCCCCCGGCTCAACGGCCCCGTTCTCTACGATTTCTCAGGAGGTTCCCGAGCATGCGAGCGTTGAGGCCTACGTTGACTGCGGCTGGCCTATGACCGAATAAAAGAGCCCCGGTGCGTCCGCCAAGACACATCACCGGGGCAGCAAACCCCTCCTAGAAAGGAGGCGAGCACATTATGTCACAGAAGACCGCCGTTCTCTACGCGCGGTTCTCGTGCTCCAAGCAGCGCGAGGAGTCTATCGAGGGCCAGCTCAGGGTGTGCCGCGACTGGTGCGCCCGCGAGGGCTACGCCATAGTGGCGGAGTACTGCGACTACGCCATATCCGGGCGCACGGATGACCGCCCGCAGTTCCAGAAGATGATCGCCAACGCCGGCGAGTCCGACATCGTCCTCGTCTACATGATGGACAGGTTCAGCCGCGATCCGTTCGATGCCCCCATATACAAGCGCGAGCTTCAGGCCCACGGGGTGAAGCTGGTTTCCGCCCTTGAGGCCATACCCGATTCCCCCGAGGGCATCATCTACGAGAAGCTTCTTGAGGGCCTTGCCGCGTGCGAGTCCCGCAAGACCTCGATACGCTCGCGCCGTGGCATGGAGGGCAACGCGCTTCAGTGCAAGACCAACGGCGTGCGGTGCTTCGGGTACCGGACGGGCGATGACGGGCGCTATGAGATCGTGCCGGAGGAGGCGGAGATAGTCCGCGAGGTGTTCCGCCGCAGGACGCACGGCGAGTCCGTCAACTCGATAGCGATGGACTTGCGGCAGCGCGGCGTCGTGTCGAGGGCCGGCAACCCCATAAAGGACACGTTCGTAAACAACATGCTCCACAACGACAAGTACCGGGGCATCTACTCGTGGGGCGGGATAACCCAGAAGGACGGCATGCCGAGGATAATCAGCGAGGAGGTCTTCATGAAGGCTCAGAGGGTGAAGGGCAAGAAGCAGCGCCAGAACGAGCAGTGGGGGGACTTCGCGCTCTCCGGGCGCGTGATCTGCTCGGCGTGCGGGCGCAACATGCGCGGGGTCTCCGGTCGCGGCTCCTCGAAGCGGAAGTACGAGTACTACGCCTGCGGCAGCTGCAAGGAGGTCAAGCCCGTCCGCCGCGACTGGCTTGAGGGGCAGATCGTGAAGGCATTGAGGGAGCTGCTGTCGCAGCCGGAGGAGGCGCGCAGAATCGCCGAGATGTGCGTTGACGGCGGTGAGCCTAAGGAGATAGCCGAGGGGCGCAAACGGGCCGCAGCGGCGCTGAGAGCCGCCCAGACGGGCCTTTCCAACATCCTCAAGGCGGTGGAGCAGGGCATCGTGGTTCCCGGAACCAAGGAGAGGGCCGAGGAGCTTGAGGCGCAGAAGGATCGCGCCGAGCGCGAGCTGGCCATGTACGACCGAAAGCGCATAGACCCGGAGAACTTCGCGCGGTTCCTTCAGTTCGGGGCCACGCTCACCGACGAGCTTCTTCTTGACGCCTTCGTGTATCAGGTGATGGTGTCGGACGATGCCGTTGTGGTGACGATGAACTTCGACGCAGAAAGCAACGAACCCGCAAGACTTGAGGTCTCACGGGTTCGTACTTTTTTCAAATGGTGCCCCCAGCGGGATTCGAACCCGCGATATCCACCTTGAAAGGGTGGCGTCCTGGGCCGCTAGACGATGGGGACAGACTTGCTCAGTATAACAGACACATCGCTCTTGGCATAGTGCGCGAGAGGGGGTCTGCGATTATCCGCTGGCACTCGCACGGCCGGCACCTCAGTCCTCACCCTGCTCCTCGTCAAACCGCGCCGCCGAATAGCGCGCAAAGCGCTTCTCGGCGGGCGTCATGCGCTGGCGCGGCGAGAGGATGGTGTGCGTGCGGCAGTAGTCGGCGCACAGGTCGCAGCCGGCGCACGCCTCCGTATCGATGACACAGACGGGCGGCACAAACGAGAGTGCCGGGCACCCGGTGATCTGCGTGCAGCGCATGCAGCCCACGCAGGCTATTTCGTTGATCTCGGCCGGCTCAAAGGTCTCGCTCATCAGCTGGACGCACGGCGAGGCAAAGATGAGTGCGTGCACGCCGGGCTGCTCGAGCGCAGAGAAGACAGCTGCTCCGCTCGCGGCGGTATCGAACGGGTCGAGGATGCGCGCGTCGCCACAGCCGAGCTCCCGCGCGCGGTCCGCAAGGCGGTTGAGACCCTCACCAGCGGCCCAGGCACGGCTCGACGCCAGCACGCAGAGGAGCACGCATTCGCCCTCGGCGCTCAGATGCCCAAGGTCGGGTGCCTGCGCCGCCACGACGCGCGCCTGCTCCGCAGAGAGGCCCTCCGCACCGGCCATAAGCTCGCGGTCGGTTACAAAGTGAGCGCACACGCGTGCCGGCACTTGCTCGTCCCCGCTGGGGACCTGCTGCCGATAGCGCGGCAGCAGCGCGGCATCGCCACCGGGGCAGGTGAGGGCGGCAGGGTGCATCTGCCCCACCACCGGGCAGCCGCCGTTGCCGCAGAACACGCGCCCGCGGCCACGCCCCACGGCATCCTTTACCACCACAAACGCCGCGCGATGTGGGCAACCGGGGCACGCGACCCCCTGCTCGGGCTTACGCATCGGCCTCATCCTCCTCAACGGGCTCGCGCGAGACGAGCTCCAGGTCAAACGTGAGCGTGCACCCCGCCATGGGATGGTTGAAGTCAAAGACCGTCTCGCCGTCGTCCTGCACGCGCAGCACGCGGGCGAGCCGCTGGTAGCCGTCGCTGTTCATGAGGTAGATGAGCTGACCCACCACGAGGTCGTCGTAGTTGGGAATCTCCACGGTGGGCATGCTGCAGATGAGGTCGGCACGGCGCTCGCCGTACGCTTGGGCGGGCGCGAGCGTTACGGTCTTCTTCTCTCCGGGCTGCATGCCGGCAACGGCCGCCTCAAACCCGGGAACGACCTCGTGCGCACCCTCCACATAGGTGAGGGGCTCGCGGCCCTCGGTGGTGTCAAAAACCCCGCCGTCGTCAAAGCGGCCGGTGTAATGGACGGTGACTTTGTTCTTGAGGGAGAAGTTGGGCATCTTGCTCCTTGTACGTGCGGAATGGTCGCCGATTACTATACCGCAGGCGTGGGCCCGGGCGCGCGGGGCGTTGGGTGGGCCCGGGCGCGCGGGGCGTTGGGTGGGCGCGGGGAGCGCGGGTCCCTTGGGCGCGCGCCGTGGGATGCGGGCACGGCAGATGGGCGCCGAACGGCTCCCTAGAACCCGTTGCGCGCCGCAAAGCCCTCGGAGCTGTCAAAGATGCCGTTCACGCCCTCGGCCCACCCCACAAAGTCGGGCGTATCGGCGATGATTCCGTCGGCTTCCCAGACCGCCTGGTGGGTGAGGTCCCACGCCTCGCGCGGGGCGGGCCGCACGGGTAGGTAGGGGTCGAGGTAGGTGGGGTTGAGCAAGAAGAACGCGCCGCCCTCGCACCGCGCGGCAAAGTCGCGCAGCGACCGCTGGGCGGGCTTGCGCTTGCCGAGCTTGTAGAGCAGAAGCGTCCGGCCAAGGAGATACCACGGCGAGTCGTCCACCGCGAGCGGCGCGCCGACGGGCAGGTCTGCGCTGATTTCGGCCCCGGCGGCAGCGACCGCGTCGCTACCAGTGCCGTCCTCCGTATGGCTCTCGCTCTCAAGCTCGTGCGCAAACGAGAAGAACCCCTCTTCGTCTTCGAGGCGCGCGAGCGCCAGAAAGACCGTGCCCTCGGCATGGTTGGGGTAGCCCACGGCGGCGCGCACCATGCGCGCGTACGAGATGGCGGGGCGGTAGCGAGCACTGGCAAGGCAGAGGTTCGCGAGCGCCTCGAGCACGTGCAGCCAGCCCACAACCTCGGGCTCGCGCACGGTGCGCTCCGCAGCGCTCAGGCCGCGCGCTGAGAGCTCGTCTGCGCGCCAATAGTGAGGAGCCTCGAGGTCAAAGCCCGTAACGCCAGAGGTAAGATGCGCCCGAACCTCGCTTTCGAGCTTAAGGAGGTCGCCGAGGGCCGCATCGATGGGCACGTCTGCAAGAAGGATCGTCATAAGCCGCGCGTCCACGCAGAGCTGGTCTTCGTGGGCGATGCGCCCAAAGGTGCCGCGCGCCTCGCCAAAGAGCTGGGCACGGCGGCGCTCAAACTCTTCGTCCGAAAGATCGTCAAAGCTCGCAAGCGCCGCCATGAGCTGCTCATGCGCACGCGTGTAGGCAAGGAGTGCCTGCGCATGGTCGGTCTGGGCGTACTTCTCGGGCCGGGTGCGCACGTCGCTGTGCACGAGCTCGCGCGCGGCAGGCGTGAGCTCGGCGTGCTCGCTCAGATAGCGCGCCTCCAGATAGGCGCAGAGGTAGGCGCGCGGCTCCATTAGAGCTCCCCTCCCAGCGGCCGGCGGCGCTCGGTGCCGGCGGACGGCGCAGCGCGCCGCTCGAGCCCGTTGGTCACGAGCGGGTTAGTGGCGATCCACGATGCCAGGCAGGCGCTCTCGGGCGAGCCGATGCCCTCTTGCAGCAGCGGCGTGGCCTCGCTGAGCGCAAGGATCAGCTCGTCATCGCTCTGCGGCAGCACGTGCACGCGGGCAAAGACCCCCTCAGGAAACTCCGCCTGGTAGTAGAGCGGCTCGGCCGCACGGGGATAGGCGCGCATGAGGGAGCGGAGCGCTCTGGTGGCGCCGGTAAAGTCGAGTTCGTGGTATGCCGCGGCAAGCTCGGCGAGGAGCGTCCAGGCGTCAGGCGTCTTCTCGGTCGTGTGATGCCGGCGGCGGAAGGGGATGGGCGGCAGGTAAGCCGTGGCGTGGGCGCGGCGCCAGCGGGCGAGCTCCTCGCGCGGGGTCTCGAGCTTGGCGAGGGCGAGCATGCCGGTATGTCGCACGTCGCCCGGGTCGTCGGGGGCGGCGGCAAGGCAGTCCTCGACAGCCTGGAGCGCTAGGCGGTACTTGCCGGCGATGAGTGCGTGCGAGGCGAGCGCGGCGAGCCAGCGCAGGTAGGGGAGCCGGCCGAGCCCGATGGCATACTCGCGGCTGTAGGGGTCGTGCGCGTCGGCGGCGAGCGCCTCTGTGGCCAACTCGACCTCTGCGCGGTGGTCTACCAGATAGGTTACATACTCGTCGTTGGAGGCCGCCCCGAGCGCGGCGAGCATGCGCCGCGCGTCCCAGTTGCCCGGGTCAAGATCGAGGGCCTCCTGGAGCTGGTGCTCAGCCTGGGAGGTCAGGCGCTCGGCCTCGGCGTCGTCGCCGATAAAGGGAATGCGGTAGTCGATGGCCTCGGTGGCAAGCGCCACGAGGTGGAAGGAGCGGTCGCGGTCGTGCACGATGAGGCTCGCCGGGTCGCGCCGATACGCCTCTGCGCACTGCTCGGCAAAAACAGCGTCCTCAAGCGGGTAGATATGCTCGCGGCGCATGGCCTCGAGCGTGAGGCGCAGGCAGTCTTCTTGGATGGGGTCGAACGCCATGGCGCCTCCCTTCGCCTTGTTCTGCGGCCGGGTCTAGATTGGCTCCCGGCCATGGTCGAATGGGATAGAGTACCACATCAGTGTACCCGCTGGGTGAAGGCGGTGTGGCGGCGCGGGGACGCGAGGGAGGGTGGGGTGTGGAGGACGGTCGGCTGGTTTGTCCGTCCCGCCCCGTCGCTATACAAGCTCTGCGGCGTCTTCCTCGTCGGCCACGACCTCAACCACCAGGCCATGGGGAAGGCAGACGATCTGCTCGCCGGGCTGGCTGATGGGGTCGTGCTCAACGCAGATCTGGTTGGAGCAGTCCGCCTCGGCAACCTCCGCTACGCCGTCGTGAATGCGTACCGTGTTGTAGCCGTGCTCGGCCGAGGCGTCCCCCGCAGCCTCGACGGTATAGGTAACGTCGGAGTTCAGCGGGTCTGCCCGATAGAAGCCGTTGCGCGACTGGGCGACAACAATAAGGCCCGCGTCGTCCGCCGATCCGTCGGCACCCCAAAACCCCAGGCCCTGCCCGCCAAACCACACCGCCGCGACAAGGCAGGCAACGAGCGCGAGTACGATGAGCACGCAGTCTCCAGTCTTGAGTTTGGGCACGGTTCCTCCTTTGGGGCGTCGGCCGCGCGGTCACGGGGCGGCACATCGGGCACGGGGTGTAGGGGCGCGGTTGGACGGTGGTGCGCGCCTTGGCTGGAACGCTGCCAAGCTCTGGCACGAGTGCGGCCAGCTTAGCAGTGCGGCTGTGCGGCCATCGCCGGAGCGCGAGCTACCTGTTAACCGGTGTATACTGAGCCAGCATTGTCGCATGTCTCGGGCACAAAAGCGAACATCGGGCAAGCGGCTCCACGCTATGAGCGGGCACTCCGGTCGCGTGCGGTCGTCTCTACGTTGGCGCAATGTCCCACGACGCCCCGTGGGCGCATCGAACACGCATCCTGACTGCCCTCGCGGCTTGCCCCGCCAGCAGCCGCAATTCGCACCCGTCCCCGTGCGACACGCCCCAAGCGGGATGGTCGGCGCTGGAGTACACTGTCCCCCGGAAAAGACGATGCGCGAAAGGGGACCGATGGAGGCAACGGCAGCAACTGATGCGGCAACGACCTGCGCCGTGGCGTTCTTTGATGTGGACGGCACGCTCGTGTGGCGCGACTTTAAGCAGATGGAGAAGCAAAAGACGGCCGACGTCAACAGCGCGGAGCAGATCAAGCCCACGCCTGCGGTCTACGACGCCTTCCGCCGGATGCGCGAGCGCGGCAACCTCACCTTTATCTGCACGGGCCGCTCTCTGCCGTTTGTGATGCCCTCACTCTGGGAGCTCGAGCCCACGGGCGTTGTGGGCGCAGCGGGTGCCTACGTGCAGGTGGGGGATACCGTCGTGCGCGACGAGCATTTGAGCCCGGAGCTTGTGCTCGAGGTCGCGGAGCGCTTTGTGCGCGCCGGCGTCGACCTCACCTTTGAGAGCAACGTGCGTAACGTCGAGTTGCGGCCCTCGGGCGCTGAGCTCCACAACGGGCGCTCGGTCCTTGCGCGGACGGTCGCCGACGTGGAGCCTTACGTGGAGCCGTGCCGCTTCCAGAAGTTCTGCGTGTACGGCACCGCGTTTTTGGAGGACGCGGCGCTCCGCGCGTTTGTTGAGGAGCACTTTACCATCTGCGACCTGCAGGGCGGGGTGTACGAGTGCTCGCTCAAGGGGGTCGACAAGGGGACGGGTATCGAGGCGGCGCTGCGCTTTCTCAACCACGGCCGCGAGCGCACCTTCGCCTTTGGCGATTCGGAAAACGACCTCTCCATGGCACCCGCGGTGGAGACCTTTGTGGCCATGGGCAACGCCCTTCCGCAGGTCAAGGAGGTTGCCGACTACGTGACGCTCTCCGCCGCGGACGACGGCGTGCCCGCGGGCCTCGCGCACTTTGGCCTGATCTAGCGGCACGCTTGCCTGCAGGGACGCGCTGAGCGCCCGGCGATAGACCCAAGCTGTGGGTCCATCACCGGGCGTTTGTGTATGGTGGGCGGCGGCTCACAGCGTGTCGGCCGGGCTATTGGCCGTTTCGCAGCCCGCGTCCTCGTCGCTCCCGCCCCCAACTGTTGCGACTTCGTGTCGTGTTGCGCAATGGGCATCCTGCGGTGGCATACCGCATCATATCGTGCTATTCTTCCAGAGAACTACATAGCAGGGCCATAATATGCAGAATATTGCAAATAATGGCAAATAATATGCAAAGGAGTTGAGCGCGATGGCATATCGGGCGGGTGTGGTGGGCGCAGCCGGCTACGCGGGGGTGGAGCTTGTCCGCCTGCTGCTGGCTCACCCGGACTTTGAGCTGACGGTCATCACGTCCAACGCCGATGCGGGCACCCCGCTCGCATCGACCTATCCGGCCTTTACCGGGGCGAGCGACCTGGTCTTCTCGGGCCACGATGCGCCGGAGCTCGCAGGCTGCGACGTGGTCTTTCTGGCGGTGCCGCACACGGCGGCGCTCGCCCAGGTGCCCTCGCTTCTTGCCGCGGGGGTTACGGTCGTCGACCTCTCGGCCGATTACCGCCTCTCCGACCCGGCGGTCTACGAGACATGGTACGGCGTGCCCCACACCTCCCCGGAGCTCCTTGCCGAGCGCGCCTTCGGCCTCCCCGAGCTCTTCGCCGACGAGCTTGCCGCCCTTGCCACGCGCCATGCGGCGGGCGACGCCGTGCTCGTGGCCTGCGCGGGGTGCTACCCCACGGCAACCTCGCTCGCTGCGGCGCCGGCGGTTCGCGCAGGGCTCGTGGCCCCCGGTGCGCCCGTTGTGGTGGACGCGATCTCGGGCGTAACGGGCGCAGGCAAGACCCCGAGCGCCCGCACGCACTTCTGCCATGCCGAGGAGAACGTCGAGGCGTACAACGTCTGCCGCCACCGGCACACGCCCGAGATCGAGCAGATTCTCGATCTGCCGGGGCGCGTGGTCTTTACGCCGCACCTGGCGCCGCTCAAGCGCGGCCTACTCTCTACGGTGACGCTTCCCCTGGGGCCCGCCGCCGCAGACCTCACCGCCGAGGAGCTCGTGGAGCGCTACCGCGCCTTCTATGCCGGCCGTCCCTTTGTGCACGTGCTCGACGCGGGCGCGTGCCCGCAGACGGCCTCGGTTGCGGGGAGCAACGTCTGCCAGGTGGGGCTTGCGCTCGATGCGCGCACCGGCGTGCTCGTAGCCATGGGCGCTATCGATAACCTCTGCAAGGGCGCGGCCGGTCAGGCCGTTCAGTGCGCCAACATCGTCTTTGGCCTGTCCGAAGCGGCGGGTCTCCCCGTCATGGCGCTTCCGGTGTAGCGCACGGGCGCGACGTTGCGGCGTTGCGGCGGCGACGGGTCTGCGCGCCCCGCGAGAGGGGTACCATCTACGGCACGGTCAACCACGTTTAGGGAACGGGAACGCATGGATATCGATGATTTCGACACGCGTCTGAGGGGCATCCCCAACGGCGGCGTCACAAGTGCGCGGGGCTTTACCGCGGCGGGCGTGCACGCGGGCTTTCGCAAGAACCCCGAGCGGCTCGACTTTGCCCTCGTTGCGGCCGACCGGCCGGTTGCCGCCGCGGGCGTCTTTACCAAGAATCGTTTTTGCGCAGCGCCCGTCACGGTGAGCCGCGCGCAGCTCGGCGGCGTTGGTTACGGGCGCGTGCGGGCCATCGCCGTCAACTCGGGCAACGCTAACGCGGCCACGGGCGAGGAGGGCATCGCCACGGCCCGCGAGACCTGCGAGATCGTCTCGCAGGTGATGGGCTGCGAGCCCGGCGAGGTGCTCGTGGCCTCCACCGGCGTGATTGGCCAGCTGCTCGACATCGCCCCCTTTGAGCGGGGCGTGCCCATGGCGGCCGAGGCGCTCTCTCGCAAGGGCGGGGCGGACGCCGCGCGCGCCATCATGACCACCGACACGCATCCCAAGGAGTACGCCGTCACCTACGAGACGGCCGACGAGGCCTACGCGGGCGCGACCTTTACCGTGGGCGGCATGTGCAAGGGCTCGGGCATGATCATGCCCAACATGGCCACCATGATTGCCTGTCTCACCACCGACGCTCCCGTCTCGCCCGAGGTGCTGCACGAGCTTCTGGTGGGCGCCGTCAACCGGACCTTCAACAAGGTGACGGTCGACTCCGACACCTCCACCAACGACACGTGCCTCATGCTCGCCTCCGGCTCCGCCGTGGCGGCCGAGCCCGACTGCGAGGTTCCCGGCATCACCCCGGGGACGCTCGCCTACGAGGAGCTCGAGCGCGCGATCGGTGTGGTGTGCGAGACGCTCGCGCGCGCCATCGCGGCCGACGGCGAGGGTGCCTCGCGCCTCGTGACGGTGCATGTTGACGGTGCGGCCAACGATGCGGAGGCCGACCTTGCCGCCCGCGCCGTCGCCAACTCGCCGCTCGTAAAGACCGCTATCGCTGGGCACGACTGCAACTGGGGGCGCATCGCCATGGCGCTCGGCAAGTGCGGAGCCCGCTTTGACCAGGCCGATGTGGCGATCGATATCATGGGGCTTCCCGTGTGCCGTGGTGGCCTCACGGTGCCCTTTGACGAGGACGAGGCCCTCAAGCGCTTTGAGGCGCCCGAGATCATCATCGCGGCCGACCTCGGCGCAGGCGAGGGCGAGGCGACCGTGTGGACCTGCGACCTCACGCACGACTACGTCTCCATCAACGGCGACTACCGTACGTAGACCGCAGCGGGGTCGCCGCCCCTGCGGCGGCAGTCCCCGGTGGCGCCCTGCCGGTGCCGCTCCGAACCGCGGGCTCGCCCGCCCCGTTGTGATCACCAGGAGGTCAGCATGTTTCAAGAAGACGCCCTGCCGGGTAGTCCCTTCGTTCCCACGGGAGAGTTCTATATGAAGTACGCACGCGATCGGCGCTCGCCCATCTCCAACGAGCAGACGGCGCAGCTCCTCTTTGAGGCGCTGCCCTGGATCAAGAACCTCACGGGCAAGACCATCGTCATCAAGTACGGCGGCGCGGCCATGGTGGACGAACAGCTGCGGCGCGACGTGATGGCCGACATCCTCCTGCTCAAGATCATCGGCGTGAACATCGTGATCGTGCACGGTGGCGGTGCGGCCATCAACGAGGCTCTCAGTCACTACGACCTGCCAGTGGAGTTTAAGGGCGGCCAGCGCGTGACCACGCCCGAGGTGATGGAGATCGTGCGCGAGGTGCTCGTGGGCAAGGTCAACCAAGAGCTTGTGGCGGCGCTCAACCAGCACGGCAACGTGGCCGTGGGCGTGTCGGGCACCGACGCCGGCACGATCGTGGCCGAGCAGCTCGACCCGGAGCTCGGGCGCGTGGGAAAGATCTCGCGCGTTAACGCCGACTACCTCGAGAGCCTCATGCGTGGCGAGTACATCCCCGTGGTGGCCACGGTGGCTCAGGGGGAGGACGGCGGCTTCTATAACATCAACGCCGACGTGGCAGCGGGCGCCGTGGCCGCTGCCGTGCACGCGCACAAGGCGATCTTCCTCACCGACGTCGACGGCCTCTACGAGGACTTCTCTGACAAGACCTCGCTTATCTCCAACCTCACGCTCGAGGAGGCGGATGAGATGATTGAGCACGGCGACATCGCCAAGGGCATGATTCCCAAGCTGCAGTCGTGCGTGACCGCGCTCAAGGGCGGGGTCTTCCGCGCGCACATCATCAACGGTACGACTCCGCACGCGCTTCTGCTCGAGCTTCTGACCGACGCGGGCCTGGGCACGGTGATTCACTCCACCCGGGTTGCCTACGAGCTCGACCGCGAGCCGCACCCGCTCGGGACCTTTGCCTCGCGCCTTGCCGAGAACATCGACGGCGCGGGCGAGGAACCGGTGGCGTAGCGGCGGCGTGCGCTGGGCGCGGGGCAACGTGGCCCGTGCGGTACGAGCCGGACGGCCTGGGCGCGGGGCGGCCCGTTCCCAGTGGGCAGACCGCCGTTGCCGCAGATTGTCACCTACGAGGTTAAAAAACGGGCCCTAGGTGACAATCTGCGGCAGCGGCGTAAACGGGATAACGGCATTGCCGCATTTTTGTTACCTGAGGGCCTTCGCTGGCCACCGTAGGAGACAATCTGCGGCAATTGCGATAGCAGAGTAGCGGTATTGAACGAGAAAGGCGAACGACATGTCCTTTGAACAGGAGCGCGTATTGGAGGGCACCTACGTAATGCCCACCTACGGACGGATGCCCGTGGAGTTTGCGAGCGGCTCGGGGATGACCCTCGTCGATAGCGAGGGCCGCAGCTACCTCGACTTTCTAGGCGGCATCGGCGTGTGCGCGCTCGGCCACGCAAACCCGGTGCTGACACAGGCCATTTCCGAGCAGGCGCAGAAGCTCCTCACCGTCTCCAACTACTTCTATGCCGAGCATCGCGGCGAGGTGGCGGCACTCCTCTCCAAGCTCGCCAACGATGACCTTGCCGGCGCCCGGGCGATCGTGGACGCCGTGGACGCGGGCGACTCCGAGGCGCTCGCCGCTGCGACCGCCCCTGCGGAGGGCGAGCAGGTGTGGCAGACGTTCTTTGCCAACTCGGGCGCCGAGGCCAACGAGGGCGCCATGAAGCTCGCGCGCCTTTACGCTCAGCGCCAGGGCAACGGCGGCAACACGATTGTGTGCCTCAAGGGCGGTTTTCATGGGCGAACGCTCGAGACCATCGCGGCCACCATGCAGGATTGGCTGCAGGAGAGCTTCCGTCCGCTGCCGGGCGGCTTTGTGGCGTGCACGCCCAACGATGTAGACGAGCTGCGGGCCATCTTCGAGCGCCTGGGGAGCGAGATCTGCGCGGTGCTCTTTGAGCCCATCCAGGGCGAGAGCGGCGTGCATCCGCTCACGCCTGAGTTTGCCGAGGCGGCGGCCGAGCTCGTGCACGGTGTGGGCGGCGTGCTCATCTCGGACGAGGTGCAGGCCGGTATCTTCCGCAGTGGCAAGCCGTTCGCGGTGCAGCTGCTCGGTGTGACGCCCGACATCATGAGCCTCGCCAAGGGCATCGCCGGCGGTATGACCATGGGTGCCTTTACCGCGCGGTCCGAGATCGCGTCTGCGTTCCGTCCGGGCGACCATGGCTCCACCTTTGGCGGCAGCAGCCTCGAGGTGGCGGCAGCATGGGCGACTCTCTCGGAGCTCGTCCGTGGCGACTATGCCTCGCATGCCGCCGAGGTGGGGGAGTACTTGGCCGAGCGTCTTGCCGAGGTGCCGCACGTAACGGAGGTGCGCGGGGCGGGCCTGATGCGCGGCGCCGACCTCGACGAGGCCGCGGGCGATGCACACGATGTGGTGTCGCGCCTGCTTGAGGAGGGCATCGTCGCCAACGCAACCGGTGCGCACACGTTGCGCTTCCTTCCGCCGCTCATCTGCAAGCGAGCGGATGTTGACGCACTCGCGGCGGCGCTCACCTGCGTGCTGGGGTAGGCGCTGGTCATAGCGTTTCGGGGCGCTTCGCCCTGCGTGATCCCTTGTGCCTGGTCCCCGCTACGTCCGACTCCTTCTATCTTGACCCCGTCATGCCTGTTGACCCCGTCATGTCTGATCTCTTCTGTCTCGTTCGTTCTATTAGAACGAATCGGACAGAATGGGCTCCGTTTTTGACCGATTCATTCTGCTAGAAGGAATCGGACGCAGCGATAGGCGGGTGCATGGCGCGGAGGGCGCGACGCGGACGCGCCGGGCCGGACGCACGGTTGGGTGGATGGGCCCGAAGGTGAAGAAGGCGAACAGCGGGGCATCGGGTTCGAAGGCGGGGAGGGCGCAGCGGCGCTGCCCCGGCGCGGCCTGAGGCCGTAGGCGCCCGCCGCGGCTGTCCGGGGCGCGAGAGCCTAAAAATGGGTTAGAGCGAAAACGCCCCCAGCTGACCCGTTCAGAGCTCTCGTGGAGGTGAGAAGCCGGCCCTTCCCCGGGGCGTCGTGTGGATCCCCGGGCGCGCGTCGGCCGTTTGCCTGCGTGCCGCCGGCCGCGTCTCGATCAAGTGCGCCCCGGCCGACCGCGCCGTGCAAAAGGCCCGTCAGTGAACCCGGCGATGAACCCGCAAATGAACCCGTGAGGGGAGCGCAGGTAGGGGGCGTGCGTTTTCGCGCGCAACGCGCCCGCTCGCGGGGAAACCGCCCTGTAGCGCATCTGCGGGTTCATTGCCGCGAGAAACGCACGGAGCGCCTTGGCAAAAGGCCCAGCCGTGAACCCGCGAATGCACCCTTCGGCGCACTGCGCCGTACGGTGCCGCGCGTGGCTGTGCAGGGTCGCTTCGGCGCTTCCCGCCTCGCGCGCTGCGCTGGCAAAGACGCTCATGCGCTTTGCCTAGCTCCGCGACCTCATCGGTTCGAATCCATGAGAGGGGCTCATACCAAAAACGCCTCCTAGCTAGGAGGCGTCGAAAAATCATGGAGCCAGCAATCGGACTCGAACCGATGACCCCCGCTTTACGAGAGCGGTGCTCTACCAACTGAGCTATGCTGGCGTCCTTATGGATGGCGCGAGAGCCGCACCAACGAGTGACTATATTACGTGGAAATGCCGCGCGGCGCAAGATGCCCACAAGAAAATGCTCGACGTATGTTGCTGCGGCGCTATCGGTCCCCGGCGCAAAGCGCGGCATGGCGTCCATCGCGTTATGCAGCGGAGTGGGGTAAAACGCCCCCGCTCGGGTTCATCTGAACCGGATAGTTAGGTACCCGGCCATTACACCAGCGGCAAATCATGGGCCAAATCGGGCACGATTTGCCGCTCAGGTAATGGCCGGGTACCTAACTATCCGGCTGTGTGGGGGTCAGGTAGGGACGAGAGGGGTCCCGCGGCTGGCCACAGCCGCCCTGGCGGGTGCCCAGTGCCGTCCCGCAGTCGCGCGCACCTACCGCTCCGCGCCCATTTTGACCCCCTAGTGACGAATGCTGTTCACGCGTCAATACCAGTGGTCTAACAGTTGGGGTTGTTACTACCAGTTAAACACTTGGTAAACAGTCACCTCGACGGTGGTTCTCAAATCAGACACCACTTTACCTGCGGAATTGTTTGCTACCGCTCGCGGGGCAAATCATACCGTTCGGCGTTTGCTTCACAATTCTTCGATAACTATTCGGAAAGTGTGTATGATAGCAAGCATCGGGTCCAACCCCCTCGGCACCGCCGTGGGCGTCGACCCCAGGGGAAGGATCGAGCAAGGAGGAGCATGCACACGTTTGAGATCAGCGACCGGTTTCTGCTCGACGGAGCGCCGTTCACGATCCTGTCCGGCTCCATTCACTACTTCCGCGTTCACCCCACCGATTGGCACCATTCCCTCTACAACCTGAAGGCCCTCGGCTTCAATACGGTCGAGACCTATGTTCCCTGGAACTTGCACGAGCCTGAGCGCGGCAGCTTTGACTTTGCCGGTGCGCTCGACCTCGCGCGCTTCCTCGACGAGGCGGCCGAGCTCGGCCTCTGGGCGATCGTCCGCCCGAGCCCGTTCATCTGCGCCGAGTGGGAGTGGGGCGGTCTGCCCGCGTGGCTCCTGGCCGACCGCGACATGCGCCCGCGTTCGCGCGATCCGCGCTTCCTTGAGCGCGTCGCTGCCTACTACGACGAGCTCATGCCCATCCTCACCGAGCGCCAGATCACGCGCGGCGGCAACATCATCATGATGCAGGTCGAGAACGAGTACGGCTCATACGGCGAGGACAAGGAGTACCTCCGCGCCATCCGCGCGCTCATGACCGACCGCGGCGTCGATGTGCCGCTGTGCACCTCCGACGGTCCGTGGCGCGGGTGCCTCCGCGCGGGCACGCTCATCGACGACGATGTCTTTGTCACCGGCAACTTTGGCAGCCGCGCCGCCGAGAACTTCAAGAACCTCAAGGCCTTCCACGAGGAGCACGGTAAGAACTGGCCCCTCATGTGCATGGAGTTCTGGGACGGCTGGTTTAATCGCTGGGGCGAGAACGTCATCACCCGCGATGCCGACGACCTCGCCGCATGCGTCCGCGAGCTCCTCGAGCTCGGCGGCAGCATCAACCTCTACATGTTCCACGGCGGCACGAACTTTGGCTTTATGAACGGCTGCTCGGCCCGCCATACCCACGACCTGCACCAGGTCACGAGCTACGACTACGACGCCGTCCTCAACGAGGAGGGCAACCCCACCGAGAAGTGGTACCGCCTGCGCGACGTAGTGCGCGAGCTCTTCCCCGAAGCGGAGCAGGCCGAGCCGCTCATCAAGCAGGCCGTTACCGTGCCCGCCGACCGCATCCGCCTGACCGGCCGCGCGGGGCTCTTCGAGAACCTCGAGAACCTGAGCGCCCCTGTGCACGCGCTCTACCCCTGCTCCATGGAGGACCTTGGCCAGTCTTATGGCTACACCCTTTACCGCACGAGCATCGAGCGCGACGTGGCCGAGGGCACCGAGGAGCGCATTCGCGTCATCGACGGGCGCGACCGCGCGCAGGTCTTTGTTGAGGGCGAGCTCGTGGCCACGCAGTACCAGGAGCACATCGGCGAGGACATCCGCACGCCGCTGCCTGCGGCCGAGAGCCGCCTCGACATCCTCACCGAGAACATGGGCCGCGTGAACTACGGCCACAAGTTCTTGGCCGACACCCAGCGCAAGGGCATCCGCACCGGTGTGTGCGTCGACCTGCACTTTGCAACCGGGTGGGACATGTATCCCCTCCCGCTCGAGGACATCTCGGGCGTTGACTATACCGCCGGCTGGCGCGAGGGCACGCCCTCGTTCACCCGCTTCGAGTTCACGCTCGACGAGCCGGCAGATACCTTTATCGACACCACGGGCTTTGGCAAGGGTGTCGCGTTCGTCAACGGGGTTAACGTGGGGCGCTACTGGGAGATCGGTCCCATCATGACGCTCTACGTCCCGCATGGCCTCACGCGCGCCGGCGCAAACGAGCTCGTTCTGTTCGAAACCGAGGGCCGCACGGCGGACACCATCTCCCTGTGTGCCGAGCCCCTCATCCGTCACCTTGAGACCGAAGGAGTTGAGTGACATGATCGTTGGAGCACGAGTTGACTTCCGTCTGATTCATGGCCAGGTGGGCAACCTTTGGGCCAACGCCCGTCAGGTGAGCCGCTTTATGGTCGTTGACGACCAGATCGCCGAGGACGCCACCCAGAAGCAGGTCCTTCGCATGGCCACCCCCGCCACCTGCAAGCTCTCGGTTCTTCCCGTCGAGAAGGCCGCGGCCAACATCACCGCCGGCAAGTACGACGCGCAGCGCCTATTCATCGTGGTCAAGAAGCCCGAGACCTATGTCAAGCTGGCCAAGGCCGGCGTGAAGTTCGACCAGATCATTCTGGGCAACATCACCTCGATGGATATTGTCAAGAGCTACAGCCGTAACCTCAACTGCGGCCAGGATGACGTCGACGCCCTCACCGAGCTCAAGGAGATGGGCATCCCCATGGTCATCCAGCTCACCCCGCAGGATAACCCGGTCGACTTCTCCCTCTAGTCCCGCTGGGGGAGTGCATCCGACCACCCAAACTTGGTGCTGAGCCGTGAGGGGAGATGCACGGCTTGACATAACGTAGGGAATGTACGTTTACGTTCGAAGGAAAGAAGGAGGAAAACCATGATTGCTTGGTGGCAAATCATTTTGCTCACGGCATATGCAGGCTTCCAGATCATGGACGAGCTCGGCTGGTACTCCAGCGCGGGTTCCGCCGTGTTCTCCGGTTTCATCACCGGCCTCATCATGGGCGACATGGCAACGGGTCTCTTCATCGGTGGTAGCATGCAGCTCACCATCCTGGGTGTGGGCACCTTCGGTGGCGCGTCCCGTATCGACGCCAACTCCGGTACCCTGATCGCCACGGCGTTTGCCGTGAGCTCCGGCATGGACCCCGAGCAGGCGCTCGCCGCCCTCGGCGTGCCGGTGGCCGCCATCCTCGTCTACACCGACATCCTCGGTCGTATGGCCAACACCTTCTGGGGTCACGCCTGCGACGCCGATATCGAGAAGATGAACTGGAACGCCTACAACTTCCATTACTGGATGGGTGCCGTCTCCTGGTGCCTCTCCCGTATGGTCCCCGTGTTCCTGGCCCTCGCATTCGGCCAGCCGCTCGTCGAGGCCATCACCGCGGCCCTCAACGGCGACTTCGCGTGGCTGGGCAACGGCCTGACCCTCGCCGGCGCTATGCTTCCGGCCGTGGGCTTCGCCATCCTGCTCCGCTACCTGCCCGTTAAGAAGCACATCGCCTACCTGATCCTCGGCTTCGTGATCGCCGCCCTCCTTGGCACCGCCTTCACGAGCATCGTGACCATCGGTGGCGACGTGGCGACCATCGCCGGTGCCACGGAGACCACCATCACCGGTGGCAACTTCAAGAGCCTGTCCATGCTGACGGTCGCTCTCATCGGCTTCGCTCTGGCCTACATCTACTATCAGCAGCATCAGAACGCTCCCGTTGCGGCTGTCTCTGCTGGCGTGGAGGGAGATGACGACGATGAGCTCTAAGACCACCGGCTACAAGCTCACCAAGGCTGACTTCCAGCAGATTAACCGCCGTAACCTCGCTGGCTTCCAGGCTGGCTGGAACTACGAGCGCATGCAGCACTCCGGTTATCTGTGGATCATCCTGCCCCAGCTCCGTAAGATCTACGGGGATGGCACCGAGGCCCTGAAGACCGCCTGCCGCACCCAGTGCTCGCCGTTCTTCAACACCTCGAACTTCCTCAACACCATCATCACCGGTATCGACCTCGCCATCGAGGAGACCGACGGTCTCGACGGCATGGAGACGGTCGCCTCCCTCAAGACCGGCCTGATGGGCCCGCTCGCCTCCATCGGCGACTCGATCTTCGGCTCGCTGCTGCCGACGATTTTCGGCGCCCTCGCGGCCAACATGGCCATGCAGGGCAACCCGCTCGGCATCTTCATCTGGATCGCCGTTAACATCGTGGTCGACTGGTTCCGCTGCAAGCAGACCTACATCGCCTACGATCAGGGCATGAAGCTCGTCACCACGATGAGCGACCGGCTCAACTCCATCACCGACGCCGCCACCGTCATGGGCGTCTTCATGGTCGGCGCGCTGATCTCCACCAACGTGGGCGTCGTGCTCAACATCGTCCCCGACATCGGCGGCGTTACCGTCGACGTTCAGGACATCCTGAACACCATCTGCCCCAAGCTCGTGCCCGCGGCCCTCGTTGGCTTCGTGTACTGGCTCCTCGGCAAGAAGGGCATGACCTCGACCAAGGCGATTCTCATCATCCTGGTCATCGGCATCGTCCTCGGTGGCCTCGGCCTCGCCGTCAAGGGCTAAGGGTAAGGTCCCCCTCCGGGATGCCCGGGCACGCTCCGGGCATCCCCGTCGCTCGGCGACCGTACGGGCGGGCGCGCATCTCACGGTCGGAACGCTGCGGTTCCCTCCCATTCTCCCGAGGTGCGCGCCCGTTTTTCACATTCGGGCGCAGGCCCGAGCGAGCAGATACCATACGCGGAAAGGTTCATCGTGAGACCAGAGGTCGTAGCGTTCATCATCGTGGTCGTCGTGTACTTCGTGGGCAGCGAGGGCCTTAAGCGCTATTACGACGCCAAGATCCAGGCGTTCTACAACGCCGGTCTCTTTGACGAATGTCTCGATGAGCTCAATAAGTTTCTGCCGCGCATCCTACTCACCACGTTTAAACAGCACTACTACCGCTTCCTCGTGCACGATGCGCGCGGGGACCGCGAGCTGGCGGAGCGCATGATCGAGCTGCTCGTTCGTATGCGCAACTCCGCCAAGCGGCAGGCTCAGATTCTGCCCATCGCCTTTAACTACTTTGCCGAGAACGGCAACAAGAAGCGCGCCAAGGAGCTCTTGGCCGAGCTCAAGGAGACGAAGGGGGCCGACAAGGCGGTTATTGCCGATTGCCAGCTCACCTACGAGATCGTCTTTGGCAAGCGCTGCGACATGATCGACAAGATGGAAGCCATGCTGCCCCGTGCCAACCAGCAGCTCAAGGGGAAGCTCTACTACCTGCTGGCAAAGCAGTACGCCAACGCCGGCAACCGCGAGCGCGCCCGCCACTACCGCGCAGAGCTCAATGAGCTCAGGCGCCGCGAGCGCGAGGTGCAACCCAACGAGGCCTAAACGGCCCAGGCGCGGACCCGCCCCGGCGGTGCCGCGCATACGCGTGTCTGCGCAAGTTGCTCCCACGCCTTCCGTGCGATGCGGCGCGGTGCAACGGCGCGCGCCCAAGTTTGACTATTCCCGGGCACGCCCGCCCGTTCCATTTGGTCTTAACCCCAAGAAGGAGTGGGGTTTGCACAAAGGAGGTACCAACCCATGATCGGATTCATCCTGACTGGCCACGGCCACTTCTCCAACGGTCTCAAGAGCGCCATCGACATGGTTGCCGGCGAGCAGCCCGCCTTCGAGATCGTTCCCTTTGAGGGCGACAAGGCCGGCGAGTACGCCGACACGCTCCGCGCCGTGATCACCAAGATGGCGGGCGAGTGCGAAGGCGTGCTCGTGTTTGTGGACCTCCTCGGTGGTACCCCCTTCAACCAGTCGATGCTCGTCTCGGCCGATGTGGACAACATGGCCGTCGTGGCCGGCACCAACCTGCCCATGCTCGTCGAGCTCATCATGACCCGCAGCTTTGGCGACCCGACCCTGGGTGAGCTCGTGGAGAAGGCCGTCCAAGTGGGCAAGGACGGTGTCACCACCATGACGCTCGGCGCCGCTGCCGCTGACGACGACGAAGACGACGAGATGTAGCAAGCAGGGCGCTGTGGCGGGGAGCGTGCCGGCCAGACGCTCCCCGCGGCACGGCGCATGGCGGAAGAGGACTCCATGGCCATGCGGGCAAAGCGACAGCCGCTCTACGACCAGCTCGTAGACATCCTGTCACAGAAAATCGAATACGAGTACCGTCCGGGAGACCTCATGCCCTCCGAGCGCGAGCTTTCGGAGCGCTATGGGCTCTCGCGTACCACGGTGCGCCTTGCGCTCCAGGAGCTCGAGCGCCTGGGGCTCGTCGTGCGCCAGCACGGCCGCGGCACGTTCGTGGCCGACCGCTCCGCCCGCACCACCAACCTCCTCTCCTCCTACAGCTTTACCGAGCAGATGCGCGAGCTTGGGCGCACGCCCGAGACCACCATCCTGGAGTTTGCCGAGCAGGACGCCGATCCCAAGATCGCCGAGTGCATGCGTATGCGGCCTGGGGACCGGCTCTTTAAGCTCAAGCGCCTGCGCTCCGCCGACGGCATGCCCATGATGGTTGAGCGCTCGTACCTGCCGGTGCGCAAGTTCTTGTCGCTCCGCCGCCCGCTTCTCGAGCAGAAACCCCTCTACGACATCATCGAGCAGGACTTCCACGAGGAGATCCGCGTGGCGGAGGAGGAGTTCTACGCGAGCATCGCCCGGCCGGCAGATGCGCGGCTGCTCGGCATCGCCGAGAACGCGCCGGTGCTCGACTTGGTGCGCACCACCTACAACGTCAACAACGAGGTCGTTGAGTACACGCTCTCCGTGGCGCGCGGCGACCAGTTTAAGTACAAGGTCTATCACCATCGCGGGGAGTAGCCCGCAGCCGGCCTCCGGCATGGTGCAGGGAGGCCCGGCCCAGAGTAACCAGAAAGGAACGAGCATGTTCGAGAAGTCGACCGACGAGCTCAAGGCGATGGGTGCCGATATCACCACCGCCGAGATCGCCCAGCAGCCCGATCTGTGGGAGGACACCTTCCAGATCTACGCCGACCACAAGGCAGAGATCGAGACCTTCCTTGCCGAGGCCAACGCCATGGGCGAGGGGCGCACCGTGGTGGTCTTTACCGGCGCCGGCACCTCCGATTACGTGGGCGACACCTGCGCGAGCTACCTCCGCCGCGCCGGCGACACCGACACCTACGACTTCAAGCCGATCGCCACGACCGATATCGTCTCGGCGCCCTACGACTACCTGCGTCCGGCCGACCCCACGATCGTGGTGTCGTTCGCCCGCTCCGGCAACAGCCCCGAGAGCCTCGCTGCGGTTCAGATCGCCAAGCAGGTTGTCAAGAACGTCAAGTTCCTCAACATCACCTGCGCGCCTGAAGGGCGTCTCGCCGTCGAGAGCGCCGACGACCCGGATGCGCTGACGCTCCTCATCCCGCGCGCGAACGACAAGGGCTTTGCTATGACCGGCAGCTTTAGCTGCATGACGCTGCTCGCTACGCTCATCTTTGACACCGCCTCTGACGAGCAGAAGAAAGCTTGGGTCGACGAGATCGCCAAGATGGGTCGCGAGGTCATCGCCCGCGAGGACGAGATTGCGAGCTACCTTGCCGGCGACTTTAACCGCGTGACCTACTTGGGCTCCGGCTCCTTTACTGGCCTTGCCCAGGAGGCCCAGCTCAAGATCCTCGAGCTCGCGCACGGCCTCGTGGCCACCTCGTGGGACAGCTGCATGGGCTATCGCCATGGACCCAAGAGCTTCGTTGACGACAAGACCCTCGTCTTTGTCTTTGTGAACAACGACCCCTACACGCGCCAGTACGACCTCGACATCCTGAACGAAATCGACGGCGACGGCATCGCCCAGAAGACCATCGCCATCCAGCAGGACGTTGAGCCCGCCTTTGAGCACGAGGCCTTCACCTTCAGCGGCTACGAGGCGCTGCCTGAGGGCTACCTCGCCCTGCCGTTTATCATGGTGGGCCAGACCGTGTCGCTCCTGAACTCGGTGCGCGTGGGCAACACCCCCGACACCCCGAGCCCCACCGGTACCGTGAACCGCGTGGTGAAGGGCGTGACGATCCACCCGTTGGGATAGCGCACCTGAGCGGCCTCCCGTGGCACCCGATCTTGTCCCTCAATCGTCGGTGGCCGCACGTGTTGATGGGTCAGTTGGGGACGTGTTCCGTTTGACCCATTTCGTGACAAGGGGGACAGGTTATTTTGTCACGTGGCAAACGAACCTGTCCCCATTGTCACAGGGTCGTCGGGTGGCAAAAACGGGCTCGTCCCCAAATTCCCGCTGTGGCGCAGGGCGCGGCGGGGTATCTTGCAGGCAGGGTGTTAGTTCGGCGCGCGCCGCAAGCGGCGCCGCAAGAGTAAGGAGAGCGCGTAACGATGAGTACC
Source organism: Collinsella sp. An7 (assembly GCF_002159335.1). Classification (GTDB taxonomy): domain Bacteria; phylum Actinomycetota; class Coriobacteriia; order Coriobacteriales; family Coriobacteriaceae; genus Coprousia. The sequence continues at coordinate 102,187 of NZ_NFHP01000002.1, read as the reverse complement.
TTTGCGATCAAGGCCGACCGCTTCGTCCTGCCGGGGGCGACCATGCAGGGCGGCTACCTCACCATCAAGGACGGCGTCTTTGGCATGTGGAGTGCCGAGGAGCCCGCGTGCGAGATCCGCGACTATACGGGCTGCATCGTGGGCCCGGGCCTCGTGGACACGCACATTCACGGTTTCCACAACCACGCGACCACCGACTGCGACCCCGACGCCATCGACGACTCGAGCATTGCGCTCGCCCAGTCGGGCACGACGGCCTGGGTGCCCACGACCTTTACCGAGTCAGTCGACGACATCGCCCGCGCCTGTGCCGCCATCGCAGAGGCCGACGAGCGCCGCGACGACGACTTCCGCGGTGCGCGCATCGCCGGCATCTTCCTCGAGGGCCCCTTCTTTACCACGGCGCACGTGGGCGCCCAGAACCCGGCCTTTCTCATCGACCCGGACGTTGAGATCTTCGATGGCTGGCAAGAGAAGGCGGGCGGCCGCATCGTCAAGAGCGCGCTGGCAGCCGAGAAAGACGGTGCCTGCGACTACATCGCCGCTCTCGACCAGCGCGGTGTGGTAACCGCAATCGGCCACTCCGACGCGCACTACGACGAGGCGCTCGCCGCCGTCAACGCCGGCGCGAGCTGCTTTGTGCACACCTACAACGGCCAGCGTGGCCTGCATCACCGCGACCCGGGCGTGACGGGCGCCGCCATGACCACCCCCGAGACCTATGCCGAGATCATCTGCGACGGCAAGCACGTGGTGCCGGGCGCCATCAAGGCACTCGTGGACGCCAAGGGCTGGCAGCACTGCGTGCTCATCACCGACTGCCTCATCTGCGGCGGCATGCCCGAGGGCGAGTACGTCTCGGGCGGTATGGCCGTCGTCATGAAGGACGGCCTGTGCTACCTCAAGGGCGAGGACGGCGCCACCGGCAACATCGCCGGCTCGGTGCTCACCCTCGCACGCGGGGTCAAGAACATGGTCGACTGGCAGATTGTGACGGCCGAGCAGGCCATCCGCATGGGCACCGAGGTCGCGGCGCGCTCCGTGCGCGTGGACGACCGCTTTGGCTACATCAAGCCCGGTCGCGCGGCCGACCTCACCATCTTCAACGCCGATATGACGCTTGCGGACACCTACGTGGGCGGCGTTTCCGTTACCGCGTAGCCGGTCGGTACAAGTTCGCACGCCAAGCGAGCCGGGGGCAGCCGCCTCCGGCTCGTTTTTTTTCGCGCGGGGCGGGAGCGGGCGCTGCGGTGGCTTGCTTCTGGTTCCCCGTTTAGCCCCGAGGGCGCCCTTAGGTGACAATCTACGGCAGCCGTGAGCTGGCCTGCTGCCGTTGCCGCGTTTTGTTATATAAGAGGGCTTCAAGCCGCCCTTAGCTAACAAAGTGCGGCAACCATGAACAAGCGTTTTCGCCGTTGTCGCAGATCGTCACCTAAGGCGGTTCTAGGTGGGCCTTAGGTGAAAAAGTGCGGCAACCGCAGCGTTGTCCTTCACGGTTACCGCAGGCTGTCAAACAACAGCGGGGCCGAGGGTGGTTGCCCTCGGCCCCGCTTGTGTACGTGCGATGCTCAGACTTGCGCAGACTTGCGACAGGTTACAGCGCGTCGATGAAGCGCTGCTGTGCGGCGCGACCCGCCTCGTCCCACTTAAAGACGCCGGCGTCCTCGAGCACGTGGCCAAAGACGGCGCCGACCTCCTCGCGCAGGATCGCGTCCACATCGCCCGCGGCGATCTCGTCGCTGCGATGCGCGTAGATGCCGCTCGCCCACGTGGCGTGGGAGGAGCACGCCGGGTCGGACTCCAGCGTGGCAAGAACATCGATGGGGGACTGCCCGGCATCCGCGGCGGCCTTGAGGTGCGCGCCCGTCACCGCGAGCTCATCCTTGAGGCGCGCGGGCAGGATCGCGAGGCCCATGACCTCGATGAGCCCGATGTTCTCCTTCTTGATGTGGTGGTACTCCGCGTGCGGGTGGAAGACCCCCAGGGGATGCTCCTCGCTGGTGATGTTGCAGCGCAGCGCGAGGTACGCCTCATACCGCTCGCCGCCCACGCGGCCCTCGGTATCCACGCGGCGGATGACCGGCGTCACCGTGTTGTGGGGCGTGCCGTCCGGCGTGCGGGCGATGACGTCGACCTTCTCATCGGTCCAGTCGCGCCATGCGTCGATGACGTGCACGCAGGCGTCGAGTAGACGCTCCCGGTCGGCCCCGCGCAGGCGGAGCACCGAGAGGGGCCAGGTGAGCACCACGCCCTCGATGTCCTCAAACCCGGGGATGGTAAAGCTCTCGGCAACCTCGGCGTGCATCATGGGGAAGACGTGCGCGCCGCCCTGGAAGTGGTCGTGCGAGAGGATGGAGCCGCCCACGATGGGCAGGTCGGCATTGGACCCAATGAAGTAGTGGGGGAGCGTGTCCACAAAGTCAAAGAGGCAGGTAAGGCTCGCACGGTCGACGTGCATCGGGCGATGGCGCGCGCTCATGGCGATGCAGTGCTCGTTAAAGTAGGCGTACGGGCTGTACTGGAAGCCCCAGCGCTCGCCGCCGAGCTCGATGGGCACGATGCGCAGGTTCTGGCGTGCAGGGTGGTCGCCCGAAGGGCTCGCCGCGCCACGGCCCGAGTAGCCCTCGTTCTCAATGCACAGTTGGCAGGCGGGGTACTTCTCGCCGGTGTTCTTGGCGGCGCCGGCCGCGGCGATGTCGCGCGGGTCCTTTTCGGGCTTGGAGAGGTTGATGGTGATCTGGAGCTCGCCCCAGCGGGTAGGCGTGGTCCAGCCGATGTTGCGCGCGATGGCGCTGCGCCGCACGTAGCCGGCGTCGCAGCAGAGGCGATAGAACCAGTCGGTCGCCGCCTTGGGGCCGGCCTCGTCCGCCAGCTCGTCAAAGCGCGCGGCGATGACGGAGGGGCGCGGCAGGAGCGCGCCCATCACGCGCATCGCGGCGCGGTCGTGGCCGGTCGAGGTGTCCTCGACGCGCCCGTTTTGGGCAGAGGCCTCGGCGAGCACCGCGAGCGTGGCGTCGAGGTCAAAGTCCGCCGGCGCGACGGCCTCGCCGAGCGCCCAGCCCTCGGCGGGCGCGGGACCCTCGGCCCCGATCTGGTCGAGCACGGTGTTGTAGGCCCACACGCGGTCGGCGGGCTCGATCATGCCCGCGCTCACGGCGTAGTCGACGAGCGCCGAGGCGGCGGCACCCCAGGTGTCTGCGGTTACAGCCATGCGGCGGTCGCCCCCTCCTCGGAGATGTGGTAGTGGCGGCACGCGCCCTCGCTCAGCCAAGCGTCCATCTGGCGCGCGAAGTCGTCTACCATGTCGATCGGCACGAAGCACTGGATGGAGCCGCCAAAGCCGCCACCGTGGATGCGGATGGCGCCCTTGCCGCCGAGCAGCCGCTCGGCCAGGCCGAGGGCGAGCATCGCGGGCTGGAAGGAGCCGCCCGTGGAGACGTTCTGGAGGAACATACCCGAGCTTGCACCCGAGGCGCGGGTGAGGGCGAGGAACTCGTCCACGTTGCCGGCGTTGAGGGCGTCCCAGCGCTCGTCCACAAGGTCGTTCTCGTACCAGTAGTGGATGGCGCGCAGCACGGCGCGATCACCCAGCTTCTCGCGGAGCTCGGGGATACGCGCGTTAAAGGCGGCGGGGTCGACCTCGCAGAGGCGCTCGACGCCAAACTCGCGCGCGACCTGCTGCATCTCCACGGGCACGGCGGCGTAGTCGTCGGTAAAGGGCGCGTGGTCGCAGCCCACGTCCACGAGGCAGAGCGCATAACCCGCGGCATCGAAGTCAAAGTCGAGCTTGGCCGTGGCGGGCTCGCTCTCGCGGAAGTCCATAAAGGCGAGGCCGCCCATGCATACGGCGAGCTGGTCCATGAGGCCGCAGGGCTTGCCAAAGTAGCGGTTCTCGGCCATCTGGCTCATCTGCGCGAGCTCGACCGGGGCGATGGCGCGCCCGGGCCAGAGAAGCTCCATGGCGCGGCCGTACGCCGCCTCGACGGCTGCCGAGCTGGAGAGGCCGCCGCCTGAGGGCACGGTGCAGACGAAGGCAAAGTCAAAGCCGACGGGGGTGCGGCCCGTGTCGGCGAGGGCGCGCGCCATGCCGCGCACGAGGCTGGCCGAGGAGACCTTCTCCTCCTCAACGGGATCGAGGTTGTCGAGCGTGATGCCAAAGCTCGGGTAGCCCTCGTCGGCCACGCGGATCTGGTCGGTGCCGTTGGCGGCCGCCACGCCAAAGACCGCCACGTCCACGGCGCCGGCGATTACGTGGCCGCCCTCGTGGTCGGTGTGGTTGCCGGCGATCTCGGACCGGCCGGGGGCGTAGACCGCAACGAGCTTGGTGTCGGGCGCGGGCGTGCCAAACTCTTCCTCAAAGAGGGCGCGGGCGCGCGCGAACTCAGGGGCTTGCGTAAAGTCGGACATGGACGGTACTTCCTTTCGACGGCCCCGTGCGGGGCGGTTGATGGACGAGTGGAGCGCCGCGGTAGGTCGGGGTTGGCCGATCGGGCGCGGCGGGGGACGGGCGGTGAGCCGGCGCGCGGAGCCGGCCGCTGGGTCTTGATTGCCGGGTCGGCACCGCCAGAGCCGTCAGCGCGGCTTACCCCTCGACGTGCGCCTCCTGCGCGCCGAGGGTCTCGGTGGTGCCAAAGCGGTAGACGATGGTCTCTTCGTAGGGGTGCTCGGGTGTGCAGATGGGCTGCGGCCAGTCTGCGTGGTGCATGCCGTTGGGGTAGTACTCGGGCTCCACGGCAAAGCCAGCACGCGGGCCGTAGGCACCGCCGTCCTTAACGGGCTCGTCGTCGAGCCAGTTGCCGGTGTAAAGCTGGATGCCGGGCTGGGTGATAAAAACCTCGAGGGCGCGCCCGCTTGCGGAGTCCTCGGCCGCGAGTGCGCGCCGGGGCGCCGCACCGGGCTCAAAGCCGTCCACGCAGAAGCAGTGGTCGTAGCCGCGCCCGAGGCGGATCTGCTCGTCCTCTGAGCCGAGGCCCTCGCCGAGCCGCTTGCCATAGCGCAGGTCGAAGGGCGTGCCGGTTACCGGCTCGACCGCCCCGGTGGTAACGGAGTCCTCGCGGATGGGCAGGTAGCTCGCCGCCTCGATGGTCACCATCTGGTCTTCGACGGTGCCGGAGCCGTGCCCGGCAAGGTTGAAGTAGGTGTGGTTGGTCATGTTCGCAAACGTGGGGCGGTCGGTCTCGCAGCGCTGGGTGAGCGTGAGCGTGGAACCCGTCAGCTCGTAGCGCACGGTGGCGGTGCGCTCGCCAGGGAGGCCGAGCTCGCCGTGGGCGAGCATGCAGCTAAAGGTAACGGCGTTTGCCGCCTCGTCCACCGTGGCACTCCACAGGCGCTTGTGGAAGCCGTGGCCGAGACTGGTGTGGAGGTTGTTCTCGCCCTCGTTGGGCTCGAGGTGCCAGACCTCGCCGGCAACCTCAACCGAGGCGCCCTCCGTGCGGTTGGCCACGGGGCCGATCGTTCCGCCGTAGCAGGCGGCGTTGACGCCGGCGTAGCCCGCGAGCTCGCCAAAGCCGAGCACGATGTCGGCCGGCTCGCCGGTATGGTCGGGGCAGGTGATGCCGAGCACCGTCGCGCCAAAGTCCGACAGGCGCACCTCAACGCCGCAGTCGGGCGAGGTGAGCGTGAAGACGTGCGCCTCCTGCCCGTCAGGCGTGCGGCCAAAGCGATCGATTGCGATCATCGAGCCTCCCTTGGTGTTCGGGCGGTGTCCGTACTGTTTCATTATGGGGCTAGCGGTGCGCGGGGTGTGCGTAAACTATCGACCAATTTGCGATATGCACAGTGGTGCGGGGTGCGAGGTCGGGGAGGTCCGGGCTGCACCTGCGTGGTCCGCTCCCGCCCTCCGCGCGTTACCGCCCCACGTCCTCGATGCTACCGAGGCGCGATGGTTTGTGGCCGCGGGGTACAATGGGGCTCCGGCAGACGCGGCAAGACAAGGGGCCCGGCATGATCAAGGCAGAGCGGCAGCAGAGCATCAAGGGGCTCGTGGACGAGCGCGGCTCGGTCTCGGTGCGCGAGATCGCCTCCGAGCTTGGGGTCTCCGAGATGACGGTCCGCCGCGACCTCGAGGAGATGTCGGGTGCGGGGGAGCTCGTGCGCGTGCACGGTGGCGCCCGGAGCATGGCCGGTCGCCGGCCGTCGATGCTTCGCCGCGAGTACAGCCACGCCGAGAAGCGCAGCCGCAACGTCGCCGAGAAGCGTGCTGCGGCCGAGCGCGCCGTTGCGCTCATCGAGGCCGACACCACGGTCTTTTTGGGGGCGGGCACCACGGTTGAGCAGATGGTGCCGCTTCTGCCGGCGTGCCACCTGCGCATCGTGACCAATTCCCTCGCGATCTTCAACCTCTTGGAGGCGCGTCCCAACCTGGAGCTTTGCCTTATCGGCGGCACGTACCGCCCCCGTACCGCCGCCTTTGTGGGGCCGCTCGCCGAGGATGCCATCGCCAAGCTGGGGCTCGATATCGCCTTCATCGGGGCCAACGGTATTGCCGCCGGCGAGGTGAGCACCTCCAACGCCGAGGAGGGGCGCTTTCAGGAGCTGGCGTTTGACAAGGCTGACGCGCGCTACCTCGTAACCGATGCGAGCAAGCTCGGCCGCCGTGACTTCTACACCTTCTACCACCTTATCAAGCTCGATGGGCTCGTGTGCGACCCCGGCATCGCTCCCGAGGCGCGCGCCCGGGTAGAGGAGTACTGCGAGGTCATCGTGTAAAACCGGCAGCGTCCGCAGCGTCTCGTGCCACGCGGGTGCTAGAGACGCTGCCTCTGGCGTGAGCGCGCTTTTGGCTGCTTGGCCGCACATCGATCGCCGCGCCCTCCATGGGCAGCGCGCCTAGCGCAGACAGCGCACGGACAGATGGTGCATCGGGGCGCTCCTCGCCAAACCACTGCTTCGCCTAAAAGCACAATATCAAACAAATTCATACGTATTATTCAGTAATATGTTTGTATATGTTGAATACATTGTTTAATTGTGTTCTAATAAACTAGAAATAAACAATATCGAACGTTTCCAATAAGGAGGACGCATGAGAGTCGTTATCTCATCCGACACCGAGGGCATGCCCCTCAAAGAGACCGTCAAACAGGCGCTCATCGCCGACGGGTATGAGGTGGTCGACTATGCCGAGGTCCCGGCGGCCGACTGCATCGACTCGGCGCTTGCCGTGGCGCACGATCTGCTTGAGCATGAGGACTCGCTCGGCTTTGCCTTTGATGGGTACGGCGTGGGGAGCTACATGGCCGCCACGCGCGTAAAGGGTATGGTCGCGGCCAACATCTCCGACGAGCGCAGCGCCTACATGACGCGCGAACACAACAACGCCCGCATGATCTGCATGGGTCCGAACGTCGTGGGCACCGAGGTTGCCAAAAAGATCGCGCGCGAATTCCTCGCGGCGGACTACGCCGGCGGGCGTCACCAGATCCGCGTCGACATGCTCAACAAGATGGCGTAAGGAGAACCGACCATGATTATCGCTTTAGGCTGCGACCACATCGTGACCGATGAGAAGACCTATCTGCACGACCGCCTCGAGGAGGCGGGCTACGAGGTGCTCGACGTGGGCACCTACAGCCACACCCGCACCCACTACCCGATCTTTGGCAAGGCGGTGGGCGAGGCCGTGGCGAGCGGTCGGGCCGACGCCGGCGTGGTGCTCTGCGGCACGGGCATCGGCATCACCAACTCCGTCAACAAGGTGCCGGGCGCGCGCTGCGCCCTGGTGCGCGACATGACGAGCGCGCTCTACGCCCGCCGCTGCCTGGGCGCCAACGTGGTGGGCTTCGGCGGCAAGATCACCGGCGAGTTCCTCATGGCCGACATCATGCTCGCCTTCCTCAAGGCAAGCTACGAGCCCACGCCCGAGCACGACGCCTTTGTGGCCAAGCTCGACGCCATCAATCAGGCCGACCCAGTAGCCCAGGCCGACCCGCACTTCTTTGACGAGTTCTTGGAGAAGTGGGACCGCGGCGAATACCACGACTAGGGGGCGGCGCTGCTGCGGGACGTTGTACGGGACGCCCGCCCAGCCGCGGGGTGCTGCGACGCGCCGCGCGGCCTGTTGCGGGGCCTGGCAACGGGGCGCTCGTCCAGCCGCGAGGTGTTGCGACGCGGCGCCCGCCCCGCGCATACCGTCCCCGCGGGGGTTACAATAAGGCCACGTTTGGCCTGCTTCAAGGAGGACCCATGATTCTCACCGTTACCATGAACCCGTCAATCGACACGGCCTACCAGCTCGATCACCTCGTCATCGACGACGTTAACCGCGTAACGCCCATCAAAACCGCGGGCGGCAAGGGCCTCAACGTCAGCCGCGTGCTTGTGCAGCTGGGCGATGACGTGCTCGCCACGGGCCTCCTCGGCGGCCACATGGGCGAGTTCCTCGCCGACCGTATGGACGACGACGGCATCCCGCACGACTTTACGCCCATCGCGGGCGAGAGCCGCATCTGCATCGCGGTCCTCCACGACGGCAACCAGACGGAGTTCCTCGAGAGCGGTCCCACGGTTGCGCCCGAGGAGCTCGCCGCCTTCAGCGCGCACTTTGCCGAGCTCGCGGCTAAGGCCGATTGCATCACCATCTCGGGGAGCCTCCCCAAGGGCATCGATGCCGGCTACTACGCCGAGATGGTCAAGGTTGCCGCCGAGGCCGGCAAGCCGGTTTTGCTCGACACCTCGGGCGCCGCGCTTGACGCCGCCCTTGCCGCTGACGTAAAGCCGACGCTCATCAAACCCAACCTCACCGAGATCAACGGGCTCCTCGGCACGAGCTTTACCCCCGACGACCTGCCGGCCCTCCAGCAGGCGCTCGCCGAAGACGCGCGCTTTGCCGGGATCCCCTGGGTCGTGGTGACGATGGGCGGTGCGGGTGCCGTGGCCTTCCACGAGGGCACGGGCTACCGCGTGATTATGCCTAACATCCCGGCCGTCAACGCCACCGGCTCGGGCGACTCCACCATCGCGGGCTTTGCGCACGCCATCGCCGCCGGGGCTGACGACGACACGGTGTTGAGGTGCGGCAATACCTGCGGAAAGCTCAACGCTATGGATCCCCAGACGGGCCACCTCGTGATCGACCGCTGGGACGAGGTCTACAACGCCGTCGAGGTGACGGAGCTCTAAGAGCGACGCGGCGGGAGACGGCGCACCGGGGCTGGAGCCGTCCCGCAGGGCTGTTTGAGGCTCCTCTGGCCACGGTTTTCGCTCTGCAAAAAACTCGACCCCGGATGTGAGTGTATCTTTTGGGAACCTCCGGTAGCACCCCATTTTGATGACCCGAGCGCCATCGTTTCCGCAGGAAAGCGCTTTAGCATGCTGCAGTGCTACTCGCACATCCCAAAAGATACACTCACATCGGGCATCGAGTTTTAGCGAGAGGGCTCCTCGGCCCAGAAAAAGGGGCCTCGGGGGGCGAAGCGCGGCGGGAACGACGGGCCTTTGCGCTGGTACGCCCATTTTGGCCCAGTTGGCGCCGGTTGCCTGGCATAGAATAGACGCTGGTGATTGCCCGTGCTGCACGGGCGCAGACGAAAGGAGAGCGCAATGCTCGTTACCACCAAGGAGATGCTGCTCGACGCGCAGAAGAACCATTACGCCGTCGGCGCCTTCAACATCGAGAACCTCGAGTTTGTCATGGCTGTGCTTGCCGCCGCCGAGGAGACCAAGTCGCCCGTGATCATGCAGACCACGCCGGGCACCGTCAAGTCGGCCGGTCTTGATTACTTCTACGGCATGGTCAAGGCTGCGGCCGAGCGGGCGAGCGTTCCGGTGGCCCTGCACCTCGATCACGGTGACGGCTTTGACCGCTGCATGCAGGCCCTGCGCACGGGCTACACCTCCGTCATGATCGACGGCAGCCACGTGGGCTTTGAGGAGAACATCGCCCTCACCAAGTCGGTCGCCGCGGTGGGCGCCGCCATGGGTATCCCCGTGGAGGCCGAGCTCGGCAAGGTCGGCGGCAAGGAGGACGACGGCCCGGCGGTGGAGGGCGAGAACCCCTACACCGACCCCGCGGAGGCCGCCGAGTTTGTTGAGCGCACCGGCTGCACCTCGCTCGCCATCGGCGTGGGCACCGCGCACGGCGTCTACACCGAGACCCCGCACATCGAGCAGGACGTGGTGAAGGCGTGCGCCGCCTCCGCCGGTGTGCCGCTCGTGCTCCACGGCACCTCCGGCGTGCCCGACGAGCAGGTGGCCGAGGCCGTTAAGAACGGCATCTGCAAGGTCAACTACGCCACCGAGCTGCGCCAGGCGTTCATGCGCGGCTTTATGGGTTTTATGGCCGAGAACCCGGATGTGTTCGACCCGAAGAAGCCGGCCAAGGAGGGCATGGCCGAGATCACCAAGCTCGTGAAGGTGCGCATGGAGAACCTGGGCTCCGTGGGCCGCGCGTAACTCCGGATAGCCGATCTGCTCCCTACGGGCCGGCGCGCTGCTTCCACGCGAATGTCCTCGGCGCAAAAAGCGCGCCTGCGGGATGTTCGCTCAGGAAGCAGCGTGCCGGCCCTGCGCGTATCGGGCTTTCTGCGTAGGGCGCGAGGGGCCATCTTTGGCGAAAATGCCTTGTGGTTGAAATCGATATTTACGGGGTTCCAATTCGATATTTTCGGGTATCTCAATCCAATGATTACGGGAACTTCAATCCAATATTTACGGGGAATCACTTCAATAATTACGGGAGATTCAGTCCGATATTCGCGGTATAATTGCGCTGTACCTGCTAAAACATGCGGCTAGGGCGATGATCTCGTGACGCTCAAGAAGAACGGCTACCTTCCCCGTTACATCGACGAAGTCGTTGACCGGCACCTCCGTGCTTTTGGTGCGGTGGAAATTACGGGCACGATGTGGTCGGGCAAGACGTGGACCGCCATGGCCCATGGCAGTAGCCGCGTGTCGTTCGACAATGACCAGGCTCGGGCTCTCGCCGAGCTCGATGTTCAGGCGGTGCTCGACGGGGATAGTCCGCATATTATCGATGAATGGCAGGAAGTGCCTGCTGTTTGGGATGCCGTTCGCAACAAGGTTGATGACGCAGCGGGCGAGCGCGGCCTGTTCATCCTGACGGGCTCTTCTCGTCCCGCTCGGGGCAAAACGCACCATACGGGGTCCGGCAGGATCTCGCGCGTGCGCATGTGGCCCATGAGCCTTGCGGAGCTCGGGTTATCGACCGGGCGGATTTCACTCGCCCGGCTTTTCGACGGAGAATTCGAAAGTGGCTCGACGTCGACCGACTTGCTGGATATAGCGCGCTGGATCTGCCGGGGTGGTTGGCCGGCGGCGCGCGACCTCGATGATTCCGCGGCGCTTCTGGTGCCAGATCAATACCTCGAGGCGTTGCTCGCAAAAGATGACGACAAGGCTCCCGCCTCTGAACGGAGTCTTCGCTCCTGCTTGAGGTCGCTGGCGCGCAACATCGGAAGTGCGGCGAAGCTTCAGACCATTGCCGCAGATATGGGCTTGCCCGTCGACGTGGAGCATCGGGATGCGAGCGAGCGCAATGTGAGCGCCATCATCGATTATTTAGAGAACCGCTATGTTCTATGCGACCTGACGGGATGGGATGCCCCCATCAAGTCCCCGCAGCGCCTGCGCGTCAAGCCCAAACGCTGCTTTGCGGATCCGTCGTTGGCAGCATCTCTCCTCGGTGCCGCGCCTGAGCGACTCTTGGGGAATCTTCAGCTCATGGGTCAGCTGTTTGAGGAGCTCTGCTTGCGCGATCTGCGCGTGTACGTTGAGGCCATGCCGGAGGCGGGTCCGGATGCTCTTCACTACTACCGCGATTCCGATGGGCTGGAAGTCGACGCAATCATCGAGCTCCGCGACGGGAGATGGGGCGCCATTGAAATCAAGCTGGGGGCCAACAAAGCGGCGGACGCCGAGGGCAACCTGTTGCGCCTCAAGAGGAAGATAGCCAACAACCCCGCGGCTCGAAATCCCGAACCGAGCTTTATGCTGGTGCTCGTTGGGAAGACCGACTTTATGTATCGGTTGCCCTCTGGTGTGCTCGTCGCGCCCATCAACGCGCTCTGCTAGGGAGACGCCGATTAAGGCGCGATATCGTCGAATGCCCGACCATGCATCCGCTCGTCAACCCGCCCTCATCACCGATATGCCCACCCGCGCGGCTGAACAAGGAGTTCTGGCGGCCGCGCGCCTGGGCAGCCCGCGAAGCTACGGGGCGCAGCGGCGCTCCGCGAGAGATGTGGTTCATTTTGAGTAACGCTTTAGGTAGCGACATGAGGTGCTGGGTATCCGTCTCTAGGGATGGGTGCCCGGCACCTGCTTGTCTGTCTGGTAGAGATATGCTGCCGAATTCGAACAATTTATGTCGGAATGCTGGTAAGGGCAGGTTATGCGCCGTGTAAGGGCTGTGCGAGCGGGGCGAATGGCAAAAACTTTCGACCCATATGCCGGCGAGAGCCGGTACACTAGATGAGATGGTACCGGTCAGAACCTCTGGGAGGATTGCATGAACAAGCGCACCAAGATCGTATGCACCATGGGACCGGCGTGCGATGACGAGAATATTCTGCGTGAGATGATCAAGGCGGGCATGAACGTGGCCCGCTTTAATTTTAGCCACGGCAGCCACGAGGAGCACCACGAGCGCATGGAGCGCGTCAAGCGCATCTCCCACGAGCTCGGCATCCCCGTGGGCATTCTGCTCGACACCAAGGGTCCCGAGATCCGCACGGGCTTCCTCGAGGGGCACGCCAAGGTTATGCTCGCCGAGGGCTCGCAGGTCACGATAACTGCCGCCGTTACCTCCGAGGAACTCGAGGGCAACGCCGAGCACTTCTACCTCGATCACCTCGAGCTGCCGCGCGAGGTCAAGCCCGGCAGCACCATTCTTATCGATGACGGCCTCATCGGCCTCACTGTCGACTCCATCGACGGCCAGGACATTCACTGCACCGTGCAGAACGGCGGCGAGCTGGGCGAGAAGAAGGGCGTGAACGTCCCCAACGCCAAGCTGTCGCTGCCCACCATCACCGAGCAGGACCGCGCCGACATCCTCTTCGGTCTTGAGGAGGGTATCGACTTCATCGCCGCGTCGTTTGTGCGCGACGCCGAGGGCGTTAAGGAGATTCGCCAGCTCTGCCGCGAGAACGGCGGCGAGCACGTGAGCATCATCCCCAAGATCGAGTGCGCGCTGGCGGTCTACCACTTCGACGACATCCTCAAGGTCTCCGACGGCATCATGGTTGCCCGCGGCGACCTGGGCGTGGAGGTTGCGCCCGAGGTCTGCCCGGTCATCCAGAAGGAGATCATCTCCAAGTGCAACGCCGCGTGCAAGCCGGTCATCACGGCCACGCAGATGCTCGACTCCATGATCCGCAACCCGCGCCCGACGCGCGCCGAGGTCACTGACGTTGCCAACGCCATCAACGACGGTACCGACGCCACGATGCTCTCCGGCGAGACCGCTGCGGGCAAGTACCCCGTCGAGGCCGTGAAGATGATGGCCAACGTGGCGCTCATTGCCGAGGCCACCATGCCCGAGCACAAGCCGCTCGACTTTGACGCGCTCGAGCCCGGCCGCAACAAGGTCAACGCCGCCGTGGGCCTCTCGGCTGTGACGACCGCCTTTAACGTGGGCGCTAAGGCCATCCTCACGCCCACCAACTCGGGCCGTTCGGCGCGCCTGGTCTCCAACTTCCGCCCGGTGCTGCCCATCCAGGCCGTGACGCCCAACGAGTGGGCCGTCCGCACCATGACCATCTACTGGGGCGTTGAGCCGATTCTCTCCGGCCGTTCGGTGGGGAGCATCGCCTACGTGGTCGACAACGCCGTGGTCGAGGCCAAGATGACGGGCATCGTCAAGGAGGGCGACCTTGTGGTGGTGACTGCGGGCGACCCTGCCATCCCCGTTAAGCTCCGCGACAGCGAGGTCTCGACCAACGTGGTCTACGTGTCGCAGGTGATGTAGCGGCTGCACGGGTTTGCGTGGTGCCTGCGCGGCGCGGTTGCAGCCGGAGCGGTCGGCGGGCAGCGTGCGAGCCCGGTGAGTGGCGCTCGTTGCCTGCGGGCGGCGTGCGCGGCTTTTGGCTGATCGATTGCCGGGCTAGCGCACGGGCTGCTTGACGCTTGCGTTCTGCACGATGTATGCGGCGCCCCTTCCAGATGGAGGGGGCGCCGCTTTTGCATGAGGGTGAGGGAGCCTGCGGGTCTATCGCACCGCTCTGGCGCCAAGCTCCGCCCTGTCGTCAGCTCCCCGCTCTTGTGCCAAGCCCCCGTTCCCCCTCTTGTCACCGTGACAGCCGCCCAGCGTGGCGGCGCGAACCGCTCCGTTTTTACCCTTTGCGTGGCCGAGCAGCATAATGAGGCGTGCGCTCGCGGCGCCCCGGTAGCTTGCCAGGCTGCGCGGTGGGTGCTGGTACGACAAAGACCGCGGCCGCTGCGGTGCCGTCGCGCTGCGGGGGGGGCAGGGAGATGCAACGGTGGTGGTGGCTCGCTCGCCGCCCTACTGGAAGCTCATGCTCGTGGCGCTCGATGATCTTTCCATCCGCATGGGCGATCTGCTTACGCTCGCCGGGGCGGTGTTCTATGCGATTCAGATCTCGGTTGCGTCGATTTATGGGCGCGACCTCGACGTCAACGTCTCCACGTTCTGGATGTTCGTCACCGTGGCTGTGGTCTGCTCTGTCCCGACGGTGATGCTTGAGCCCGCGCAGGTGGCGGGCGTTGTATGGGCGCCGTCGCTCGTGGGCGTGCTCGCCTTCCTCTCGGTGGGATGCACCTGCGTGGCGATCCTCGTGCAGAACCTCGCGCTCGCACATGTGCCCTCGGCAACGGGGTCGCTCTTGCTTTCGCTCGAGTCTCCCTCGGGCGTGCTCTTCTCGGTGCTGCTGGCGGGCGAGATGCTCTCGGCGCGGCCCGTGGCGGGCTTTGCGCTCATCTTCTGCTCAATCGTGGTCTCTGAGACCAAACTCGCCTTCTTGGCGCGCCCCCTCAGGGAGGCCCGCTCGTAGCAGCGTTGGAGGGGGCGCCCGGCTGGCCTGCCGCGCCCCCCGCACTGCTCCGGCCCGTTACCCCCGCAGTGTGTGCGCGAAGGCAACGGCCTCGTCCACGTGCTCCTGCTCGGTGGCCCAGCTCGTCACAAAGCGCGCGACGATGCGCCCCGCGCCCAACGGATCGGGCTGCACCTGCAGCTCGGCGCCGAGCGCCTGGGCAAGCCGCGCCCCCTCCTCTGGCGTGACCCAGAAGAACTGCTGGTTGCCGGTGGTGTAGAGATACGGTTCAAAGCCCGCCCCCTCAAACCCCTTGGCAAGGGCGACCGAGAGCGCGTTGGCGTGCGCGGCGAGCTGCCAGTAGAGCGCGCGGCCCGAGGCGTCGGCAAGCTCTGGGTCAAAGGCAGCCTCGTACATAACGCCCATGACGCGCCCTTTGGCCGAGAGCTGCCCGGCGCGCTTGGTGAGGTAGGGGAGCCGCTCGATGGCGCGCCGCCCGCGTGCGGTGCGCGGGCTCACCACAAGGGCCTCGCCAAAAAGCATGCCGTTCTTGGTGCCGCCGAGGGTAAAGACATCGGCCCGCTCAGCCAGGTGCTGGATGGTAAGGTCGCAGCCCTCGGCCATCATGGCGCTCGCCATGCGCGCACCGTCCACGTAGACGGCCAGCTCGCGCTCGGCGGCCCAATCGCAAAGCTCGTCAAACTCGGCGCGTGTGTAGACGTGGCCGAGCTCGCTCGTGTTGGAGAAGTAGAGCATGCCCGGGCGCGTGGTGGCGGCCCCGTTAGCAACGGACGCCTCCCAGAGTGGCTGCATGCCCGCCACAGTCAGGCGTCCCAAGGGGTCCGCGGTGGCAAGGAGGCGTCGCCCGTGCGCCTCGATGGCGCCCGTCTCGTGGATGGTCGGGTGCGCGTCGGCCGCGCAGAGCGGCCCCTCAAACTCCTCGGTGAGCGCGGTGATGGCGAGGATGTTGGCGGGCGTGCCGCCGGGGACAAACGCCACGTACGCGTCGGGTTGGCCGATCTCGGCGCGAATGAGCTCGGCCGCGCGCTCGCAGTGCGCGTCGGCACCGTAGCCGGGGCACTGCTCGGCGTTGGTGCGCACGAGCGCCTCGAGGATCTGCGGCGCGGCGCCCTCGGAGTAGTCGTTGCGGAACTGGTGCATGGGTACCTCCATGGTGTCTGATTGCGAACCTATTGTCGCACTTCCATCCCGCGTCGCGGCTTCTCGTATAATGGGGCGTCGATAACGAATGCAGGTGGCGCCCCGGGCGCGGCAACGATAACGGAGGATGCGCATGCAGGCACAGAAGGCCGAAGGCACGAGGGACCTCATCGGGCGCGAGATGCGCGCGTGGCAAAAGATGCAGCAGGTGGCGGCCGAGACGTTTGGTCCCTACGGGTTCGCCCCCATGGAGACCCCAGCGATCGAGCAGCTCGACGTCTTTGTGCACGGCATCGGCCAGTCCACCGACGTGGTGCGCAAGGAGATGTTCCGCGTGTTCTCGGGCGCCAACTTTGCCCGCGTGCTCGAGGAGGGCGCCGACGCGCGCCTCAAGCCCAAGCAGCGCCTGGCCCTGCGTCCCGAGGGCACTGCGGGCGTGGTGCGCTCGGTGGTGGAGAACAACCTCGTGCCCCAGGGCGGCACGCCTTTTAAGGCCTGGTACGCCGAGGCGATGTTTCGCGGCGAGCGCCCGCAGAAGGGACGCCTGCGCCAGTTCCACCAGGTGGGCATCGAGTGGCTGGGCGCGCCCGACCCTGCGGCCGACGCCGAGTGCATCATCATGCTCATGGACTTCTACCGTCGCCTTGGGTTTGACCTCTCCAAGCTGCGCCTGCTCATTAACTCCATGGGCGATCCGGCGTGCCGCCCGGCCTATCGCGAGCAGGTGCGCTCGTTCATCCTCGACCACGCCGACGAGATGTGTGACGAGTGCCGCGAGCGCGCCGAGCTCAACCCGCTCCGTGCCTTCGACTGCAAGAACGGGCACTGCCGCGAGGTTATGAAGGCCGCTCCGCTCATGCGCGAGAGTCTCTGCGACGATTGCCGCGAGCACTACGAGCAGGTCAAGCGCTATCTGGACGCCGCGGGCATCGAGTACGTGGAGGACCCGACGCTCGTGCGCGGACTCGATTACTACACCCGCACGGTGTTTGAGGTCGAGGCGCCGGGCGCCGGCGTGGGCTCCATCGGCGGCGGCGGGCGCTACGACGGGCTCGTGGAGCTCGAGGGCGGCAAACCGACCCCGGGCGTGGGTTTTGCCGTGGGCTTTGAACGCGTGCTCTTGGCGCTCGAGGCGCAGGGCGTGGAGCTCGGCGACGAGCCGGCGGGCTGCGTGTACGTGGCCAACGCGGGCGACGAGCTGCGCAGCGAAGTCTTCGGCATCTGCCGGGAGCTGCGTGCCACGGGCCTTGTGACCGAGGCCAACTACCAGGGCCGCTCGCTCAAGAGCCAGTTTAAGCAGGCCGACAAGCTCGGCGCGGCGCTCATGGTGGTCGTGGGCGGCGATGAGCTCGCGGCCGGCCAGGTGCGCCTGCGCAACATGGCCACGCACGAGGAGCGCCTCGTGGCGCGCGCGGAGGTTGCCGCCGAGGTGGAGGCCGAGCTGGCCGGGTGCTAGGGCAACGCCGATCAATGGGTCAGTTGGGGACGTGCTCCATTTGCACCATTTTGAAAATGGTGCAAATGGAGCACGTCCCCAACTGACCCAGCGGCCGGCCCTGTCACCTGCCACCCGCGCCGCCAACCGAAGCGGGACCACCGTCGGCAAAGTTTTTCTTGCGAAGGCGGGGGTGCTTTGGTAACGGCTTCATTTCGTGTCCGCCCGGGTGCCTATAATAAGAAGCCGTTGACCGCACACGTGTAGGGAGGCAGCGTGACCGCATCATCCGCTTCGACCGTTGGCCACGAGTGCGTGTGGGCGGGGGCCCACCGGCTCGGCGCAGCTGACACCGACTCGGCCATCGAGTCCTACACCGAGATCGATATTCCGCAGAGCCTGCGCGACAACCTGGCGCTCTTTCTGCGCCTTGAGCGCCGTGTGCTCCAGGAGTACGATCCCGCCATCTGTGACGCCTTTGACCAGCTGCTCAACAGCGTGATTCACGCCAACGAGGGCAACCCCGGCTCCGCTGCCGCGTCCGAGCCCGTCGACGGCGAGGGCGTTCCCACCGCCGACACTCCGGGGGCCGCGGCCTTCCGCCATGCGGTCGAGCTCATCGACGCCCTGCCGCTCGACCACGCCCAGGTGGTGGTCCGTGCGTTTACCTCGTTCTTCCACCTCGCCAACCTCTCCGAGGAGAACTACCGCGTAGAGAAGCTGCGCGAACGCGAGCGGTCCGTCTCCATCGATTCGGCCGTCGACATCTCCAACGAGCTCACCGTGGCCTACCACCAGCTGCTCGAGGAGGTCGGCCCCGAGCGCGCCAACGCGCTGCTGCGCAAGCTCGAGTTCCACCCGGTCTTTACCGCGCATCCCACCGAGGCGCGCCGCAAGGCGGTCGAGGGCAAGATTCGCCGCATCTCCGAGCTGCTCGACGAGCACCCGCACCTCGGCGGCTCCGCGCTCGTGGAGAACGAGCGCCACATGCTGCAAGAGATTGACGCCCTCGTGCGCACGAGCCCCACGGCCATCAAAAAGCCCACGCCCGTGGAAGAGGCCGACACCATCATCGACATCTTCGACAACACGCTCTTTGACGTTGTGCCGCTCGTCTACCGGCGCTTTGACGACTGGGTGATGGGCGACCTCGCCGGCAGCGTGGAGCCCGTGTGCCCGGCGTTTTTCCACCCCGGCAGCTGGATCGGGTCCGATCGCGACGGCAACCCCAACGTCACCGCCAAGGTGAGCCGTGAGGTGGCGGCCAAGTTCTCGACCCACATGGTTCAGAAGCTCGCCGACAAGTGTCGCCGCGTGGGCCGAAACCTCACCCTCGAGTCGCGCTACACCAAGCCGTCCGAGGAGCTCATGAACCTCTGGAACCACCAGGTCGAGATGAGTGAGGTGCTCACGCGCCGCGCGAGCGAGATCTCGGCTTCCGAGCCGCACCGCGCCGTGATGCTCGTTATGGCCGCGCGGCTGGATGCTACGGTGCGCCGCAACGCCGACACCATGTACCGCTCGGCCGAGGACTTCCTTGCCGACCTGCGCGTGGTGCAGCGCTCGCTCGCGGCTGCCGGCGCCACGCGCGCCGCGTACGGCCCGGTGCAGACGCTCATCTGGCAGGTCGAGACCTTTGGCTTCCACATGGTCGAGATGGAGTTTCGTCAGCACTCACTGGTGCACACCCGCGCGCTCGCCGACATCCGCGAGCACGGCTTGCACGGCGAGCGCGGCCCGCTCGACCCCATGACTCGCGAGGTGCTCGACACATTCCGCGCCATCGGGTCGATCCAGCGGCGCTACGGCCAAAAGATGGCCCGCCGCTACATCATCAGCTTCACCAAGTCGGCCCAGCACGTTGCTGACGTGTACGAGCTCGCCAACCTCGCCTTTGCGCATGCCGAGGACGTGCCGGTGCTCGACGTCATCCCGCTGTTTGAACAGCTCGAGGACCTCGAGGGCTGCATCGGCGTGCTCGACGAGATGATCGCCCTGCCGCCCGTGCAGAAGCGCTTGGCCCAGACCGGGCGCAAGCTGGAGGTCATGCTCGGCTACTCCGACTCGTCCAAAGATGCCGGCCCCACCACGGCCACGCTTGCGCTGCACTCTGCGCAGGAGCGGATCGCCCGTTGGGCGGAGGAGCACGATATCGACCTCGTGCTCATGCACGGCCGCGGCGGCGCCGTGGGCCGCGGCGGCGGCCCGGCCAACCGCGCGGTGCTCGCGCAGCCGGCGGGCTCGGTCAACTGCTTCTTTAAGGTGACGGAGCAGGGCGAGGTTATCTTTGCGCGCTACGGCAACCAGGCGCTCGCCATGCGGCACATCGAGAGCGTGGCGGCAGCGACGCTGCTCAACTCGGCGCCTTCGGTGGAGCGCACCAACACCGAGACCACCGAGCGCTACGCCGAGATGGCGGGCCGGCTCTCGGACGCGTCGCACGAGGCGTTCCTCAAGCTGCTGCACACCGACGACTTTGCGCCGTGGTTCTCGACGGTAACGCCGCTCACCGAGGTGGGCCTGCTGCCCATCGGCAGCCGCCCCGCCAAGCGCGGTCTCGGCGCGCAGTCACTCGACGACCTGCGCACCATCCCGTGGGTGTTCTCGTGGAGCCAGGCGCGCATCAACCTCGCCGCCTGGTACGGCCTCGGGTCTGCGTGCGAGGCGCTCGGCGACCTCGAGCTTTTGCGCCGCGCCTATACGGAGTGGCCGCTCTTTGCGACGTTCATCGACAACATCGAGATGTCGATCGCCAAGACCGACGGCCGTATCGCCAAGATGTACCTGGCGCTCGGAGACCGGCGCGACCTTGCCGAGACGGTCTACAGCGAGATGCAGCTCACGCGTTCGTGGGTGCTCAAGATTGTGGGCGACGAGTGGCCGCTCGAGCACCGTCGCGTGCTCGGCCGCGCCGTCCGCGTGCGCAATCCCTATGTGGACGCGTTGTCGCTCGCGCAGGTGCGCGCGCTTCGCCAGGTGCGTGAGAACCAAGACGAGCTTGCGGCCGAGGCCAAGGCCGAGTACCTGGCGCTCATCCTCTCGACCGTGACCGGCGTGTCGGCGGGGCTCCAGAACACAGGGTGATGCAATCGCCGTGGCTCCCATCGGCTGGAACGGAGAGCGCCCCTCCCTCAGACGTGCTTGTGCCCTTTGGGCACCGCTTCGCGAGCGACGTCTGAGGGAGGGGCGCTCTCCGTTCCGACCTGCGTCGCCGTCGTTGCGGGGAGGGGAGGAAAAGATGGTGCGCCCTGCGGGCGCTCGCTTCGCGAGCGACAAACTGGGGAGGGCCACCGCCCCGCCCGTTTCTCCCTGCGTCGCCGTCGTTGCAGGGGAGAGAGAAAAAGATGGTGCGCCCTTCGGGCGCTTGGGAAGGGTTTCGTTGGCGGTTGCTCGGGGGTAGACCGGGCATGTCCAATTCCTTCTGCTAGATTGAATCGGTCGAAATCGGGCCCAAAAATGTCGGATTCTATCTGGTAGATAGAACTCGACAGTGCTGGTTTGCTGTTTTGAGGAATGTGGGCGTGGCTGCCCCTGCGTCGGCAGCCTGGTGCCCGGCGCCCCGGGCTGTAATTGTTGCCCCACTGTTACCGTGCCGCCGCGGGCCCCGCCGGCGGTTGGCGTGCGTGCGGCCGAGATGGTAGCATACTGCCTCACGTGGGCAGACTGCGCCCGGGTGCCGCGCCCCACGCGCGCGTCCGGTAGACGCATGCGCCCGCTCCCACGTCGCGCCTGCGCCGTTTACGCAGGGCGACGGTCTGTAGAGAAGCCGCCCGTTCCGGCACGGGGCGGCGCAGATGCAAAGGAGGAACCGTGGCAGAGCACCACGCCGCCGGCTGCCAGACCGGCACCAACCCCGCTGACACCCATTCCATGCACACCCGCACCGCGGGCGAGCTCCGCGCCGAGAACATCGGCGAGGAGGTCACCCTCACCGGTTGGGTGTGGCGCCGCCGCGACCATGGTGGTCTCATCTTCTGCGACCTGCGCGACCGCACGGGCATGACGCAGTGCACCTTCGACCCCGAGCACGCTGCGGGCGAGGCCTTCCACACGGCCGAGACCATGCGCCCCGAGTGGCCGATCCTCGTGCACGGCACCGTTATCGCGCGCGACGCCGAGACTGTGAACCCCAAGCTCCCCACCGGCGAGATCGAGGTTCTGGTCGACCGCGTCGAGGTCCTCAACCGCTCCAAGACCCCGCCCTTCCAAATCGAGGACGGCATCGAGACAGCCGAGGACACGCGCCTTAAGTACCGCTACCTCGACATCCGTCGCCCGGAGATGATGGAGCGCTTGAAGCTCCGCTCCGACTTTACCTTTGCCATCCGCACCGCACTCCACGACCGCGCCTTTATGGAGGTCGAGACGCCAGCGCTCTTTAAGTCCACCCCCGAGGGCGCGCGCGATTTTATCGTGCCCTCCCGCCTGCAGCCGGGCAGCTTCTACGCTCTGCCGCAGAGCCCGCAGCTCCTCAAGCAGCTCCTCATGGTGGGCGGCGTTGAGCGCTACTACCAGGTAGCCAAGTGCTTCCGCGATGAGGACCTGCGCGCCGACCGTCAGCCCGAGTTCACGCAGGTGGACATCGAGATGAGCTTCGTCGACCAGGACGACGTCATGGGCGCCCTCGAGGACGTGCTCTCCGACGCCTTCGCTCGTGTGGGCGTTGAGATGCCCACGCCGCTGCGCCGCATCTCGTACTGGGATGCCATGGACACCTACGGTTCCGACAAGCCCGACACGCGCTACGGCATGCACCTCGTCGACCTTACCGACGTCTTTAAGGGCTCGGCCTTTAAGGTTTTCTCGAGCGCGGCAAACACCGAGGGTCACGTGGTCAAGGCCCTCAACGCCAAGGGTGCCGGCACCTGGCCGCGCGCCAAGATCGACAAGCTCGCCAAGGTGGCCGAGACCTTTGGCGCCAAGGGCCTCGCCTGGATTGCCTTCCGCGAGGACGGCTCCATCAACTCTCCGATCGTCAAGTTCTTCTCCGACGAGGAGATGACCGAGCTGCGCCGCCGCTGCGACGTGGAGCCGGGCGACCTCGTGATGTTCGCCGCCGGCCCGCGCCTTGCCTCCGACGAGATCCTGGGCGGCATGCGCTCACACATGGCCGACGCGCTCGAGATTCCGCGCGAGGGCCACGACTTCCTCTGGGTGGTAGACTTCCCGCTCTTCCACTGGGACGACGAGGCCAAGCGCTACGAGGCCGAGCACCAGCCCTTCACCCAGCCGCACCTCGATCAGGTCGAGCTGCTGGAGACGGACCCGCTCGCCATGGGCAGCTGCACGTACGACTTTGTGATGGACGGCTTCGAGGCGGGCGGTGGCGGCATGCGCATCCATGATTCCGCCCTCCAGCTCAAGATGCTCGAGTTCATGGGCTTTACCGAGGAGCGCGCCCGTACGCAGTTCGGCTTCCTCATGGACGCCCTCGAGTTCGGCGCGCCCCCGATGGGCGGCTTTGCCCTCGGCCTCGACCGCGTGTGCATGCTGCTCGCCGGTTGCGACTCAATCCGCGACGTCATGGCGTTCCCCAAGACGTCGAGCGGCTCCGACCTTATGAGCGCCGCCCCGAGCGAGGTTTCGATGGGCCAGCTCAAGGAGGTCGGCCTGCGCCTGATGTAGCGGGTGCGGCTTTTGCCGTTTGGGAGGCCCCGATGGTGCCCGGTTGCGCGCGATGCGCGGCCGTGTGCCCTCGGGGCCTCTTTGTGTTTGAAGGGGTGGACGCCGTGCCGAGCGGCGGTGCGGACGTGCGGGCCCCGGTGGGTTTCGGCATGGATGGTGACGCGCCGCAGCCCCTGTGTCCCGCCCGGCGCACCCCAAGCGTGTCGGTTATGTTTCAGACGTGCGAACTTTCTGCAACATTTCTCTTTCATTTGCATATACAAGCCAAAAAGTGCATACTAACGTGCATAGCAACGCAAGTTTATGCAAATCAGTTGCATGTACTTGCGCCCACTGCAAATGGGGACAGGGAAGGAAGACCTCATGAAGAACTTCAAGGCAATACTCAAGGCGCCGGTCGCGCTCGCGGCCACCTGCGCGCTCGCTCTCGGGCTCACGGCCTGCGGCGGCGCTCCCGCAACCGAGGGCACCGGCTCCGCCGCCGGTTCCGCCACCACCGACCAGGCCACCGGTAGCTTCACCATGACCGATGGCACCATCACGTTTGCCACCTCGCCCGATTACCCGCCGTTCGAGAACCTCGAGGACGGCGAGTACGTCGGCCTCGACATGGACCTCGGCCGCGCCATCGCCGAGGAGCTCGGCCTCGAGTGCGAGTACACCAACATCGACTTCGACGGCATCATTCCGGCCATCGTCGCCGGCGGCCAGGCCGACGCGGGCCTCTCGGGCATCTCCATCACCCCGGAGCGCGAGGACCAGGTCGACTTCTCCGAGCCGTACTACGTCGATAACCAGGCGGTCGCCGTCATGGCCGACAACGCCGACATCACCGAGGACAACGCCGCCGAGGCGCTCAACCAGGAGGGCGTCAAGATCGCCGTCCAGAGCGGTTCCACCGGCGAGAGCTTTGCGGCGGAGAACTTCCCCAACGCCGAGCTCGTCTCGTTCCCCAACTTCACCGACGCCTTCGCTGCGGTCAACTCCGGCCAGGCTGTGGCTGTGTGCGGCAACAGCGCCGTGGTGAGCCAGATGCTCTCCGGCGCCTACACCGACCTGCACACCGTCTACACCTCGGCCACCGGCGAGGAGTACGCCATCGCCGTCTCTAAGGATAACCCCGAGCTGCTGGCCAAGATCAACGACGCGATCGCCAACCTGCAGGAAGACGGCACCCTGGACGAGCTTATCGCCAAGAACATGGGTTAAGCGGTATCGTTAGCACATACGAACGCTCCAGCGGCCCTTCTTCCGTGAGCGGGAGAAGGGCCGTGCGTGTTGAGGAAGCGAGGCCCCTCCGTGACCATTCCGAGCATCCATTCCCCCCGCGGTGTGCGCCGTCTATCTCTGGCGTTCATCGCGATCGCGCTTTGCCTAACGGCCTGTCTTGGCGCGTTTGCCGCTCCCCGGCAGGCGCTCGCCATGGACATCGTGCGCTGCACCGGTCGTCCCAACTCTACCGACGACAAGACCGTTATCCAGGGCGCCACGCAGTCGCGCATCACCTTTGAGGCCTCGATCGAGGAGGGCGAGGGCGTGAGCGCGCTCACGCTCACCATTCCGCCCGACACCACCTTTGAGACCGAGGACCTTGCGGTCACGCTCCTCACGGGCCCCGACCTCATGACGCGCAACGACGTTGCCTACGACCTCGACGTCAAGGGCCAGAACATCATCCTCACCTTTGACGAGCCGCTCGATGAGGCGGGCAACCTCAACATCATCGTCTACGGGGTGTACTTCCCGCAGGCGGGCGGCGACATGCAGGTTGAGGCGAGCTACCGCCTCGCAGACGGCGACGAGCATGATGTCGAGGGTATCCCCGTGATCCCCGTCCAGGGCATCTCGCCCACCGAGGCGCTCTCGCAGTGGCTCGAGCAGCAGCCGTGGGTGCAGGCGTGGAACGCCAACCGCTTCCTCCACCTCTTCCTCGACCCCACGATCCTCGTTACGAGCTTCCCCGTGGTGCTCAACGGCTTCTTTATGTCGGTGGCCATCGTGGCGCTGGCCTTTCCGCTGGCCATCCCCGTGGCACTCGTGCTCGCGCTCATGCGCATGTCCAAGTTTGTGGTGTGGCGCGGCATTGCCACCACCTACGTGAACCTCATGCGCGGCACCCCGCTCTTCCTCCAGATTTACGTGGCGTTCTTTGGCCTTCCGCTCGCGGGGATCCAGATTCCCAACTTCCCGCTCGGCGTGATCGTGATGACGCTCAACTCGGGCGCCTACATGTGCGAGATCTTCCGCGCGGGCATCCTCGCCATCAACAAGGGGCAGACCGAGGCGGCGCGCTCGCTAGGCATGACGAGCACGCAGACCATGCTGAACGTCGTGCTGCCGCAGATGTTCCGTCTGGTGATCCCCAACCTGACGAGCGAGTTCATCACGCTCTACAAGGACACGTCGCTCCTTGCGGCCGTGGGCGTCATGGAGCTCGTGATGTACGCGCGCACCATCGTGGCCTCGACGGGCTCGATCACGCCCTACATCGTGGCGGCGGTGTTCTATCTGGTGATCACCCTGCCGCTCTCTAAGGTTACGCACCATCTGGAGCAGCGCGCGCTCGGCGGCAAGCGGCGTCGGCGCAAGGCACGTGCGGCGGCGTAACGCAGGCGGGCAGATTTACGAGCAGACAGGGGAGGACTCCCATGACCGATACACACAGCGCGGCCGCAACGGCCGAGACGGCGGGCGCGGCGGCGACCCCGCAGGCGGGCTCGGGCGCGACAGACGACGTCATCATTTCCATCCGCGACCTGCACAAGAGTTTTGGCGAGCTCGACGTCCTCAAGGGCATCTCGCTCGACATCCACCGCGGCGAAGTCGTGGTGATGCTCGGGCCCTCAGGCTCGGGCAAGTCGACGCTGCTCAGGTGCCTTAACCGCCTAGAGGAGCCCACGAGCGGCCAGATCCTCTTTGAGGGCGAGGACATCACCTCGCCCAAGGTCAACATCAACAAGGTGCGCGAGCGCATGGGGATGGTGTTTCAGCAGTTCAACCTCTTTCCGCACAAGGATGCGCTGCACAACGTGATGCTCGCGCAGATGAAGGTGCTGCACCGCAGCCGCGAAGAGGCCGAGCGCGTTGCCCGCGAGCAGCTCGACCGCGTGGGTCTTGCCGACCGTGCGGACCACTACCCCTCCGAGCTCTCCGGCGGCCAGCAGCAGCGCGTCGCCATCGCGCGGGCGCTCGCCATGGACCCGCACGTGATGCTCTTCGACGAGGCGACCTCCGCCCTCGACCCCGAGCTCGTGCGCGGCGTGCTCGACGTCATGCGCGAGCTCGCCCAGGGCGGCATGACGATGGTGGTGGTAACGCACGAGATGGGCTTTGCCCGCGATGTGGCCGACCGCGTGGTCTTTATGGAGGGTGGCGTGATCGTGGAGGAGGGTTCGCCCGAGCAGATCTTTGGCAACCCCAAGAACGAGCGCACGCGGGCCTTCATCGGTCAGCTGTAGCGAGCGCTCGGCGGAGGCGAGAGACAACTTGAGGCGACGGGAGGCGGCCGGGGTGAGCATGTGCCCGGCCGCCTTTTGCCACCGCGGCGGGGTGTTCGTCACCGCTTTGTTACCGGTTTGTCGCAGACGCTTTACCATGCTAAAGTAGACGAGCTAATGACTTGAATTTACTCCAGACCGAGGAGAGGCTATGAAGACCATTCAACTGGCGAGTGGTGAGCGGCTGGACGCGCGGCAGCTCACGCGCGAGGGCGTGCTGCCCACTAAGATCGTGGAGGCGGCGCGCGATATCGTGGCGCGCGTGCGCGGAGAGGGCGACGCGGCGCTGCGGGCGCTCTCGCTCGAGTTTGACGGGGTGGAGCCTGCGTGCTTCCGTCTGCCCGATGAGGTGCTCGACCGCGCGCTCGACGGGCTTGACCCGGCGTTTGTGGCCTCGCTCGAGAAGGCGGCGGCGCAGATCCGCGCCTTCCATGAGCGCGAGCTCACCCAGAGCTGGTTTACCACGCGCGCGGACGGGACGCTCCTCGGCGTCAAGGTCACGCCCGTGGCCGCCGCCGGCATCTACGTGCCCGGCGGGCGCGCCCAGTACCCCTCCACGGTGCTCATGAACGCCATCCCCGCCAAGGTTGCGGGCGTGGAGCGGGTCGTCATGGTCACACCGCCCCAGCGCGAGGCCGCCCCCGGCGAGCCCGCCATCTCGCCCTACACGCTCGCGGCGGCCAAGCTCGCCGGCGTGGACGAGGTCTACCTCGTGGGCGGCGCGCAGGCCGTGGCGGCGCTCGCCTACGGCACCGAGTCCATCCCGCGGGTCGACGTCATCACCGGGCCGGGCAACGCCTACGTGGCGGCGGCCAAGCAACTCGTCTCGGGCGATGTGGGGATCGACATGGTCGCCGGCCCCTCCGAGGTCTGTGTACTCGCCGATGCCACGGCCGAGCCCATGGTGGTCGCGGCCGACCTGATGGCCCAGGCCGAGCACGACCCGCTCGCCGCGTGCTACCTCGTAACGGAGGATGCCGCCTTTGCCGAGGCCGTTGAGCGCGGCATCGAGACGCTCGTGGCACAGAGCCCGCGAGCCGAGATCACCCGCACCTCGCTCGATAACGAGGGCGTGATCGTGGTCGCGGCCGACCGCGCCGCTGCGGTGGACGCCGTCAACACGATCGCTCCCGAGCATCTGGAGCTCCACTGCGCCGATGCGCTCGGGCTCCTCGGCTCCATCCGCAACGCCGGCGCCATCTTTGTGGGCGCCTGGAGCTCCGAGCCGCTCGGCGACTACGTGGCCGGGCCCAACCACACGCTGCCCACGGGCGGGACGGCGCTCTTCTCGAGCCCGCTTTCGGTAGAGCACTTCCAAAAGAAGTCGTCGGTGGTCTGCTACACGCCCGAGGGCCTGCTGGCCGATGCGCCCGCCACGCAGCGCCTGGCCGAGGCCGAGGGCCTCTGGGCGCACGCGCTCTCGGCGGGGCTCAGGCGCCGCATGCTCGAGGAGGGGCCGGAGGCGGTCTCGGCCGAGGCGCTGGCGTCGGCCGACCTTACCGCGGTGGCCTGGCCGGGCGATGTGGCCGAGACCTGCGCCGAGGGTGTCGGTGGGGCCGCCGCGCCCGCTGCCGGCGGGGAGGCCTAGCATGGCCGCGCTCTCCGACCGCATGCGCGCGCTCGTGCAGCCGCGCCTTGCCGACTTTGAGCCGTACGACCCGGCCTTTACGCCCACGCGCATCAACCTTTCGGCCAACGAGAACACCTACCCCATGCCCGCGGCCGTGCGCGCGGAGCTCGATCGGGCGCTCGCCGCAACGCCGCTCAACCGCTACCCCGATCCCATGTCGGGCGAGCTCAGGGCGGCCATCGCCGAGCGCCATGGGGTGGAGCCGCGTCAGGTCTGCGTGGGCAACGGCGGAGACGAGCTCCTGTTCAACTTCCTCTTTGCCTTTGGCGGGGCGGGGCGCACGCTCCTCAACCTGCCACCGGCGTTCTCGGAGTACGAGCTCTTTGCTCAGATGACCGAGACCGCCGTGGTAAACGTCTGGCGCGACCCTGCAACCTTTGAGATACCGGAGGACGAGGCGCTCGCCGCGGCTGCCGAGGCGGATCTGGTGATCGTGACCTCGCCCAATAACCC
This sequence comes from Collinsella sp. An7, assembly GCF_002159335.1. Lineage (GTDB taxonomy): Bacteria > Actinomycetota > Coriobacteriia > Coriobacteriales > Coriobacteriaceae > Coprousia. Next base: position 73,435 of record NZ_NFHP01000002.1, on the reverse strand, counting down.
CACGGGAAACCTCATCGCGCCCGAGTTTGCCGAGCGCCTCTGCGCGGCGTGCCGCGGGCTTGTGATGGTGGACGAGGCCTACATCGAGTTCGCCCGGCCGGGGGCGTCGGTGCAGCCGCTGCTCGAGCGCTGCCCCAACCTCGTGATCTTGCACACGCTCTCCAAGGCGTTTGGCGAGGCGGGCATCCGCTGCGGGTACGTGCTCGCCACCGCGGACGTGATTGACGTTTTTGCCGCGGTGCGCCAGATCTACTCGGTAAACGTGCTCACCCAGGCGGCGGGGCTCGTTGCCATCCGCGAGCGCGCGGCTTTTGCGCCGGTGGTGGAGAAGATCCGCGCCGAGCGCGCCCGGATGCTCGCCGGTCTTGAGGGGCTTACCGCCGGGGCGATCGGCGCTGTGGTGTGGCCGAGTGAGGGCAATTTTCTGCTCGTGCGGTTGCCCGGGGCCGCCGAGATCCGCCGTCGGCTCCGTGACGACTACGATATCCTCGTACGCGATTTCTCCGCCGCGCCGGGGCTCGCGGGATGCCTCCGCATTACGGTGGGCACGCCCGAGGAGAACGACGCGGTGCTTCGCGCCCTCACCGACCTTGTGAAAGGGGAAACCCGATGACTGTTTACCGTAAGCAGCCTAAGACCCTCGCCGAGACCTCGGCCGCAACCGTCTCGGAGGTGGATGCGCGCCAGAGCTCGGGCCTGACCTCGCTCTTTAAGGGGTCGGGTCTCACGGCCGACGCGCCGCGCACCGCGAGTGTGCGCCGCACCACCGGCGAGACGGACATCTCCATCACGCTCGGGCTCGACGGCTCGGGTACCTGCGACATCAAGACGGGCGTGCCGTTCTTCGATCACATGATGAACGCCTTTGGGCGGCACGGGCTCTTTGACCTCAAGATCGACGCGACGGGCGATACCGAGGTCGATGCGCACCATACCGTTGAGGACACGGGCATCGTGCTCGGCCAGACGTTTGCCCAGGCGCTCGGTGCCAAGGCGGGCATCACGCGCTTTGCCAACGTGGCCATCCCCATGGACGAGACGCTCGTGATGGCCGCCGTGGACATCTCGGGCCGCGGTCAGGCGTACTGCGAGCTGCCGCTGCCCACCGAGCGCGTGGGGGATTTTGACACTGAGCTTGCGGTGGAGTTCTTCTATGCCTTTGCGCGCGACGCGGGGGTGACTCTGCACGTGCGCGAGCTCGCCGGCGGCAACTCGCATCACATCATCGAGGCGGCGTTTAAGGCGGTCGGCCGGGCGATGCGCTTTGCCTGCGAGCTGGACCCGCGGGTGGAGGGTGTGCCTTCCACCAAGGGCGCCCTCTAGCTGCGAGGCGCACCGTGGCACGCCTCGCCGACCTGAAATGGGTCGTTTGGGGACGTGTTCCGTTTGCACCATTTTCGCGGGACCGGCGGGCAGGCTGACTGTTTTATATGTTGGAAGGGGGACGCTATGACGGCAAGCAACGTGGCAGATGCCACTGCGACGATTTCGTGCACGGTGCCGGTCGTTAACCTGAGCGATGCCGAGGCAGCTGCGTGGCGGGCCTGGCGCGCACCGATCGTGGTCGTGGATTATCACAAGGGCAACCTCTCGAGCGTGATCCAGGGGCTCTCCCATGCGGGCGCCGTCGAGGTGTCGAGTTCGGACGACGTGGACGCTATCCGCGGAGCTGCGGGTGTGGTGCTGCCGGGCGTGGGCTCGTTCTACGACGCCATCGACTTCATGGCCCAGAGCGGCGAGGCGGCAGCGGTGGCCGACGCAATTGCCGTCGGGGTGCCCTTCTTAGGGATTTGTCTTGGCCAGCAATTGCTCTTTGAGCGGGGCGACGAGGGCGTGCCGGCGGATGCGCCGTGCGTGCCAGAGGCTGAGCTCGCCGATGCGTACGGCTCCGGTCTGACTCCGGGTACGGTCTTCGAGGCCGAGGGCAAGCGCTGGGTGCGCGGCCTTGGTATCCTCAAGGGCAGCTGCGTGCGCCTCGACGGGAGCCGCCTCAAGGTGCCGCATGTGGGCTGGGACCAGGTGCATCCCACCGCCGTCGGCGCGTCGTGCCCCCTCATCGAGGGATTCCCCGAGGGGGCGAACATGTACTTCACCCACTCCTACGCGCTCGACGACGACGTGGACCCTGCCGTCGTGGCGGCGCGGACGCACTACACACGGAGCTTTGCGAGCATCGTGGCGTGCGGCAACGTGTTCGGCTGCCAGTTCCACCCCGAGAAGAGCTCCGGGCGTGGCCTCGACATCCTGCGGAACTTCGTGCGCACGGTGCGCGCACGGGCGGGTGCAGACGATGTCGACCAGGATGCGCTCGCCGCGGCGCAGGCCAAGATCGAGGCGGCGGCAGATGCGGCGCCGGTCGCCGTATGCGGAGCGTCGGGCTCGGCGGCTCCCGGGGAGGTGCGCGCATGATCGTATTCCCTGCTATCGACCTCATTGCCGGCAAGGTCGTGCGCCTGGAGCGCGGCGACCGCGCGCGCATGAAGGTCTACTCCGACGACCCAGTGGCCGTTGCCCGCTCCTTTGCCGAGCAGGGTGCTTCTTGGGTGCATGTGGTCGACCTTTCGGCCGCGCTCGAGGAGGATGACGACGCCTGCGCGGCCAACGCCGCTGCGATCCGGGCAATCTGCCAGGTCGAGGGCCTCTCGGTCGACGTGGGCGGCGGCGTGCGCTCGCTCGCGCGAATCGACGAGCTTGCGGGCTACGGCTGCCGCCGCATTGCGCTTGGCACGGTGCTCGTTACCGAGCCGGGGTTTGCCGAGGTGGCCGCGCGCGGCTTTGGCAATCTTCTGGTTGCCGACGTTGCCGCCCGCGACGGCATGGTCAAGGTCAACGGGTGGCGCGACGACGTGGCTCGCACGCTCGACGATGTGGTCGGCGAGCTCACGAGTCTGGGCTTTCGGCACCTCGTCTACACCGACATCGCCCGCGACGGCATGCAGACGGGCATCGACGTTGCGGCCTACCGCCGCGTGGCCGAGCTCGCGGGCTTTCCCGTGGTGGCGTCGGGCGGCATTTCGTCGCTCGCCGACATCCGCGCGCTTGCGGTGGCGGGGTCGGACGCGATCGAGGGCGCCATCACGGGCCGGGCGATCTACGAGGGAGTCTTCTCGGTTGCCGAGGCGCTCGCCGCGGCGGAGGATTCCGGCACGGCGGCCAAGGATACGGCTGCCGCATCCGGAGAGGAGGGCGTATGCTGACAAAGCGGGTCATTCCCTGCCTCGACGTCAAGGACGGGCGCGTGGTCAAGGGCGTCAACTTTGTGGATCTGCGCGACGCGGGCGACCCAGTGGAGCTTGCGCGCGCGTACGACCGCGAAGGCGCCGACGAGGTGGTCTTTCTGGACATCACCGCCACGAGCGACAACCGCGCCACCACGATCGGCATGGCGGCTCGCGCGGCGTGTGAGCTCTCCATTCCCTACACGGTGGGCGGTGGGTTCCGCGACCTTGCGGGGATGCGTCAGATGGTCGCCGCCGGGGCGGACAAGGTCTCGGTCAACTCGGCCGCGGTGCGCCGCCCCGAGCTCATCAGCGAGGCTGCCGCGGCGTTTGGCAGCCAGGCGGTGGTGGTGGCGATCGACGCCAAGCGCGTGGGCGAGTCCGGGGCACCGGGCGCCGACCGTTGGGAGGTCTACCTTGCGGGAGGCCGGCAACCCACGGGTATCGATGCGGTGGCGTGGGCCGAGGAGGCCGCTCGCCGCGGGGCGGGGGAGATACTGCTCACGAGTATGGACCGCGACGGCACCAAGGAGGGGTTCGACCTTGCGCTCACCCGTGCGGTGGCGCGCGCGGTGCCCATCCCCGTGATCGCGTCGGGCGGCGTGGGCACGCTCGAGCATTTTGCCGAGGGTATCATCGAGGGCGAGGCCGACGCGGTGCTCGCAGCGAGCGTGTTTCACTTCGGCACCTTCAGCATCCGCGAGGTGAAGGAGTACATGGCGGCACAGGGTATCCCCGTACGGCTCGACTTCTAGGCTGCGAACGCCCCAGGCACCGCACCTCGGCCTTCACTCGTCGGTCGCGGCGCAAAGGCCTGCTCCCTCCTCGTTCAGGTCGATCTGCGGCACCTGAGACGTTCTCGCCGACCTGAGAGGGGTTCTCGCCGACCTGGGGGGGGGTTCTCGACGGCCTGAGGATATCCCGAGGACCGCGCTTGGGACGTCCTTACCGATCTGAGAGGGTTTTTCGCCGACCTACCGGGTTACCATCTGCGACTGAAGGAGACAGACGATGACGATCGATGCGCTCACGTTTGACGACCGCGGGCTCATTCCCGCGGTGGTGCAGCAGTACGACACGGGCGAGGTGCTCATGGTGGCGTGGATGAGCGCCGAGTCGCTGCGTCTCACGCGCGAGACGGGCACCACGTGGTTTTGGAGCCGCAGCCGCCAGAAGCTCTGGAACAAGGGCGCCACGAGCGGCAACATGCAGCAAGTGCGGGAGATTTTGGCCGATTGCGATGCCGATACGCTGCTCGTAAAGGTCGACTCGCCCGGCCCCGCTTGCCATACGGGCGCACGCAGCTGCTTCTTTAACGAGCTCGACTGAGAAATGTATCGCCGCGGGCCGAAGGGCCTGAGGCGCGCAGGGAGGGAACGGTTATGGGAGAACGCACGGCAAACGTGCAAGACGGCAACATCGGCGAGACGCTCACGGGCCTTGCCGCCACAATCAGCGGCCGGCGCGTCGCCTCACCCGAGGAGAGCTACACAGCCCGGCTCCTCACCGGCAAAGAGGACAGCCTCCTCAAGAAGCTCGCCGAAGAGGCAAGCGAGGTCATCATGGCCTGCAAGGACAACGACCACGACCACATCCGCTACGAGGCGGCGGACCTCGTCTATCATCTGCTCGTGGTGCTCGAACGCTACGGCGTGACCTTGGACGAACTCGCCGGCGAGCTCAACGCACGCAGGCGCTAGCCTGAGCGCCGTGTCGGACCGGTGTAGGTACAAAGCCCCTGTCCCTTTGTGCCGGTGCGGCGCGGCAGACCCTACAGCGCGACGGTCTCCCAAGAACCGTCGGCGTGCGGCGCCTCAAAGCTGCGGTAACCGGCCTCCCAGGCATGGCGCTGAGCGTCGGTGATGCCCCAGCAGATATCGCGCGCCACGTGCGCGTCGGAGCTGAATACGAGCGGCACCTCCGCCCGGGCAAAGCGCGCTAAGAGCCCCGCGGCGGGGTAGTAGTCGCCCACACCCTTGCGCAGGCCTGCCGTCGAGAGCTCGATGCGGCGCCCGGTGTCGTGGGCGCACGCGACCATCTCGCCCCAGAGCGGTGCGAGGTCGATGGTGGGGGCGAGCCCCTCGGCGGCAAAGCGCATGGCGAGGTCGGGGTGGGCCATCACGTCAAAGTCGAGCGGGCTCTCGCAGGCGCGGCACCAGGTCGCAACGTAGCGGCGCCAGAGCTCGTCAGGCCCAAGCTCGTGCCAAAGGTGCAGGTCGTCTCCGTCGTCGATCCACCCGGCGTCGCTGCCGGGCATGCCCGCGCGCGCCACACGGAGAGCCGGGTCATCCACCGCCTCGGGATGTGCGGCGACCGTGGTAACATCGCCCGGGTCGCCGATCCAGTGCACGCTCCCCAGCCGCACCACCGCGCCCGCACTCCAGCGGGCCACGTTTGCCTCGCATCCCTCGTACCAGTCGCATTCAAAGCCGTAGACAAGCTCGAGCTCGGGCGCGATTTCGGCCGCAAGCGCACGAGCTTCCTCCCACGCCGCACGATGGGCGGCAAGTTCGTCTTCTGCCACCGAGACCTCGCACGCGGGGTCCATGCTTGCAGGCAGGGTAAGGTGGTCGGTCGAGACGAGCACACGGCAGCCGCACGCCGCGGCGGCGCGCACGTTTTCGGCAAAGGTGGAGACGCCGTCGGAGAAGCTCGTGTGGGTGTGGCAGTCGATGCGCGCGCATGCAGGCAGGCTCATGGGGGCTCCTCAGGTTGGAATGGCGGGCGGGGCGGCGTTAGTGGAGCAGTGCGTTGGGGTACCATGGTAGCGCCCGGCACCACGCAAAACGCCGACGCTCTGGCGGACGTGTGCCACCATCTTACGACACGAGGAGAGCACCATGGCAGAGGCTACCCCCATCCTGTTTGTTGAGTATCCCAAGTGCAGCACCTGCAAAAAGGCCAAGAAGTGGCTGGACGAGCACGGCGTTGCCTACACCGACCGGCACATCGTGGAGGACGCCCCCACCGCCGAGGAGATCGCCGACTGGCAGGCCCGCTCGGGACTGCCCGTGCGTCGGTTCTTCAACACGAGCGGCATGCGCTACCGCGAGCTCGGACTCAAGGCCAAGCTCGACGCCGGCATGTCCGACAAAGAGGCCCGCGCGCTGCTGGCGACGGACGGCATGCTCGTCAAGCGGCCGATCGTTGTGGCGGGCGACACGGTGCTCGTGGGCTTTCGCGAGCCGGCGTGGGCAGAGGCATTGCTCTAGCGCCGTCGCGATGCCGTCGGGCTGGCAGCGCAGGCCATCGGTAGCCGCCGGAGGCCTCGTCTAGTCGGCCTGAGCGGGCGGCCGCAGTCAATCGCGTGCAGTCTGCGCTCGGCTTGACCTGGAGCGCGCTTCACATGCGACGATAGCAAGAAAGGCACGATAAGCCGCGGGCGCTCGAGACGCAAGCGGCGGGGGAGGGACGTATGGACGCAACGGATCTGGAGGCGCTTGCGCGTGCCGTTGCCTCGGGCGAGCTCGCGCCCGAGGAGCTCGTGCGCCGCGTGCACCTCGACGCGGTGGCCGACCTCGGCTATGCGCAGGTCGACACGGCGCGCGGGGCCCGTACGGGCGTCTCCGAGGTGATTTACGGTGCCGGCAAGACGGCGGAGCAGATCGCGGGCATCGTGGGTGCCATGCGCGCCGCGGGGCAGGAGCGCATCCTCGTCACCCGGCTCGATGCCGCTAAGGCGGCGGAGCTCGCGGCCCGGCCCGATTTTGCCCCGGCGGCGGATGCCTTCGCCTACCACGAGGCGGCGCGCGCGGGGGTTGTGGGCGCGCTCCCCGAGCCCACGGGCAACGGCGAGATCCTCGTCATCACGGCCGGCACGAGCGACCTGCCTGTGGCCGAGGAGGCGGCGCTCACGGCGCGCTTTTTGGGCAATCGGGTGCGCGTGGTGCACGATGCGGGCGTTGCCGGCATCCACCGGCTGCTCCGGCACGCGGGCGATATCGACCGCGCCCAGGTGATCATCGCCGTTGCCGGCATGGAGGGCGCGCTGCCGAGCGTGGTGGGCGGTCTTGCTTCCTGCCCGGTCATCGCGGTTCCCACGAGTGTGGGGTACGGTGCCAACCTCGGCGGCGTGACGGCGCTCCTCGCCATGGTCAACAGCTGCGCGAGCGGCATCTCCGTCGTCAACATCGACAACGGATTTGGTGCGGCCTATCAGGCATCGCTCATCAACCACCTGCCGGGTCCGCGCGCCTAACGGGAGGCTCCGCCCGAAAAAGCGCCCTGAAAAAGCCGCCGCCACCTCGAGTCGCTGAGATGGCGGCGGCTTTACCGTGCCCTGCGACGCAGTCGCCGCTGGGTCGCGATGTTAACGGGTGTAGACCGTGCGGCCGCCCACGATGGTCCGGACGACCTCGAGGTCGCCGTCGACGAGCGTGAGGTCGGCATCGCAGCCGCGGGCGATGTTGCCCTTGGTGGGGAGGCCGATGAGGCGCGCCGGGTTTGCGGTCATGAGGTGCGCGGCGTGCGCCACGTCCGTATCGGCGAACTTCACGATGTTGCGGAGCGCCTGGGCGAGCGTGAGCGTCGAGCCCGCGCGCACACCGGTGTCGGCGAGCTTCGCGTCGCCGTCCTCCACGACCACGTCGTTCACGCCGAGCTTGTAGTTGCCGTCGGGGAGGCCTGCCGCCATGATGGAGTCGGTGATGGCGACGACGCGGTCCCAGCCCTTGTCCTTGAGGTAGAGGCGGACGCTGCCGGGGTGCAGGTGGCGTCCGTCGCAGATGGCTTCCACATAGAGATCGCTCTCGAGCGCCACGCCCCAGATTGCGGGGTCGTGCTGATGGAAGAGGCGCATGGCGTTACCCAGATGCGTGGCGCTTGCGGCGCCCGCCGCCACGCAGGCTTGGGACTGGTCGTAGCCCGCGCCGCTATGGCCGATGGCGCAGACGATGCCCATGGCGTTGAGCTCGGGGATGATCTTCTCCACACCCGGAACCTCCGGGGCGAGCGTGGTGTAGCGCACGTGCCCGCCCGAGGCCTCCTGATACTGGCGGAAGAGCTCGGAGGTCGCCTCGTGCATGAGCAGGTGCTCGGGCATGGCGCCCTTGTACTCACTGGAGAGGCACGGGCCCTCGAGGTGGATGCCGAGCAGCGCCGCACCGTCGTACGGGCCGCCCTCGATGACGCGCCGCGCCTGCTCCATGCACCAGAGTGTCTGCTCCGGGGTGTCGGTCAGAACCGAGCAGAGCCAGCCGGTGACGCCCTGGCTCGCAAAGAAGCGGCCGATGGTGCGCAGGCCCTCCTCGTCGGCGGCGTTCACGTCGACGTTGGCCGCGCCGTGCGTATGGATGTCGATAAAGCCGGGCAGGACCGTGAGCCCAGCGGCGTCGAGCTCGGGCAGGCCCTCGATGTTCGCCGTCTCGCGGGGCAGGCCGGCGATGCGGCCGTCCTTGACGACGACATCGGTCCTCGTCATGCCCTCGGGCAGAAGGACCGTCGCGCCCTTGAGGTAGAAGGAGTTCTCGGTTGCAGTCATGTAGGGGCCTCCTTAGTAGGCCTGACCGGCGGCGACGCTGTTGACGAAGATCTTCGCGTCGGGGTGGTTCTGCAGAAGCGTCGCCGGGAAGGCGGCGGTGACCTCACCGTAGGCGGCACGGCGGGCGACGGCGCGGTGCCAGTCGCGGAAGACGCCGAGACGCACCTTGCGGGCGCCCAGGATCTCCTTCATGCCGATGGTGACGCAACGGTGGGGCATGTCCTCAAGCGCACCGCCGAGGTCGCCGATGCAGTTGGTGGCGCGGGTCTCGGGATGGATGGAGAGCACGCGGGTGTCGAGCGCGGCGAACTCCTCCACGGAGAGCTCGGGGTCGGGCTCGTTGAACGCGAGGTGCCCCGTGATGCCGATGCCGCCGAAGGCGATGTCGACGCCGCCGAGCTCATCGATGACGCGACCGACGCGGCCGGGGTCTGTGGGGTCGGGGAAGATGCGCTGCTCCTCGGGAACGACGAGCTCCGGGCGAATCTTGCTGTAGACCGTGCGCTCCATAAAGCCGCGGAACGAGAGCGCGTCGGCTGCGTCGATCCACTCGTCATCGTCGGTCAGGTACTCGTCCATGTTGATGAACCAGCACTTCTTGAGCGAGACGTTGCGCTCGTTCACCAGGCGGACGAAGATGGGGTACTGGCCGACAGGGCCTACCGGGCAGATGAAGACGGTCTTCTCGTCGCGGGCGTTGTGCGCCTCAATCTCCTCGACCATCGTGAGGGCCATCTCGTAGAAGATCTCGCCTGAGTCGCCGAGCACCTCGAGCGGAATCTTGGCGCCCTCGCCCAGCTGGTCTGCCGGAATGTGATAGTAGTCGTGTGCCATGTCGCGTCCTTTCCGCGTGGGGTGGCGCCGGGCGCCTCAAGGGCGCGGGGCTGATGGGGTGGGGCAGCCGGCAGAGGTGCGCCGGGCTGCGGGTGTGGGAGGAAGGCGGGCCTCAGGGGCTGCGAAAGCGCACTGTGGCTGCCGCAAGGGGTTGCGCGGGACCGAGCCGCATGCGGCTCGGTGTTCTCGGGCATAGCGCGCAGCCGGGCGCTGCGAAGTGCAATGCCCGGCTGCAGAGAGGAACCGTTGGGGTACCGATCGCGATGCGGACACCGCGTCAGCGGAAGCTACTTGATCTCCTCGTAGATCTTGTTGGCCTCGTCCATGACGGCGGTGTCGACGTAGTTCTCCACCGGGACCTCCTCGGTGACCGTGCCGGCATCGAGGAAGACCTGCTGCTGGGCCTGGTAGTACCCGAGGATGGTGTCGGTGTCGCCCTGGCAGTCGACGGCGCCCTGCCAGTCGCCCTCGCCCGTGGACTGCAGGAGCGTGTCCTCGGGGAGGTCGAGCTCGGTGGCGAGGAGCTTGGCGACCTCGTCGATGTGCGCGGCGCGGTAGTCGTGGCCCTTGGCGATCGCAGCGCCGAAGCGGGCGAGAATCTCGGGGTTCTCCTCGGCGTAGGAGGGCAGGCACACGAAGCTGCCGGGGAAGGCGACCTCGTCGGAGTAGTCAGTGTTGGTGCCGAGGACGAGGTAGTTGTCGCCGAGCTGCTCCTCGATGGTCACGGTGTTGGGCGACCAGGTGGCGGCGGCGTCGATCTGGCCGGAGATGAGGGCGGTCGTCATGCCGGAGACGTCCATCTCGACCTTGTTGATGTCGCTCTCGGTGAGGCCGGCGTCACGAAGCACGAGGCCGAGGATGATTTCGGACGAGGTGCCGGTGGAGACGCCCACCGTCTTGCCCTTGAGGTCGGCAGCCGTGGGTACCTTGCTCTTGTCGACGACGACGGCGTCGGCCTGAGAGAGCTGGTCGAAGGCGAAGACGGTCGCGTCGCCGGAGATGCACAGGGTATGGGCACCGTGGCCGATCTGGGCGATGTCGATGTCGCCGGACTGCATAGCCGTGATCTCGGCCGGGCCGCCCTGGAACTGCGCGGGCTCGACGGTGATGCCGACCTCATCGAAGTAGCCCTGATCGATGGCGGCGAAGAGGGTGCCGGCGGAGCCGAGGTTGGGCATGAAGGCCACGCGCAGGGTCACGGGCTCGTAATCGCTGCCGCCCGTGGAGGCACTGCCGGCGGTGCTGCCGGACGGCGCAGTGGTGCCGGTGCAGCCGGCGAGGCCGGCGACCGCGAGGCCGAGCCCGCCGAGACCGGCGAGCATGCTGCGACGGCTGAGGACGAAGTCGTTCAGGTTGGACATGGCGTTCTCCTTCTCTGGTAGAACCTCGCACCGCATGCGGTGCGCTTTGGCCGGATGGCGGTGATGGAGCCGGGTCGCTCGCGCGGGAATGCCGAGCGACCCGGGCGCCCTGTGCGCTACTTGCGCACGGACAGGTACTCCTGGTAGACCTGGCTCCAGATCTCGTTCTTGAGCTCAAGGAAGCGCGGGCTCATCTTGGTGGCCTGGTCGCGCGGGTAGGGGATATCGATATCGATGATGTCCTTCACGCGGCCGGGGCGGGCGCTCATGATCACGCAGCGGTTGCCCAAGATGATGGCCTCCTCGACATCGTGGGTGATGAAGAAGCAGGTCTTGCGCTCCTTCTCCCACGTCTCGATGAGCTCCTGCTGGAGCTGGGTGCGGGTCTGCGCATCGAGCGCGCCGAAGGGTTCGTCCATGAGCAGGACCTGCGGGTTGGTGGCGTAAGCGCGAGCGATGGCGACGCGCTGCTTCATGCCGCCCGACAGCTCCTTGGGGTAGTGGTTGGCGAACTCCTCGAGGTCGACCATCTTGAGGTACTTGCGGGCGATCTCCTCGGCCTCCTGGTTGGACTTTCCTTGCAGTTTGAGGCCGAACATGACGTTCTTGATCACCGTGAGCCACGGGAAGAGCGCGTACTGCTGGAAGACGATGCCGCGCTCGGGGCTCGGGCCGTTGACGGGCTTGCCGTCGACGAGCACCTGGCCGTCGGTGGGGGTCTCGAGGCCGCCGATGATGTTCAGAAGCGTGGATTTGCCGCAGCCGGACGGACCGACGACCGTGATGAACTCGTTCTCGTGGATATCGAGGTCGACGCCGTTCAGAGCCGTCATCTCACCCTTGCGCGTCTGGAACTTCTTCACCACATGGTCGACGTGGACCTTTACTGCTGAACCGTTTCCTGCCATCCGGTGAACCTCCTTTCAAGGAAGCGAACGATCTTCTCGAAGCAGATGCCGATGATGCCGAGCATGATGATGCCGAGCAGCACCGTGTCCATCTGGTAGTAACCGCTTGCCTGCTGGATCATCATGCCCAGGCCGCGGTCGCCGCCGACGATCTCGGAGGCCATGAGCGTGGTGAGCGAGGTGGACAGGCCGAGGCGTGCCGCGACGAGGATAAAGGGCGTGGTCGCCGGGATGGTCACCTTGAAGAAGATGTCCGTCTGCTTGGCGCCCAGCACGCGCGCCGCCTTGATGAGCGTGGTGTCGACGCCCTTGACGCCCTGGTAGATGGTGACGACCTGCACGAGGAAGGCCGCGATGAAGATAACCGCGATCTTGCTCTCGTTGCCGATGCCCAGCCAAGCGATGAGCAGGAACACGTAGGCCAGCGGCGGGATGTTGCGCACGAACTGGATCCACGGCTCCACGATGTGGCGGATCGGGTCGTACCAAGCCATGAGGAAGGCGACCGGGATCGCCGTGATAAAGGCGAGGCCGAAGCCGATGAGCACGCGCGACAGCGAGGCCCAGACGTGCTCGAGGAGGATGCCGCTCTCGATCTTGCTCACGAAGGCCGCCCAGACCTCAGTGGGGGGCGCGAAGACCGCGGGCAGCTGGCTCGATGCGAAGAGCCACAGCGCGATGGCGCAGGCGAATGAGATAAGTACCCACACCCAGTTGGGTATCTTCGCCCAGATCGGTTTGTTCTTGTCCTGCATTGCGAAGGGCTCCTTTCTCCGCGGGTGGACCGGTTTCTCGGTTGATCCTTCGTCACTTAAACGTATAAGTAGACGATAGGGCGTGCACACCCAGAATAGTACGCGCGAAGTGCCCACAAGAACAAGAGGGAAGTGATTCGTCAAGTTTTGGCAAGATGCGTTTCAGAAGTATTAAACTAGCAGGTAAAACACGCCAAAAACAGCACTGTGCGCGCTCCTTCGCAAATCTCCGAACGGTAGTTTTTTGACCCCTAGCGGTCAATTAAGAGCGCTTTCGAAGATGTGCATCCACCGCGCTGTACTTCGTGGTAACTTAAACGTATAAGTTGAGGCACTATGTCCGCCTGCATCCCACGGTGGACGGTGCCAGGGTCCCGCGCAGACGGGGCGGAAAGCGAGGTGGAGGGACATGGGCAAGCGCGTAACGCTACGGGATATTGCAGAAGCCGCCGGTGTCACCACCGCCACCGTCTCCTATGTCATCAACAACACCCCGGGACAGAAGATCGCGCCCGAGACGCGCGAGCGCGTGCTCATGGCCGCCCGCGAGCTCAACTACGTTCCCAACAGCGCCGCCCGCGCGCTCAGGGCGCGCCGCTCGCGCTGCGTGGGCGTGGTCGCCAAGAAGAACGTGGCCGTCCCGCGCTTTTCGCAGACCATCCGGGGCATCCAGAGCAGGCTCGAGGACCTTGGATACAACCTCTTGCTGTGCACCAATACCATCAAGACCGCCGGCTTGAGCGACTATCTCCTCGCCTATCTGGAGGGGCGTGTCGACGGGGTGATCTTCCTCGGCAAGGACAATGTGGGTCCCGGCCCCGAGAGCGTCGAGGTCATCGAACGCGACCACGTACCGCTCGTGGCTTTCGACTGCTGCGAGGGGGCGAGCGTCTACAGCACGGTGGACTTCGACTACCGCGGCGGTGCGCGCCAGCTCGCCGAGCGCGTGCTCGAGCGCTCTCCGCGCCGCCTGCTCTACATCAGGCCCGATATCGACACCCCGCAGGAGCGCGATCGCGCCGAGGGGCTCGCCGAGGCGCTCGAGTCGCATCCCGAAACCGAGCTGGTGACCCTGGTGACCCCCATCACCCTCGACAACCTCGATACGTGGGACCTGCGTTACTCGGTGGGGAACACCCCCGAGGGCGATGAGCTCTCGGCGCGGTTTGCCGCCCAGCTGCGCGACGCCGTCGACACGCTCGAGGCGGGCGACGCCGCGGTTGCCAGCTGGTCGGGGTGGACCGAGCCCATCCGCTATCGCTGCCGCGAGCGGGGGATCTTGACCGCCGAGCTCGCCAACAACGGGGAGAGCAGCTTCTACCCCGATCTGTATGTGCGCCTACCCAACTTCGACGCGGGCGTCGCCTGCGCCGACGAGCTGCTCTCGCTCATCGAGGGCAAACCCACGAGCGCCCGCGTCCTGCACCTCACGAGTGTGCTCGACGGAACGCGGGGCGTCTACGGGGCCGAACCGCGGTAACGCCGGCGCCGGACCGGATCCGGCACAAGACGAAGGAGCTGTGATCACATGCCTCTCGTTCCGCTCAAACCCGTACTCGATGCCGCCCGGCGCGGCGGCTACGCCCAGGGCGCGTTCAACGTCAACGCGGTCTGTCAGGCGAAAGCCGTCATCGAGGTGCACGAGATGTTCCGCAGCCCGGCGATCCTGCAGGGGGCGGACCTCGCCAACGCCTTCATGGGCGGCCGCGCCGACTTTGCCAACGGAACGGTCGAGGACAAGATCCGCGGCGCCAAGAACATCGGCGAGGCCGTCAAGCGCTTCGGCGAGAACTCCCCGGTGCCGGTGGTGCTGCATCTCGACCACGGCCGCGACATGGAGAGCGTGAAGGCGGCCATCGCGGGCGGCTACACATCGGTCATGATCGACGGCTCGTCGTTGCCGTTTGACGAGAACAAGGAGCTCACGCGCGAGGTCGTGAAGTACGCGCACGCCCGCGGCGTCTCCGTGGAGGGTGAGCTCGGCGTGCTGGCGGGCGTGGAGGACCACGTCTTCGCCGCATCGAGCACCTACACCAACCCGCTCTCGGCGGTGGAGTTCGTGCGCGACACCGGCGTCGACGCGCTCGCCATCTCCTACGGCACCATGCACGGCGCCTCCAAGGGCAAAGACGTCAAGCTCCGCCGCGAGATCCCCATCGCCATCCGCGAGTGTCTGGCGCACGAGGACCTCGACTGCGCGCTCGTGAGCCACGGCTCCTCCACGGTCCCGCAGTACATCGTGCGCGAGATCAACGAGCTCGGCGGCAAAATCGGCGAGGCGCACGGCATCCCCATCGCCGAGCTTCTGGAGGCCATCCCCGCCGGCATCAACAAGATCAACGTCGATACGGACATCCGCCTCGCCGTCACGCGCAACATGCGTGAGCTCTTCGAGCGCGAGCCCGAGCTCAAGGGGAGCTCGCTTGCGGGCGTGTGGCAGCTGCTCGATGAGAAGCGCGACCAGATTGACCCGCGCGCCTTCCTGCCGCCGGTGTACGACCTCGTCATGTACGGTACCGTCGCCGACGAGGCGCAGGAAAAGCTCGTGGCCGCCATCGAGGCGGGTGTCAAGGAGGCCGTCGGTACGCTCATCGTGCAGTTTGGCAGCTACGGCAAGGCTCCTCTGGTCAAGGTCGCCACGCTCGACGAGATGGCGGAGCGCTACGCGAAGGAAGGACGGTAGCTTATGGCAGGTAAGAACATCCTCGTCATGCACGGCGGCGGCCCGACCGCGGTCATCAACGCCTCGCTTTACGGTATCGTGGCCGAGGGCAAGCAGCATGCCGAGATCGCCCACATCTACGGTGCGCACGGCGGCCCCTCGGGTCTTGTGAACGGCTCCCTCATCGATCTGGGCGCCATGCCCGATAGCGAGCTCGTGCGCCTGCGCGACGCACCGGGTTCCGCCATCGGCACGGGCCGCGACGCGCTCGCCGGCCACTATCCGGCCATGGTGGAGCTCCTCATCAAGAACAACATCGACATCGTCATGCCCACGGGCGGCAACGGCACCATGAACACCTGCGCCCTCTTGCAGGAGGCCGTGAACGAGGCCGGCGCCGACATCCAGGTCATCGGCGTGCCCAAGACCATGGACAACGACATCGCCGAGATCGACCACGCCCCGGGTTACGGCAGCGCCGCCCGCTATGTGGCGCAAAGCGTGGGCGAGGTGTGCGCCGACGTGCACAGCATGCCCATCCACCTGGTGGTGGTCGAGGTCATGGGCCGGTCCGCCGGTTGGGTCGCGGCGGCGAGCTCGCTTGCCGCCTCCTGCGGCCAGGGCGGCCCCGACCTCATCTACATGCCCGAGCGCCCCTTTGACGAGGAGGCGTTCCTGGCGGATTGCCAGCGCGTGATCGACACCAAGCGCGGCGGCGTCATCGTGGCGAGCGAGGGCCTGCACGACGCCGAGGGCAACCCCATCGTCGACCCCATCATGGAGGTCGAGCGCGAGACCTACTTCGGTGACGTGTCCTCACATCTCGCTAACCTCATCGTGGCGAAGCTCGGCTACAAGGCGCGCTCCGAGAAGCCGGGTCTTCTCGGCCGCGCCTCGGTGGCGCTGCGCAGCCAGGTGGACGTCGACGAGGCGGAGGAGGTCGGTCGCGCCGCCGTGCGCGCCGCACTTGCGGGGGAGACGGCGAAGATGGTCGGCATCCAGCGCGTTCCGGGCGATGCGTATGCCATCGAGACGAACCTCATCGACGTGGAGCGCGTGCGCCTCATCGAGCGCTGCCTGCCCGACGCCTTCATCAACGAGGCCGGCAACGGCGTCACCTCGGCGTTCACGGAGTGGGCGGCCCCGCTCGTGGGCGAGCTGCCGAGCTTCGTGAGCTTCCTGTAACGATACCGGTGGGGGCGGGCCCGGTATAGGGGCCGCCCCTCCATCTGAAGGAGCGTGTATGAAACACATCTTTTTGAATCTCAAGCGCTTTGACATCACGCCCGAGCACGGAGGCGTGAACCGCTTGGCTTCCCCCGACGCCTGGGGCGAGGCGGTGACGTCGTCTATCAAGGACGTCTCTGCGCGCTACGCCGATGCGGAGTTTGCCGCCTTTGTGCCGGAGGCGCACCTCATCGGCGCCGTCGCCGGCGCGGCGGGGTCGCCCCTCGGCGTGGGGTGCCAGGGCGTGCACACGGCCGATACCGCCCCGGGCGGCAACTTCGGCGCGTTCACGACGCTGCGCACGGGCAACGCCGTCTCTCAGCTCGGCTGCACCTGGGCGCTCATCGGCCACTGCGAGGAGCGCATGAACCTGCGCGCCATCATGGGCGAGGCGGGTGCCGACGCCGCGGCGGTGGAGGCCGCCGTGAACCGCATCCTCAACCGTGAGGTCAAGGCCGCCCAGGCCGCGGGGTTGAAGGTGCTCTTCTGCATGGGCGAGCGCGAGGAGGAGGTCGACCGCTGGGACGAGGTGCTCGCCACGCAGGTGCGCGAGGGCCTCGAGGGTGTGGACCTCTCCTGCGTGCGTGTCGCCTACGAGCCCGTGTGGAGCATCGGCCCCGGCAAGACGCCGGCGGACGCGCCCTATATCCAGAAGGTCGCCCGCCTCATCAAGGAGACCGTTCCCGGCGTGGACGTCGTCTACGGCGGCGGCCTCAAGGCGGATAACGCCGAGATGCTCGCCGGTATCCCCGAGATCGACGGCGGTCTCATCGCCCTCACGCGCTTCACGGGGGAGATCGGCTTCTATCCCGAGGAGTACGCCGAGATCGTCGATCTGTACATGAACGCCTGCTAGACCCTGCGACCCTAACCGAAAGGACCGACCATGCATCTTGATTTCGAGTACGGCAACGGCATGCTGGGGGCGGAGCTCCCCGATACGACGGACGTCTTCGTCACCGGCGAGACCGTGAAGGACCCCGAGTGCCTGCCGCAGGATTGGGACAGCCTCTACAACGCGACGCTCGAGTCCATCCGCAACCCCATCGGCATGGAGCCGCTCGCCTCCTACGCCGGACCGGGCAAGAAGGTCGTCATCGTCATCCCCGACATCGTGAAGGGCGGCACGCAGCCGACGGCGCACCGCAAGGTCGCCATCCGCGCCTGCCTGGACGAGCTCTTCGCGCAGGGCGTCAAGCACGACGACGTGCTCCTGCTCTTCTCCAACGGCCTGCATCCGCGCACCTCGACGGCCGAGGCGAAGCTGATCTTGGGCCTCGACCTCTACAACGAGTTCGAGGGCACGGGCCAGATCACGAGCCATGACTCCGAGGACTATGATCACCTCGTCGACCTCGGCTTCACGCCCCAGGGCGACCACGTCATCATGAACAAGTACGTCTACGATGCGGACATCGCCATCCTCATCGGCCATACGCAGGGCAATCCCTACGGCGGCTACTCGGGCGGTTACAAGCACTGCGCCACCGGCATCACCCACTGGCGCTCGATCAGCGCGCACCACGTGCCGCGCGTCATGAGCCGTCCCGACTTCGTGCCCGTGTCGACGAGCTCGCTCATGCGCGACAAGTTCGACCAGCAGGGTATGTTCATGGAAGAGAAGATGGGCAAGAAGTTCTTCTGCGTCGACGCGGTGCTCGATACCTGGAGTCGCCAGATCGCCATCTTCTCCGGGTATGCGGCAGAGATGCAGCCCATCTCCTGGGCGCTCGCCGACAAGCGCACGTACGTGCACTGGGCGGAGAAGAAGTACGACATCGTGGTCATGGGCATGCCGACGAACTTCCACTACGGCGACGGCATGGGCACGAACCCCATCCAGATGATGCAGGCGGTCTCCGCGCAGGTCATCCGCCACAAGCGCATCCTCTCCGATCACTGCGTGTTTGTGATCGCGAGCTACTGCAACGGGTGGTTCCACGACGAGCGCTGGCCGTACCTGCGCGAGCAGTGGGAGCTCTGGCAGTCCGATAAGATGAACACGCTCGATGAGATGATCGAGTACGGCGAGTACTTCGCCACCAACGAGGAGTACATCCGCAAGTACCGCTTCGCCCATGCGTTCCACCCGTTCCACGGCTTCAGCATGATGACCTGCGGCAACCTGGCTGAGAAGTACCTCTCCGCCACCTACATCGTGGGCGCTCAGAAGCCCGGCATCGCCCGTACCATGGGCCTCAAGACCCGCCCGACCTTCGAGGAGGCCATCGCCGACGCCACGCGCAAGTACACCGACGGCAACCCCAACATCCTGGCACTGCCGCATGCGTACAACCGCGCCGTGCCGCATCTCTGCATGAAGGACCCGTCGCAGAACAGCACGTTCAGGGACGACGCCCCGGCGCATCCCTGCGGCTGCTAGTACCGCTTCGGCGCCGTCCGGGCGCGAGGTTCTCGAGTCCGGACGACCTCGCCGCAGGACGGGCGGCGCCGGGGCGCAGCGTCCCGGCGCCACCGCCACGCCGCGGATGGCGACGGCTGCCCCTCGCCCTTCTCCCATCGTTAGGAGCGCCACATGCTCGATTTGAACACCACCTATACGGAGAAGTTCGTTGCGTCCGGCGAGCTCGCCGCCTACGCCGAGGCGCATGCGCACGTGCTCGCGCGCTGCCAGGCGGGAGAGGAGCGCTACGCCGACTCGCAGGGCTGGCTCGAGGTCGACGAGTGGGCCGGTCCCGCGGTGCTCGACCGCACGGAGCGCCTTGCGGCGGAGCTGCGCGCCATCGCCGATACCTTCGTGATCATCGGCGTCGGCGGTTCGAACAACTCCGCCCGCGCCGTCATCAAGGCGCTGCGCCCCAACGGCGCGCGCATCGTGTACGCCGGCAACACGCTCTCTGCCCACGAGCTCAACGGCGTACTCGCCGAGCTCGAGGGGCACGATGTGGTTATCGACTGCATCGCCAAGAACTTCGAGACGCTCGAGCCGGGCTCGTCGTTCCGCTTGCTCCGTCAATACCTCGTCGGCCGCTACGGCAAGGAGGAGGCTGCCCGCCGCATCGTTTGCACGGGCACCATCGGGTCTTCGCTCGAGGAGCTGTGTCGAGCCGAGGGCTACACCTTCGTCCCCTTCGCGACCAATGTGGGCGGTCGCTACACGGCGCTCACCGAGGTGCATCTGCTACCGCTCGCGGTGGCGGGTGCGGACATCCGGGCGCTTGCGGCGGGTGCCAAGCGAATGCAGGAGCAGCTCCGGAAGACAGATGGTCTCGAGAACTCCGCATGGCGCTACGCGTGCCTGCGCAACATCCTGTGGGACCGCGGGTACCGCGTCGAGCTCCTCGGCTTCTTCGAGCCGCGGTTCCGCTGGTTCTCCAAATGGTGGGAGCAGCTCTATGCGGAGAGCGAGGGCAAGGACGGCAAGGGCATCTTCCCGGCGGCGCTCGAGTGCTCCGAGGAGATGCACAGCCTGGGCCAGTACGCGCAGGACGGTACGCACCAGCTGTTCGAGACCTTCATCGACCTTATGGAGCCCGGTGCGGGCGACAGCCTCGTGCTCGGCGGCACCGATGTGGCGGACGCCTTCGGCTATCTCGACGGCAAGGACTTCTGGGATATCAACAAGGCGAGCTTTAACGCCACGCGCGCCGCGCACGCCGAGGTGCTGCCCGTGCTCACGCTCGAGATCGACCGTATCGACGAGGAGCGCTTCGGCATGCTGTTCTACTGGTTCGCCTTTGCATGTTATGCTTCTGGCAGTCTGCTGGGCGTGAATCCCTTCGATCAGCCCGGTGTGGAGACCTACAAGCGCCTTATGTTCGAGGCGTTGGGGAAATAGAGAAAGGACCGTTTGAATGAAGAACGTCAAGCTGCTGTGCGCCGCCGGCACCTCTACGCAGGTGCTCGCTGCCAAGGTTCAGGAGACGGCCGATAAGCTCGGTCTCGAGATGAGCGTCACGGCGGGCCCGGTCGCGGGCTCCGACGAGTCCTGCAAGGACGCCGACCTGCTGCTGCTCACCCCGCAGGTCGAGTTCAAGCTCGATCTGGTCAAGCTCACCTATCCCGACAAGAAGATCGGCGTCATCGACGCCGCTGCGTTCACCAGCCTCGATACCGAGGCCATCATCGCGCAGATCAACCAGGAGCTCGGCGCCTAGGGTTTGTCGCGAGGGTACAACTCAGCTCGATGCGAAAGGCATCGCATGGCGGGGCGTGCGAGCGCCCCGCTTGGCTTAGAGCCGGCTTCAGGGGCTACGCTTGCCGCCTATGCACGGCGGGCGGCGGCGCATGGGTCGGCGACCCGCCTCAAGGGGCGGTAGGAAGGGAAACGAATGGGAAAGACGCTCTATCTGGATTGCACGAACGGCATCAGCGGCGATATGACCGTCGCGGCGCTGCTCGATGCGGGCGCCAACGAGGCGCGCCTGCGCGATGCGCTCGCGAGCCTGCCGTTGGATGGCTACGAGGTGCGCATAAGCCGCGTCAAGAAGGCGGGTATCGACTGCTGCGACTTCGATGTGGTGCTCGATGAGGCGCATGGGAACCACGACCACGATATGGCGTACCTCCATGGGCGCGACCACGACCATGGTCACTGCCACGGGCATGACCACGCCTGCGACCACCACGACCATGGTGGCGCCCATGACCACGAGCACGCCCACCACCACGACCATGGGCACTGCCATGAGGGGCGCACCTGTGACCACGGTCACGACCATGCTCACGAGCACGGCCATCACCACCATCATCACGAGCACCGCGGCCCCGCGGACATCGACGCCATCATCGATGCCGGCCAGCTGGCGCCGCGGGCGCGCGAGCTCGCCCACCGCATGGTGGACGTCATCGCGCATGCCGAGGCCAAGGCGCACGCCGTCCCGCTCGATGAGGTGCACTTCCACGAGGTGGGGGCCGTCGATTCCATCGTCGATATCGTGGCGGTCGCCGTGTGCCTCGACGACCTCGACGTAACCCGCGTCATCGTGCCGCGCCTCGTCGACGGAACGGGTACGATTCGCTGCCAGCACGGCATCATCCCCGTCCCCGTCCCCGCCACGCTCAATATCGTGGAGGCGCACGGGCTGCCGCTCTCGATCGGCGATGTCGAGGGCGAGCTCGTGACTCCTACGGGTGCGGCCATCGTCGCGGCGACGGGGGCGGAGAGGCGGCTGCCGGGGCGGTTCCGCGTTGTGCGCACGGGCCTCGGCGCCGGCAAGCGCACCTACGAGCGTCCGAGCATCCTGCGCGCCATGGTGATCGAAGAGCTCGCGCCTGACGGCGCGCCCGCCGCTGCGGCCACCCACGGCGCGTTTGCGGGCGACCCCGCAGCCGAGCCCACCCTCGGCGCCGATGCGCCCGCGGAGGTCGTGCGCCTCGAAAGCGATATCGACGATGCGACGGGGGAGGAGCTCGCCTTCGCCGCCGAGCGCATCCGCGAGGCGGGGGCACGCGAGGTCCACTGGGTACCCGTGTTCGCCAAGAAGGAGCGCCCCGCGTGGCAGTTGCAGGTCGTCGTGGCGACACCTGAGCTCGGCGCGGTCGAGCGGGCCATCTTCACCCATACGACCACCATCGGCATCCGTCGCTGGACGTGCGCCCGGACGGTGCTTGCACGCGAGGACATCGAGGTTACGAGCCCGTGGGGTCCGGTGCGCGCTAAGCGCGCGACGCTGCCGGACGGCACGAGCCGCGTCAAGCCGGAGTTTGCAGACTGCGCCCGCATCGCCCGGACGGAGGGCGTGGCGCTCCGCGAGGTGGTCGAACGGGTTGTCGCCGCGGCATCGACTGTCTAGTGCGCTACCGGCTCCTGCGGCTCCTGCGGGGCAGCCGTTTGCCAGACAGACCGGGTTCGCGTTGCGTTCGCGCGGTCACCTTGGGTATAAGGCCTGAAGCGATACACCAGGCGCTGCGGGGGATGTATGAGCGCGGCGAATGAGCGAAGGGAGCGGGATATGTCCCAGAACCAGAAGATGCTCAAGATCATGAGCTTCATCACGTTGATCGCGGCCTTTGGCATGGCGGCGTATGCGGCGATGTCCATCGCGTTTGCGAACACCTCACCGGGCCTTCTGCTCGCTATCTGCGTCATCGTCCAATGCTTCTTGGACGCCGCGCTCGGCGTATGGGGCATCGGCGCCGCCAACAAGCCGGCGCGCAGCGTCGAGACGCCGTTTGTGGGGCTCAACTGGCTGGCGCTTGTGCTCAACGTGGTCGCGGTGGTGGTCACGGTGCTTATCGGCGGCTTCCCCTGGGCGCCCATCGTAAACGCCATCATCGTGGCGGCGTACTTCTTCTACGCCAGAAACGTCCGCCAAGAGGCGCTCGATTAGCGATTGTCTTTACGAGCTACTGATGAGGCCCGGTCGCATGACCGGGCCTTTTTCGGCGCAAGTTCGATTGCGCTATGGTGGGGAACCTCCTTTCGCCGGCAGTGCGCCTGAGGCTCCGGCACCTGCGCCCGTGCGGGGCCGTTGCGGGTACAATAGCGGCGTTTGGCACCGCATCCGCAGCGGCATAGCGCCAGCTGCGGTGGTGAGCGCATCGCTAGAGGAAGGCTTCCCATGAAGGTTCTCATCGCTTCCGATATCCACGGTTCCGCCTATTGGGCGGAGCACCTCGTCCGGGCGGTCGAGCGCGAGCAGCCGGACCGTATCGTGCTGTTGGGCGACCTGCTCTACCACGGCCCGCGCAACGATCTTCCGCGCGACTATGCCCCCAAGCGGGTCATCCCCATCCTCAACCGCATGGCGGAGGAGGGCGCGCTTATCGCTGTGCGCGGCAACTGCGACGCCGAGGTCGACCAGATGGTGCTCGACTTTCCCTGCATGGCCGATTACGCCGAGCTGGTGGACGAGGAGGGCCGCACGCTCTTCCTCACGCACGGGCACGTGTACGGCGCGGGGTTCCACAACAGCGTCGAGAACCTGCCCGCGCTTCCGGCGGGCAGCGCCATTCTGTACGGCCACACGCACGTGAAGGTGAGCGAGCCCGTGCCCGATCAGCCCACCGTCTGGGCGTTTAATCCCGGCAGCGTCTCGATCCCTAAGGACGGAAGCAACAGCTACGGCATCTACGAGAGCGGACGTCCGGTGGCGGAGGCGTTCCGTCACGCGGTGCTTGAGGAGGCGTAGGCGATGCTCGATCCCTTTGGCGGTACAGTTCGCGCACCGCAGCGCGATCTCTCGACTCGCGCCGACGCCCGCGACGCATTCGACGCGCTGACCGAGACCATCTGGCGCCTGCGTCAACCGGACGGATGCCCGTGGGACCGGGAGCAGACGCATCAGAGCATCGCGCAGAACATGATCGAGGAGGCCTACGAGGCCGTCGACTGCATCGAGGCGGGTGACGCCGCGCATCTGCGCGAGGAGCTCGGCGACGTGCTCATGCAGGTCATGCTCCACGCGCAGATCGCGGCGGACGCCGGCGCCTTTACCATCGCGGATGTGGTGGGCGAGCTCAACGAGAAGCTCATCCGCCGCCACCCGCACGTCTTTGGCGCGCACGCCGCCGCGGACGATGCCGACGAGGTGCTCGACATCTGGGACAGGGTAAAGCGCGACGAGCGCGCGGGCGACGGCGGCACTCGGCCGGCGGGACTACTCGACAGCGTACCCAAGGCCTTTCCGGCGCTTATGCAGGCGCAGAAGATCTCCAAGCGCGCGGCGAAAGTGGGGTTCGAATGGGATTCCGTCGATGCCGTATGGGACGAGGTCGCTTCCGAGCGCGCCGAGTTCGAGGCTGAGGAGCCGGGCAGCGCCGCGCGCGAGCTGGAGTTCGGCGACATGCTGTTTGCCTTGGTAAACGTGGCGCGCAAAGAGGGCATCGATGCCGAGCGCGCGCTCCGGGCCTCGACGGCCAAGTTCCGTCGGCGGTGGGCCGCCATCGAGGAGGCCGCGTTTGCCGCGGGCATCCCCGTCGAGAACCTCACTACCGAGCAGCTGAACGCCATGTGGGACGCTGTGAAGGAGGCCGAGCGCTCTGAGGGCGCGGGCGCGGCGTAGGCATCCCGTAGGCATCCCCGGGTCCGCCTCGTGCAAAAATCCGGAATCTCCCGCATCGGGTGGGGAAATTCGGGCATACTGATAAAAGTTTAGTCAGGCTAACCTTAGCGGTCTGACATGACGAGAAGGGATGACCCCATGAGTGAGATTCTGGATGTCTACGGGCGCGAGGTCCTCGATTCGCGCGGTAACCCCACCGTCGAGGTGGAGGTCGTGCTCGATGACGGTTCGTTCGGCCGCGCGATGGTGCCCTCCGGTGCCTCCACCGGCGCGTTTGAGGCTGTCGAGCTGCGCGACGGTGACAAGGGCCGCTATCTCGGCAAGGGCGTTACCAAGGCCGTCGACCATGTGAACAAGGAGTGCGCCGAGGCCGTCATCGGCATGGACGCCTTCGACCAGCGCGCCGTCGACGCCGCGCTCATCGCGGCGGACGGCACCCCCAACAAGGGCAACCTCGGCGCCAACGCAATCCTCGGCGTGTCGCTCGCGGTGGCCCGTGCCGCTGCGCAGTCCGCGGGACTCGAGCTCTTTAGCTACCTCGGCGGCGTGAACGCGCACACCCTGCCCACGCCCATGATGAACATCCTCAACGGTGGCGTGCATGCCGACAACAACGTCGACTTCCAGGAGTTCATGATCATGCCAGTGGGCGCCCCCACCTTTACCGAGGGCCTGCGCTGGTGCGCCGAGGTCTACCACACGCTCAAGTCCGTGCTGAAGGACTCCGGTCACGCCACGGGCGTGGGCGACGAGGGCGGCTTTGCGCCCGACCTCGCCACCAACGAGGAGCCGTTGAGCTACATCGTCAAGGCCGTCGAGGCCGCCGGCTTTACGCCCGGCGAGGACTTCATGATCGCCATGGACCCGGCAACGACCGAGCTCTACAACGCCGAGACCGGCACCTATGAGCTCAAGGGCGAGGGCCGCACCCTCACCACCGACGAGATGATCGACTACTGGGCGGCGCTCGTGGAGAAGTACCCCATCATCTCCATCGAGGACGGTCTGGCCGAGGAGGATTGGGACGGCTGGGTCAAGCTTACCGAGCGCCTGGGCAAGAAGGTCCAGCTCGTGGGCGACGACCTCTTTGTCACCAACACCGAGCGCCTGAAGAAGGGCATCGAGCTCGGCGCGGCGAATGCCATCCTCGTCAAGGTGAACCAGATCGGTACGCTCACCGAGTCGCTCGAGGCCATCGAGATGGCCAAGCGCGCCGGCTACGCGTGCATCGTCTCCCACCGTTCGGGCGAGACGGAGGACACCACGATCGCGGACATCGCCGTGGCCACCAACGCCGGCCAGATCAAGACCGGCGCCCCGTGCCGCTCGGACCGCATCGCCAAGTACAACCAGCTCATCCGTATCGAGGACGGGCTGTTCCAGTCGGCTGAGTACGCGGGGCGGAGCGCGTTCTACAACCTGCGCTAGGGAGACGCTGATCCAAGCGCTGCACTGCGCGCGGAAAGTTCGACCCCTATGTTACCGATGCGTGATGGTCCACGATAGGCCGATTATGCGGTCCATCGTGGACCATCGCGTATCAAGGCTGGGCGCGACGCTCGCTTTGTTCGGCGCTCTTTGATAGGCCCGGACGCAACGGACTCCCCAGCGCGTGCCGATTGATTGTAAGAAGAAAATCGCGTGTCCCTCGGCGCCGGCACGCGTGGCATAATGGGTGTGCGCACATACACCTCAACCGCACAAGGCGCCTATGAACATCTTTGGCAACAACGCATCCCGCTCGGGCTCGACTCGTCGCACCGTTCCGTCTGACCTCCAGGCAACGGGCGACCTTTCGCAGGCCGCGCGCATCGCAAACGCCCGCGCCCCGCGCGCCGGAGCCTCGTCGGCGCCGCGCCGGCGGAGCGCGTCGTCTGCCGCGCCGGCAGAGCGGGGGAGCCGTGCCTCCCAGGGCTCGTCCCGAGGGCAGCGCCGCGGTGTGGTAAACGCAGATGCCGCATACCGATCTGGCCGAGCCAGCCGCTCGGGCTCCGGCCGCGCCTCCACCCGTCGCGGGCCGCTCATGCGCTACGCGAGCGACAACCGCGTGGTTCGCGCGCTCTACACCATCACGGCGGGTCCGTTCCGCTTAGCCTTCTATCTTGCGGTGATCGCGGTGGTAGGCATCAGCCTCTACTTCCCGGTGCGCGACCTCTACACCGCGCACCGCACCGGTGAGATCCTGCGCGCGCAGCTCGCCATCCGCGAGGCGTACAACAACAAGGTTCAAAGTGATGTAGACAAGCTGCTTTCCACCGAGGGTATCGAGGACACTGCTCGGCAGAACCTCGGCCTCGTAAAGCCCGGCGAGACGGCGATCAACGTCGTGGGGCTCGACGATGCGGAAGACGCATCTGCGGGTGATGCGGCGGATGGTTCCGATGCGGCCGCAACTACGGACGGGGCTGATGCTGCGCAGGCCGACGCCGCCGAGGGAGACGCCCAGACGGCGAACGAGGACGGTGCGGATGCGGGCGAGTCTGCGGATGCCGCGTCTGCCAGCGTGGCAAACGACGAGGCTGAAGAGAACGCCGAGCCCACCACGAGCGCGGAGGCCCTTGCCGCCGAGGAGGCCGTGGCCGCCGATGCCCCCTGGTACGTCCATATGCTCGATACGTTCTTCTGCTATACCGGGGTGAACGGACAGAAGGTCGCCTCCACGGGCACGTCGTCGTAGGGTGTTGCCCCGCGCGGCGCTTGCGCACGTGCACAAAAGAAAGGAATACGGCTATGAACGATGCGGACCAGCCGCGCCATCGGGTCGCTGCGATCGATATCGGTACGGTCTCGTCGCGGCTCTCGCTTGCCGAGGTTGCGGGCGGGCGGGTGCTCGCCGCGCGCAAGCACACCGAGATTACCGACTTGGGGCAGGGGGTCGACGCCACAGGTCGCTTTGCCGCCGATGCCGTCGCCCGTGTGGTGGAGGCCTGCCGCGTGTTTGTAGGCGAGGCGCGCGCCTTTGGCGCCGAGGCGGTCTCGACCACGCTCACGAGTGCCGCGCGCGATGCCGCCAATGCCGAGGAGCTGCTCGGTCCTCTCCGCGAGCTGGGGCTCATCCCACAGGTTATTCCCGGTGAGGTGGAGGCCCGGCTCACGTTCTACGGAGTTGCGCACGATTTTCCCGGCGAGCGCATCGCCGTGGCGGATTCGGGCGGCGGCTCGACGGAGATCGCGGTGGGGAGCTACCTGCCCGAGTCGGGCGTGCTGGAGCTCGAGCGGGTGCAGTCGCTCGACATCGGCTGCCGCCGCGTAACGGACCGCTTTTTGGCGGGCGATCCGCCGTGCGGGGCCGACATTCTGCGCGCGGGGCGGTGGGCGGCCGAGCAGTTTGAGGCGTACTGGTGCGACCTGCCGGACCGGCCCGAGCGGTTGGTTGCCGTGGGCGGGACCGTGACCACGCTCGTTGCGCTCACGCACGAGCTCGTGCCGTATGATTCGTCGTTTGTGCACTTGCGCTCCCTGAGCGCGCTCGAGGTAGAGCGCGCCATCGACCGGATGCGCAAGCTGCCGGCCGCCGCTATTGCGGAGCTGCCGGGGATTCAGCCTAAGCGCGCGCCGGTGATGCTCGCGGGCGCCGTGGTGATTCGCGAGCTCATGCGTGCCGGCGGGTACGACAGCCTCACGGTGAGCGAGAACAGCCTGCTCGCCGGTGCCGCCTCTACGATAGGCGAGGTGCTGGCGGACGAGCAGCCGGCCGTGGGCTGGACGCCGGACCTGTCGCGGCTGGCGTAGCACGCATGGCAGTGGGGTCGGGTTAGGATTTGCGATGCAGACGTTCCCTGATACGCCGCGTTTACGCTATACTTCCCCTGCGGGCGATTGGCGCAACGGTTAGCGCAGGTGCTTTACACGCACAAGGCTGGGGGTTCGAATCCCTCATCGCCCACCATAGGATATGAAGACCCTGCGCCTGCGGGGTCTTTTCTGTTTGGGCCCCTATCAGGGGATTCGAACCCGAGAGAGTCTCATGGTGCGCAAAGCGCGTGAGCGTCTTTGCCACCATGAGCCGCAAGGGCGCGGAGCGCCCGCAGCGGGCGCGGGCGGCGCAGCCGCGCGCGGAATCCCTCATCGCCCACCATAGGATATGAAGACCCTGCGCCTGCGGGGTCTTTTCTGTTTGGGCCCCTATCGGGGGATTCGAACCCGAGGTGGTGCGAAGCTGAGGAAGGCGCGCGAGCAACCGGGTTCCCGGCCGCAGTCCGCCTGGCTTGGTTTTGCCTCGCTGGTTTTACCCCGCCCGACCTGCCTCCGTCACCCCCTCTCCCTCCTCGTCGCATGTGAAGCTCCTACGCGGCGGCCCCGTTTTGCGCCGCCGTGCCGTATCATGGGCGTGCCGTTTGCGGCGGTGCGACAGCCCAAACCAACCCGTACCAGCGCGCAAAAGCGTCCGGCAGCATGCCGGAGAGGCGCGTTCTCAGGCGCGTGGAGATATCCGCGGCAACGTCTGGGAGGAACACTATGCCCCGCGCCATCTCGTCTGCAACCACGCCGTCCGCACGTCCCAACAAGTGGATCGTGCTTCTCACCGTGGTGCTCATGACCTTTATGTCCACGCTCGACAGTAGCATCGTCAACGTTGCCCTGCCCGCTATGCAGCGCGAGCTCGGCGTTGGCGCGGCCGATATCCAGTGGGTCTCGAGCGTCTATCTGCTGGTTTGCTGCGCCGCCGTGCTCGTCTTCGGCCGGCTGGGCGACCTCTTTGGCAAGGTCCGGCTCTTCCAGGCGGGGGTGGCGCTCTTTACCCTCGGCTCGCTTCTGTGCGGCCTTTCGGCCTCGCTCCCCGCGCTCATCGGTGCGCGTGTGGTCCAGAGCCTCGGCGCGGCATGCGCCACGGCCAACAACATGGGCATCGTCACCGAGGCCTTTCCGGTGGAGCAGCGAGGCCGCGCGCTCGGGATCGTCTCGACTTTCGTCTCGCTCGGCATGATGTGCGGCCCCACCATCGGCGGCATGCTTGTTGCCATTTACCCGTGGGAGTCGATCTTCCTCATCAACGTGCCGGTGGGCATTGTGGCGTTTGCCGTGGGCCTCAAGACGCTCCCGCGCGACGCGCGTCCCGTCGAGCGCGAGCGCTTCGATCTCGCGGGCGCCGTGCTCATCGCCCCGGCGCTGCTCACGCTCTTCTTTGCCCTCACCAGCCTCGCCAGCGGCGTGACGCCGGCCATGCTCGTGCTCCTTGGGGTGGGGGCTGTGCTCCTTGCGGCGTTCGTGGCGGTGGAGCTGCGCGTCTCCTCGCCGCTCATCCAGCTCGGCATCTTCCGCAACGGTCTCTTCTCGCTGAACCTCCTCACGATGCTCCTTTGCTTTATCGCTGTGGGCGGCACGGAGCTTCTGCTGCCGTTTTACCTGCAGGATGCCTGCGGCTTCTCGTCGAGCGTGGCGGGTCTTGCGCTTACGGCCATCCCGCTTGCCATGGCGGTGGTTGGCCCGGCGGGCGGCGCGCTTTCCGACCGCATCGGGTGCGCGTGGCCGTGCCTCGTGGGGCTCACGGTCTATGCGGTGGGCATCGTGCTTGTGGGCGCCCTGCCCGCAACGGCGCCGCTTGCGCAGATCGTGGGGCTCATGGCGCTTATGGCTGCGGGCACGGGGCTCTTTCAGTCGCCGAACAACTCGCTTGTTATGGGGTCCGTCGGCACCGGGCAGCTCGGGTTTGCGGGCAGCATGGTCTCGCTCGTGCGCTATATGGGCATGTCGGCGGGGGTGACGGGCGGCACCACGCTGCTCTATGGCCACATGAGCGCGCTCGCGGGGCGCGCCGTCACGGCGTACGTGCCCGGCGAGCCCGAGCTCTTCCTCGCGGGCTTTAGCTTTGCCTTTAATGTGCTGGTGGCCGGGGTGCTTGTAGGTGCTGTGCTCACCGCGGCGGCCATGGTGCTCAAACGTCGCCAGAAGCGCGCGGCGTAAAGGGTGGGCGAGCTGACGCGGGCTGGACGTTCTGACCACTCGCCAGCGCGTTGACGCTCGAGTTGACGCTCGACGCTCGCGCGGTCGGCAACCCGGCCGGCGCAGCACTGTGGTACCGTGGGGCTGTTCCGTTCCGCCCGCACGATGTGGAGGTTCGCATGCCCTGCAACAAGACCTTCGCCAAGAACGCTACCGCGCTGCTCGTTATCGATGCCATCGAGGCAACAGGTGACGACACGCTCTACGACCCCGATGCCGCTACCGCTGCTTACCGCGCTGCCGTCGCGCGAGCCGTTGACGCGTGCCACGCCGCCGGCGTGCCCGTGATCTTTTGCAACGACGCCCACGTGCGGGGGCTCGACCGCGAGCTTGAGCTCTGGGGCGAGCACGGCATCGCGGGGGAGAGCCGCATCTTTCCCCAGATTGTCGTCGAGCCGGGCGACCGCATCATCCCCAAGCGGCGCTACTCGGGCTTCTTCCAGACCGATCTTGACCTCACCCTGCGCGAGCTGGGCGTGCGCGAGGTCATTGCCGTTGGGGCGGACACCAACATCTGCGTGCTCCACACGCTCGCCGACGCGTACTTCTTGGGGTACGGCTCGACGGTGGTGACCGACGCGACCATGACCTTTCTCTGCGGCACGCAGGAGGGCGCGCTCGAGCACTGTGAGAAGTGCTACGGCTCGGCGCTCATGACGGTCGAGGAGCTCGAGGCGGCACTCGCGTAGGGCGGGCGTTGCGGCGGCGCATCGCTCGGTCGATCGGTCGCTGACTGGCCATAATATCGCGTAGGGGTAATGAATAACCCATCATTTGGGCGCGATGCGCGACAAGAGCGATGCGAATCCTGCGGGTTTTGGCGTCCGTGGCTGCAAAAGCCTCTCAATAGGGGGTTTACAGTTACCCCTACGCGATATTTTGACCACCGACGATGATCTCACGCGTTCTGGCGAGGGCTCTCCCGCCCGTATCGAATCGCCCGCATCCGATGCGCCGCTTCTCGTCCTGCTCTATCCTGCTGTACGTCGACGGGTGCTGGCGGACACCGCCGCCGGCGCCCGCATCCCCGCGTTGTGCGACAATGGGCCCAACCGCTGCCGAGCGTCAGGTGCGGCAGCCTGGGAAGAGGGGAGTCTCCATGGCAAGACACGAGCGAGAGGTTATCGGCGTTGACGACCGGGTGTCGGTCGGGCGCGCCATCCCGCTGGGCATCCAGCACATGATGAGCATGTTCGGCTCGACGGTGCTCGTGCCGGTGCTCACGGGGCTCGACCCCAACGTCGCCATCATGTGCTCGGGCATCGGCACCATCTGCTACCTGCTCGTTACGGGCAACAAGATTCCGAGCTACCTCGGGAGCTCGTTTGCGTTCATCAGCCCCATCATCGCGGTCGGGGCCACGCAGGGGCTCGATGCCGCCATGTCGGGCGTGGTGGTGGCGGGCATGGTGTTCCTCGCGGTGGCGGGCATCATCAGGCTTGTCGGCACCGGCTGGCTCGACCGGCTGCTCCCGCCGGTGCTCGTGGCCTCGGTGATGGTCGTGATCGGCGTGGGGCTCTCCGCCACGGCGGTCGACATGGCCTTTATGCAGGACCTTTCGGACGGTTCCTCGGTGTTCTACGGGCTCGGCGCCATCGTCGCGGCGATCACGCTCGTGGCGGCCGTGGTGTTCTCGAGCATGGGCGGCATCATCGGGACGATCCCCGTACTGCTCGCCATCATCGTGGGCTACCTCGTGTCGGTGCCGCTCGGGCTCGTGGACTTTGCGCCCGTGGCGGAGGCGGCCTGGATCGGCCTGCCCAACATCTCCGCACCGCGCTTTGACGCGGGCGCCATCGCGCTCATCGCGCCTGTGGCCGTGGTCGTGGTGATCGAGCACATCGGCCATCTGCTCGCCGTGGGCGAGATCGTGGGCAAGGACTACCGCTCCATGCTGCCGCGCTCGCTCGCCGGCGACGGTATCTCGACCATGATCTCGGGCTTCCTGGGCGGTCCTCCCACCACCACCTACGCCGAGAACATCGGCGTCATGAGCGTCACGCGCGTCTACTCCACGCAGATCTTCTGGTACGCGGGCGGCTTCGCGCTCGTGATCGGCGGCTTCTGCCCCAAGCTCGCGGCGCTCATCCAGTCCATCCCCGGACCGGTGATGGGCGGCGTGTGCCTGCTGCTCTTTGGCCTCATCGCCTCCAACGGCCTGCGCATGCTCGTGTCCAACAAGGTGGACTTCGACGTCAACCGCAACCTCATGATCGCGTCGGTCGTTATCATCGTGGGCGTGGGCATGGAGACGAGCGGCATCTCGATCCCCATCGGCGACTACACGCTCCCCGGCATGGCGACCTCGGCGCTGGCGGGCATCTTGCTCAACCTCATTTTGCCGGGCGGTAAGGCGGAGCCTCAGGCAGACGTCACCGAGTAACGAAGCGCGGGCCCTGGCAAACAACTGCCGGGGCCCGTTTGCGCTACGGTGCATTTTGCGGAGGTTTCTAGGCCGCATCGTTTCTATGCCAGGTCGAGGCGCATTAGGTCGCAGGCTATGGGCTCGCCGTCGATTTCGAAGAATCCCTCGTAGCGTGCGTAGCGGGTAAAGCCCAGGTTTTGGTAGAGATGGATGGCGCGCTCGTTGTCGCTCCGCACCTCGAGGTCTATGGTCTCAACACCAGCGTTGCGGGCAAAGGAGATGAGCTCGCGCATCAACGCGGTCCCGATGCCGTGACCCCATGCGTGCTTCTCGACAGCGATGCCAATACCGGCGCGGTGCGCGAGCCGCGGCCGGGATGAGCCGACGAGATTGGCGGTTCCAACAAGCTCGCCATCGAGAAACGCCGCAAGAAACGTGTTGCGGGGCGAAGCAAGGGTTTCGGCGAGGAAGGTCCGCTCCTCGGCGACGCTGGGCAGGGGCGCATGGGCATCGCGTGCGAGGTTGTCGGTCTCGGTTTGGGTGATGCGTAGAACGCTCAACACCGCCTCGGCATCTTCCGGGCGCGCGGCGCAGACCTCGATAGTTGCCATGATGCCCTCCTGTTCTTGGCGCACGTTGCCCCATGCGGGACTTGCGGGATAGTATAGGGCGACGAGGTTGTGGGCAACGAGGTCAAGCGAGAGGAGGTGGCCCATGGAGCAGGCAAATCTGAGGTATCGCGAGTACGCGGCGTTTGCGCGTCAGGATGATGCCGCGCTCGAGCGCGATTGCACGCTCGAGGTCTTTCGGGCCACCGGTCCGGGCGGGCAGGGCGTCAACACCACCGACTCCGCCGTGCGGCTGCGCCACCTCCCCACGGGCATCACGGTCACCGCGCGCGAGACGCGCAGCCAGTACCGCAACCGGCAGCTCGCCCTGGGCAAGCTCCGTGCCGTTCTGGAGCGGCGCGCTCAGCCGCCTCGACATCGCAAGAAGACCAAGCCTTCGCGCAAGGCGCGCGAGCGCCGGCTGGAGGCCAAGCACCGCCGGAGCGACATCAAGCAGAGCCGGCGCCGCGTGTCGTGGTGAGCGCCGGGGCGATGCGGGGCGGACGCGCTGCCCTGGGCGGAGCGCGCGGTGCCGATGGGGCGTTTTGGTACAGCGCCGCCCGGGCCCTGCGCGGACCGTCCACCGCGGCCCTGCGCCGCGACGGGCATAATGGGGTCAAGGTGTCGGGGTGGCTAACGGTTTGCCGCAGCACCTGTCCGGCGGCGACGGCAGGGGAGGTCTTATGCGTCGATGGACGATCGAGGGCGGACGCCTCGTGGCGGAGGAGCCCGGGCAGGCAGCTGCGGTCAGGGCTGAGGATGCCGATGCGGCGCCGCACATCACCCTCATGAGCGTCTGCCGCGCCACCGAGCAGCTCACCGATCCGCTCGCGTGCGGGGTGCTCGGCACTATGGCCCACGCGGCGCTCCCGTTCGCTGAGTTTGGGGAGCGCCGCGCCGCGGGCGTGGTGGTGCTGCCGGCGGGCGAGGGGCGCTCTGCGGATGCGCGGCGCTTTGCCTTTGTGCTCGAGCCCGGCCGGCTGCTCCTGGCGGACAGCGACGGCGTCTGCGAGCCGGTGCTCGCCCACCTGGCAGATGAGCGCCAACCCGTCGCCGGCGCGGCTGCCGTCCTTGCCGTGCTGCTGCGTCTTCTCCTCCGCGACCATCCCGAGGCCCTCTCGCGCGTCCGCGATGACCTCGAGCTCATCGAGGAGCGCATCCTCGAGGGGCGCGAGCGCGTCGACCGGGCCAAGATGGTCGCCGACTCGCGCCGGCTGCTCGGATACGACACCTTCTACCAGGGGCTCTCGGATGTCGCGGACGATCTGGGCGACGATGCCCTCATGCCCCTGACGGGCAAGGATGGGCAGCGCGCCTTTCGCTCGCTCGCGCGCCAGCTCGACCGTCTCTCCGCGCGCCTCGAGACGCTGCAGGACTACAGCCTCCAGATCAACAGCCTCTACCAGGAGAGCATCGACATACGGCAGAACAACGTCATGCAGTGGCTCACCGTCGTGGCGACGATCGCCATGCCGCTCACGTTCATCACGAGCTGGTACGGTATGAACTTTCCCAACATGGTGCTCATCAACACGTCGTGGGGCTACGCGGTGGCGGCGCTGCTGTGCCTCGCGATCGTCGTGGCCGAGGTGGTGTTCTTCCACCGCAAGGGGTGGTTGAGCTTTGGTCCTGGCAGGCGCCGGCGCGGGCGCAGGGGAGGCCGCGACGCCTAACGGCAGGGCCCTGCCGCGTGTCGGCTGCCAGCGGGCGACAGGCGTCGGCAGCGGTCGGCGTGTCCGAATCCTGCTACTTTGCCTGACTGATTCCTTCTAGTAGAACGAATCAGTCACTTTAGCCCTCGTTTTTGTCGGATTCCTTCTACTAGAAAGAATCCGACAAGGGAGAGGGCCTATTAGTAGAAGGAATCCGACAGAGGAGAGGTGGCTCGCGAGCCGTTCGCTGCAGGGGCGGCCCTCTTCGGCCTCCGCGCCCCTCAGCTACCGCACCTCAAACGGCGAGTCCTCGCCGCGGCAGAACGCGTCGAGTGCGCCCACACTTGAGCGCACCATGTGCTCCACGTCCTCGGCCGTGTAGAACGCCATGTGCGGCGAGACGATGACGTTGGGGAGCGCCATGAGCACGGCGCGGTCGCGATGGGGGAGCACGTCGAGCCGGCGGTCGAGGTAGTAGAGGCCGGCCTCGTTCTCGATGGTGTCGAGCGCCGCCCCGCCCAAGCGGCCCGACTCGAGCGCAGCCACGAGCGCCTCGGTGTCTACAAGCGAGCCGCGCGCCGCGTTGACGAGGAGCGCCCCGGGCTTCATGAGTGCAAGCTCGCCGGTGCCGATCATGTGGTGGTTCTCGGGCAGGCCGGGCGCGTGGAGCGTCACCACGTCGGACTCGGCGAGGAGCGTCTCCAGATTAACGTAGGTTACCTGGTCGCGAAGTGCGTCTTTGGGGTACGGGTCGCACGCCAAGATGCGGCAGCCAAAGCCCGCAAGCTGACGGATTACGCACGCGCCGATGGCGCCCGTGCCCACCACGCCGACGGTGCATGACGCGAGCGTGCGGCCGAGCTTGCCCTCGAGCGAGAAGTCCTGTGCCTCGGCCTGCTTGAGGACGAGCTTGGCGCGGCGGAGTCCCATCAGCATGAGCATGATGGTGTAGTCGGCTACGCCCTCGGGCGGGTAGGCGGCGTGCGCCACGCGGATGCCGAGGCGGCGCGCGGCGGCGAGGTCGATGTGGTCGTAGCCGATCGAGCGCGTGGCGATGGCGCGGATGCCCATCTGGTGGTAGCGCTCGAGCAGCTCGGGTGTCATGGGGTTGGTGATGATGGAGAGCGCGTCGGCGCCGGCGGCAAGCTCGGCGTTGTCGAGCGTGGGGTAGTCCTCGGTCCACGCAAAGGTAAAGCCGAGCTCGCGGCTGAGGGCCTCGAGGTAGCCGAGCTCGTCAAAGGGGCGGAGGGCAAAGGCAAAGAGCTTCATGGGAATCTCCCTGGGTGCGGTGTGGTTCGGCGCGGCGTGGAGCGGCAAGCCGGCCGTCGCGCGCGGAACGGTGCTGAATGGGCGCCCCTATGATAGCGCGGGCGACACGGGGCGGTGCGGCGCTGCGCGGGGCGGCTTGGGCAGGCGACGGGCCCGGAGCGCCGGCGCGGGTGGAGAATGCGGCCCCTCTGTCGCTCCGACCGCGGGCCGCCCCGTCCGGGCCCCGGCGTGCGGCGGGCGTCGTACCGTGCGGGCGTCGGCCATCTTGGCGCCACCCGCTGTCGCAGCCCGCGCGCCGCGCCCCGAGCGGCTATACTGGTGCGCTTGAGTGCGCGGCGCGGAACGTGCCGGCGGCGCGCGCAGGGCGCAGGGGAAGACAACGGCGGCGGGGGAGAGCCATGGCTATGTTGGCGAGATATCGCATGCAGGTGGGGGATCTGGTCCGGCAGGACCCGGTGCTCGCGGTGGCGCTGGTGCTGGCGGTGCTCTCGTGCCTCGTTGTTCCGCCCGACGCGGGGTACCTCTCCTACGTAGACCTGCGCACCCTCGGCATGCTCTTTAGCCTCATGACGGTCATGGCAGGGCTCTCGCGTCTCGGGGTGTTCTCGGCGGCGTGTCGGGGCCTGCTCGCCGTGGCGCGCGGTCCGCGCCGTCTGGCGCTTGCGCTCACGCTCCTCGCCTTCTTCTCGAGCATGCTCATCACCAACGACGTGGCGCTCGTCACCTTCGTGCCGCTCGCGCTCCTGGCCCTCGGCGCCCTCGGTTCGGAGCGTCTCACCTGTTTTACCGTGGTCATGATGACCATCGCCGCCAACCTGGGGAGCATGTTCACCCCGGTGGGTAACCCGCAGAACCTCTACCTCTACTCTGCCTCGCACCTGCCGCTTGCAGATTTCCTCCTGCTCATGCTGCCCTATACGGTGGGCGCGCTCGTGCTGCTCGTGGTCGCGGTGGGGGTGTTTGGCCGCGTGGCCGACGCCCGCCTTGGCGACGGGGACGCGCCGGAGCGCACGGACGGCACCCCGAGCGCGGCCGCGCGCGTGCCGCTGGCGCGCGTCCTGCCCTGGCTCGTGGTGTTTGCCTGTGCGCTCCTCTCCGTCGCCCGCCTGCTGCCCTTTGAGGTCACGGTGGTGGCTGCGATCGCGGTTGGGTTCGTGGCGGACCGCGGAGCGCTTGCGCACGTAGACTATGCGCTGCTCGTCACCTTTGTGGCATTCTTTGTCTTTGTGGGCAACATGGGGCGCATCGAGGTGGTGGACGGCGTGATCGCGGGGCTTGTAAACGGGCACGAGCTCGCCGTGGCCGTGGGCGCGAGCCAGGTGCTCTCCAACGTGCCCGCCGCGATTCTGCTCTCTGGCTTTACGAGCAACTGGCAGGCGCTCATTGTGGGCACTAACCTGGGCGGCCTGGGCACGCTCATCGCCTCGATGGCGAGCCTGATTTCGTACAAGCAGGTCGCGCTCGTGCTTCCGCGCGCCAAGGGCCGCTACCTCGCGCTCTTTACCGTGTGGAACGTGGTCTTCCTCACGGTGCTGCTGGTGCTTCACGCGCTGCTGCCGTAGATGACTCATTCTGGGACGGGGTTACAATGAGTCATGTCTGCCGCCGGGACGCGGCTTGAGCGTGCGGGTGAACCCCCCTACGTGACTCACATCTGCGTGCCTACGCCAGGTCGACTGCGAGCGTCGCCCCGTCTCGCAGAATCTGGCGCTCGCCCAGCCAGTAGGCGAGTCGCACGAGCAGCCAGCAGGTTAGGACGAACACCGCTACGTGCGCGATGGGCATGTTGGTAAGGAAGGACCCCCAGGTGACGGGGCTTGCCTCCACGGCAAGCACGGCAACCACGATGTTCAGCGCCATTGCCCATGCGAGCGGTTTTGCCACGATGAGCACGGACTCTCGGGTAAAGGTCCGTTGCAGCTGTGTGCGCGTGATGCCCGCGGCGAGCAGCTGTGCCACCTCGCGGCGTCGCTCGGGGATCCGACCGAGTACGCTCGCGAATACGTCTGAGATGCCGATGCAGGCGAGTACGGCGGCAAAGACGTCTACGAAGAGTCTCAGTCCCGCCCGAGCACTTGCATCGCGCTCGGCCTCTTCGGAAAGGCTGAGCACCTCGACGCCCCTGTCGTCCGCAAGCTGCGCCTCAAGCGTCCGTGCTACGCGGCCTTCCGCCGCCGGCGAATCCACGAGGATGTTGTAGAAGAGGTCGCCGCTGTCTGCCTTGTACGCATCGCCCAGTGTGACCGAAGTGACCCCGTCCAAAGACTGCAGCTCTCCGAGCAGCGCCTCGTCCGCGCCGTCGGCTGCCCCGTCGTCAACGATCACGCGCACGTCCCAGACGCTGTCATAGCGCTCGAAGTAGGTGACTTGCGTCGAGAGGTGCGAGAGGGTCTCGACGTTCATGAGCGTTACGAAGGCGAGTACGGCGAGTGCAATCGACGCGTTGGCGGTGCGCATGGTGTGCCTGCGGGTGCGGAGGGACTGGAATGCGATCGACGACTCGATCCCCATCCGTTTGGAGAGGACGCGAAAGAGCGGGCCCGGGCGCCGCCCCGCTGCGGGTTCGTCGTCGCCCTCGGAGATGGCCCTCAGCACGCTGATCTTTCCGAGTCTGCGGGCGGGGAGGAGCGCTGAGAGCAGGATCGTCGCGGCGGCGACGAACAGTCCCACCAGCACAGTGACGGGGGAGAGGTCAATCACAGGCTCGTAAACGCGGCTCTCGGCCGTTAGGGCGAGGATGATCGCGACGAGAACGAGCGAGAGGCCCATGCCCGTGAGCACTCCAAGGCACGCTGCAGGCAGCGAGAGCGTACACCCCTCTGCAAGCAACAGGTGCCTGATCTGTGCGTCGTTGGCGCCGACCGACTTCAAGATGCCCAGCTGCCGGATGCGTGCGCTCATCGAGACGCCAAAGGCGCTTTTGAGCATGAGCAGGAGCGAGACCGCGGCTATCGCCGTCACCACGCCAAAGGCGATGGTCGAGCCGGTGATGTTTGGAGTTTGGCCGAGGTAGTCCATGCGCGCAAGATAGTCGGTCACGACCATCTGAGAGACACCGATTACGAGCCCGAGCAGCGCGGAAGCGATGAAGGAGATCGCAGCGAGCGAGATGGCTGAGGTCCGGTTGTGCCGGATGTAGCTCGCAAGGTAGGCGCGCAGCATGGCTACTCCTCTTCGTTGATAACTCGGCCGTCAGAAATCCGCACGATGCGGTCTGCCGCGTGCGCTACGTCCTCGTCGTGCGTGACCAGAACGATGGTGGTGCCAAAGTGTTCGCGTGCCCTCCCCAGGAGCTCAACGACCTTCTCGCCGTTCGCGCGGTCGAGGCTCCCCGTGGGCTCGTCGGCCAAAACGACGGCTGGGCGTGAGACGAGGGCCCGCGCGATGGCCACGCGCTGCTGCTGACCGCCAGAGAGTTCCGAGGGCATGCTCTTCTCACAGTCCGCGATGTCGAGCAGCTCCAAGAGCTCCGAGACCGTTGCGGAATCTGGTCGGGAACCGTCAAAGCGCACGGGGAGCTCGATGTTGTCACGTGCGGAGAGGAACGGCACGAGGTTGTGGAACTGGTAGACGAGTCCAACCGTGTGCCGGCGGTAGAGCGCGAGGGCGTCTGAGCCGAGCGTCGAGAGGTCCATGCCGTCCACAACTACGCGTCCCGAGGTGGCGGCATCGACACCGCCGAGAATGTGCAGCAGCGTTGACTTGCCGGAGCCCGAGGCGCCCATGATGGCGACGAACTCGCCCCGGCGCACGGTGAGCGAGGCACCGTCGAGCGCCCGGCGCTCCGCCGCTCCCTCACCAAAGATGCGCACGACGTCCTCGACAATGACGGCGGGGTCAGCGTGGTTTGCGGCGATGGTCACCGGCTGCCCTGCGGCGGGCGCGGCGGTGCCATCGAGTGAGACGTCGAACGGGATGCGCCGTTCGCGATCCACCTTCTTGGCAAAAAGCGTAAACGCCGTGGTCATGCTCATGCCGAGGTCGCGGCAGATGCCCTCCATGGAGCGCTTGGTCTCTTGGTCGAGCCGAAAGTTGACGAGCGTGGTCGCAGTCATGGTCACCTCCATAAAGACAGTGTCTTTATAATAGCTTACCGGATGACTCATTCTGGGACGGGGCTACAATGAGTCAAAATGAGTCATCCGGGGCGGCTGAGATGCAGAGAGGGGTGGCAAGGTGGCGGAATATGCGTGGGCGAGGGAGCTCTGCCGGCAGAGCGAGTCGGCGTGCCCGGCGGAGGTGCTCGAGGAGCTGATGGCGGCGCCGGAGTGCCAGGCCTTTGGGCCCGTGCACCATTTCTTAACGGGTGCGGCGCTACTGGTTGCCGGGTCCAACGCGGGGTTTGCTGGAGACCTCGAGGCTGAGCTCGATGAGCTTGCCGAGCGTGCCGCGTGCGTGCCCGGCGGCGCATGCGCGCGTTGGGGCGTGTGCGGGGCCGCAGCCTCGTGCGGCATGGCGCTTGCGATCGCACAGGACAACGCTCCGCTCAAAGCCGAGGGCTGGAGCGAGACACAGCTTATGGTGGCTGACCTGCTCGAGAAGATCGCCCGCTCCGGCGCGCCGCGCTGCTGCAAGCGCGATGCGCGTATTGCCGTGCGCGCGGCGATGCCGTGGTTTGAGCGCGCGCTCGGTGTGAGGCTGGCGCTCCCCACCGAGGAGCCC
This sequence comes from Collinsella sp. An7, assembly GCF_002159335.1. Taxonomy (GTDB): domain Bacteria; phylum Actinomycetota; class Coriobacteriia; order Coriobacteriales; family Coriobacteriaceae; genus Coprousia. The sequence continues at coordinate 32,525 of NZ_NFHP01000002.1, read as the reverse complement.
GTCTGTGCCGTCTCTGCCCAGAACACGGCTTGTATGGGAGAGGCCTGCCCGTACCACGGGTGAGCGCGCCGGCGTTTGGCGAGCGCCTGCGCGCGCGAAAGCGCTTGATTAACTGTTGAGAGATACCAGCAAGGCCCACCGTTCAGCCTGGGAACGGTGGGCCTTGACCTGTTGGCTCTGCCTGTGTTGCTGAGAAGGCCAGCTGCTGGGTGTGGTTACGACTTGCGAAGCCGTTGGGCGATGGCGGTGCCGATAAAGGCCGCGGCGGAGCCCAAAACTGCTATGCCGCCGGCGAGGAGCGACGTATCGCCCGTTGCCGTGAGCGTGCGCGCTGCGACGTCGGTCGCCTGTCCGTCACCCGTCGTCTGATCGACGGCGTTCCCATCCGGCTGGGCACCGGCATCGGGCGCGGTCGATTCATCGCCGGCCGTGTCTCCGCCGGTACCGTTGCCGTTGTCCTGGCCGGGAAGATCGTCGCCCGCCCCCGGCTTGTCCGCGCCGGACTGGTCTCCGTCGGCATCCCCTTCGGCGTCCTCCTCCGAGTCCCCGGTGTTTCCGCCACCGGGCTGCTCGGGCTCGTTCTCGTTTCCGGGCTGCTCGGGCTCGTCCCCGTCGCCGGGCGTGCCGGGAGCGTCCGGACCGTCGCCCGAGTCGCCGTTCTCGGAACCGCTGCCGCCATCGCCCGTCCCGGTGTCCCCGCCGGGTGCGCCGATGCCGCCGTTCTCGCCGTCGCCCGGCTGCTCATCGCTGCCTGGTAGACTGCCGTCCTCGTTCTCCGGCGTGTCGTCGGCAACGGGGCCGTCTACGTTGGCGGCACGGCTGGGGTTCAGGCGCACGTCGTAGGCAACCACGGTGTACTCGGCGGGGTCAAACGCGCCGTCAGCCGCATCGTCCGCACTGTCATCGGTCAGCGTAGACGCCGCGCCCGCTCCAGCCTCGCCGCCATCCGCGCCGGCATCCGCTGCCACGTCAAACGACCCGTCGCGCGAGAACCCGATCAGCGTGCTGTTGCGGTACAGCTCGTAAGCGGTTGTGGCATGCTTGAGCGCCTCCGTCTTCATGGTGGCCGTCACCAGCACGCGGCCATTCTCACCCTGCTCCACGGCGACCTCTGGCGCCACCTCGCGGGCTACACCCTCAAGCTCAGCGTATGTCTGCGCGCCGTTGATAATCGCAGCGTCGGTGTCGAGCGAGAAGTACTGCACCTTGTGCGGCATCGAGGGGTATTTCGCGCAATACGCCAGCACCTCGTCTGTGAGGTCGCGTTCGCCCAGCTCGTAGAGGTACTCGGCAAAGTTGTAGCCCGTGCCCATGGTAAACGCCACGGCAATGCGGTTGTACTTAACCGCCTTATCCGATGAGGCGCCCGAGGCCAGCCGCCTGATGGTCTCCACCGCATCGGGGTCGCTGCGCAGGATGCGCACCGAGGCCCCATAGGCGCCGTAGCGCTTCACATCGTCTGCGGTCTGCCGCGTGTAGGGACTGTTCTCAAAGTCGTAGTCGCTATAGTCCCAGCCGTCAAAGAAGTGCAGGCCGTTCCACCAGGCAACAAGGTGGGTCCAGATGTAGGTTCCCCAATTGTCGTTGTTCGTCCAATCGGGCACGTAGCCGGGCTCTGCCGCCACGCGCGCCAGCTCCTCGTCGCGCCGCTTGGTGGCCTCCACGGCGTTGCCGTGGTAGTGCTCCTTGGGGATAAACTCCTTGTTCGTAGCTTCCCGCTGCTCAATGCCTCCTTGGCGCGAGCCAGCCAGGGAGTAGAGGTTGTTCGTCTCCTCGCCGACGGCGATGAAGCTGTTGTCGAGCATGTGGCCGTATTCGTGCGACATGCCCCAGCTGTAGACGTTCTCGCCCGAGAGGAACGACTCGACGTACCCCTCCGGCATGTGGTGGTAGCGCATGTAGGCGTAGAGCGTCGAGGGGTAGGTGACGGTCTTGGTAAACGCGGTGTATACGCGCGCCAGCGAGATGGCGTTGTGCCCGGTCTCGGCGGCGTCGTAGCCGTCAAACGTCCAGAAGAGCTCAAAGCGCTTCTGGATGGCCTCGTTTGAGCGGGTGATATAGGCCCGGGCGGCTTCTGCGGAGTCGATGCCCGCGTATGCCTTGGCGAGCACCGTCGCCCTGAGGGCAAACTGCGCGTGCCCGCCGTCGCCCATCTGCAGCAGCGTCATGTCGGCCGCCTCGCCGCGCTCTACGCGCTCGGCGTACGCCTTGATGTTCTGGACAAAGTCCCAGAAGCGCTCCGGGTGCTCGGGGTCGTGCTCATAGAAGGGGTGCTCGCCCAGGCTCGTGCCCAGCGCGGGGTTGGTGCTTGCCTGCGCTGTCGCCGCTTGGCCGGCCCCCTCGGCTGAGTCGGCCGCGCCTGCGCTGCCAGCCGTCCCCGCTCCGTCGACCGTGCCGACTGCCACGTCGGGCGCGTCCGCCGCCTCGATGCGCACGCGCGCCGGGTTGTCGGTCGAGTCGTTGCGCAGGTAGAGCATCGTGCCGTACGTGTTGTTGCTGAGGTCCACGGCCACGCGGTTGGGACCGTTTGCCAGCCCGCTCTGCTGGCCCAGGTTGAGCGTTAGGTAGCTATTGCTTTCGGTCAGACCCACCTGGCGCCAGGCAACGGAGAGCTTGGAGGGGTCCTGCGCCTCAACGTAGACCACGAGCTCGTGCCTCTGCCCCGGCTTGAGATAGAGCCCCGTGGCGTCGAGGTTGTCAAACTGGTACCCCTGCTGGGTGCGCTGCGCCTCGGCGCCGGGGTTGCCCAGCTCGGAGAGTTCGATCACCGAGTCGGCGAGCTTCTCGCGGTGCGCCTCCAGATAGGGGGCGTACCGCTCGAGGTCATCGATCTGCCGCAGGCGCGCGCGGCGCTCGGGCGTGCCGACGCCGCCAAAGTGCGCCTCAACCTTGGCGCGGAGCCGCTCGAGGGCGTTGGGCCCGGTGAGCTCGCTCTGCAGCTCAAGCCCCAGGCCGCTGGTAAAGGGGTTGTCGAGCAGGGCGAAAGTCTGCGCCATCTCCTCCGATGCCAGGGAGATGCTGCTTGGGGTGGCGGGGTCGATACCCACCGACGCCACCTGCTCCGGCGCGCCGCCGCGCGTCACGGAGAGGCGGGTGAGCATATCCTGTGCAATCTGGGGGGAGCCCGTCGTGGCGACCACCGTGCCGTGGTCCCACGTGCCCGCGAGCACGACCTCGAGGGGGTCGTCGACGCTGTGGGCGGTTGGCGCGCCGGTAACGTTCAGGCGCGCGCCCTGGGCGAGCTCGATGCGGTCGACACCCTCCATGTTCGCATCGGCGCCGAGCGAGAGCGAGCCGCCGCCGTCGATGCGCATGCCAAAGGTGTTGCGGGGCTTGTTGTCTCCGATGGTGCCGCCCTCAAAGACAAAGGAGCCGCCCGAGAGCACCTGCACCACGGCGCCTTCCGACACGTTTGAGCTGTTGTTGGCAATGATGCCGCCCGTCATGCGCACGGTGCCCTTGGTCCACACCATAGACTGGGAGTAGGTCGCACGGCTGTCGGCGATAATGCCGCCGCGCATCTCAAAGGCGCTGCCGCGCTCAACCGCAACCGCGGCGTTGCGCATGGCAAAGCTGCGGCGGATCTCGCCCCCGTCGAGCACGAAGGTGCCGGAATTGACGTACACGGCGCCCCACGGTGCCCACGAGCAATGGGCCTCATCGATCCGGGAGCCGTTGCGCATGGTAAAGGTGGACGATTCGCGCAGCGTAACGACGGCTTCGTTGGAGTCCTTGTTCTCGCCGCTCAGGGTGAGGGTGCCGTTGCCGGTGCCCTCCAAGGTGAGCGAGGCGCCATCGTTGAGGAGAATCATCCCAAGGGGCTTGCCGCCCGAGAGGGGGAAGGAGCTGCCGCGGGTGATGGCCACCTCGGCCGCGGCGCGCAGGGTGAGGTCGAGGTTGCCCGAGATGACGAGCTGCCGGTCGAGCACCTGATCGCGCGCGAGCTCGATGACGTCGCCGTCCTGTGCCGCCGCGACGGCGCCGGCGAGGTCGTCGAAGGTCTGCCGCGCGTCGCCGCGAACGATGGCCACGGGGGCGTTTTCGGTGGCGGTGGCCGAGGCGGCTGCGACGGCGGCGTGCTTGGATGCGACCGCGCCCTCGGCGTTTCCGCTCGTGGCGTCCGTCGCGGCGTCCTCGGCGGCACCTGCATCGGTAGCGGTCTCGGCTTTGTTCCCTTCGTTTGCGCTCGCGCTGTCTGCTGGGGCGTCTTCGACGGTGCCAGTGCTGGTATTGGTTTCGGTCTCGTTTTCGGCGCCCTCCACCGCGGTGTCCGCTGCAGTGTTCTGAAGCGCCTCTACGCTCTCGCCGCCAGCTTGGGCTGTGGCGAGGGCCGCGGTATCTGCGGGTTGCCCATCAGTGGCGCTGGCATGAGTGGGCGTCAGACTCGCAGCGAGTACAGTCCCTAGGATTACCGGGGCGAGCTTGCTGTGGGGCATGTTGTTCCTTTCGCGCCTCGCGCCTCCGTGGGGAGGCGTGGCCGCGCTGCGGATTTTGAGCGCGGAGGCATAGCTATGTCTAGGTGCGAATTAGTTATACCCTGCTAACATTTTGCCGGGAGGCGCCGCGCGACCGACCCCACGGGTCTTCCAAGAATTGGACGCCCACGGGTCTGCGGGCCTGCTAACGGAGTGTGGCAGGTGGTAAAACATGCGTCCCCCTACCGATTTGTAGGGGGCGTAGGGCATTATTTGTTTCTTTTACGATTTAAACCTAGCAGAAAATGGGGATAGTCATAGATACGTGCCGGTTGCTGGCGCGGTGGACAGATTTGGACCGCCGGGACAGAAATCGGCTTGGGCACGTGGCTTGCCGCAAGAGCTAGTCACGGGTGCGTGCATGGCAATCGACGCGCTCGGGCAGAGCGCACCGTGGTGGCACATCGGTAACGCAACGCGAGAAGGGAGAGCGGGGACCACCTAAGCACAAGCAAAAGGAGCAGACATGCTGCAAACGATAGGCAAGAAACTCACGGTGGCCATGGCCACCTTCGCATTGGCACTCGGGGCGCTGCTCTTCGCAACGCCGGCGTTCGCCGCCGGAGCGGACGGCTCCATCGCGGTCGCGGGAAACGGCCCCTTCGCGAGCATCAACGTCTACCAGATGTTCGCGCAGAACGACGCAACAGCTACGAACAGCTACGTGCTGAACGACGATTGGAAGAGCTTCTTCACCACCGACGCTGGCGGCGGCATCGGGCTCGCCGCCGATGATGCGGATCTCTCCAACGCGGCATATACCTACATTAGGGGTCTTGGCAACGACGACGCGGAGGAGATGGCGACCTTTGCGAAGCAGGCGGCAGCGTGGGCTACGGCCCATTCGCTGACGGCGACCACTACGGCCAACGCGGACACGACTTCAAAGACGGCAACGGCAGCAAATCTCGCATACGGTTACTACCTGGTCGTTCCGAGTCCTGCGGGTTCGACGGATCAGACCGACCCGTCTCGCGGGACCGATGCTCTGCTCGTGAACGTGAACAACGCCACCCCGGTTGCGATTAACCTCAAGACCGTCTACCCGACCATTCAAAAAGTAGTTAATGGATCCGATAACCATGCGAGCGCGAGCGTCGGCGACTCCCTGCCGTTCACCCTGACCTCCATGGTCCCCGACGTGAGCGGGTATACGAACGGGTATCAGTTCGCGATTCAGGATACGCTCAGCCAGGGCCTCACCCTTGACAAGGGGAGTGTGAAGGTCGCGATCGGCGGCACCGACGTGACCAGTTCGTGCATCATCCAGTACGGGGAGGACACGGGCAACACCTTCGTCATCAACTTCGGTACTGAACCACTGGCAGCGGGGAAGTACGACGCCACGGACCTCTTCACGGGCAAGGCGGGCCAGACCATCACGGTGACGTACACGGCGACGCTCAACACGAGCGCGTCTCTCGCAAGCACGGGCAAGGACAACACCAACTCCGCGAAGGTGTTTTACTCCAACGGCCCGACCGTGGACGACCTCTATGCGTCCGACGAGATCTTCACGTATCAGTACACGTTCAACTTCGACCTGAAGAAGACCGACGGCACGAACCCACTCGCCGGGGCGACGTTCCAGCTGAAGGACGCGCAGGGCAACGTCATCAACCTTGTCGCCACGGGCAGCAGCAATACCTACCGTCCGGCCATGGCCGATGAGGCCTCGAATGCGGTGACCGAGGTTACCACCCCCACCGATGGCACCATCCACTTCATCGACCTTGCCGAGGGCTCCTACATGCTTACCGAGACCAAGGCGCCCGAGGGCTATAACAAGGCAACCGACACGACCGTGACCATCGCGGCTACGTACGCCACCGATGGCGAGCTTCAGAGCTGGTCGGTCAACAACAACGGTGAGAACGCCGTCGAGATCGTCAACAACGCCGGCATCCTGCTGCCCGGAACCGGCGGTGTGGGAACGGTCGCATTCACCGTGGTCGGCGTGGTCGCCATCGTGGGCGGCACGGCGTGGATGGTGTCGCGTCGAGCGCGGAGGAACAGCTAGCGCATGGCGAGGGGGTGGCTGAGCAGATTCGCCCCGCTGCTGGTGGTGCTCGCGGGCATCGCGCTCCTGCTGTACCCGACCGTCTCGAACCTCATCATCGAGCAAAACGCGTCGCACGTGGTCCAGCGCTACGGCGAGGCGGTCGAGGTGATGTCCGACGAGGAGCGCCGGGAGATCCTCGACGCGGCGCGCGCCTATAACGCGGCGCTCGCCCAGAGGGAGGGCGTGACCTCCGGGGAGGCGGATGGAGCGCAAACCGCCTCCCCGGAGGAGCGGGAGCAGGTGCTCGCCGGTTACGACGAGGTGCTCAACCTCGACGGCAACGGCCTCATGGGCTATATCTCCATCCCGCGCATCGACGTGACGCTGCCCATCTACCACGGCGTCGAGGAGCGGGTGTTGCAGCAGGCGGTCGGGCACGTGGAGGGGACGTCGCTGCCCGTCGGTGGCTCATCGGCCCATGCGGTGCTCTCCGGGCACCGGGGGCTGCCCTCGGCGAAGCTCTTTACCGATCTTGACGAGATGCAGGTGGGCGACGTCTTCTACATCCGCGTGCTCGAGGAGGTGCACGCATACCAGGTGGACGGCATCGAGACCGTGCTCCCCGACGAGACGGAGTCGCTCGCCATCGTGCCGGGGGAGGACCGCGTGACGCTCGTCACCTGCACGCCCTACGGCATCAACTCGCACCGGCTGCTTGTGCACGCCCACGCCATTCCGTATACGGCGGAGATGGAAAGCGAGGTGGGGCGGACCGGAAACTTTATCAACATTCCGCTGCCGTACCTCATGCTCATCATCGGGCTCGTGGCGATTGCGGTGGCGCTTGTAACGTTGCGCGTTTGGTCCGGTCGGCGAGGTGCGTCGGAGGGCGGGGCTGCAACGGACGATGGGGCTGCTGCGGCCGGTCATTCTGGCGACGGGCCATCGGGGGTTGCGAAGAGGGGACGGTTTCAGAGAAAGGACGGTTCGCGTGACGGCTGATTCTTATGGCATGTTGCCCCGTGGCCGGCGGGCCGCCCTCTGTCGTCGGCATGCGCCGAGGCATATCGAGCTGGTGCGCAGGGTGGGCGCGTGCGTCCTGATGGTTGTGGCGATGGCGCTGGCTTCCCTGGTTGTGCGGCCCGTTGCCGTGGGCGCGGAGACACTGGGGTCGATTACCGTCACTGCCAGCTATAGACAGGGGGAGGAGGCGGCCCCGGTCTTCGGCGACACGTGGCGTCTGGCGCAGGTCGCCTCGGCGGAGCTCTCTGCCGACGGCGCTCCTGTGTACTCCACAACCAGCGCCTTCGATTCGTTCGATTGCGATTGGGCGTCACTCGGCGCCTCTGGGGAGCGCAGGGCGGCGCGCGAGCTCGGTACCTACGCTCAGGGGCACGGTCTTTTGACCGACGGCTCGGCTGTGACGGACGCGGCCGGGCGCGCGGTGTTCCGCAATCTGGCGCCCGGTCTGTATCTTCTGGTGCGTGACGGCGTGGCGAGTGGCAACCAGACCCTGACCTGTGACCCCGTACTGGTGGGCGTGCCCCTTTTGGAGGATGGCTCCTGGGTGTTCGATGTCTCGGTTGCCCCCAAGTTTGAGAGCTCAGGCGATGCGGCTGGTGAGATGCCTGAGGGGCCCACGACCGAGCCGCAGGAGCCGGAGAGCGCGCTCGACCAGCTGCTACACGCGTTCGGCCTCCCGGCCCTCGGCGACGCCCAGCTCGCAATCGTGCTGGTCATCGCTGCTGCAGCGCTCCTCAGCGCAATCATCGCCTGGCTCCTGACTCATTCTGGGACGGGGTCAAAATGAGTCATGTCCACGGCACTGAGCCCGAGCGCCCACTCCGTGCCTGACATCCAGCGCTCGACACCTGGCGACCGATTATCCCCAACTCCACCATCCCCAACCCTGTCATCAATAGATGCATTTTCTATGGTCGGCTGCTCCCTTCGCTAACATGAACACTGTTCATGTTGAAGTTCACACGGGTCCGAGGGGAGGCATATCGCATGAACAGCGCTGCGACCTCGAAGGATGAGATCCTGGCAAAGAGCCGCGAGCTCGTGCGGCAAAGCGGCTGGTCCGCGGTCAGCATCCGCTCCGTGGCGGCGGCATGCGGGGTGTCGGTCGGGTGCATCTACAACTACGTGGACTCCAAGGCGGATCTGGTGGGCGCCACGGTCGAGAGCGTCTGGCGCGAGATATTCCATCGCCAGGATGAACCCGCCGCCTTCCGCAGCACGGAGGCGTGCGTAACGTGGGTGTACGAGCGCCTGGCATACGGGCACGAGCGGTATCCCGGGTTCTTTACCCTGCATTCCCTGGGCTTCATGGGCGAGGAGAAAGAGGGCGGCAGGCGGCGGATGGATGGCGCGTGGCGGCACATCCTCGCCATGCTGCGGGCCGTGCTGGAGCGCGATGCGCGCGTGAGGCCCGGTGCGTTTACCGAAGCCTTTACCGCCGAGCGCTTCGCCGACGCCCTCTTCTCGCTCATGCTGGCCGCCATGCTGCGTGGCGACTTCGACCCTGCGGCCGCGCTCGAGATCGTCCGCAGGACCCTGTATTAGCCGCTGCGCCGCCTGCCCGTCTGCCGCTTGGCCAGCGAGGCCGGCCGGAGGCGGGCGAGGCGACGGAAAGGAGACGCATCATGAAGGTCAAGCCTGCCACGCTGCTGCTCATCGCGTGCGCGGTATGGAGCATCGCGGGGGTCAACATCCTGCGGATCGGCCTGGCGGCCTACCCGGCGTACCTCGGCGTGCTCAACATCGTGCTCTCGCTTGTGGTGTTCTGCATCTTTCAGCTCTTCGTCTTTAGAAAGCTGGTGCGCAAGCACAGCGCGCGCATCGGCGGGTACCGGGACGAGCGACAGTTCTTCCTCAAATTCTTTGACGTCAAGTCGTTCATCATCATGGCGGTGATGATGACGGGCGGCATCTGGCTCAGGGCGAGCGGCATCGCGCCCGAGCGGTTCATCGCGGTGTTCTACACCGGGCTGGGCGCTGCGCTTCTGCTGGCAGGGTTGCTCTTCGGCCGCAACTTCGGCCGTGCGCACCGCGCAGCGCAGACAGCGTAGGACCGGTGCATTTGGGGACGGGGTCGTTTTGCACCATGGCGATATGGCCATGTCTAAACAGTCGGCTCATCGGGGCGCGCCTGAGGGGTACGCGTTTTGGCGCGTCGCGCCGCGAGGGCGAGGATGATCGTGGCGATGCCCGCAATCGCCGCCGCGATGAGCCCGAGGCTGGGGGAGAGCGTAGGGTCGAGCCCGGCGATACCGCGTCCCACCGCCCAGGGATTGCCGCGCGCGGTGGAACGGACGATGAGGAAGAGTTGCCAGCTTATAACCGAGCAGAGCAGCATGATGGAACCTGCATCCGCCATTACGAGCGCGCCGGCGAGTACGGCGCGCCACGTGCGATGTTCGCGCAAGAGGTTCAGGCATGCCAAGATGATGGCGCCAGCGCAGACGGCGATGTGGATGGCGCTGAGCGCAAGGGCGAGATACGCGAGCATACCCTGTGAGGAGCTCTGCAGAAATGAGATGATTTGCGAGAGGCGCCCTGACGCTCCCGGAAAGTCCCCGAAGGAATCGGAGACCTGCAGCAGGGTGTCTGCCAGCCTGCCCGCGGCGTGCGACATGGTGGCAAGCGGTAGCTCGATGCCGAATATGCCGACGGAACCAGATAGCGCCAGTGCGCCGGCAACGATGCCACAGACATCCGACCAAGTCCTTGTGCTGCTCATGGGTTAAGCCTCCAAGGTCTTATTCCTTGCCGAGTATAGTACGGTGCCATTGGGCTCTGTGAGCTGCTGGTTTATGGCGATACGATTCAGTCGAATCGTCAACATCGGCGAGTGGCGCAGTGCCTGGGCAAAGCGGTTTGCTATCGTATGCTGGCAAGGCTGGGGATGAGGGGTGGTGCGCATGGGATATGTTGATGCAACCGGGTGCGAGGTCTTTGCGGGGAAAGGTCGGCCCGGAGCACTCGGACCCGAGGCGTGCGCACTCGTGGCGTCCGGACCCGAGGCGCCCGTTATCTACGTGATCGACTCGCCGGAGCACCCCTTCGATGTGGCGATGGCCGCATCGGGCATTCGTGCCACGGTGGTGCGCGTGCCCGTGCGCAGCTGGAACGACAGCTTGACGCCTTGGCCTGCGGCGGGTCTACGCCCGGGCGCGCCTGACTTTGGCGGGCACGCGGCCGAGACGCTGACCGAGCTGGTGAAGGCGACCGTTCCCGCGGTAGAAGCCGCGCACGGCCTTGCCCCGGCACGGCGCGCGATCTGCGGCTACTCGCTTGGCGGGCTCTTTGCGCTCTATGCGTTCACGCGCGAGCGCTCGTCCTTCTCGGCCTGCGCGTGTCTCTCGGGCTCGGTTTGGTATGAAGACTGGGTCGATTACCTCCGGCGCGCTTGTCCGGACGGCATGGGCCGCTACGCGTTTCTCTCCATCGGGAAGAAGGAGCGCCGCGCCGGAGCGCCCATCATGCGGACCGTTCAAGACAAGCTGGAGACGTGCGTGGCCATCCTGCGCGAGCGCGGATGCGAGGTGGACCTCGTCATCGGCCCGGGCAACCACATGCAGCATCACACCGAGCGCCTCGCTGCCGGCTTGGCGGCGCTCGACGTGCACCTCACCTGATGGCTCATTTGGGGACGGGGTTGTTTTGAGTCATGGCCGGCCGGCATCCGCTGGGAAAGCCGGCGTCATTTCGCTTACCGCAGACCATCAGGTTTTTATAACCACGACCGCACAGGCGTCCGTGGCCGAGCCCATCACGTATGGCTATGCGGGCGGCTGGGCGAACATCATCAGTTGCGCGGCGTTTCTTGTCTTCTCGATTCTGGCCGTGTGCGTGACGCTCGCGCCGGTGTTCTCGCTCGAGTACCAGTCGGGCGCCGACGCGGTGGTGCTCGCGACGAAGCGTGGCCGCTCCCAGCTCGTTGCGGCAAAGATTATCGCTGCGCTTCTGTACGCCACGTTCTACTTCGTGCTGTGCGCATCAGTGGTCATGGGGTTCTCGGTCGCCTTCCGCGGGGCGGATGGGTTCGATCTTTCGGTGCCGGCGCTGGGGCTCTCCTCGCCGTATCCGCTCACGGCGGGTCAGGCTGCGCTCATTTCGGTGGGTCTCATGTACGTTGCGTGCCTAGGCTTTGCGTGCCTCACACTCGCACTGTCCTCGCGCACCCGGTCGACGCTCGCCGTCTTCCTGGTCGACGTGGTGCTCGCGCTCTTTACCGGCTTTATCCCGGCGGGCGGCATCGGCATCCTCGAGTGAGTGCTCGCGCTGTTCCCACTCAACTTCGCGAACTTCAACATGCTGTTCTCGGCGCTCGAGTCCTATGCGCTGGGGCCTGAGGTGATTGACCTGATCGGCATAGTCACGGTGATCTACCTCGTGCTCGCGCTCGTCGCGACGCCGGTCGCAGCCGTCTCGCTCCGCCACCACCAGGTGGCTTGAGAACACGGAGCGGATTTGCCTCGCCCTCCCGCTCCACGAACTTGGCCGTTGCGTTGGTGATGTCGAACAGCAGGTAAGCCTCCCGGGCGTAGCCCAGGTACGCGATGGCGGTGTCATGCTCCAACTTTTGCCCGTCTTCTATACTCGACAAAAGTACCGACATTCCGTCTTATACCGTCGACAAACTTGTTGCCCATGGGCTGGTTGGGAACGGGTTCGTCTCATTCCTCTTTGGCTTGCTCAGGGCGTCCTCGGCTGCGGCGAGGCGCACTTTCTTTGGGTGCGCCAGGCGTGCGGGGAGAGGCCCGTTGCCCTGGTGAAGGCGTGGTCGAACGCCGAGAGGCCGGGGTAGCCAAGCCGGGCGGCGACGTCGGCCACCGTGAGGTCGCGGTTGCCCAGCAGCTCGCACGCGCGCTCGATGCGCGTCCGGCGCACGTACAGCCCGGGGCTCTGCGCGGTCTCGCGCTGGAATGCGGCGCAGAGCCGGGAGCGGCTTACGTAGAGCGCTTTTGCGAGCCCATCCACCGTGGGCGGCGCCGCTCCCTCGTCGAGCGCTTGCGCGACGAGGTCCTTTGCCTGGCGTACCAGCTCGACGGCACCCTCCTCGTCTCGCGTCGAGGTGTCCCTGCCCGCCGCAAGCGACGCCATGAGACCGTCTACGGCGGCGCGCAGGGCGAGCGCCCCGCCCGACCCGGTTGGCGGACGGGAGGAGATCCGGCTGAGCGCGTGCCCGATCTCCCATCCCGCGCGTGCTCCCAGATGCGTGTCGAACAGGCCGGGCATGTCGCGAAACTCACCGGGGTAGCTCCGCTCAAGCCCGGCAAAGAACTCGGGCAGCAGGATGATGGAGCTCGAGCGGTAGCGTTGCCCCGTGTGCAAGGGGCTGGTGAGCGTGCGCGGTTCGCGTTCGACGAACGTCGCCAACTTGGTGTGCTCGACCCCGTGCCTCTCGCCGGCGGGCCTCAGCGCCAACCCGCAGCTTTGCGAGCAGACAAGCGCCGCGTCTTTCAGCATGCACGCGCAGGCGTACGGCCCGCGCGACTCTTCCCGAAGACGCATGTCGGCGCGCGGGACCACGTCGTGATAGAGCACGAGGCACCCCGGGGAGGGCGACGAGAACCACATCGTTCCCTTGGCGACGGAACCCGTTGCGGCGCCCGCCCAGAACCACCCGCGGCGCTCAAGCCTGATGCCGAGCTGCTCGGCCTGGGGAAGGCAAAGCGCGAGGAGGTCGGCGGATATGCCGGCGTTGCCTGCCATGTTGAAGAACCGTCCCTCCTTTTTGCCGTTGCGTCCCATACAAGTTAGTTTAAGCAAACATTTCTAGCTCCGCATGATACCGTGCCTCGGAACGTCAATCAAGAATGCGATACGTTAGGAGGACATCATGTCTGACGCGCAACAGACGGGAGGGGTTTCCGCTGGCGGAGAACCGCGGCAGTCCGGCGCCGTCGGCCGCCTGCTCGCCTTCGCCGGACCCCGGCGCGCGCTCACGTACCTGGGCTGCGCGCTCTCGGCGGTGTCGATGCTCGTGAGCTTCGGTCCCTATATCTGCATCTGGTTCGCGGCGCGCGACCTCATCGCCGTGGCGCCTAACTGGCCAGCGGCCACCGGCATAGCCGCGTACGGCTGGTGGGCGCTCGGGTTTGCGGTGGCGAGCATCGCGCTCTATTTCACGGGCCTCATGTGCACGCATCTGGCGGCGTTCCGCTGCGCCTCCAACATGCGCAAGCGCGCCACGGCACACCTCATGCACGCGAGCCTGGGCTACTTCGACACGCACGCCTCGGGCGCCCTGCGCCGCGTGGTGGACGGCTGCGCGGCCGAGACCGAGGGGCTTCTCGCCCACAAGCTGCCCGACACGGCGGGCTCCATCGCCATGATCGTAGGCATGCTCGTGCTGTTCTTCGTGTTCGACTGGCGCCTGGGCGCGGCGTGCCTCGTGCCGGTGGCGGTGAGCCTCGCCTGCATGTTCCACATGATGAGTGGGCGCGGCATGGGCTTCATGACGCGCTACATGGAGTCGCTCGTCAAGATGAACAAGACCGGCACCGAGTACGTGCGCGGCATTCCGGTGCTCAAGGTGTTTCAGCAGACGGTGCGGTCGTTCCGCGCCTTCCACGACGCCATCGAGGAGTTCACGGTGCTCGCGCAGGACTATGCCGTGAAGTGGTGCCAGACGCCGCAGGCGCTCTCGCTCACGTTCATCAGCGCGGCGGCGGTATTTCTCGTGCCGGTGGTCGCTCTCATCGCGCCGGGCGAGGCGGACGTTGCGCGTCTCGCGACGAACTTCGCCTTCTATGCCATCTTCTCCGCCGTCATCCCCACGGCCATGACGCGCGTGATGTTCATGTCCGAGGCGTTCCAGTCGGCGGCGGACGCTGTCTCCCGCGTGGAGGAGGCCATCGCCGCTCCCGTGGTCGAGGCGCCCGCCGCGCCCAAGGCTCCGCGCGACAACTCCGTGACGCTCGAGGACGTGAGCTTTACCTACGAGGGGGCAGACGAGCCGGCGCTCGACCACGTGAGCTTCTCGGTGCCGGCCGGCGCCACCGTGGCGCTCGTGGGGCCCTCGGGCGGCGGCAAGACCACGGCGGCCTCGCTTGTGCCCCGCTTCTGGGATGCGGACTCCGGGCGCGTGGCCGTGGGCGGCGTGGACGTGCGCCAGATGGACCCCCACGACCTCATGGACCGCGTGGCTTTCGTGTTCCAGGCCAACCGGCTGTTCTCGCAATCCATCTTGGAGAACGTGCGCGCGGCGCGTCCGGCGGCCACGCGCGAGGAGGTATTGGCGGCCCTTTCCGCCGCCCAGTGCGACGACATTCTCGCCAAGCTGCCGGAGGGCGTGGACACCGTGTACGGCGCGGAGGGCGTCCACCTCTCCGGCGGCGAGGTGCAGCGGCTCATGATCGCGCGCGCCATCTTGAAGGACGCCCCCATCGTGGTGCTCGACGAGGCCACCGCCTTTGCCGACCCCGAGAACGAGGCCAAGATCCAGGCCGCCTTCAAGCGGCTCGCGCGCGGGCGCGACGGCGCGCCCCGCACCGTGCTCATGGTGGCGCACCGGCTCTCCACCGTGCGCGCGGCCGACAAGATCGTGGTGCTCGACCGCGGGCGCGCGGTGGAGCAGGGCACGCACGACGAGCTCGTGCGCGCGGGCGGCCTCTACGCGCGCATGTGGGCCGACTACGAGCGGGCGGTCAGCTGGAGGATCTCGAGCGCCGAAAGGGGCGTGGCATAGATGTCGGTAAAAGAGAAGTACGCCCTCACGGACGAGGGCGCGCGGAACGTGCTGTTGGGCGCGGTGTGGACCACCGTCACCAACCTCGTGGTCTTCGCGGGGGTGGGGTTCGTGTTCGCGGTCATGAGCGCGCTGGTGGCGCGGCTCACGGGCGGCGCGGTTGCGCTGAGGCCGTGGGGCGCGCTCGGCTTCGATCCGCTTGCCGTGCCCGTTGCGGGGTGGGTGGCGGTGCTGGCCGCGTACCTCGTCGTGCTCTTCGTGTGCGAACGGTTTCAGTACTACTACCAGTACGGCGTCATCTACAAGGAGAGCGGCCGGCAGCGCATCGCCCTCGCCGAGCGCCTGCGGAGGCTGCCGCTGTCGTTTTTCGGCCGGCGCGACCTCGCCGACCTCACCGAGACGCTCATGACCGACGTCAAGACCACCGAGCACGCCTACAGCCACGTGCTGCCCGAGCTCTACGGCGCCTACGCCACCATGGCCATCGCCTTCGTGGGCCTCGCCGCCTTTGACTGGCGGCTCGCCGTGGCCTCGATGTGGTCGGGCCCGGTGGCGCTGCTTCTGCTGTTCGGCGTGCGCTCAAAGCTCCAGCCGCTCATGCGCGCGACGCGCCTGGCGGGGCTCAAGACCTCCGAGCTTGTCCAGGAGGCGCTGGAGTGCGTGCGCGAGGTGCGCGCCACCAACCAGGAGGAGCGCTACCTTGAGCGCGTGTACGAGAGCGTGGACGCGGCCGAGCGCTCCGCTGTGCGCAGCGAGCTGGCATGCGGCGTGTGCGTCAACGGCGCCCAGGTGGTGCTGCGCCTGGGGTTCGCCACCACGCTGCTGGCCGGCGCCTCCCTCGTGCTCGAGGGCGCCTGCGACTTCCTCACGCTCTTCTGCTTCCTTTTGGTGGTGAGCCGCATCTACGCGCCCTTCGATCAGGCGCTCATGCTCATCGCCGAGCTGTTCTCGGCCCGCACGGCCTCCGCCCGCATGCGGAGCTTCTTCGACGAGCCGCTGGCGGCGGGTGGCGAGGCGTACGCGCCCGCCGGCCACGACGTGGCGTTTGAGCACGTAGGCTTCTCGTACGAGAAGGACGGCGAGAAGGTGCTCGAGGACGTGAGCTTCACCGCGCACGCGGGCGAGGTCACGGCGCTCGTGGGGCCGAGCGGGAGCGGCAAGTCCACCTGCGCGCGGCTTGCCTGCCGGCTCTGGGACGCGAGCTCCGGGCGCGTGACCGTGGGCGGCGTGGACGTCTCCACCGTGGACCCCGAGGTGCTTCTCGGCGACTTCTCCGTGGTCTTCCAGGACGTGACGCTCTTTGACGACACCGTGATGGAGAACATCCGCCTGGGGCGGCGTGGCGCCACCGACGAGGAGGTGCTGGCAGCGGCGCGCGCGGCCAACTGCGACGAGTTCGTGGGCCGCATGCCGCAAGGCTACGCCACGATGATCGGCGAGAACGGCGCCCGCCTCTCCGGTGGCGAGCGCCAGCGCATCTCGATCGCCCGCGCGCTGCTCAAAGACGCACCCATCGTGCTGCTGGACGAGGCCACGGCGAGCTTGGACGTCGAGAACGAGACGCAGGTGCAGGAGGCGCTCTCGCGGCTGCTCGCGGGCAAGACCGTCATCGTGATCGCGCACCGCATGCGGACCGTGCAGGCGGCCGACCAGATCGTGGTGCTGGAGGGCGGCAGCGTGGCGGAACAGGGCACGCCGGCCGAGCTCATGGCGGCAGGCGGCCTGTTTGCCCGCATGGTGCGCCTGCAGACCGAGAGCGAGGATTGGACCCTGTAGCGTGGCCCTGCAGCGGGATGGGCTGGGCAGGGGCTTGCCCTGCTTGGGTGCGAGCTCATGGTACCGGACGGGGGCGCTGCGGCGCCCCCGCCTCCATGCGTGGTACCATGTCCTCGTTTTGCGCATTGCTGCTGACAAGGGGGCTCTCATGGATGCCGGCTGCGACCTGCCTGCTGATTCCGCGCGCGTGGGCGTGCTGCTCGTCAATACGGGGTCGCCCGACGCCCCCACCGAGGCGGCAGTCCGCGCGTATCTCTCCGAGTTCCTCATGGACGACATGATTCGCCCCCTGCCCAAGCCGCTGTGGCGCCTCGTGCTCAACCACGCGATCCTGCCGCGCCGCGCGCCGGTCAGCGCGTCTCGGTACCGCTCCATCTGGGAGGACGGCTCGCCGCTGGTGAACGGGTGCCGGCGCCTCGCCGCCGCCGTGGAGCGCGAGGCCGCCGCGCGGTTCGGCGCGGGGCGCGTGGCAGTGCGCGCCGGCATGATGTACGGCCTGCCCTCGCTTGCGGCGTCGTTGTCCGAGCTTCGCGCGCAGGGGTGCGAGCGCGTCCTCGTCGTGCCCCTCTATCCGCAAACCGCGCGCTCCACAACGGGGGCCGCCCTCCAGGCGCTGCGGGCGGCGCAGGACGAGGTGGGCTGGCATCCGCCGCTGGTAACCGTGGAGGGCTATGGCGACGACGGCGGCTGGCAGCGGGCGATAGCGGACACGGTGCGCGCCGCGGGGTTTGACGCGCGCCGCGACTGCCTGCTCCTATCCTTCCATGCGGTGCCGCTCGCAGACGTGCGCAGGGGCGACACCTATCCCGAGCAGGTCGATCGCTCCGTTGCCGGGATTGTCCGCGAGCTTGGCGCTCCTGAGGGCGCGTGGGCGTGCGCCTTCCAGTCGCGCTTTGAGGACGGCCGCAAGTGGACCGGCCCCTTTGCAACGGCGGCGGTCGAGAAGGTCGCGCGGGACGGCACGCGAAACCTCGTGGTGTGCTGCCCGGGCTTCTCGATCGATTGCCTTGAGACGCGTTACGACGTTGAGCAGGTCTTGCGCGCTGCGTTTTTCCGCAACCGCCCGGGGGCTCCTGACGACGCTTTTGCCTACGTGCCCTGCCTCGGTGCGTCGGCAGCGCACGCGCGCGCTCTGCTTAACGTGATGGCCCCGGCGCTCGGATTGAGGTGATGCGATCGGGTTCGCCTTGCCCCGTCAGCGCGTCGCCGCGCGGGGACGTCCGCGCCGGCCGAGCGCGCCGCCGCCGAATGGCTCTCGACGACGTGCCTGAGACCGGACCTGCTCAGCCTCCCGTGCTTGCCGGGGACGAGATGGTCGTCGCCGGAGATGAATTTGCCCCGATTCCGTTTACATCCTTACGCCGCCGTTTTGGCGGCGCCCTCCATATGCCTCGCCTCGAACTCCTCGGGGCTGAGGTGCCCCAGCGCCGAGTGGGTCCGCACCCGGTTGTAGAAGCACTCGATGTACTCGAAGATTTCGAGGGCTGCCTGCTCGCGCGTCTCGAACGTGCGGTCGTGTGCGCACTCGGACTTGATGGGCCCCATCAGCGACTCCATCGCGGCGTTGTCCCACGGGGACGAGGCCGACCCCATCGAGGGCCTGATGCCGGCTTCGCGCATCGTCTTGCCCGGCAGCAGCGACACGTACTGGGAGCCGTGGTCGCTGTGGTGGACGCACCCCCTCTTCGGGCTCCGTCTCGCTATCGCCATCTTGAGCGCGTCGTCGGCAAGGTCGGCCGTCATGTGCGGGGGCATCGACCAACCGACTATCATCCTCGACCATATGTCCATGACCACGGCGAGGCAGGGCCATCCCCGGTGCGTGCGCACGTAGGTGATGTCCGCGAACCATGCGCGGTTCGGCCCGTCCGCCGAGAAGTCTCGCTTGACCGGGTCGGGAGCCGCGTTCGCCTGCGGCGCGGCCGGTTTGGCCGCGCCCTTCGGCCTCCTGGCGCAGCCGCGCGTCGCTCCGACCATGCCGTTGTCGCGCATGAGGCGCGCGACGCGCTTGCGCGAGGTCCGCTCGCCGGCCCTCTTGAGCTCGGCGAAGACCTTCGGCGCCCCGTAGCTTCCCCGGCTCGCCCCGTATATCTCGGAGATCTTCCCGGCGAGCTCGGCGTCCCTCCCGTCGCGCGCGCTCGGCCGCCTCTTCCTCCACGCGCAGTAGCCCTGGCGGGCGACATGGGGCGCGCGGCACGTCTCGGACACGCTCCAGGCTCCTTCGTTGAGCAATATGAAAGCGAGCTTCGCCCTCTCCGCCCGGGCCCCTACAGCTGCCTGCCGGCGAAGAGGGCGCTCGCTTTCAAAAGCACCTCGTTCTCGCGCCCCAGCCGTTCGACCTCCCTGCACAGGCGCCGGTTCTCCTCGGCCACCTTGAAGGGGTTGTCCTCGGGCGGCGCCTGGGCGGTGTCGGCCCTCCTGACCCAGTCCGATATGCTGCCGGCGTCGACCCCGAGCTCCCGCGCGGTCTCGGCGTAGGTGCCGCCCCGCTCCCCGTACGGCCTCACCGCCTGCCGCTTGAACTCGGCCGAATACTCGGGCGGCGGATGTCCCACCCCATGCCCCCCTTCCCCGTTCACGGCATCATGCCGAGACGGAACTCCGTGTGTCAACGGGAATGGGGCAGATTCAGATTCAGAGGCGCCGGAGGGACGGGGTGCCAGAGGGCTTAGGCGCCGGAGGACCAAACTTCCAGAGGGCCGGGGTGCAAGGGAGTCCGAGGGCCAGCGCGCTCGATGGGCAGAGCATCCGATAGGCAGAGCGTCCGAGAGCCCGCGTTTCTTTACGAAATCATGACATGCCTCTTGCCGTTGTTGCGAGGGTGAGGCGGTGCGTCCGCGTGCGATGCGTCATCCGTGCTGGTTGCGCAGGGAGCGCGTGCGGGGAGCGCCCGCGATGCGGCGCACAGCGCAGAGAAAACGTGAGGGGGATACCTAAGCACGCGCGGGCCGCAAAGGTGCTGCACCGCAGTGGCGCAGAAGGGGAGAGGCGCCTCCTAAGATTCCCATAAATCGCAAGAATAAGCAGGTAGATAGGCGTAAAAAGGTACACCTTTTACGCAATCGGCCTATCGAAACGCGGGGTCGTTGGCTGAGTTGTGGAGTTGGGTCTTTGCGTTTGCCTTATGGTAGGGGACGTATATAATTGGCATGTTTTTAGGGGTTAGAAAGGTGTATCTTTCTGCGCTTTGCGGAGCGTGCGTGGCCGAGGGGAGGGCTGGGATGCCGGTTGCGGAGAGGGTTTCCGCTGCGTCTGGTCGGCGCGGTGTGCGTTTGGCAGATGGGTTGCCGCGCGGACGTCGCTCGCCACGGGGGCGTTTGCGCTGGTATCTCATCCAGGTGCCGGAAGGCCGCGAGCGGTCGCTTTGCGGGGACGTGCTCCGGTTGGTACCGCGCGACGTTCTGGCCGATGCCTTTGTCATCATGCGCGAGCGCTGGATGAAGCGCTCGGGTGAGTGGTTTACGCAGGAATGCGTGATGTATCCGGGATTCATCTTTGCGGTGACAGGAGACGCCGCGGCGCTTTCCAAGGCACTCGGCACGCTTACGCTCCCGGTGCGTCCCGCCGCTGCCGACGAGCGCTCGTGGGCTCCGCTTGCCGACGAGGCACGGGACTGGTTTGTCGCCGCGATGGACGAGCGACACGTGATCCGCAGCTCTACGGCGGTGATCGCGGACGGCGCGCTCCACGTTGAGGAGGGGCCGCTCGTGGGCCAAGAGGACCGGCTGAGCGGGCTCAACCGCCACAAGCGCTTCTGCCGCGTGCGTGTGGCGGACGCGGACGGCGGCTTTGTGGAGAGCGTGCCGCTCAGCGTTCCGAGTAAGAGCTAACGGCGCCAACGCGCTGATTTTTGGGGACCGGTGACGGGGTGGGATGGAACGAATCGCAGGACATAACTCCGCACATGCGGCGGCGGGGGCACTCGATGCTCGGGATAGCGCCGCGGGGGCGTGCGTGATGGCTGCTGCGGAAAAGCCAGCGTTGCAGGTGTCTGTGGCCGAACTGCAGGCAGGGACTGGCTCAGCTCAAAACCATGATTCGTCAGCGGCTTCTGCTGGCGAGGTGCATGGATCTTGGACTCGCGCGGATGTTACCGATTCTGAGGCGGCGCATATGCTGTACGGTGCCGACTCCGGAGTGCAGCCTCTCCTCGATCGGCACGCGTACCGCACGGTCAAACGTATTATCGATATCGTGGCATCGGGCGCTGTCATTGTTGTGCTGCTGGTCCCCAGCGTTGTTTTATCTGCGGCGATCTGCATAGCTTCGCCCGGCGCCGGTCCGCTCTATAGCCAGTTGCGCGTGGGGCGGGTACGTCGTGACGGCACGTTTTACCTCTTTCGCATGTGGAAGTTCCGCTCCATGGTCCCACATGCCGACAAGCTGCTCGACGAACTGAAGGATTTGAACGAGGCCGACGGCCCCATGTTCAAAATCAAGGACGACCCGCGTGTTATTCCCGGCATTGGAAAGTTCATCCGCAGGCATTCGATTGATGAGCTACCGCAGTTGCTGAACGTCTTCGCCGGGCAGATGTCGCTCATCGGGCCTCGCCCCGCGCTGCCCAGCGAGGTTATGCAGTACGACGGGCGTGCCATGCGAAGGCTCGCCGTCAAGCCCGGCTGCGGCGGGGCCTGGCAGGCGGGCGAGCGCTCCGACTCGACGTTCGAGGGGATGGTCGACGCCGACCTCGACTACATAGAGACGAGCTCGTTCCGACACGACCTCGCGCTCGTCTTCGGAACGCTGCGCTCCATGCTCGACGGGAAGGGGGCGTACTGATGGCGGAGCCGATACGCATCCTGGAGGTCGTGAACGCGATGGACCGCGCCGGTCTCGAGACGATGCTCATGAACTACTACCGGGAGTTCGACCGGGACAGCGTCCAGCTCGACTTCCTCACCCACCGGGACTGGCGTGGGGACTATGATGACGAGATCGAGTCGCTTGGCGGCAGGATATACCGCGCCCCGAGGCTCTACCCGCAGCACTGGCCAGCATACCGGAAGTTCATGCGTCGCTTCTTTGCGGAGCACCGCTACCCGGTTGTGCATTCCCATATCGATTCCATGTCGGCGTTCCCCCTGGCGATGGCGAAGTCGTGCGGCGTGCCGGTGAGGATCGCCCACTCGCACAACGAGTCGGTGGACCGCGACCTCAAGTACCCCGTCAAGGAGCTGGCGCGCCGGAGGCTGCCGAAGGTCGCGAACCGCTACTGGGCCTGCAGCATGGCGTCCGGCATCTACCTGTTCGGCGAGTCGCGCCGGGGCGAGATTCGCGTCGTGAGGAACGCCATCGACCTCGAGGCGTACCGCTTCGACGCCGTTGTCCGCGGGGAGGTCCGCTCCGAGGTCGGGATCGAACCGGGCCAGAAGGCGATCGGTCACGTCGGCCGCTTCTCCATGGCCAAGAACCAGGCGCTTCTCGTCAGACTCCTCGGTGAGCTTCGCTCGAGGGGCGAGGACGCCGTCCTCGTCCTCGTCGGTGACGGGGAGCTCCGCCCGGAGGTCGAGCGGGCGGCCGAGAGCGCGGGTCTCTCCGGCTGCGTCCGCTTCCTGGGCGTCAGGGGCGACGTCGCGCGCGTTGTCAACGCGTTCGACGCCGTCGTGTTCCCCAGTACCCACGAGGGAATCCCGTTGGCGCTCATAGAGGCGCAGGCGAACGGGCTGCCCATCCTTGCGTCCGACTCGGTGTCCGGCGAGTCGCTGCTCCTCCCGACGGCGGAGGCCCTGCCGCTCGACGCCCCCATCGGGACGTGGGCGGACGCCGCGTCCCGTCTTTTGTGCGAGAGCCGCCTCGCGGGGTCGATCGGCATCCTCTCCGACGCCGGCTACGAGATTCATCGCGCCGCGAGGGGGCTCGCGGATGCCTATCTCTCGCTCTACGGCGACGCCGAGAAGGACGGGGGGAAGCCGTGCGCATAGCGATGATCGGGCAGAAGCGGACGGGCTCGCGCGAGGGCGGGATCGAGGTCGTCGTGACCGAGCTGGCAACCCGCATGGCGGCTCTCGGCCACGAGGTGACCTGCTACGACCGCTCCGGCACCGATGTGAACGGCGAGCCTACGCCGATTGAGCCCTACGAGTACGAGGGCGTGCGCGTCGTGCCGGTACGCACGGTGAATATCAAGGGCCTCGCGGCCCTCACGTCGGCCTACGCTGCCACGCGGGTAGCCGTAAAGGACCGTCCGGATGTCATCCACTACCACGCCGAGGGGCCCTGCAACGCGCTGGCGCTCGCTTCCCATGCGGGCATCCGCACCGTGGCGACCATCCACGGGCTCGACTGGCGGCGCGCCAAGTGGGGCGGCATCGCCTCCCGCGTTATCAAGCGCGGCGAGCGCGTGGCGGTCAAGAATGCCGATGCGCTCATCGTGCTGTCGAGGTCCGTGCAGGACTATTTCCAAAACACGTACGGCCGTGGGGCCCGTTTCATACCCAACGGCGTGGACGTCGCCAAGCGCGTCCCCGCCGAACTCATCACGGAGCGATGGGGCCTTTCGGAGGGCTCGTACCTCCTCTACCTCGGCCGCATCGTGCCGGAGAAGCGCCCCGAACTGCTGTTGGAGGCGTTCCGACAGTTGGATACCGACAAGCGCCTGGTGATAGCGGGGGGCTCGTCCGACACGACGGGGTTTTACGAGGAGGTCCGCGCCCTCGCCGCGCGCGACCCTCGCGTCATCATGGCGGGGTTTGTCGAGGGCCGAACGTTGGAGGAGCTCTACTCCAACGCCTACCTCTACGTGCTCCCGTCCGACGTGGAGGGCATGCCCATGAGCCTGTTGGAGGCCATGGCGCATGGCTGCTGCTGTGTGACGAGCGATATCCCTGAATGTACCGATGTCATCGAAAATGCTGGGATTACCTTTCGGAATGGCGATGCGGGAGATCTGTGCAGGGCACTTCGGCTTTTACTCAGCGATTATGCCCGCGCTACCAGGCTAGGAGATTTGGCCCGTGTGCGCATTGAGTCCGAGTGCGATTGGGATTCTGTTGTGTGCAGAACTCTTTCACTCTACGTATGGCGACCCGACTAACCAGTAGTGCTGCTCCTAGGACATGAAAGGCAACTGTGAAAGTATCACTTATAACCAGGCATGCAGCCATCAACTATGGCTCTTTGCTGCAGACCATAGCCACTCAGCGCTCCATTGAGTCGCTCGGGCACGAATGCTCCGTCATAGATTACGTTCGGACGGACGAGGATATCTGGACCATCGAGAAGACGCTTCTCGAATCGAAGCCGGAATGGAACGGTTCCGCGCTCAAGCGCTTCCTCTACCTTGCGATGAGACAGCCGTCGAGCGTCATCGCCGGGAAGCGCTTCAAGGCAGAAAGGGAGCGCTACCTGTCTCTGACGCGCCGCTACTCCTCCTACGATGATCTTGTTGGCGATCCTCCCGAGGCCGACGTCTTTATGACAGGGAGCGACCAGGTTTGGGGGCCGGTCGCAGGGGGCGTGTACGATCCCGCCTACATGCTCGGCTTCGCTCCGGAGGGCGCCCATAAGGTGGCATATGCCGCGAGCTTCGGGAAGAACCGTCTGGATGACGATGTTGCATGGGCAATGCGCGAGCGCCTCGCTTCGTTCGACGCAATATCGGTTCGTGAAGACATTGCCGTCGAGCAGCTGCGGAAATGGGGCATTCCGTCCGAGCAGGTGCTCGACCCGACGCTCCTTCTGAGCGCGGACGAGTGGCGTGCTCTGTCCATGGAATCAGGTGATTCGTCGGGCAGCGGCTCGCCGTATGCACTCATATACCAAATCCACAACGACCGGCTGCTCTCTAGCTATGCAGAGAGGGCTGCCGAGTATCTGGGTTTACCGCTCGTCAGGGTCTCGCCCTACCTCCACCAGATCAGCCGTTCCGGCAAGCTTCGCTTCCTTCCGAGCGCGGGGAGCTTTATTGACCTGCTTGCGAACGCCTCGTGCCTAATCACGGACTCATTCCATGGTACGGCATTCGCCATCAGCTTCAACGTCCCGTTCGTGGAGGTCCTTCCCAACACCGGCACGACTGGGCGCGCGATGAGTCTCCTCCGGATGACGGGACTGCAGGACCGCGTACTAGCGGACCCGGATGATGTCGCCCTTGCGGGAGCCACGGTGGATTTCGGGAAAGCCAATCGCATCTTGGTAGAGCATCGAGTGCGCTCACTCAGCGTGATGAAAGGGCTGATCGAGGGATGCTAACCATCTGTGATGAGGGGATGTGCGCCGGCTGCATGGCCTGCGTCGACATATGCCCCACGGGAGCTGTCGCGATTGAGCCGGGCATCGACCGCTACCGTCCCGTCATCGACCAGGACAAGTGCATCGACTGCGGGCGCTGTAGAAATGTGTGCCAGCAACTTCATCCCGCCGGGCTCAGGGAGCCCGCCGAATGGTGGCAGGGCTGGGCGGAGGACCCTTCCGAGCGCGGGGCGTCCTCGTCCGGGGGATTC
Organism: Collinsella sp. An7; assembly: GCF_002159335.1. GTDB lineage: Bacteria > Actinomycetota > Coriobacteriia > Coriobacteriales > Coriobacteriaceae > Coprousia. The sequence continues at coordinate 7,127 of NZ_NFHP01000002.1, read as the reverse complement.
GCCTCAGCGATCTCGCGCGCCTTCGCGGAGTCGGGCGGCGCGGTGTGCGCTTGCGCGTTCTCGGAGGGCCGTTTCGGCTTCCAGGTCGTGGGCGACCCGGGCGATGTCGACCGGTTCAGGGGCTCCAAGTACGTGAAGAGCGATCCGTCGGGTGCGTACAGGCAGGTGAGGAGCCTGCTCAAGGCCGGCCGGAAGGTCCTGTTCATCGGACTTCCGTGCCAGGTGTCCGCCATGCGCAACTTCGTCGGCGAGCGCCTTGGGGGGCGCCTGTACACGATCGACCTCATCTGCCACGGCACGCCGTCCCCGCAGCTCCTCGAGATGTTCCTCGAGGAGCGCGGCTATAAGCTGGGCGAAATCGCTTACATCGCCTTCCGCCGCAAGGCGAGCTTCCAGCTGCGCGACGGTTCCGCTGCGATCGATACACCGGGCGTTGTCGACCGCTACCTCATTGCGTTCCTAGAGGGTCTCGATTATACCGAGAACTGTTACTCGTGCGCCTACGCGAGGAGGGAGCGCGTGTCCGACCTCACCCTCGGCGACTCATGGGGCTCCGAGCTCGAGGATGAGGCGGGCGGCGGAATCTCCCTCGCTCTCTGCCAGACGGAGAAGGGTAAAGAGCTGCTGCGGATGGCGAAGCTTAAGGTTCTTCCTGTCGACGAGAATCTCGCGGCTGCCAATAACAAGCAGCTCAATCGGCCTATGGAGCGACCTGCTGCGCGAGAGCAGTTCCTGCGAAATCTTAATTCTGGAATGCCGTTCGAACGTGCTGTACAGAAGGCTCTGCCCAAGCGGTGTCGCAGGCAGGATATCAAGCGCGCGCTGATCCGTCTGCGCCTCTGGAAGCCGTCGGGGGGGGGGCTCTATGAAACCAGCATCCTCGAATTCCATGGATAGGTAGTCCAGATGAGCATCTTTCGCCAGTTGTATAGGCGGAGTCGACAACGATTCGGGCCAGAAAGTGCGCTGTCGTCGCATAACGTTGAGATCGGACGGGGGTTAGGCAGTTGCTGCCGTATTTTGTTTCATTTTGCGCCACCTTGTTGATATTGGCGATCATACAGTCATGGTCCCGCAACAGCGTGGGCTACATATTCTGGTCCATCGTCGCGGTGCTGATCCCATGCCTTCTTGCCGGTATGCGCGCGGACAGCATCGGCACCGATGTCGCGGTCTACGCCAAGCCGCTCTTTGACGTCGCGCATTCCAGCAGTTCATTCGGAGAGTTCTATGGATCTGGATTGATTCAATATTGGTCGCGTGCTGATGTTTCAGAATTTGAAATCGGCTACCTTGCCCTCGTTTGGGTATCCTCAAGATTGTTCGACTCTGTTCAGGGGCTGTTGTTTCTGACGCAGCTGCTTGTTATCGTTCCGATTTACTGGACCCTGTCGCGCAGGGGAAACAAGGAGACCCTTGCCACGGGTATGTGTCTTTTCCTGTTTCTTTATTTCAATCAATCCTTGAATATGATGCGTCAGTGGATCGCGATGGCGTTTGTCTTTATGGGCATCTTGGGCTTGTACAAGAAGAACGGGAAGGCCAAGGATCATATCGCCGGAATTGTTCCGATATTGATCGGCGTATCGTTCCATACCTCTGCGGTTCTCGGATTTGTCATTTTCGCCATCAGAGCGTATATTGACTCGAATGCTGGAAGTCAGTTGAGAAAGGTCGCACTTGTCTGCGGCATAGCGCTGGTGGCCATCCTCTTCATAGGACCGGTTGCCTCGCTGCTCACGTCTTTTGGATTTGGCTCCTATGTCGCGGGATACTTGGGCAATCAGTCGGTGGGCATTATGCCCAACCAGATAATCATACGGCTCCCCTTGATCTTTATCGCACTTCTCGCTTTCAGACGAACCGAACGGCAAGACCCTTTCACTGCTTTTTTGCTTTGCATGACAATCGTAGGTGTTCTGCTTTCGCAGTTGACCTCACTGAGTGACCATGGCGGCAGGATTGGCTTATATTTCGATATGTTCACCCTCGCCCTTCCCCCTGCACTCCTGCGCACATATCAAAACGATGATGCGACGAAGCTTGTAATCGAATCTGTCCTGATTGTTTATGCCTTGATTTACTGGACTTATTTCTATGCCCTTATGGGCAGCAGTGAGACCGTTCCATACCTTGCCTTCTGGAGCTAGCAATTGTCTTACGTCATCTATCCGAGAAGAAGGGCTTTATGAAATACTCAGTTGTAGTTCCAGCATACAATTGCGAGCGCTTTGTTGGCCAGTGCATCGAATCGATCCTCAATCAAACATACGGAAGTCTTGAACTCATCGTGGTCGACGATGGGTCAACCGACGAAACACTGAAGATCTGCAACTCTTATGCGGAGAAAGATGCCCGCATGAAGGTCATCCACCAAGAGAACGGCGGTCCCTTTTCCGCTCGCATGGCTGCATACCCTTCGATATCGGGAGACTATGTGCTGCATGTCGATGCCGACGACTGCCTGAGGGTGGATGCGCTCGAGACTTTGAAACCGCTTGCTGAATCAGGTGGCTACGACATAATCTTCTTTGAATTCTCCCCTAGTCTGGATTATTCTTCCATGGACAAGAGGTTCCCTTTTAGCGATTCGCGGCCGTTCGGGTCTGAGGAGAAGGCGCAGTATCTCAATCTCGCCCTCGATACTTACTGTCTTCACAGCATGTGTTCGAAGGCGGTCAAAGCAGAGCTTCTTTTGAGCATGTCTTATCCTTCGGATGCTCAGCACCTTATCTCCGGAGAAGACCATCTCCAATCTCTCTTCCTACTCGACCGAGCGGACAAAGCATATTACCTGATGGATGCCCTTTATTATTATCGCGACACCTCAAGCGGCACAACAAGCACCTTTCGGCTCAATGACTACTTTGATTTCCAGGCAAAGGCGAAGTACTTCGCGCAGTTTCTTCAAAAATGGAAGACACTGCCAGGGTTTAGCCTGACGGATGACGATTTCGACGCTTACGTCCTCCTGTCAACTTGTCGCTATCTGACATCTGCGGTAAGAAATGGAAGTCGTTCTGAATATAAGCAAGCTGTAGGAATTGTCATCTCTGCTGAGATATTTCAAAGAGCCGACAGTAATCACGTAGCCATCCGCAAGCTGCGAATTGACAGGCGGCTGGTATCCAGACTGTTAGCGTTAGGTTGTACGTCATTGACGAAAGGACTTTTGTCACTCGTTTGTGCGGCTTCAAGGTCGCATAGTGCTCTCTGCAGTCTGCGCTCGAAGACGACGCAATGAGGAGAAGTATCACTGAAGCTATCGAAGTTGACCAGACTAGCTATCCAAATATTAAGCGGCAAGCATTTTATAGACGATTTGAAAGAGAATGTGAATGATGACCTCAAGAGATTTCTTCAACGCTACAGAATCCGCATCGCAACGATGCGGATTCGACACGACACAAGGCGGTGATGCAGTCTCAAGAGATCCTACTGTGCTGATTCATTTTTATGCAGCCAAAAACTTGGGTGACGACCTTTTTCTTCTCACCCTGATCGATAGATACCCAAACATCAGATTTCTACTTCGCGCTGATGACCGTAGCCTACTCCCCGGTGCCACAAGGAATAATTTAGAGATTATGGGGCCTGGTGTAGACGACAAGGAAAGCGATATAGACGTTGATTGTTTGTGCCAAATTGGTGGTTCGATATTTATCGAGCCAAATGGTCCTGGGGTACTTGGCTTCTATCGCACGGTAAGAATGATTGCTCGTAGAAAACACCTCTACTCTTCCGCTCCCCATGCTTTCGTTCTCGGCGCGAATTGGGGGCCGTGTAGGCATAGATTTTTTTATACAGCGTTCAAGAACCTGTTTCGCCGCGTTATCGACGATATCTGTTTTCGAGACACTGCTTCTTATGAGTTGTTCAAGGATTTACCGAACGTGCGCTACGCGCCCGACATTCTATTCTCTTTACGCCTTCCTGTTGTAGAGAAGCGACGTTCAGCCTTGTTCTCTGTAGTTGATTTATCTAGAAAAGACAAATTTGGGGAAATATCCCGTTGGGCTGATACGTACTTCACTTGGATGACGAACGCGGCCGAATGGCTGCACCAACGTGGGTATGCAATAGTTCTCTCTTCGTTTTGCGAACGGGAGGGCGACGAAGATGCGGTCAATCTTTTGGCTTCAAGGCTTTCAAAACGCGGGGTTTCTTGTGAAAAGCACCTCTATCGAGGAGATGTTGAGAAGGCGCTTTATACGATTTCTGAATGCGAGGTCGTTGTTGCAACGCGTTTTCACGCAATGGTTCTCGGCATTGTTTCCTGTGCGCGAGTGCTGCCAGTTCCATATAGCATGAAAACCGTTAACGTGCTTAACGACATTGGTTTCAGCATGGATAATGTTGTTGATGTTTCGGTCGTATCGTCTGATGATATGTCATTCTGCGCGAGAGTTGAAGCGTCTTGCCCTCTTTCCGTCGATAGCTTGAAGACGAGCGCTGAAGGCCATTTCCGGATACTTGATCGATTCTTAATTGGGCGGTAGTTGACATGGGAAAATACAAGGAGCTTGTGCTCAATCTCGGTTTGTTTGCGCTTAACTCGGTTGTCACCAAACTGATATCTTTTTTTCTTGTCCCGCTCTATACTGCCTACATGTCTGCCGGTGAATACGGTTTGACGGATATGGCGAACACCGTCATTTCATTGATTTTGCCGCTCGCGACTCTCGATATGTCGGAAGCTGCTGTTCGCTACATCGTGGGAGACAGGGTCAACAAGGAGAGGTATGTTGCTGTTTCCGTTGTGGTTACGTTTGCGTCTGTGCTGTTCGTTGCAATCCTTACGCCCCTATTTAATCTCGCAGCATTTGGAGGATTGGGCGATTACAAAGGATGGTTCATCTCAGTCTATGCGGCAACCGCCTTCTCGACACTGTGCGGTGAGGTCGCCCGTGCCGCAGGAGAAGTGAAACTTATTCCAATTTGCGCGGGAATATCTTCCGCAACAACGCTGATTTGTGCGATTATCTTAATCGCATCTATGGACATGGGAATCGTTGGTTACTTCGCTTCCGTTCTTGCAGGTGCAATTATCTCGATTGCAGTCTATCTCACCGTGGGTGGGATTTGCTCAATGACGGCAAAAGGCGTTTGCGAGCTGAAATCAGGCGGTGTTGTGTTAATAAAAAATACGATACTTCCTATGGTTCGCTATGCCTTTCCTTTGATTCCAAACTCGCTGTTTTGGTGGATCGGCACATCGATTAATCGGCTGTTTATCACCGGCATGCTCGGTATCTCCGCGTCAGGCTTATTTGCTGCCGCAGGAAAGATTCCTGGATTACTGAATACGCTATACAGTATTTTTTTAAAAGCTTGGCAGCTCTCGGCATTTCAAGAATCTAGGAATGGGGACATTGCAAAGTTCTATGCGACCGTCTTTCGTTTGGTTTCAGCTCTGCTGACGACGCTCTGCGCTTTATTGTCGCTTCTCGCTCCTTGGATTGCATCAATTATGCTCCAAGGGGAAACCTTTGATGCCTGGCCCATGATCTCCATCCTTCTTGTTGCCAACTTGATGAATGTATTCAATTCTTTTTTCGGCACTGTGTATACCTCGACTATGCACACAAGCTATGTGATGAAGAGCACTGTCTTGGGAGCGATTTCCTGTGTTGTTTTCACTCCGCTGCTCATCCCCATTATGGGGACCTATGGCGCCTGCGTCGCATCTGCGATTGGCCAAGGTTCAGTATTTATTATGCGAGCGTATGACTCCCGTAAGTACATCAACTTTGACGCAGGCTGGTCGGCCCTTGTGCCGACAATCCTGATCCTGATTGCTCAATCGGCCGTTACGGCTCTTCGTATTAATGGTTGGCAATGCATTTCTGGAGTATTCCTCGGAATCGTTGTTTTGCTGCAGGGGATAAGGATTGTCCCTCTTGTAAAGACGGCGATATTAAGGCTGTCTGATAAAAGGCAGTAGTTCTTAAGTTAGGTTTTTAATTGAAGTGAGAGGTTAGCGATGCGCAGTTCAGTTATGTAGATGAATCGTTGGGAGGGCGTTCCCGCTATCCAATCTTATCGACTGAGATCTTCGTAGCTAGTTGCTTGGCTTTCTTGGCGCGCTCCGGGTATGTCGCGGGTGGACGGATGGTTCGAAGCTCTGCTTGTATTATTTACTTGTGACCACCTCATAGCCTGTACCCATTTGATGGGTGCGGGCTTTTTTCTTGCCCGCCTGACTGAGAGGATGGGCAGATGAATGGCTTGCAGGAAAGCGCGGGGCTCGGCGAGGAAGGCGCGGCGCAGCAGGGCGTGCAGCAGCAGGCGGCGCAGGCGCAGCAGGTAACGGGCGGCAATGCCGACGGTATCGCGGCGACCGCTGCCGATGGCATCGCAGAGAGCGCGCAAAGACTACGAGGCGGCGCTCGCCGAGCGTGACGCGCGGATCGCGGAGCTGGAGGGGCAGATCGCCGAGACGGCCAAGACCGCGGAGTCCGCCGAGAAGCTGCGCGCCGAGATGGACGAGCTGCGCAGCCGGGGCGAGGAGCAGCGCGTGTCCTTCGAGCTGACCATGGCCGGGGCGAGGAACGTCAAGGCCGCGATGGCGCTACTGCCTGATTACGGCAACGACATCGACAAGTTGAAGGAAGCCGAGCCGTGGCTCTTCTCGGCATCTGCTCCCACGCCGACAGGTGCGACGGGGCGGCCGAACGCGGGGGCGGCGACGGACGCGGGAGCGACGCTCAAGCGCTGGCGGAAGATCGCCGGGCTGGACGACGGAGACAAGGAGGAGTAAGCCATGCCGAACAGCATCGAGTTCACACGCAACTACACAGCGGTGATTGACGAGGCCTACAGGCGTGCGGCCGTCTCGGGCTGCCTGAGCAGCCCCCGTCGCATGGTACGCGCCGGGCGCAACGCCAAGGAGATCATGATTCCGAAGATTGAGGTGACCGGTCTCGGGGGCTACGCCCGCAACGTGGGGTACAAGACGGGCGCCATCACATGCGGGTTCGAGACGAAGACCTTCAACTACGACCGAGGTGTCTAGCACGCGTTTTTAGTACCGGCGTTCCTCGGGGGCGGTACCGACCCTCCGGGGAGACGGTACCGCCCTTCCGCCTATCGGGTACCGGGCGTCAGTCCCAGTAGCCCTTCTCCGC
>NZ_NFHP01000018.1 GCF_002159335.1 Collinsella sp. An7 | reverse complement strand
CGCCGTCGACCTTGTACTGGCCCTCGTCGCCCTCGCCGATGACGAGCGCCTGCTCGGAGCCGCTGTACGGGACGCTCTTGGAGTCGGTCACCGTGATGACGCGCTTGTTGATCTTGAACGTGTCGGTGGCGTAGATCTCGTCGCAGTTATTGGTGGCGGCCCAGGTGGCCTTCACCATGTAGTCGCCCGCGTCGGAGGGCTTGTCGCCGGACCACGTCTTGCCGCCGTCGGAGCTGTAGGTGTAGCTCGGGTCGCCGTAGTCGCCGCCGTTGGTGGAGGCCTCCTCGGTCGCGGCCTTCTCGCCGTAGGTCCAGTCGTCGAGCGAGACCGTGCCCTGGAACTGGGTGGCGCCGGCCTTGGTGATGGTCAGCGTGCCGCTGACGGTGACGTCGTAGTTGGACGCCTTGCCGCCCTCGATGGACCAGACCGCGCCGTCCTCGCCGGTGCCGACCACCTGCGTGTAGGGGCCGACCTCGGTGCCGGTGACCTTGGCGGTCACGACGAGCTTCTCGCCCTTCGCCGCGTCGCCGTCGACCTTGTACTGGCCCTCGTCGCCCTCGCCGATGACGAGCGCCTGCTCGGAGCCGCTGTACGGGACGCTCTTGGAGTCGGTCACCGTGATGACGCGCTTGTTGATCTTGAAC
>NZ_NFHP01000017.1 GCF_002159335.1 Collinsella sp. An7 | reverse complement strand
CGGCTTCGGCAGCGTCGGCGGCGCTGCCGAGCGCGAGAAGCAGGAGGGCAAGGAGATGGGCGACGGCCGCGAGCTTGGCTAGATCAACGGCCGCCGCACACTGACGTGAACGGAGGGGGGTACCCACGCGGGTGCCCCTCTCGCTCGTTCTAGGAGCGATTTTAGCCCGTTGTCTTCAATATTGTGGAGGTTGCTGGCCACTTTGCGAGTTTTGATTTTTAAGACTGGTGTATACTATAAGTATGACGAAATGGTATGACTTTGAGAGGAGGGGCGGTGGGGCCGGACATTCACCCGAACGCGCTGAAGCATCTGAGTAGAGATGAGGTGCTTGAAGCGTTTGCGTCTGTCACGAAGAGCATTCAGCGAGCGAGCGATGACGAGCCGCCGCGCTGGCTCATGGTCGGCTTTCTCGCCAACGGTGCGGATGTTGAGTTGATTGCGGTGGAGACGGTTAGCGGATGGCTGATTATCCACGCAATGTCACCCGTTCAGAAGAAGTTTAGCGACGAAATCGAGAGGACGGAAAGGAGAGCGCGATGAGCAAGGCTTATGTCGCGGCTGACGGTCGCGAAATCACGGAAGAGATGATCGGGCGTTGGTGTGATGCCTATGAGCGCGGTGAGTTTCCCGATGGCGAGCGCACGGTTGGTCGCGTCGTTTATGGCCGACCTCCGCTTTCGAATGAGGGGACAGCGGTCATTTCGATTAAGGTTCCTGTTGGAATGAAGAAGGCGATTGAGAGGAAAGCCAAGGCTGCTGGTGTGAGTACGAGCGCTTATGCGCGAGCTGCTCTTTCCGACAAGCTGATTGCCGTTGGCTAAAAAAGAAAAAGCCCCAGCTACTTGGCGGCGGCGGGGCTGTCTGAAGACGATTGGATTATAGCATGGCTGATAGCAGCGCCGTAAAAGCTCGGTACTGGACATTCTTGGTCTATCCGGAGTCAGCTCCGGAAGATTGGCTTGGTGCTCTCAAGAGGTCGCATGGTTCGTATGCGGTCAGTCCGCTGCATCAGCCGGATGATGAGACGAGCAAACCGCATCACCATGTCATTTACCAGCACGGAAATACGACAACGCTAAACGGTGCAAAGGCGGCGATACCCGAGGATGTTCCGGCGAACGGATATGTTGAGCCGGTTGCGAACCCCTCGAATATGCAGCGCTACCTCATACACCTTGATGACCCGGAGAAGGAGCAGTTTGCAGACGGTGCCAACTCAATAACGCTGGTGAACGGATTTCCGCTTGACTTGACGCGTGAGCTTTCGAAGTCGGAGAAGGCGCGAATCAGGCTTGACCTTATGAGTATCATCAGGGAGAACGTGGTCACCGAATACAGCGATTTTATTTTCGGCCTAATGGACATGGGAGATCCCGACATGTTGGATTATGCGTGCAGCCATACGATTCTGTTTGAAGGGGTTATTCGTTCGGTGAGGAACCGGGCGAAAGTGGTGCAGTAGGCGGGTCAATGGAGCTGTCGGTGACTACGGGGGCGGAGCGCTCCGCGTAAGCGGATCGCTCAGACCTCGTTCACCGACAGCGGAATTGACGCGCCGGGCGAGCCGGAAAAGAGACTTGGAGAAGGGTCGATGACGCTCTGCGCCATCGACCCTTTCCTTGCCAGGGTCTTCAGCTGAGGTTGATTACGGTAAGACGGTTGTTCTCTCGTGCAAACAGTTTATGCTGGGATTATTGGAAGTTTTGGGTGTACCGCATATCGGTTTTGGTTGGGGGATTTATGAGGAGATTTGTCTGCGTTGCATTCGTATGTGCAATGGCATTGCCCATATCGCTCTCTGGGTGTCACAAGAAGATTGATACTTCGGAAGACGTGGCGAGCCTTGCTGAGGAGCAGGAATATGACAGCTATTCAAGTGAATACAGTAAAGGGATACCGTCTCTAAGAAATCGTGGAGAGATGCTTGATGAGGAGGGCGTGCGAGCAGAGCGCCTTATGAACGACTACGAGAGACAGATGGAAGATTGGAATATCGAGTACCAGAATTTCCTGAATCTCCTAGACCGCGGACAGCCAGAAATAGATTATCCGCCATATAAGGAGGAAATTGAGAGATGGGCGAACAGCATAATTTATTACGACCAGCAGCTGGTACCCGATGCATACAAGTCAACGCATCAACAGTGGATCGATAGGGCTACGGAATTGCGCTTGCGAGTAAGGTAGGCCGGCTAATTAGAATCAAGCGCAACTATGTACTCCAAGCGTTCTGGAAGACCAATAGGGGGGGCTTACTACGACAGCCCCCCCTATGGGTGACGTGTGACGTGTGACAGAGCGGGGGAGCTCGAGGGGGATTCACCCCCTCGTCTGCACCTAAAGGGTGCAGACGAGCAAGGAACGGAGAGACGCGCAGAACGGAAACTATGGTTTACGTTCGGAGAGCCCCGCAGGGCAGGGACTTACGAAGTAAGTCTAACCTGCTAGACTTATGGATATAAGTATTCGTGTGCCCGCGTTTCAGATTGGAGCTGCGATGTTCGGAAAGAAGAAGGCAAAGCCGCGCGAAATCAACGAGCTGGCAAAGGCTGTCGATGAGATGGAGTCTGAGAGCGAGTCTGGCTATTGCAGCCATTCCAAGACGCTAGAACTGATACGAGCGGCGATTGTTCTTGATGATGTCTTGGGCGACTCGGAATGCCCCAAGCTCGCTGCTGATTGGGAGTCGGACAAGGATGCGGTGCGCGGCTTCAACGTGGCGCTCGGCGAGTTCATCGAGGAGTTTCAGAGGACGATAGACGAGCAGGATGAGTGGATGCCTTGCGAGGATGGCAAGCCGATGCTATACGGGGCGGGAGATGACGAGTAGTGGCGCACATCGAGAAATACAGGGCTGAGGCGCTGGGCGGGATGCTCGGGCACTACGAGCGCTGGGGCGGAGACGTCGACAAGCTGGCTGGGCGGGACAACATCGACCCGAGCCTGACGCCGCTCAACTACAACCTCGGACCCGAGCGCGATGGCACGCAGAGGGAGTTCATCGACAAGCGGATTTCGTCGCTGAATTTGAAGCGCAAGCCACGCAAGGACGCCGTGCGCATGTGCGACTGTGTGCTGACTATGCCGCGCTCTCTGGATCCATCGCGCCGCGATGAGTTTTTCCGATCCGCCTACGCGTTCCTTGCGCGCCGCTATGGGGCGGAGAACGTGGTGAGCGCATGGGTTCACCTCGACGAGCCGGACGCGCAGCCGCACATGCATTTCGCATGGGTGCCGGTCACAAATGACGGTCGACTGAGCGCGAAGGACGTGTGCACGCGCAGTGACTGGCGGAAGCTGCACCCCGAGTTGCAGGAGCATCTTGAGTCCGAGCTGGGCTGTCCGGTTGAGGTGCTTCTGGATGATGAGAAGCAGGGAGAGAAGCAGCTTAGCCACCTGAACCAGAGAGAGTACCGTGCGGCGAAAAAGGCGCTTGGCGAGACGCAGCAGAAGCTCGCAGAAGCGCGGCGGCAGCTTGCCGACGAGCAGCGGCGATTGGAGGGGCTTCAACGAGCGCGAGAAGCAGCTGAGCAGCGAGTTGGCGTCTTGGAGTCCGTCGCTTCCGACTGTCATGCCGTTGACCGTGCGCCAGATGGCGAGAAGGTCGGTCTCGTTTGTCAACTTCTTGGGAGATGCGTTGAGCGTGTCCGCACGATAGCCGGACAGCTCACGGCGGAGTTCTCGGCTCGGCTGAGTGCCTTTCTTGCTCCAGGTGGGGCTACGACTCCGATTGTTGCGCAGACAGTCGTTCGGCCTTCGCCTGGCGGTTCTGGCAGACAGACTGAGAAGCAGCGGCAGGCCGAACGAGAGGCGCGCCAGAGGTAGTAAGGGAATGAGAATTTTTGCGTTTCACGAGCGCAGTTGCGTGCATCAACGATTTCAACACACACCGTTTGACCTGCGGTTTTCTTGCTTCTACCATGGTTTTAGCAACTTCTGAAAGGAGGTGATAAGAAATGGTTACTTCAATCGAAAAGGCCGACGTGCTTTTCGCGTCTGGCCGCTCCCGTGCCTATCCGGTCGCCCTTGAGTTTGGCGATGCCGGGGTGGTCGAGTTCGACCTCGATAACGAGGTCGGTCTCACCGTCGAGCGCCGCCGCGGCTCGCTGCCGGGCTTCGGCAAGCTCGTGAGCTGGGCGTGCGATAAGATCTTGCGTCATGACAAGTTGGGGCGGACCGACATCGAGGAGCGCAGCGGTCGTTCCGTTCTGCTCCCCATCGAGGTTCTCCGCAGGGAGGGCGATGAGGTGGTCAGCGTGACCACCACCACCGGCTCGGCGTGGGTGCTCTCGGGTGACAAGTACGTGTCCGTTGCCGGTGCCGGTTCGTGCGACGGCGCGGTGGCTCAGACGTGCTACCTCGGTGCTGGCGGCTTCGGCAGCGTCGGCGGCGCTGCCGAGCGCGAGAAGCAGGAGGGCAAGGAGATGGGCGACGGCCGCGAGCTTGGCTAGATCAACGGCCGCCGCACACTGACGTGAACGGAGGGGG
>NZ_NFHP01000016.1 GCF_002159335.1 Collinsella sp. An7 | reverse complement strand
GCCCCGCGCCCGCCCGCACGGTCTGCCATAATGGAGGGCGAACCACCGGCCGAGGGGAGTCCCGCGCATGTCCGACCACGCCGCAACAACATCATCCACCGCATCTACCGGCGCGTCCGCCGCCGTGTCCGAGCCGGCAACGGGCGCGCCCCTCGGCGCGCGCAGCTCCGCGAGCTCCTTTGCCGGCGGCGGCACCGCCGAGCCGGCCGCCCCCGGGTCGCTCGGTGCGCTCTCCCCCAGTTGGTACGAGCCCGAGGACGGTTCCGAACCCGAGCCCTGGCTCACGGCGGACGAGGCCTTCGAGCGTTTCCTCGGGTGGTGCGACGCCCGCGGCATCGAGCTCTGGCCGCACCAAGAGGAGGCCCTCATGGACCTCGCCGCGGGCGACCACGTCATCCTTGGCACGCCCACCGGCTCGGGCAAGTCGCTCGTCGCGCTCGGCCAGCTCTTCCTGGCCATGGCGCAGGGTCACCGCGCCTACTACACCGCGCCCATCAAGGCACTCGTCTCGGAGAAGTTCTTCGACCTCGTGGACGTGCTCGGCCGCGACAACGTCGGCATGATCACCGGCGACACGCACATCAACACGGCCGCGCCCGTCATCTGCTGCACGGCCGAGATCCTCGCCAACCAGGCGCTGCGCGAGGGCGACGAGACCGATGTGGGCACCGTTGCCATGGACGAGTTCCATTACTTTGCCGACCCCGACCGCGGCTGGGCTTGGCAGGTGCCGCTGCTCACCCTCCCCCACACGCAGTTTATGCTCATGAGCGCCACGCTGGGCGACACCACCGCCATCGCCCACGCACTCGAGGAACGCACGGGGCGCACCGTCGACACCGTGGCCGATGCGCCGCGCCCGGTGCCGCTCGCCTTTGAGTACGTAGACACCGCCCTCGAGGGGACGGTCGAGCTCGCGCTCCGCCGCGGCGAGGCGCCGCTCTACATCGTGCACTTCAGCCAGGACGCGGCGCTCGCCTCGGCCACCGCGCTCGCCAACTTTGGCGTGGCGACCAAAGAGCAGCGCGAGGCCATCAAGGAGGCGGCGCGCGGCACGCGCTTCTCCACCGCGTTTGGCAAGATCCTCAAGCGCCTCATCACCTGCGGGGTGGGCGTGCACCACGCCGGCATGCTCCCGCGCTACCGCCTCTTGGTGGAGCGGCTCGCCCAGCAGGGGCTTCTGCCTGTCATCTGCGGCACCGACACGCTCGGCGTCGGCATCAACGTGCCCATCCACACGGTGGTGCTCACGGCCCTTACCAAGTACGACGGCTACCGCATGCGGCGCCTGCGCGCCCGCGAGTTTCACCAGATCGCGGGACGGGCGGGCCGCGCGGGCTTTGACACCGAAGGGCTCGTTATCGCCGAGGCGCCCGAGCACGAAATCGAGAACGCTAAACTCGTGGCAAAGGCGGGCGGCGACCCCAAGAAGCTCCGCAAAATCAAGCGCAAGAAGCCGCCCGAGGGATTCGTTACCTGGAACAAGCAGACCTTTGAGCACCTGTGCGACGCTGCGCCCGAGACACTCAAACCCCGCATGCGCATCACGCACTCCATGGTGCTCTCGATGGTCGAGCGCGGCGGGGACGCGCGTGCGCGCGTACGCGAGCTCATCGCGTCGAGCCTGCAGACCCCCGAGGAAAAGGAGCGCCTCTACCAGCGCGCCGACGAGATCTTTGCCACGCTCATCGACTCGGGCGTGGTGGTGGTTACCGAGGTGCCGCCGGCAGGGGACGCACCCGCGGACGCCGAACCCGAGCGCGACTACGCCCTCACCGTCGACCTACCCGAGGACTTTGCCCTCGACCAGCCGCTCTCGCCTTTCCTGCTTGCGGCGCTTGAGCTCCTCGACCCCGAGAGCGAGACCTATATGCTCGACCTCATCTCGATGGTCGAGGCCACGCTCGAGGACCCCAAGCAGGTGCTCCGCGCCCAGGAGCGCGCCGCACGCGACGCCGCGATGGCCGCCATGAAGGCCGACGGCGTGGACTACGAAGAGCGCCTTGAGCGCATCGCCGAGGTCACCTACCCCAAGCCACTCGAGGAGCTGCTCGACACCGCCTTTGCCGAGTACTGCGCCAAGGTTCCCTGGGCAAACGACTACGCGCTCAGCCCCAAGTCGGTCCTGCGCGACATGCTCGAGACCGCCTCGGACTTTAAGGGCTACATCCAGCGCTACAAGATCGCGCGCTCCGAGGGCATCCTCCTGCGCTATCTGGCCGAGGCGTTCCGCTCGCTCGACCGTACGGTCCCCGTCTCCAAGCGCACGCCCGAGCTCGACGAGGTCGTGAGCTGGCTCGGCCTCCTCGTGCGCTCGATCGACTCGAGCCTGGTGGACGAATGGGCCGCCGCGGGCGACCCTGCCGCGCTCGACGCCGCCCCGCCAAGCGCGGCGAACGCGGTGGTTGCCGACCGGCGCGGCATGACGCTGCTCGTGCGCAACGCCCTCTTCCGCCGCGTGCGCCTGGCCGCAGCCGGGCGGGTCGAGGCGCTCGGCGAGCTTGACGAGCCCTGGGGCATGGGCGAGCTCCGCTGGAGGCGCGCGCTCGACGCCTACCACGAGGCGCACGAAGAGATCCTTACCGATGCCGACGCGCGCTCGACGGCGTTCTTCTCACTCGATGAGGCCGACGAGCAGACCGAGCACGTCTGGCACGTGCACCAGATCTTCTCGGACGAGAGCGGCGACCGCGACTTCGGCATCATGGGCGACGTGGACCTCGACGCCACGCAGGCCGAGGGCGAGGTCGTTTTCAAGACCTACCGGGTCGGCTTTATCGAGGAGCTGCTCGAGGCGTGAAGAGACCGTCGACCGGGCGCGCCCGCATAACAGCGCGCCCGGTGGGGCGGTACAATGCCTTCAGCCAGACCACCGAAAGGACGCGCATGCTCAGCTACACCGCCGACCCCGGCCTCGCCTCCATCAAGCTCATCGCCTGCGACATGGACCTCACCCTCCTCGCCGATGACAAGTCGCAGCCGCCGCACATGCCCGAGCGCATCGCCGCACTCGCCGAGGCCGGCGTTGTCTTTTGCCCCGCAAGCGGCCGACCCGGCCCGACGCTCGAGGCGATGTTCCCCGAGCACGCGCACGACATGGCCTTCTGCCCTGATAACGGCGGCTCGATCATCTACCGCGGCGAGCTCATCTACAAGAGTCTCATCGATCCTGCGCTCTATCGCGAGGTGCTCTTTGCCGCACTGGCCGAGGGGTCGGGCGTGCCCGTGCTCTGCGCCTTTGACGAGGCCTATGCGCTCACGAGCGCCCGCGTCTACGAGCCCGAGATCGATGTCTACTACCACACCATCAATTACGTAGAGAGCTTTGAGGGGCTGGACGTCGACGCCAACAAGATCACGATCTTCTTTCCCCAGCGCAACAGCAAGCAGGTCTTTGATGAGACCTTCTCGCCGGCGTTCTCCGACCGGCTCAGCGTAACGTGCGCGGGCGTGGAGTGGATCGACCTCATGAACCTCGGCGTTAACAAGGGCTCGGGCATAACGCACCTCTGTGAGCGGCTCGGCATCAGCCTTGCCGACGTTGCCGCGGTGGGTGACACGTACAACGACGTGGAGATGCTCGAGTGTGCCGGGCACAGCTTTATCGTGGCCAACGCCGCCGAGCACATGCGCGCGCACGCCACGTATGAGATCCCGAGCAACAACGATCGCGGCGTGGCCACGCTCATCGACACCATCCTCGCGGCAAAGCGCGCCTAGCAGCGCGAGCAACACGCAGATACACAAAGCGGCCGGGTGCGCTTCTGTGAGGCGCATCCGGCCGCTTTGTGTATCCATCTGACTGTCTGCCAACCCAGCCTGATTGGCCCTATCCCCTAGCCCTGTCTGAGCGGCAGCTCCACGGTAAAGGTCGTGCGCCCGGCTTCGCTTGCCGCGCCGATGGTACCACCGTGGAGCTCCACAATCTCGCGCGCGATGGCAAGGCCGAGCCCCGCCCCACCCGTAGCGCTCGCCCGGGCCTCATCCAGCCGGAAGAACTTGTCAAAGATGGCCTTGAGCTTGTGCGACGGGATGGTCGCACCCTCGTCGGACACGGTGATGCGCACGGCATCGGGCTCGTGGGCTTGGGCGCCGGGCACAGACCCGTCGTCCGCCACCGGATCGGTACAAAGGGACGGGGGCATGGTACCGACAGCTGCTTCTCGTGCCACGCGCTCCACCGTCACCGCGATCTCCGTCCCCTCGTGGCTGTAGGCGATGGCGTTTTTAAGCAGGTTGTTGAGCACGCGCGCAAGGCGACCTGGGTCAGCCTCGATCATGAGCGCGGGCCCCGGCTCCTCTGCCGAGACCGTCCTCCCCTCGACGCTCAGCGCAACGGTGTTCCCATGCGCCGCAAGGAGCGGGTAGAACTCGTCTGCCATCTGCACGAGCAGGTACGAAAGGTCTACGGGCTCAACCTCAAGCTCGATATGCGAGAGGTTGTAGCGCGTGATATCGAAGAACTCGTTGATGAGCCGCTCGAGGCGCTTTGCCTTATCGAGCGTGATGCCCACATATCGGCAGCGCTGCTCGCACGGCATCTCGGGAATCTCGTCCAAAAGCGACAGATAACCGATGACCGAGGTCAACGGCGTCTTAAGGTCATGCGCGAGATAGGTGATGAGGTCGCTTCTGCGCTGCGCCTCGTCGCGGAGCGTGCGCTCGTGCGCCGCGGTCTCGGCCTTGATATCCGTGGCTACGAGGGCGATGTCCTCGTATCCCGCAGGAAAGACCTCCCGCGCGTCGGCATCGTGCTTGAGGTAGAACTCCATGAGCTCAGACGCGCTCTTGAGCAGAGGCTTTACCTGCCGACGTGCATACCAACGCGCCGTGAGCGCACACGCTACCACCAGCACGAGGACAAAGACGAGTCCCAGCCGCAAGAAGAACTCCTTAGCGCCTGTGGGGTTGAAAACGAGGTTGTAGGTTGTGCCGGTTTGATAGTCGACCTCCCAGGTCGACACAAACGTGTTGAAGAACCAGTCGACGAACGCCCCGTTGAGGCTATCGTCCACAAACCGGAAGAGCAGCACGTAGAGCATGATGCCCACCGCAGCGCCCGTCACGATCAGCGTGATCAAGCGCATGCGCGTTGCACGCGGGTCTACGAGCGAGGCGGCACGGGCCCACCAAGCGGCCCCGGCGGGCGCGTTAGCAGACGTAGCTTCGGCGGCTGTCGCTTGAGGAGAGTCGGGGGTAGCATTGGTGTTGTCGGCGCCCGCCGGCGAGCTCACGCTTGGGCCGTCGAACGGTTCTGCAGCGCCAGCCGGCGGCGCGGGGCGGTTGCTTCTCTTAGCGCTCAATCTTGTATCCGCACCCCCAAACGGTCTTGATGTACGTAGGGTTCTCAAACGAGTCGCCCATCTTCTCGCGCAGATGCCGAATGTGCACCGTGATTGAGCCGGAACCGTTCTCGTAGTACGCGTCACCAAAGATCTGGCAGTACAGCTCGCGTGCCGAGACCACAGCGCCCTCGGCCTCCAGCAAAAGACGCAGGATGGAGAACTCGGTCGGCGTGAGGTTGAGGGGGCGCTCGTTGAGCGTGCAGGCATGGGCGGGAATATCCATCACCAGGCCGGCGTAGGTAATGACCTCGCCCGGCTTGCGCCCATAGTGAGGAGCCCCCTCTTCTAGGGCGTCTTCTTCCGAGCCGTAGCGCTTATAGCGCCTGAGCTGCGCCTTGATGCGCGCAACAAGCTCGAGCGGAAGAAAGGGCTTGGTCACGTAGTCGTCGGCCCCAAGCGTGAGCCCGCGAATCTTGTCGACCTCCTCGCCCTTGGCCGTCAGCATGATGACGGGATAGGTCGCGCGCTCGCGGATCTTGCGGCATAGCTCAAAGCCATCGGCACCGGGGAGCATCACATCGAGGACCGCGAGGTCGGGGCGCGGGGCGCCCGCGTCTTCCAGCCGCGCGAGCGCGGCATCTCCGTCGTAGAAGCTCTCGACGGCAAACCCCTCGTTCTCGAGGTAGACCCGCACCAGATCGCAGATTTCGCGCTCATCGTCCACCACTACAATGCGCTCCCCCACCGGTACCCTCCTTACTCCATCTGCCTGCGCAGCAGCATAGCGTGACCGCCGCGCGAGAACATAAAGGAAAACCTAAGATGCCCCGCCTCCGTGGGTACAGAGGCGGGGCATCGAGTCGCCGCAAATCGCAACGGGCGGGCACAACGGCAGCGCGCGACGAACAATCGCGAGCCGCCTCGCTCACCTGTTACTGGCGGTGCGCGCGGTAGAACTCAATGAGCGAGCGCGTGCTCGCATCCTGAGCGTCGAGCGCCTCGTCGTCGTGGAAAGCCGGGGTGATCTCCTTGGCGAGCTTCTTACCAAGCTCCACACCCCACTGGTCGTAGGAGTCGATTCCCCAGACGGTGCCCTCCACAAAGGTGATGTGCTCATAGACGGCAATGAGCTCGCCGAGCGAGTATGCCGTCAGGCGGTCGCCGAAGATCGAGGTGGTCGGACGGTTGCCGGTAAAGACACGCGCCGGGACGATCTCCTCGGGCGTGCCCTCGGCACGGACCTCGTCGGCCGTCTTGCCAAAGGCGAGCGCCTTGGTCTGAGCGAGGAAGTTCCCCAAGAAGAGCTCGTGCACGTCCTGGTCGCCGTCCGTATAGGGGTTCTCGGTGTTCACAAAGGCGATAAAGTCGGCAGGAATCATCGCCGTGCCCTGGTGGATGAGCTGGTAGAAGGCGTGCTGGCCGTTGGTTCCCGGCTCGCCCCAGAAGATCTCGCCGGTGTCGCAGGTCACGGGCGTGCCGTCCCAGCGCACCTGCTTGCCGTTGGACTCCATGGTAAGCTGCTGCAGATAGGCCGGGAAGCGGTGCAGGTACTGGTTGTACGGCAGCACGGCATGGCTCGCCACGCCAAAGAAGTTGCGGTACCAGACGTTCAAGAGGCCCATGAGGGCGACGGCGTTCTTCTCGAGCGGGGTCTTCTGGAAGTACTCGTCGATCGCATGGAAGCCGGCGAGGAACTCCTCAAAGCGCTCCGGGCCGTACACCACGATGAGCGAGAGCCCCACCGCGGAGTCCACCGAATAACGGCCGCCGACCCAGTTCCAGAAACCAAAGGCGTTCTTGGGGTCGATGCCAAAGTCGGCCACGAGGTCGAGCGCGGTGGAGACGGCAACAAAGTGCTTGGCGATGGCCTCCGAGCGGCTCTCGGGCGTACCGTCGATGGCGCCCTGGGCGGCGAGCTGGTCGAGCATCCACCCCTTGACCTCGCGCGCGTTGGTGAGCGTCTCGAGCGTGGTGAAGGTCTTGGAGACGATGATCACGAGAGTGGTTTCGGGGTCGAGCCCCTTGACCTTCTCGGCCATGTCGTTCGGGTCGATGTTGGAGATGTAGCGGCAGTCGATCCCGGCGTCGGCAAAGGGCTTGAGCGCCTCGTAGACCATGACCGGGCCGAGGTCGGAGCCGCCGATGCCGATCGAGACGAGATGCTCGATGCGCTTGCCGGTTACGCCCTTCCACGCGCCGGAGCGGACTTCCTCCGCAAAGGCGTACATGCGGTCGAGCTCATGGCGCACATCGGCCACCACGTCCTGACCATCGACTACGATGGTGCCCTCCTCCGAGGCGGGGCGACGCAGGGCGGTGTGCAGCACGGCGCGGTCCTCGGTGGTGTTGATGTGGGCGCCGGCATACATCTGGTCGCGGCGCTCCTCGAGGTTGACGGCGCGGGCGAGATCGCAGAGAAGGTCCACCGTCTCGTCGGTCACCAGGTTCTTGGAGAGGTCAAAGCGCAGGTCGTTCACATCGAAGGTGAGCTTCTCGACGCGCTGGGGGTCGGAGGCGAACCACTCCTTGAGGCTGATGCCCTCGTTCTGGAGGGCCTCGTAATGGGCCTTGAGCGCGGTCCACTCAGGGGTCTGGGTGGCATCGATCGGTGCGGGAACGGTGGACATAAAGCTCCTCCTTTGCGGCCGGCGCCTCGCGGTGCCGGGACGCGACGCCCGACGGCGTCCTTATGACATAAGACGCGTCTATTCTAGCGCAGCAGGCGCGACGCTCCGCCGCGGTATTGAGGCAACCCGACGCGACTTCTCGGTTGACTCTGGTTGCATCATAGCATAGTATCGAACATGTGTTGCACGAACATTCGTTTTCTTTTTAGGAGGTGCAGCAGATGGACGAGTGGGTGAGCGCACTGGGCGCGCAGGAGGAGCAAGACCGCAGCCCCGTTGGGGAGCACACATATCTCTGCATCGACCTCAAGACCTTCTATGCCTCGGTGGAGTGCGCCGATCGCGGGCTCGACCCCTTTACGTCTCGCCTTGTGGTTGCCGACCCCTCGCGCGGCCGCTCGACCATCTGCCTCGCCATCACTCCGGCACTCAAAGAGCTCGGTATTCGCAACCGCTGCCGCGTCTTTGAAATCCCCGAGCCGATCCTTGCCACCACCATCATGGCGCGGCCGCGCATGCGCCACTACATGGAGGTTTCCGCCCAAATCTACGGCACCTACCTCGAGTTTGTGAGCCCGTCAGACATTCATCCTTACTCCATCGACGAGTGCTTCATCGACGCAACCCCCTACCTCAAGCGCTATGGCCTCAGCGCCGAGGCCTTTGCGCGGCGCCTCATGAACGCCGTCGAGGAGCGTCACCATATCTGCGCCACCGCGGGCATCGGCCCCAACCTCTTCCTCGCCAAGGTGGCGCTCGACATAACGGCCAAGCACGTGAGCACGCATATCGGGGTGCTCGACGAGGAGCGCTTCCGGCGCGAGATCTGGCCGCACCGGCCCATCACCGATATCTGGGGCATCGGCCCGGGCATCGCGGCGCGGCTCGCCAAGTACCGCGTCTACGACCTCATGGGCGTGGCAGCGCTCGATGAGGAGGTGCTCTACCGCGAGCTGGGGGTCAACGCGGAATACCTCATCGACCACGCCTTTGGGCGCGAGCCCACCACCATCGCCGAAATCCAGGCGTACCGGCCGGCAGAGACCTCCTACGTTAACGGACAGGTGCTCCCGCGCGACTACACCGAGCGCGAGGCCCACCTGGTGATGCGCGAGATGGTTGATACCTCGGTGCTGGAGCTCGTGGGCCGCGGGGAGGTGACGAACCACATCTCGCTCTCGGTGGGTTATGCGCGCGAGCGGGGCGACGCGCCGGGTGACGGGGCGCTCTTTGCAACGCCTGCGACAGGCAGTTCGTCGCCGAGCAAAACATCGGGAGCGAAGGCGCTGGGGCAGAGCCGGCCGACGACTGACAGGGCCCGTGCGACCGTTGTACGTGGGGCAAGCGACGAGACCGCCGCGCGCCCCGCAGCGCCCACGACCAACGAGCCCCCGCAACTCTTTACGGGCGAGCACGGGACGCGGCGCGTGGGCGGGCGGTCGCCCTTTGGCCATGCGGGCGGCTCGCGCAAGCTCGGCGAGCGGACCGACTCGCGTAAACGGCTCCTCGGCTACTTTGAACGGCTATGGAGCGAAACGGTCGACCCCACCAGAAAGATCCGACGGATCAACATCGGTTTTGGGAACCTCATGCCGCAAGAGTTTGCAACTGTCGATCTCTTTAGCGACACCGCGGCTGACGAGCGGGAACGGCGTCTCGCCGAGGCGACGCTCGCCGTCAAAGACAAGTTTGGCAAGAATGCACTTCTGCGGGGCACAAGCCTCACCCCGGCAAGCACCGCACGGGAGCGCAACGAGCAGGTGGGAGGCCATCATGCCTGACATGCGGGGGCAGGGCGGCGCTAAACGAAGCGACATGGCGGCCGGCATACGGGCCGGAGCATGCGGCAAGAACGCGGCGTGTGGCATGGGGCGCGACACAACGCGAGGCGAGTCCGCCCCCGCCCGCACCGCAAGCGGTCGTGTACGGGCAGGCCGGGCGGCTCAGTTTATGCCCTTTGCGGCGCTCAGGGGGTACTACGAGCTCGTCCACGCCCAAGAGCGCGTCGTGGAACCGCGCCATGAGCTCACCGAGGAGGAGGCACGCGAGCTCTCGGAGACCATCTACCGCGTGCGCCGCGGGCAGATTGTGCGCGCGGTCCACTACGACCGCGACGCCTACGTCACCACCACAGGCTGCGTTGCCCGCATCGACCTTATCTACCGCACGATATCCATCGTCAAGACCACCATCAAGCTCGACGATCTCCGCTCTCTCACCATCCTCGAGGACCCTGAGGCGAGCGCGGGGTACACTCAGGGGACCCCCTCATAAGAAGGAGACACCATGAACGATTTCAACTTCTACTCCCCCACCCGCTTTGTCTTTGGTCGCGGCACGTGCGACCGCACCGGCGATGCCGTCGCTGGTGCGGGCCACCGTCGCGTGCTCATCGTTTACGGCCAGGGTTCGGTGGTCCGCACCGGCACCCTCGACCGCGTCCGCGCATCGCTCGACCGCGCGGGCGTAACCTACCTTGAGCTTGGAGGTGCGCGCCCCAACCCCGATGTGTCGCTCGCGCGCGAGGGCGTCGAGCTGCTGCGGAGCGAGGGCAACGTGGACGCCGTTCTTGCCGTGGGCGGCGGCTCGGTAATCGACACGGCCAAGGCCATTGCACTCGGGGCCTGCTATGCAGGAGACGTATGGGACCTCTTTTCCAAGCGCGCCGCACCTGAGCGAGCGCTTCCCGTGGATGTGGTCCTCACCATCCCGGCCTCCGGGTCTGAAGCATCCGACTCGTGCGTCCTTTCCAACGACGAGCTCGGTATGAAATGCGGTCTCAATACCGACCTCAACCGTCCCGTTCTCGCCGTGATGGACCCGGAGCTCACCGTTACCCTCCCCGCCTATCAAACGGCAGCTGGCGTGATCGACATGATCAGTCACGTGATGGAGCGGTTCTTCTCAGGCGAGCCAGCCGTGCCCGTTACCGACTACCTCGCCTGTGGGCTCATCCGAGCGGCAATAGAGGCGGGCGAGCGCGTGATGGCCGATCCGCGCGACTACGACGCGCGTGCCAACCTCATGTGGACGGGCACCCTCGCGCACAACGGCATCGCAGGTTGCGGGTTGGGCGTGCCGGGCAAGCGCGATGGCGACTGGACCTGTCACGGCATGGAGCACGAGCTCTCTGCCCTCGACCCCAAGATCACGCACGGGGCGGGCCTTGCCGTTATCTTCCCCGCGTGGATGCGCTACGTTTGGCCGGCCCATCCGGAGCGGTTCCTGACCTTTGCCCGGGAGGTCTTTGGCATCGAGCCGGTGGACCCCGCCGTGGACGACCTGTCAGACTTTGATGAAGAGGTCACGCCCGAGCGAGCGCAGGCTGATGCCATCACCGCCGCGATCGACGAACTGCAGGGGTTCTTCGTCTCCCTCGGCATGCCCCGGACCCTGGGCGAACTCGGCATCACCGCCGATGACATCGACCGCCTCCTCGCGGGCCTCAAGCAGACGCGCGGCGAGCGCTTTGGCACCTTCCGTGAGCTCACGCTCGAGGACGCGCGGGCCATCTACGAGAGCGCCCTGTAGCGCCCCGCCCGTCGCGGCGCGCGGGGCGGACGGTAGGTGCAACCGTGCGTTGACGGCCTTGTACCGCGCGATGTCCTATGGGACGGTGTGGGGGATATGCACGGCGGGCACCGTCGCCGGTCCCCGCACCGAGTGCGCCGCGACGAAGCGATTTGGCCCGTGCGGCCTCGAGCGTGAGCTCACGGAAGGTGCCAAAGCGCTCGCCGCGCGTCTGCTTGAGGCCCGCGAGGAGGCGGTCGATGTCATCGGCGGTGATGCCGAGTTCGCCCAGGGTCCGGGGC
>NZ_NFHP01000015.1 GCF_002159335.1 Collinsella sp. An7 | reverse complement strand
ATCATCCTGATTATGCCGTTTTGCGCCGCATTTTGACATCCAAGGAGTGCCAACACGTCGCCTTACACGCTCGCACCGTATGCGCTATTACTTTTTCGACCGCAAAAATGGCCACGGTCACGGGCACGACCTAGAGACCGCAGGTGTTGATGGCGTCGACGATTGCCTGGTAGGCGGCGGCCACCTCGGGCACCATCGCGCGCGCCGCCGGCCAATCGTCCGCGCGGATGAGCTCGCACTGCCGCGACGTCAGCTCGTAGAGGCGCGTCATGGAGAGGTTTCCGCTCACGCCCTTGAGCGCGTGCGCCGCCTCGAGACCGGCCACCGGGTCGTCCGCCGCGGCCGCCGCCTCGAGCTTCTCCATGGTGTCCTCTTTAAGAAACGTCCCTAGCAGGCGCCCGAGCAGGGCCTCGCTACCCATCATGCGGTCCAAGGCATCGGCCGTATCGAGCCCCGCAGCATCCAAAATCGCTCGATCCATTGCAACCTCCCATATCGCAACTATGTTGTGCCCAAGCAGCCGGGCGGTAACCCGTCGCGGTGCCGTGGCGTCGCGGCGCGCGGGCGAGACCGCTTCCGCTCCGACACGCCTCCCCGCAGCTACGACAGCCGCTCGTACAGCGCCGCCAACTCCGGCTCCACCGCAAAGAAGCTCTCCAGCAGCTTGGGGTTAAAGGCGCCGCACTCGCCGTCGGCGATCATACGCAGCGACTCCTCGCGCGTAAACGCCGCCTTGTAGACGCGCTTGCTGGTAAGTGCATCGTACACGTCGGCGAGCGATACCACTTGCGACCAGATGGTGATCTGGTCGCCGACCAGACCATCGGGGTAGCCGCGACCGTCCCACCGCTCGTGGTGGTGCCGCGCGATATCCACCGCGTAGCGGTACGCGCCGAGCCCGCGCATCTGCGGGATGCTCTCCAAGAGCTCCGCCCCCTGCACCGTGTGCGTCTTCATGACCTCAAACTCCTCGGGCGTGAGCCGCCCCGGCTTGCAGAGAATCGCGTCGGGGATGGCGATCTTGCCCACGTCGTGCATGATGGCCGCGTGCGCGATGTCGTCGATGTCCTCGTCAGAGAGCCCCTCCCCCATCGAGGTGCGCGTGAGCATGAGGTGCGTAAAATCGTGAATCCGCCGCACGTGGCCGCCGCTCTCGCCGTCGCGAAACTCGATGGCGGTGGAGAGCGCCTCGATCATGCCCACGTTGAGCTCGATGATCTGCTGGGCCCGCTCCAAGAGCTCGAGCCGCTGGTCCTCCACGGTGTTGCGCAGGCGCTTACGACTCTCACAGAGCTCGATCACCGAGCGCACCCGTCGCGTCACCACAAAGGGGATGATCGGCTTGACGATAAAGTCCATCACACCCAGGCGGTAGGCCTCCTCCATAACCGAGGAGGTGCGCTCGGCCGTGATAAGAAAGACCGGCACGTGCTCCAAAAAGCCCGTGGGCGCCAGGCGGTGCAGCACCTCGATGCCATCCACGCGAGGCATCATGATGTCGATCAGCAGCGCCACCACGTGGTTGCCGTCGCTCATGAGGTAGTCGAGGCACTCCTGCCCGTTGGCCGCCTCCGCGACCTCGTACTCAGCCTCAAACAGGTTGCCGATGATAGCGCGGCTGATCGCGTCGTCGTCTACGACAAGGATTGTGCCGGCCTTGTGCTTAGCGTCACTCATTGGCGGTCACCTCCCGATCTATTGTAGAGGCAGGATTGGAGTTTGAGGCAGGTTGCGCCGAGACCTGGTCGGCGCGGCGCTCGCACGCGGGCTCCTCCGGCTCAAAACGGTGAACTGCAAAGGCGCCCTTGCTCGCACGTTTGACCTCGTACAGGGCCTGGTCGGCCTGGCGCACCAACGCCTCGTAGGTGATAGAGCGTGCCGCGGACGGCCCCACCAACACCACACCGGCGCTTGCGCTTACCGGGGCGCCGAGCAGGCGCCCGCCGCGCACGCGAAACATCTCGAGCACGCGATTCATCTTGCTCTCTACCACGAGCGGGTGAGAAAGACCCACCGCAACCACCATAAACTCGTCGCCGCCAAAGCGCCCCACCGCGTCCGTGGCGCGAAACGACTCGCGCAGGACCTCGGCCAAAAGACGCAGCAGTTCGTCGCCCTCGTCGTGGCCAAACTGGTCGTTGACGTGCTTGAAGTCGTCGATATCCACCATCACGGCGGCAATGCCGCGCGAGCGGCCCGCCCGCTCGATTGCGCGGCGCGCGGCGCTTACGAGCGCCCCCTTGTTGAGAAGCCCCGTGAGGCCGTCGATCTCCGAAAGCTCGCGGTAGCGCTCGCGCGCCTCAAAGTCGCGCAGGCGGAGCTCCATCGCAAGCTGCGAGAGCGCCGCCGTTACGGCAAAGCCCACCACCGCAGAAAAGGCGTCGACATGCGCCACCAGCTCGGGCTTGAAGATAAACGACAGCACCATCAGGGCGACCTCGGCCGCCGCGGCCGTCCAGACCGACCAGCCCCACGGCGTGGCCACGAGCACCGCGAGGGCGATGGCCGCCGGCTGCACGAGCGAGCCGGGAGCAAGCGGCGAGAAGACCGTGTCAATAACCACGAGCCACCCGAGCATGATCGCCTCGACCGCCAAGCAGAGCACCGCTCCCGCATAAGGCCGGCGCTTGACCCGGGGGCCGAGGACCGTCAGGGCCACGATGAGCCCTATCGCGACCGAAGCGAAGACGACGTGCACCGCCGAGGGGCTCCACCACGGCAGGAGCCAGCACGCGATGGGCGTGAGCACAAACCCGAGCCCGAGCGCGATGAGGCAGGCCAGGCGGAGATTGCGCACGTTGAGCTCGGTGACCTCGGGATAGGCGCTGGTAAAGTACGCACGGCGGCGCGCGAACTCGGTGCGCAGGCGGGCTATGAGGCTGTCGGCGCGCCTCATGATGCTGGCTCCTCGGGGGCGGTGGCGGGAGCTGCCGGCGCCGGGTCGGCTGCGACGGGGTCGGGGTCGGTCGTCGCGCCACCCGCGCCAACCGCCGCGACGCCCGAATCGGCCGCTGCGCCACTGGCAGCGGGGGCCACGGAGCCGGCATCGCCCGAAGATGCGGCCTCGGCACTGTCGGCGGGGCCACCCGCGCCGGTCTCACCCATGGCTGCAGGGTCGGCGGCGTCGACCGCCGCCTCGGGCCCCGTCGCGCCGCCCTCGGCGGCACCAGCGCTCTCCCCCTCGTGCGCCACGATGAGCTCAGCGAGCGTCTGGCAGAGCAGCGCGAAGTCGATGGGCTTGGACACGTGGGCGTTCATGCCGGCGGCCGTGGTCGCCACGATGTCCTCGGCAAAGGCGTTGGCCGTCACCGCGACAAGCGGGATGTCCTGCGCGTCCGGCCGCGGCAGCGCGCGAATGGCGCGGGCAGCCGCGCAGCCGTCCATCTCGGGCATCTTCATGTCGAGGAGCACCGCGTCAAAGTGCCCCGGGGCCGCCGCGCGAAACGCCTCGAGCGCCTCGCGCCCGTTCCAGGCCTGCTCGACCTCCACGCCGGCCATGCCGAGCATCTCGGCCGCGATCTCCATGTTGACGGCGTTGTCCTCGGCCAGGAGCACGCGCTTTCCGTTGAGCGTGGCAAGTAACTCCTCCGCCGAGGGCGCCGGGGCGGCAACCTTGGGCGTGGCCGACGCCGCCGGGTGCGGCCCGACGGCCGGCTCGGACGCCGGACGGGCCGGCGAGGGCGCTTGGCCCGCAGCGGCCTTGCCCGCCGCAGTGCCGTCGGCACCCGCGGCACCCGCACCGGCATCGCCCGCAGCGGCAGCCGCCCCGGCACCGCCAGCGCCGTCAGCCCCCGCGGCACCGGCCGCCTGCTCGGCCGCCGGCCCGCCGTCCGCCGCCGCGCCGCCCGCATCGTCCCGCACGACCACAAACGGCACCGTCACCACAAAGGTGCTGCCCACGTCGACCTCGCTCGTCACCTCAATCGTGCCGCCCATCTGCTCAATGAGGTTCTTGGTGATGGGCATGCCCAGGCCCGTGCCCACCTGCTGCACGGTGCCAAAGCGCTGCTCGCGCGCATAGAGCTCAAAGAGGTGGCCCAGAAACTCCTTCGTCATGCCAATGCCCGTGTCGGCCACGGTGATGCGGTAGCTCGCCGGATGGCTGGAGCCCGCCTTGCCGCTGCCCACGCCCGATGCCGCGGCCGAGCCGCCGCTCAACTGCTCGGCACGCACCGTGATGCGGTCGCCGGGGTTGGTGTACTTGACCGCGTTGGAGAGCAGGTTGTTCATCACCTGGCTCAGGCGCACGGGGTCGCCCATGACCTCGGTATCGTGTAACGCGAGCTCCATCTCAAAGTGCTTGCCCTCGCCCTCGGCGCTCAGGCGGAACGGCTCGGCGCAGTCGGTCACCACCTGCGCGAGGTCCATACGCTCCGGGTTGAGCGAGACCGAGCCCGTCTCCATGCGGGAGATGTCCAGGATGTCGTTGATGAGCGCGAGCAGCTGCTTGCCCGCCTGCCTAATGCGTTCGAGGTAGCCCCGCGTGCGTTCCGGCTCGTCCGCGTGCTGCTCGGCGAGCTCGGTCAGGCCGATCACCGCGTTGAGCGGCGTGCGCATGTCGTGGCTCATGTTGTTAAAGAACGCCTGCTTGGACTCCATGCTCTGGCGCGCGCTCGAGAGCGCCTCCTCCAAGAGGTGGCGCTCCTGGAGCTGGCGCTGCTTCTCTTGGTCCACCACGCGGAAGCACAGCACGACCTCTTCGGGCGCCAGCGACTCGTCGTAGAGCACGCGCACGTTCACCCAGCGGTACTCCTCGCCAAAGCGGCGCATAAAATCGCCGCCGTAGTCGCGCACGCGCCCCGCCACCAACTGGCGGATGTTATCGGCCGAGAAGCTCTCCTCGAACTCCTCGAACGTGTCGCGCTCGATCACCTCGGCCGCCGTCCGCAGCAAGTCCCCGTAGGGACCCTTCTTGGGGATGCGCCGGCGCACGTAGTCCGAGCCCTTGATCATCTCGTAGGTGCCCTCCTCGTAGTTTACGAGGTAGATGGCGTAGTAGCTGTTGCCGAGCACGCGCACCGTTTCGTTGGTGCGCTCCATGGTCTTGGAGCGGCGCGCGTCGCGCAGGGTGAGGAGCCCCAGCACCACGATAAAGATGACCACCATAACGCCAAAGACCACGTACACAAAGGTGAGCTGGCCCAAGATCACCGCGCGCGGCGAGGTTACGATGGAGTACCAGCCGTTATCGAGCTGGGTGTAGTCCACCACGCGCTCGCGGCCGTCGAGGTCGGTAACGGTGGCGTCGGCCGAGTCAAAGTCCCCCTCGGCGATGCGCTTGGCGAGCGTGCTGACGTAGTTGTCGATACCCTCCTCGTTGGCGAGCGAGGTCTCGCGGTAGAGGAGCTCACCCGAGCCGTCGCAGAGAAAGAACGAGGCGCCCTCGGGCAGGTCCTGGCGCGAGAACTGAAACTGGAAGTTTCCGGGGTAGAGGTCAAAGGCGAGCACGCCTGGGGCACCTTTGCAGGCCTGCGCCACGGTGACGATGGGCTGCCCGGTGATGGCGTCGGTGTAGACGTCGGTAAAGATGGCCTCGCCATCGGCCGCAAGGGCGGCGCGGTACCACGAGCGCTCGTTGAGGTCGAAGGCCGGGTCGGCAAGATCGGATGGCGAAGTGGTGGCGTCGGCGTCACCCGCGGCGTCGGTGCCGCCCGCGGCGTCGGTGTCGCCCGCGGCGTCGTCCGCGCTGTCCCCCACGCTCGTACTCCACTCGGCCGCCGTGAGCGGCGTGCCGTCCACCACGCCGTAGACGTTGATGGACTCGTCGCCGAGCACCGTGCGCAGGCGGTCGCAGTACATGCGCACCCACTCCTCGAGCTCCTCCCACGAGGCGCCGTTCTCCATGCGCACGTCCATCGATTCCGTGCCAAACTCCAGCAGTGAGCGGTACATAGTGAGCGAGCTGTTGACCTCGGAGGCGTAGTAGCGCGAGAGGGCGGTGTTGGACTCGTGCGCGTTGGTGAGAAGCGTGCTGCGCAGCACCGCGCCGCCGGCGAGCGAAAGCGCCACAAAGAGCCCGAGCAAAACGAGCCCGAGCCGCATGCGCGCGAGCTGCTTGGCAATCTTGCTGGTGCGCGTCATAGTGTGCGCCCCCTCCCGCCCCCTACCGCGGGGCCACGGCCGGCGCAGAGCCCGCTACGGGCACCGCCGCCAGCGGCGACGACTGGTATCTAGATTGTACGGTATCGCGTGGATAAAGATGTGCCCCCGCGCCGGTTGTTTCGGGGCGGGGTTGGCACAATTTACACCCGTCCCCAAGTGCGCCAACCACGCGCGTCGTCGACTTCACGCCTCGGGGAAACCCGCTTTTCCCGGCATGCCCGACCGCCAAAACCCATCCGCAATGCGCACTTGAGGCCGCGCTTGCGCCGTTCTTTGGGCTCCCCTCCACCATGGGGTCGTTTGCCTCATGGACGGACGCCATCGACTACCTGGCCGAACGAGCGGCAGAAGAACGGTTTGTCTTCATCTTTGACGAGTTTCCCTATGCGGCAAAACGCAACGAAGCGCTCCCCTCCATTCTCCAGGTTGCCATCGACCGCAAATTAAAGACCACCAACCTGTTTCTTGCGCTTTGCGGCAGCAACCAAGGGCTCATGGAGAGCCAGGTGCTCGGCAAGAAGAGCCCACTGTACGGCAGGCGCACCATTCAGATCCGTCTGCAGCAGCTCGGCTATCTTGATGCGGCAAAAATGCTGCCCGGCGTTAGCCCGCAAGAGGCGTTTCGATTCTACGGATGCTTTGGCGGAGTGCCCTACTACCTTGAACTTGTCGACCCCGCGTTATCGCTGCGTGAGAATCTCGCGCGGCTTTACTTTGACCGCATGGGCTTTTTGTACGACGAACCCTTTGGCTTGCTGCGCCAAGAGCTTGCGGAGCCAGCGCTCTACGGCTCGGTCTTGCGCGCGATTGCAGACGGTGCAAACCGCCAGAAAGAAATTGCAGACCGCACGGGCATTCCCCGAACAACCCTCCCCGCCTACCTCAAAACGCTCGAAAACCTGGGCATTATCGAGCGGGTTGTGCCCTTTGGCGACAATCCCAGCACAAGCCGGAAAAGCCTCTACCGCATGCGTGATGCGTGCTACGACTTCTGGTTTCGCTTTGTAATGCCCGTTGTATCTAGCATCGAGTCCAGGCTTGGCCCGGTGGTGGCGCGCGAGCTGGACGAGGCGCGCATCACCGAGTACCTTGGGCGCCGATTTGAGCGTCTGTGCGCCGAATGGCTTGTGCGCGAGGCTCTGGAGAACCAGCTCCCCCTGCCCATTGCATCTGTGGGAGCGTGGTGGGGAACAAACCCCGCCAAACGCGCGCAGGACGACCTTGATGTGGTGGCGGCAGATATAGCAGGCAAACGGCTCATCATCGGTGAGTGCAAGTATCGCGAGACGTTTGACGAGTCAGCCGAGTTTGCCGACCTTGAGACCAAGCGCGACCTTCTGAGCGGGCGCCATGCCGAGTATCTATACCTCTTCTGCAAGCGCCAGCCCTCTGCCGGCACGCTGCGCAAATGCGCCGAGCATACCGATTGGCGGATAATCACGCTCGAGGAGATGTACGAGGCCTAGCGAGGGCTGAAGCCCAAACGCACCGCTGAGGACAAACCCAACCACCGCTACCTCGCGCGGCGCCGTGGCACCAAAGGGGTTGAAAGGAACACATCCCCAACTGACCCGCTGCCGACTGCCCTCTCTTTTTGCGGTTTTTCCGGCCGCCCCAGCCATATTTGCCGATTCGTGTAGTTTTAAGCCAATCCTATTTGCCAGTTTGTGTAAAACCGCAGGTAAACATCAGTGCGGCAAATCGGGTACATGGTGACTCATTTTGGGACGGGGTTGTTTTAACCACTCTCGTGAATGACTGAAAACACCCCCGTCCCAAAAATGAATCGTCGGCGCAGCCGAATTGGACTGCGATTTGCAAATCATGTATCCGAGATACACGATTTCCAAAATTTCGTGTACCTAAAATACACGTTTTGTAAGCGCGCGAGCTCTTGTCCTCGCACCACACCTACGATACCGTCACGCAACCGTCCCCCACGGCAAATGCCGCATAGAGCGGAAGCTCGTGGATTTCTTGCCCATTATCCCCATCTGACCTGCCAAAATCTCGCTCCGAGAAACGGATGGCATACGGCGAGCGAGCATGCTCCATGAACGTTGCCAGTGTGCGCGCCCTTACATTGCGCGCAGACTTAACTTCCACCGGAACAACCCGCGCACGGTCATCCTGCAGCACAAAGTCGAGTTCACCGCGCGACCCCCACGCCGACGGCGGAACCCAGTAATACGTCTGCAGGTCCCGCGCGGCAAACGCCTGCATCACAGAGTTTTCGGCCAGTGCTCCACGAAAATCCGACGAACCCGCAAACTCCTCTGAGCCCTCAACCTCGAGCCACAGCCGCGGATTAACCGCGCACTTGTAGAACATGAGACCGGTGTCGGCAAGATACACCTTAAAGTAACTTCCCTCCTCCAGCTCGAACGGCACGAGAGGGGCCTCGGTGCACTCCGTAAGCTCGTTAACGGTCACCATACCGGCGCCAGCAAGCCAATCAAGCGGCTCGAGAAGTTTTGCGCGTCGCCCACCACGTTCCACCTCGGAATACTTGAATTTTTTGGTAGACGAGCGGAGCAGCTGCGCCGGGATGCTGCGCCAAAGCTTGCGCGCAGCGAGCGCATTGATGCCGTTCTCAGGATCGGTCATGTCGGCCGTATATATCTGGTCAACCTCGCGCTGCTGTACGCGCGCCTCGTCGATCTCTCCGGTGCGCGCATACTGGCGTGTTATCCGTTGGTGCCGATACTCCCGCCATAGTTCGATGCGGAATCTCCCTATGCTCGCGATGGACGCGAGGGACCGGCGCGGCACAACTCACTGATTGCAAAATGGGTCACTTTGAACACGTCCCCAAGTGACCCATTTTCATGGCACAAAAAAGGCGGCGGCCGGGTGTGCTTCCCGGCCGTCGCCCTTTGGGAGTGGGGACAGGTGCCCCGTTGCGACGACGCTACGCGATCAGCGCTGCGAGCTCGTCGCGCGAAGAGAACGTGCGGGTCTCGCCCGTTGCCACGGTGACCACGTCGCCCTCCCACGTCTCGTTCTCGCGGTTGCCGTCGTCATCCGTGCGCGTGGGCTTGAACGTGTCCGTGTGGATCACGTAGCGCCAGTCAACGCGCTCGGCATCGTCCTTCTGGTCGGGCGGGGTCATGCGCGAGAAATCGTATTCGAGCGCGCCCAGCACGGCGGCAATGGAATCCGCCGCGTTGGAGCCGGCCGCCACCGAGCGCATGCCGCTCTCGGAGTTGTAGTAGCGGCCGTCCGCCAGGTAGACCGTGCGCACCGCGGCGCGGCGCTTCTGCTCGGAGCGGTACACGAGCACCGCCCCCGCCGCGATGACGACCCACCAGGCGATGCTGATGACGAGGTCGAGCGGCGAGTCGATCTTATCGAAGCCGAGCCAGAACCACAGCCACAGCAGGAAGACCGAGACGACGGCGAAGACGACCGTGAGTGCGATGTTGGACTTCTTCATCTCTCTAAACCTCCCTTACGCGTTCCGGTTGTCGGGGTCGAGGACGTCCTTCTCGTAGCCCTCGAGGTCGGCGGTGAACTTGCGGCGGTGGATCACGGCGCCGAGGTAGTATACGGCGCTGATGACCAGGCCGACGAGCATGAGCCAGTGGACCCAGCAGTCGCGGTCCTCGCGGCCCGAGGCGAGCGGTGTCTCGTCGTCGGAGATGCGCTCGGTGCCCGCGGCGAGCGGGGTGGCCTCGTCCTCGATGGCCTCGGCCGTGGCGTCGGTCGCAGCGGCGGCAGTGCCGTCAGTCGCAGTGGCCGGGGTCGGAGTCGCGGTGGTGCCGGCGCCGGGGTTGGTACCCGTGCCGCCACCCGGGTTGGTGCCGGGGTTGGTGCCGGTGCCGCCGTCGCCCGGGGTTGCCGGGGCCGGGGTGATGGTCAGCGTGCCGGGGATGACCCTCAGCGTGTAGTTGCTGGCCAGGAAGCCGGTCGACGGGTTGTCGGCAAGCTGCATGTCGCCCTGGTTGATGGCGTAGCTGCCCACAGCCTCGCCCGCGTCGCGCACGTGGCCGGTCTGGAAGCTCCAGCCCGCGACCTCGCCGGGGACGGTGCCCTCGTAGCTCGAGGTAAAGGTCGGGTCGGCCGTACCGGCAACCTTGGTCTGGTTGTCGATCGTGAGGACGATCTCGCGCGGGGTGATCTGGTAGGTGCGCGTGACGGTGCCGGCGTAGTCGCCCATGCCGGTGATAGTGACCTCGATGGTGCCCGTCACGTTGGTGCGGTCGGCCTTGCTGTACGTGACCGCGTAGTCCTTGTTGAGCACGAGCTTGTTGCCTTGGGCGTCGCGGACCGTCGGCTCCCACGTGTGGTCGGCGCCGTCGTAGGTAAGGTCGGACGGCGAGTCAACCGTGGCGCCGCTGTAGAACGGCTGCTTCGGGTTCTCGGGGTTAGGCTCGTTGGGATTCGGGTCGTCCGGATCGGGGTTGCTCGGGTCGGGGTCACCGGGGTTGATCGACTGCGGGTAGACCAGCAGGGTGCCGAGGTTGAGCTTTACGTCGTAGTTGGTCGGCTCGGTGTTGACCCAGCCGTCGATGCGCACATGGTTGGCGCTCACGTCCGCCTCGGTCTGGCTGCCGTACACGGTAGTCTGCACCTGATCGTCGTCCATGAGGCCCTCAACCGTGGCGCTGTCCTCGCCCGTGGTGAGCGCGGTGCCGTCGTAGAGCTTGCTGGCGCTCGGTGTGGAGATGATCAGCTCAACAGGAGTGATCTGGTAGCTGCCGGAGACCTCGCCACCGTAGTTGTTGACGCCCTTGACCGTGACCTTCACCTTGCCGGCGTTAACCGTATCGTCACCGTAGACGAGCACGTAGTCGCCGGTCTTGCCGCCGTCGGTGCTCTGGGTGAGCACGTTGCCGTTGCGGTCCTTAACCGTTACCGGGAGTTCCTGGCTCTTGCCGTTGTATTCGGTGTTGCCGGGCCACTCGACCGTGATGCCGGTGTAGAACGGCTGGTCCGGGTTCTCGGGGTCGGGCTTGCTGGGATTCGGGTCGTCCGGATCGGGGTTGCTCGGATCGGGGTCACCGGGGTTGACCGACTGCGGGAAGACCTGAAGGATGCCGAGGTCCTCACCCACGATCTGATAGTTGCCGCTCTGAGCAGTCGCCTCGGTTGCACCCTCCTCGCCCGCGAAGACGATGGCGTAGGTGTTGTCGGTCTGACCAACCGCGGTAATGGCGCCCGTGGTCTTGAAGTCGACCGTTTCACCGTTCTTCAGGCCAGTCACGCATTCCTCGGCGGAGCCAGGCGCCTCAAGCGGCGTGCCGTCGAAGACCTTAGCAAGGCTCGGAGTGGTGATGGTGAGCGGAGCGGCGGTCACCGTGAGCGTAGCCTCCACGGGGTACGAATCCTCGTAGTTGGGGTTCACGGCCTTGACCTGCACGTCGAGCGTGCCGACGTTGGTGATGCTCGGGGCCTCATCGGTCCACGTGGTACCACCGTCGGTGGAGTACATGAGCGTGGATCCCTCGGCAGGGGTAGCCTCGGCGGTGAGCGTCAGCGCCTTGCCATCGTAGACCTTGGTCATGTCCTCAGCAGTAGAGGTGATCTTCGCAACCAGATCAGTGGACTTGGCGATGTGGAAGTCGCCGGGCCACACGTCGTAGGTGTAGTTGCCGTTGAGCGTGCCGTCCTTGACCGCTGCGGTCAGGACGCCCTCGTAGGTGCCGGCACTCTCGACTTCCGCGTTGGTGCGGCTGTAGGCGATGTCGCCCAGCACGTCCTGTTTGCGCGTGAGCACGTTGAGGTAGAGTGGCTGATCGCACGCGCCATCGTTGTAGAGCACGACCTTGCCCTGGAAGTCAGGGTCGTCCTCGCCGTACACCTTGGCGTTGTTGCTCACCACGATCATGGCCTTAGCCGGGTTGATGGTGTATTCCTTCGTGATCTGGCCCTTGTAGTTGCCCTTGCCTTCGACCGTGACCTTTGCAGCGCCAGCGTTTACGTCGTCAACATAGGTGAGCTTGTAGTCAACGCCCTCCTCAAGCGTAGCGATGACATTGCCGTCGGCGTCAAGGCGCTCAACCTTGACGGGCGACTGCTGATGCTGACCGTTGTAAGTTACGTCGGCCGGCTGGCTCACCTGCACGTTGAGGTAGGAATCCGGGTCGTCCGGATCCTCCGGGTTGATGGTCTGCTGTGTAATCTCAAAGTCGCCGGGCTCCACCGTGAAGGTGTAGTTGCCGTAGAGACCGTTGAGCTCTTCAGCAGTTTGACCAATGGTCAGGACATCCTCGTAGTGATCAACACCCTCTTCCTCGTTAGTGCGAATTACGCTGAGGTTGATATCGCCAAGTTCACCCTCGACATGGTTGGTCATGACGGCATCATCAAACGCGGGGTCATCCTGGCCAAAGACCTTGCTATCGTCAGCAACCGTAATGGTCACCGGGCGCTTGTTGATCTTGAACGTGTCGGTGGCGTAGATCTCGTCGCAGTTATTGGTGGCGGCCCAGGTGGCCTTCACCATGTAGTCGCCCGCGTCGGAGGGCTTGTCGCCGGACCACGTCT
>NZ_NFHP01000014.1 GCF_002159335.1 Collinsella sp. An7 | reverse complement strand
GCTGCGGGGGCGGGGCGGGCACGGGGCAGGTCGGGTGCGGCGACGCGACCCTGGGCCTGCGAGAAGAAGTCCACGCACCCAGCGGCCTCGCCCGCTCCGCCGCCACTACGCGAGCCGGATGGGCCCAAACCCAGCCGCCTCACCCCGCCCCATACGGACGTCCGATTGCTTAATATTGCCTTTAACCTGCGTCTCGTTCGTTGGACGCGCCACCTGCCGGGGTATCATGACCCCATTCCCATCAACACCAGAGGAGGCTCCCGTGAGCACGTCAACACTCCAGCCCCATGGTACCGCCGCCGAGCCCCGCGACTACGGCCTGCCCGGCAACGACCTCAACCCCAACACCCCCACGCCCGAGGAGCGGAAGAAGATCCCGCTGGTCATCAAGGTGTACGGGCTGCTCTGCACCATCGATGGCATCGTCACGGCGCCCGTCCTGCTCCTGTTTATGTTCCTCTGGGGCTGGGCGCTCATCACCCATCCCGCCAGCTCGAGCGTCAGCCGCGACCCTTCGCTCACCGTCATCGTCTTTGCCATCGGGGTCGTTATCGCCATCGCCAACGCCATCGCGCTTGTGGCGTTTGGCATCTCGTTGCTGCGCAACCACCGCCGGCACGCCGGGCTCATCTCGCACCTGCTCATCCTCACCACCATCTTGAGCATGGTCATCCTCATCATGCTGCAGGGCATCGGTGCCGAGCTTATCCACCCCGCCGTGCAGCTCGTCATCCTGCTGGCGCTCTCGGTTACCGTCGATCCGTCGCTGCACCAGGAGCGCGAGCTCAAGCGCCGCCTGCGCGATCTCGAGGACCGCGAGGCCGCCGAGGAGGGCATGCTCGGCCGCGACCGCGAGGGCAAGGGTTACATCGAGCTCAACTTCTTCAACCTGTTCTGGGTCTTTATGGTCTGCAGCGTGCTGGGGCTCGTGATCGAGACCGTCTACCACATGGTCGTGGTCGACCCGGGCGTCTACCAAGATCGCGCCGGCGTGCTCTTTGGGCCGTTCTCGCCCATTTACGGCTTTGGCGCCGTGCTCATGACGATCGCGCTCAACCGCTTTTACAAGGCCAACCCCATCATCATCTTTTTGGTCTCGGCCGTGATTGGCGGGCTCTTTGAGTTCTTTGTGAGCTGGTTTATGCAGACTGCGTTTGGCGCCGTGGCCTGGAACTACTCCGGCATGAAGATCTTTGGCATACCCGACCCCATTGCCATCATCGCGCAGGGGCGCACGTCAACGCCGTTCATGTGCATGTGGGGCGCCCTGGGGTTTGCGTGGATCAAGTTCTGCCTGCCGCGGCTGCTCAAACTCATCAACCTCATCCCCTGGAAGATCCGCTACTCGTTTACCGCGCTGTGCACCGTGCTCATGCTGGTCAACGGCGTGATGACCCTGCAGGCACTCGACTGCTGGTTTGAGCGCGTGTCGGGCGTCCAACCAAACTCGCCGGTGGAGGAGTTCTACGCGGAGCACTTTGACGACGCGTACATGGAGCATCGCTTCCAGAGCATGACCATTACGCCCGAGAACTCTAGCCGTGTGGATTCCAGCGCAGTCGCAAAGTAGCGGCAGCGCAGGCTGTTGAGCCGACCGAGGGGCTGGGTGCCGTGGCGCCCAGCCCCTTTTGCGCGCGGAAGAATCGGTGGCCTGGCGGGTCCCACTCCATTGCTGGTTTCCCCTGCGATCAATCGCCGTAACGCTCAAGAAGCATAGCGAGGAGCATGACGCCGCCACTAGTGCGACGCCCCGAAAGTCCCAAACGGCCTATCATCTCGCCCCAATAGGGGGTCACTTTCAAAACTTCGCGCCAATGTAAGGATGGAATCGCGCCCTGCTGAGTAGACCGGCCTCGACGCTCAGAGAAAGCGCTGGTAGATGAGGCGCCATTTTTTGGGCTACTCGGCAGATGCCGTTTTCATCCTTACATTGGCGCGAAGTTTTTATTCTGACCCCCTATTTCGAGCGTCGGCAGAGCTCGTGGGCAATAATAGACGCCCCTTCAGCCTTCGAACAGCTCTCTATGAAGCCGCTCTCGGCGCATCAAGAAACTCCTCGATCGCGTTTTAAGCGGAAATCCCAGCAACCACGCCAACGCATGGACCCTGCTCTCAAAGAGCTCCAGGTCGGCCATCTGGTCGTAGGTTAGGCTGAACACGCTGAACCCCATATGCTCAAGCGCCGCCGTACGACCCTCCTCCTCATGGAACCCTTGCCGATCGGCATGATAGGCATAACCCTTTACCTCGAGGATCACCCGCTTGTCCATCCAGACCGCATCGCCCACGGCATACGAGGTTCCCGCTAGACACCGGGCCTGATCGTCAAAGTCGATACGACGGTTCACCGAAGGCCATGGCCACCCCTCGCCGCCCTCCCAGCAAGGGCCGCACAGCATCATCAGCGCGCGCGACTCCGCCGGCGAACCCGAACCGTCGCAACAGAGCGCAAGCGCTTTGGCGGCCGTCCGTATACCGCGCGCGCCTGCAAGCTCTTCGACCACCCGCTCCAAGCACGCATGGGAGGTCAGGGGCGGGCGCTTCCAGAGAT
This sequence comes from Collinsella sp. An7, assembly GCF_002159335.1. Lineage (GTDB taxonomy): Bacteria > Actinomycetota > Coriobacteriia > Coriobacteriales > Coriobacteriaceae > Coprousia. The sequence continues at coordinate 11,654 of NZ_NFHP01000014.1, read as the reverse complement.
TGGTCGGGTTGCCCATGCGGTCAAAGCTGAGCTGCCATCCCAGGTCTTCTCCCCGGGCGTCTACAAACGCGACGCGCCGACCCCGCGCGTCGGCAAACTCGCGCACGCCGTCGTCGCCGCCGAGAACCACTCCCGGCCTGAGCACGTCTTGTGCAATCAAATCGTGGATGACCAGCTCCATGCGCTGGGTCTGCGGCGCGAGCGTATAGATGCCGCACGCCTCGAACATCAATAGGGCAAGCTTGGCCGGTGTGAGCGCCCGCGCCATCTGCATCAGTGCATATTCTGGGAGGACGACGCTGACCCCATTGCCTATGTCTTCGCAATGCCGCGGCTGCAGCCAAGATGACGCCCGATGCCACGAAATCAGTTTGCCCGACGTGCCATCAAAGCTGTCGGAGCGCATGACGTACACCGGCGGCTCCACGCCCTTAAGGTCCAAGAGCATGCGCCCAGCCAAGCGGCGCTGGGCCTCGCCCGCGCGCGATGGCAGGGTCAGAAGGCGTGCCGGATAGCCAGCGCCGAGGGGCGGCGAAGCGACGGCGCGCTCGTCGGGGATCGCGATGTCCCGCACCACGGGAGGAGTGCAGGCATACGCCCAAGCGGATATGTCAGCCACAGTCTCCATATACAGAGCCTAGTAGCGTCCGCCGGAGAATCAACCCCCAGTCGTAAAAAACTGCACCGTCACAGCGCCGGGCCAGGTCAGCAAGCTAGGGCACTCGATGAAAAGTTGGCCGGAGCGGGGCGGAGGTTGGTAAGGGCGACTCGCGCGCAGGCTGCGGAGGCTAGCGGAGCGGAGCGCCTCCGCGCGGCCGCGGCGGCAAGGGTTGCGGGGGTCGGTCGCCAGCACACATCTGTCGTGCTGGCCAACACAACGGACGCCCTGCAGAGGGCCGCGTGCTCTGTGGAGCCTGAATCGTGCCGCCTGAGGGGGGGGTTGAAACTAAAACCTCGCGCCAATGTAAGGATGAAAACGGCACACGCCGAGTAGCTTCCAAAACGGCACCTCGTCTACCAGCGCTTTCTCTGCACGCCGAGGTCGGTCTACTCAGCAGGACGCGATTCCATCCTTACATTGGCGCGAGGTTTTGAAAATAACCCCCTATTTGCAGGGGGTCATTGTTTCTTAGGTCGCCCGTCTGCCGGATAAGAGTCGGATCAGGCGCGCTCGAGCTCGGTCACACACTCGTTCTTGAGCGTTCCGACCAGCTGCTGCAGCGCGTCGATCACGTGCGGGCGGATATCGCCGCCCACCAGGACGAACATGATGTCGTCGCCCACGGCGAGCTCGCCCTCGTTGAGCCAAACCCGCACGTAAAAGATACCAGGGAGCTGCCGGGCGGCCTCGATGGCGGCCTCGACCTTGGCCTCGTCGTAGCCAAAGACGAGCGAGGCGACCTTGTCGCCCGGCTGAACGCCGTCGGTTGGCACGCCGCGGACCTCGGCCTTGGGGGTCTCGCGCACCACGCCGTTGTGCACGAGGTACATGCCGCAGCGCGCGGCGGTCGGGTCGGCCTTGGCTTCGCGCATCCACGCATCGATGGAGGGCAGGGGCTTCGTCATGGGAACTCCTTCTTGGCTTGGCGTATGGGGTTGAGGGCTCCGACTGTCGCCAGCGGCGGGTGCTGGTGACGCGCGGCTATGCGGCGGCGGTGGCGTCGGCATTGCCGGTGGCGTCGCCGGCCGTCGCATCGGCAGCGTCAGCGTCACCAGCGGTGGCGTACGCCGCGGCAGCGGAGTCGGGGTTGGGCGTCGACCCATCGACCGTCAGCACCATCACGCTGCGGTCGGGACCGGGCAGCTCGCCCGAGCAGGTGATGAGCGTCAGCACCTTCTCCGTCGACTTCATGCGCGCCTCAACGTCGTCGGCCTCGGCGCGCGCATAGCCGCGCATCGTGCCGAGGTAGTCGGTGAGCGTCTCGTCGCCGGTAAAGTTGGCCTGCCGCGCCTCGACGAGCGTCTCGTCAATCACGCAGGTCATGAGCGGTGTACAGCGGTAGGTGGCCTCGGGGGTGATGTAGTACACCTCGGTGATGGCGTCAAAGGCCGCCTGGTCGACGGTGTCGTCGATCTCGTAGAACATGCTGCGGTTGTTCATGTGGTGCCCATAGAGCGGCGTCTGCTGGTCGACCATACCGGGCGCGGTGGCGTCGGCGTCGAGGAAGATGCTGCCCGAGCTGTTGGACGTGTTGTCAAAGAGGTGCGTGAGGTAGTGGGTGTTGTCGCTTCCCTGCACCACCGGGTAGTTGATGTTGGTGCCCGGCGCGTAGATCCAGCCCACTACATCGGGGTTGATGGCCTTGAGCGCATCGAAGTCGACAATCGGGATGCCCGAGTTCTCGGAGTCGCTGATGGGGGCGTACTCGGCGAGACTCGCGTAGGTTTCCTCCGCCTGGCGATAGCCGAGCAGCGCATGCACAAAGATGCCGCCGGCCACGAGCAAGAGCACAATGCCCAAGCTGATGAGCAGCTTGGGGAGGATGCGGCGGCGCGGATTGCGGGGCTCGCCACCGTGGTTGGAGACGGCGCCGTTGCCACCACGGCCACCGCCGTCGTGGTTGCCGCCATTGCCGCCCCGGCCACCGTTGCCGCCACGGCGTCCACCGCCGCCCGCTGCGGTGGTGTAGGTGGAGGGGGCAACGGTAGCGCGGCGAGCACCGCCGTGGGCAGACGAGCCGTGAGCGTTTGCCGGCGCCGGCGGGACAACACCCGCGGCAGCTCGCGGCGAAGACGTAGCGGTGTGAGGCGCCCGGGTTGGCGCGCCGTGCTGCGAGGACGCCGAAGCAGCGGGAAGGACGCTCGTGGCATCTGGGTGAGCGCCGGTTGAGGCAGCCTCCGGCCGGGCAACGGATGTGCCGCGGTGGGCAGCGTGGGAGCCGGGAGCAGCGGCCGCGGGCTGAGAGGCGGGGTTGGCGCGGTGAGCACCGGACGGGGCGCCGGCAGCGGCAGACTGGGCGGAGACCGATGCAAACCGCGTGCCGTGCGCGGTGGGCGCAGGCGCCCGATGGGCGCCACCGGCAAATCCGCCCGAGCGCGGCGCAGCCTGCCCCGATGCCGCGCGATGATGGGTACCGGTGGCGGGCTGTGCGGCAGGTGCATTGCGGTCCGGGGCGGCATGTGCGCCGGGGGCCGTCGCGCTCGATGCGGCGCTGGGTCTCGCGGCAAACCGACGGCCCGCTCCGGCCTGAGCGGCCGCGGGCGCATCGCCCGACCGGCGGAACCTCGACCCTGCGCCGCCTGAGGCAGAAGCCCTGTGGCCAGCGGTCGGTGCCCCATGGCTCGAGGCCGGCGCCGCGTGGGCACCGGTAGCAGGCCGCGCCACGGAGCCGGCAGAAGGCCGAGCCCCATGGGCCGACGAGACCTCGCCGGCTCGCTTAAAGCGTTTTCCCTGGTATTCGGCCATGCTTATCCCTCCGGTCGATTGCGCAGACATCCGGCCGTCGCTGCATCCAAAAGCGCCCGACCACTCCGGGGCCGGGCGCTAGAAGGCGGGTTGCGCGGGCGCTACGCTTCGGCCATCTCGGCCTTGAGCTCCTCGACCACCGCGCGGTACTCGGGCAGCGTTGCGCCCAAGATCTGCGTGGCGTAGATCGCGGCGTTCTTGGCGCCGTTGATGGCGACACAGGCCACGGGCACGCCCGAGGGCATCTGCACCATAGAGAGGAGCGAGTCCAGACCGCCCAGGTCGCTCGTCTTCATGGGCACGCCGATGACGGGCAGCGGCGTAAAGGCAGCCACCACACCGCCCAGATGCGCGGCCTTGCCGGCGGCGGCGATGATGACCTTGAGGCCACGGTCGGCGGCCGATCCCGCCCACTCGTGCACCTTGTCGGGGGTGCGGTGGGCACTCGCGATCACGAGCTCGTAGGGCACGCCCAGGCGCTCGAGCTCGGCGGTGCAGCCCTCCATGGTAGGCATGTCGGACTTGGAACCCATGATGATGCCCACCAGCGGGGTCTTCTTGTCAGAATCGGCCATTGCTCCTCCTTTGTTGCGGCAACAGTATGTTCCAGTATAGCCGGAGGAGCCCGGCCAAAAGGCGTCCGCGCCGGACCCGGCCCTACTTGTGACGCAGGTACACGGCACCGCCACAAGGCGGACGCGCGGCGGACGGGCGCCGGCGGGACGTCAGTCGGGCGTCAAACTGTCGCCCCCGGCACCATGTGTTTCCCCGGGCGTGCGCCGCGCCGGTATAATACGGGCAATGTACGGGGAACGTCCGAGGAGCCCATCGTGCCGAGGCAAAGCCACATACGCTCGCCAAGGCGGCCGCGCGCCGCGCTGCGGGCACTGGGCACGGCGGCCCTTGCGGGGGCGCTCGCGCTCGCCTTGCCGCTGAGCGCCTGCGGCGGCTCGGGTTCGGGCGGCGGCGGAGGCGCAGACGATGCGGGCCAGACGAGCGGCCCCGCCTACGAGGAGCCCACCGAGATTGCCCTCTCCCCCTTTGACGCCTCGGCCGCGACCTCGGCAAACGGCGCCTCCATCGACACCTCGCACACAGCCGACGGCTACATCGCCGCCTCGGCCACCAACAGCAGCCGCCTTAAGCTGCAGGTTGTGCAGGGCGAGATGAGCTACAACTACGACCTCCCCGGCGACGGCACCCCCATCTCGGTGCCCGTCAACATGGGAGACGGCTCCTACGCCGTGCGCGTCATGCAAAACACGAGCGGCAACAACTACGTCGAAATCGCCCGCGCCGACCAGCAGATCACGCTCGCGAGCGAGTTTGAGCCGTTTTTGCGGCCGAACCTCTTTTGCAGCTACACGGCCGACAGCGCCTGCGTGGCCAAGGCACGCGAGCTCGCCAAAGGCGCCACCAACGAGGGCGACGTCATGCGCGCCGTATACCAGTGGATCGTCGACAACATCAGCTACGACAACGACAAGGCCAAGCAGGTGAGCGGCACCACCGGCTACGTGCCCAACCCCGACGAGACGCTCGCCAACAAGACGGGCATCTGCTTTGACTACGCCTCGCTCGCAGCCGCGATGCTGCGCAGCTTGGGAGTCCCCGCCAAGATCATCACAGGCTACGTTTCGCCCGACGGCGTCTACCACGCCTGGAACATGGTCTACATCAACGGCAGCTGGACGAGCGTGGAGTTTAGCATCAGCCCCGACACCTGGACGCGCGTCGACCTTACGTTTGCCGCCGCGGGCTCGGGCGACACCGTGGGCGACGGAACTGATTACACTGACCGCTACGTGTACTGATACAGATGATGGAGGGCGTGAGCGATGAGCGATACAAGAAGCGATAGCGCAAGGGCCACGGCAAGCGAGCGCGCCGCCACGACCGAGCGCGATGCAACCCGGCCCGACGACGCGGCCGAGCGCGGGTCAACTCTCCCCGCCGCCGCGGTGAGCGCCTTTTGCGAGGGTCTCGCCCTCATGCTCGGCGCGGGCATTCAGCTCGACGAAGCCGTCCACATGCTCGGCGAGCACCTCGAGGACGCCTCCTTCCGGCGCGTCTGCCGCGAGCTCTACCCGCCGCTCGCCGCCGGCGAGCCGCTCGAGCGCGCCGTCCGCGGCGTGGGCGCCTTCCCTGCGCACGCCGAGAAGATGATCGCCGTGGGCGAGCGCTCGGGCCGCCTCGAGGACGTGCTCGGTAACCTCGCCGCCTACTACGACGAGGAAGACCGCGTCTTTGCCAAGGTGCGCGCGGCCGTGGGCTACCCCGCGGCGCTGCTGGCGGTTATGAGCGTGATCCTCGCCCTTACCGTGTGGGTGATCCTGCCGGTGTTCATCGACGTGTACGAGGGCCTCGCCGGCTCGCTCACCGCGGGGTCGTCCGCCGTGGTGGGCGTGGCCGTGGTACTGGGGTGGATCGCCCTCGTGCTCACCATCGTGCTCACCGTGGCAGCGCTCGCCGCCTTTGCCACCAGCCGCACGCCGGCCGGGCAGGAGCGGCTCGTGCGCTTCTTTGAGCGGATGCCCCTCACGCGCCGCGCCATGTACCAGCTTGCGCTCTCGCGCTTCTCGGCCGCGCTCGCCGCCTACACCGCGGCGGGGCTCGATGACGACGCGGCCATGCGCGAGGCGCTCGCCACCGTCGATCACGACGAGCTGCGCCAGCGCCTTGAGCGGGCCCAGCGCGCCATGACCGACCTCGACCGCGGGCGCTCGCTCGCGCAGGCCATTACCGAGGCGGAGGTCTTTGAGCCCGTCTACGCGCGCATGCTCGCGGTGGGCACGCGCGTGGGGCGCATCGACGACGTGCTCGCGCGGTTGGCGGGCACCTTCTTTGACGACGCCCTCGCGCAGATCGACCGCGTGGTCAACAGCATCGAGCCGGCACTCGCCGCGTTTTTGACGGTGGCCGTGGGCGCCACGCTCATTGCGATCATGCTGCCGCTCGTGGGCATTATGGGTTCGATCGGGTAAGGCGGTGAGAGCATGTACCACGAAGTGACCGAGCGCGAGCGGGCGCGGCGGCGCCGGTGGATTGCCGCCGGCTGCGTGGCCGCGCTGCTCGCCTGCGCACTGGTGGCGGGCGGCGCCTGGGTGGCGCAGCGGCAGGCGCTCGAGCAGGGCAGCGCGAGCGTGCGCGAAGCCGTACTCGCCGTTGCGGCGCAGTGCTGCGCCGTTGAGGGCTCCTACCCCTCCACCATCGAGTACCTCGAGGAGCATTACGGTCTGGCCGTGAACCACGAGGACTACGTCATAACCTACGAGGCGTTTGCCTCCAACGTGGCGCCGAGCGTTGTGGTGGTGCCCCGATGAACGCGCGCACCGACCGCGAGCACCTCTTTACCGTGGCGCTCTTCTTTGTGTTTGTGGCGGCGCTGCTGTTGGCGCTCCTCATGGGCACGGGCGTGTACCGGCGCATCCACGCCGCGGGTGCGGCGTCGGGCGAGGCGCGGCTGGCGGGCTCGCTGGTGGCAAACATCGTGCGGTCTAAGGATGCCGAGGACTCCGTGCGCACCGAGGCTGACCCCGAGGGCGGCGACGCGCTGGTGCTGACCGAGCACCTGGAGAGCGGCACGTTTGAGACGCGGCTCTACCTGCACGAGGGCTCGCTCGTCGAGGAGTACGTGCCCGCGGGGACGCCGTACGACGCCACGAACGCCTCGGTGCTTGCCACGACCAACCGCTTTGATGTGGAGCTCGACCCCGCGGAAGAGCTGGTTGTGCTGACGACCGACGAGGGCACGACCGAGATCGCGCTGAGGTCGGCCAGAGCGATTGAGGACGACGGGGCAACGGGCGGCGCGGCCGACGGGGCCGAGGGGCCCGCAGCCGCGACGGCCGCGGCCGACAACGACACGGACGCGGCACCCGTTGCCGCGGCCGCAACAGCCGCCAGCGAGAGCACGGAAGGGGGCGAGCGGCAATGACCGACCCGTACCGCACGCAGCGCGCATCGTGGCTGCAGGACATCGCCGCGAGCGCCCGAGAGCTCGGGGAGGACGCGCGCACCGGCACGCCCGAAGCGCTCGACTCACCCGTCGCCACCCGGGGCGCGGCCGCGCGCACCGAGCGCGCACCGCTCTGGCACGGCACGGCCTTCTTGGTTGAGGCTCTTGTGCTGCTCGCCTTCCTTACGGCCGCGCTCGCGGTGTTTGCCCAGCTCTTTGCCAGCGCCCGCACCGAGGCCGCGCGCGGCGCCGAGCTCTCGGAGGCCGTGGCCATCGCCCAAAACGCCGCCGAGCGCTTTGCCGCGGCTGCAGACCCCGCCGCGCTCGACGGGGCGACCACGGCCACGGGCCCGCAGACGGGCAACGCCTACTACCTCGTCATAGACGTTGAGCCCACAGAGCAAGCTGCAGGCACGCTCTGGACCGCTACCATCTACGTCGACCGCACGCCTGCCGCCGCCAGCGGTGCGGCGGGAGGCCAAGACGAGAGCACCGCCGCAGACAGCCAAGCCGCCGCAAGCACGGCCTCGCCCAGCAACGCCGCCGCCCAGACCGAGAGCCTCACCATCTACACCCTCACCACGGCGCGCTACGTCCCCGAAGGCGAGGTGGCATGATGGCACGCGATCGCAGCGGGTCCGTCCGCATGGGCCCCATCAGCATCTTCACGCTCGTCATCGTGGTGTGTCTTGCCGTGATGGCCGTGCTGTCGGTTACCACTGCGCACGCCGACGCCGCCTTAGCCGAACGGCAGGCGAGCTTTACCCAAGACGACTACACCAACGAGATAGCCGGTCAGACGCTTATGGCCGAGGCGGACGGCGCGCTCGCCACCGTGCGCGCCCAGGGCGACACGGCCGAGGCGGGAACCGCCGCCATCCGCGCGCAGCTCAACACGCTCATCGAGCGCGCGCAGGCCGCCGCGGGGCCCGACGCGACCGTTGACGTCCAGCTCAACGGCACGACCCTGACCGCCCACATCGAACAGCCGAGCAAGCGCTGCCTCGACATCACCCTCGGCATCACCGCGCAGGCCAACCTGCGCATCACCTCTTGGAAGACCTCGACCACCTGGACCGAAGACACCTCCGACACGCTATGGATGGGAGCATGACCTATGAACCTGACTGAGTTTTTGCACGAGATGATCGAGGTCGGCGCCTCGGACGTCTTCATCATCGCCGGCCTGCCCGTTACCTACCGCGCCGGCGGCCGGCAGGTGCGCGCCGATGCCGACCCCCTCATGCCCGCCGACACCGAGCAGGTGGTGCGCGCCATCTACGACGCCGCGCACCGCGACGCCGAGCGCTTTCTCGCCGACGGCAACCACGACGAGGACTTCTCGTTTGCCCTGCCGGGCGTGGGGCGCTTCCGCGCCAACATCTTCCGCCAGCGCGGATCGCTCGCCGCGGTGATCAGGGTCATCCCGTTTGGCCTGCCCGACCCGGCCGACTACCACATCCCCGCCGAGGTTCTGCGCACCTCGGAGCTCTCGCGCGGCCTGGTGCTGGTTACCGGCCCCGCAGGCGCGGGCAAGTCGACCACGCTCGCCTGCATCATCGACAAGCTCAACCACGAGCGCACGGGGCACATCATCACCATGGAGGACCCCATCGAGTACGTGCACCGGCACGGCACCTGCATCGTGACGCAGCGCGAGGTCCCCACCGACGTGGCAACCTACGCCGAGGCACTGCGCTCGGCCATGCGCGAGGCGCCCGACGTGATCCTGCTCGGCGAGATGCGCGACCCCGAGACCATCAGCACCGCCGTCACCGCGGCCGAGATGGCGCAGCTCATCTTCTCGACGCTCCACACCACCGGAGCGGCGGGCACGGTCGACCGCATCATCGACGCCTTCCCCGTGGGACAGCAACGCCAGATGCGCATGCAGCTCTCGATGGTGCTGCAAGCCATCGTGAGCCAGCAACTCGTGCCCGCGCGCGACGGCAGCGTGGTGCCCGCGTTTGAGATCATGACCACCAATACCGCCATCCGCAACCTCATCCGTGAGGGCAAGACGCACCAGATCGACTCGGTAATCGCCGCGGGCGGCGAAGCCGGCATGCGCACCATGGACCAGAGCCTCTTTGACCTGGTGAAGCGCAGCGTGATTGAGCGCGGCGTGGCGCTGCAGCACGCCATCCACCAAGAGGCGCTCGAGAACCGCCTCGCGAGCGAGGGTCTTTAACCCCCTATGACAATGTGACGATGGGGACAGGTTATGTTGTCACGTGACAACATAACCTGTCCCCATCGTCACAAGACGTTCTCGGAAGCTTTCCGAAGTCCTCTGTGGCCAAAAACACTATCCAAAAAGTATTTCGCACCGCTTCGATGCAAGCTTGGGCGGTCAAAAGCCGCCCCATCAACACCATCGGAGCCCGAAAACTCAACTTGAAGCGCTTTTATCGCCACATCTCGCCCGCCCACGCATCGCAGCTGCGCCAGCCACGTGCCCTCGTTACTTTTTCGACCCCATTTTTGGCCACATCGTTCCCCGGTTTGCCATAAGGCACTACGAGATACCCGCTACGCCCCCAGGACGCTGCCAGCGCAAAACCAGGCAGCCCCGCACCCGCGAAGCGCCCCGCCGAGAACGCTAAAACGCATTTGCTTCAAATCGCTGGAACGCGGGGATGAGCTTATAGCGCAAGAGCTTCTGCTTCTGCTCGAACCCCGCAACGCGCACGCGCCGACGAACCCCCATCGCCCTAAACAGGTCGCAGACAAACTGCTGGAAGAGATGGTCCGATACGATGTCCTCGTACCATACGTTTAGGATGGTATAACCCGAACCAACGAGCTTGTTTTGCCTCCGGTCGTCGCGCTCCGACTGCTCGATGGAATGATAGGCACGGCCCTTGTACTCGATACCGCACCGATACCGCGGGATGGCAACGTCAACGCGACGCGGCCCCACCGGCGTTGCAACCGGATAGTTGAGCCGTATGTCCTCAATGCCCAGCCCGCCTTCCGTGCACGGACTCGAAGTCAGCAGCGACAAGATCGTTTCTCGGGGAGAGTTCGACCCGTCCCTGACCAAATCGAGCGCTGAGCGCGCCCGAGCGACGCCGCGCATGGCGCCGAGCCCATCGAGAACGCGGCGTATCTTTGCCACCGTTGTCATGGGGCGTTCGGTGTTGGTGAGCTGATCCCACGACGTATCGAGCACATACGTCCCGCACAGCTCGTAACCGATTTGCGCCAAATCCAAAATGTCGCAATCCTTTGCGGCCGCAAGCTGAGCAAACAGAAGCTCTGGGCCAGACAGAAGCAGATCCTTGCCAGCGCAAATGAGGCTCCTGGGCGGAAGCGGCGAGGTCCGCACGTGGCACGCGATATCGCTCCGCCGATGAGCTCTGGAGGGGTCGCCGACCAGAAGGTGATAGGGTTTAGTTAGCGCCCCGGCGCGTGAAAAGACGTCTTCAAGCATGCCCCGCGGCAGGATGCCGCAACCCGCGAGGCTTGCTGTTCGCGGGCTGTCGAGGAGGTCGGGAAGCAACCGTCCGCTCGACCGATACAGCTCTAGAGCTGTTATGCCGTACGCACACGTCTTCATAGCTCCACAATACCCCGACCGCAAAACCGACGGAGGCCGATGCAGCCTAAGCCAATGTGCATGGAATTGAATAATCCACATCTAACCAAAATCTGACACGAATCTAACCGTAGAGCTACCGGTGAACATGGGGCGCGTGTTTTCCACAAGCTGAAGCGGAGCAAAAGCATATGGGAGAGCGTTTTGCGCATATCGCTGCCGCGGCACGCGTCGATACCTGCACAGAAAGCCCGCAATTCCGATGACCGTGCGTGTCGCGCCTGCACGATGCCCCGCTTGCCAATAACGCGGTGACGTTGTGGCCAAAAGTGAGGTCGAAAAAGTAATTCACCGGCACCGAACGAGGCGGCGGCGAGCCCTCCGCCGGGTCAGCATCGGGCAATCATCCTGATTATGCCGTTTTGCGCCGCATTTTGACATCCAAGGAGTGCCAACACGTCGCCTTACACGCTCGCACCGTATGCGCTATTACTTTTTCGACCGCAAAAATGGCCACGGTCGCCCCGCGTTATCCGTTGCGCGCTGAAGACGAGCGCGAAGGAGCGGATACGCGCTTCTCGCGTGACCGTGGGGGCAGGTTGCGTTGTCACACGACAGCGCAACCTGCCCCCACGGTCACGGGCACGACCTAGAGACCGCAGGTGTTGATGGCGTCGACGATTGCCTGGTAGGCGGCGGCCACCTCGGGCACCATCGCGCGCGCCGCCGGCCAATCGTCCGCGCGGATG
>NZ_NFHP01000013.1 GCF_002159335.1 Collinsella sp. An7 | reverse complement strand
CGGCGACTGCCAGCCCCAGCTCCCGGGTCGCCCGGTGAAGGCGAGGAAGAAGGGCGTGAAGGGAGCGAAGAGCGTTGCTGCCTAGGCTAGCCCCTTGTCACACAAACTACCGAAGCCTCAAAAAAAGTTGGACCCGCGCGGGTCCAACTTTTTGTCCGCAGTCCCATGCCGCGCCAGTTCCGTTGCAGTTTGTCAAACAAGGGGCGCGAGCCCACGTTCCGATTGACAAACTGTGGTGTAACGCGCGAGCACGTTTTTGTTGCGCTGCAGATCGTCAAAGTACGGGGACGATTCACCTCCCCATTTGACGATCTGCGCCACAATCCCCGTGCGGCTCGAGTTGTGCTGCAGTTTGTCAATCGGCGGCTGCCTGGGCGCGGGCGCGTTGTTGTGCGGCGTGTCGGGTCGGCTTGTCCGGGCGGCAGGGTATCATGGAGGGCACGATGCGCGGGCATCTGCCGCTGCGCCGCGATGCGCGGGCGGAGCGTGCGCGCAACCGGGGAGACGGACGGCAGGAAGGAGATGCCATGACCGACGCCGAGCGCCTTGCGGCGTACGATGCGTTTGCCGGCGAGGTCCGCGCCGAGCTGGCGGATACTGCCGCGCGCATGGATGCGCTTCGGGCCGAGAACAAGGTCAAGACGGCCACGTACCGGCAGCTCTTTGCCGCGCGCGTGACGCTCAAAGACATCGTCCGCCGTCTTGAGGAGCGCGGCCTGTAGCTGCTTGGGCGGAGGGCGATGTCGCCATCCGTTGCCGGTCGGGGTCCATCGCCTGCGTCTGGCTCGGGGCGGCCGACGGCGCTCGGTTTGAGACAACCGTCCGCGCCGGGCTCGAGGCTGGCGGCCGTGCTCGCCTCGGCCGACCGTCCGCGGTCTTCTGCGAGCGGCTGCCTGTGCTCGTCGGCAACCGTCCGCTCCGGCCCCACGCCCGCCGCCGGCGCTCGCCCCACCGCGCCCGGCTGCCCCTGCCCGTGTCCTCGTCCGACCGACCAAAAGGAGAGGTCCCATGGAGTCGCTCTATCGCAAATACCGACCGCTCACCTTTGAGAGCGTCGTTGGCCAGCAGCATATCGTCTCGACCCTCGAGCACGCCGTAACCGAGGGCCGCCTCAGCCACGCCTACCTGTTCTGCGGCCCGCGCGGCACGGGCAAGACCACCATGGCGCGTATCCTTGCCAAGGCGCTTCTCTGCCAAAAGGCCGCGCCCGCGCGCGAGCAGGGGGCGAGCGGCTGCCTGCCCGACGGCACTTGCCCTGAGTGCGAGCAGATCGCCGAGGGCACGCACCCGGACGTCTATGAGCTCGACGCCGCGAGCCGCACTGGCGTGGACAACGTGCGCGAAGAGATTATCGGCTCGGTCAACTTTGCCCCGGTGCGCGGCGCGTACAAGATCTACATCATCGACGAGGTCCACATGCTCACTACGGCGGCGTTCAACGCGCTGCTCAAGACGCTCGAGGAGCCGCCGAGCCACGTGGTCTTTGTGATGTGCACCACCGACCCGCAGAAGATTCCCGAGACCATCCTCAGCCGCTGCCAGCGGTTTGACTTCCACCGCATCGGTAACGAGGACATCGTGGGTCGCCTGCGCTTTATCTGCGAACAGGAGGGGTTTGCCTACGACGATGAGGCGCTCGAGGTTGTGGCCAAGCATGCGCGCGGCGGCATGCGCGACGCGCTCTCTACGCTCGAGCAGCTCTCGGTTTTTGGCAACGGTGAGGTGCGGATCGCCGACGCGCGGGCGCTTTTGGGCGAGGTGGCCGGGTCGGTGCTCGCCGAGTTTGCACGGGCGATTGCGGCGCGCGACGTGGCGACGCTCTTTGCCCTGGTGCGGGCGCAGGTGGACGAGGGCAACGACCTCATGGAGCTCACGCGCGACCTGGTGGCGCACCTGCGCGACGTATACATGGTGCGCGTGGCGGGCGCGCGGCCCGAGGTTGTTGAGGCCACGCCCGAGGAGCTGGCGGCGCTTACCGAGGAGGCCGGGCTCTTTGAGGGGCCGGACCGCCTGGCGCGCACGCTGACGGTGCTGGACGATGCGGCGCTCGAGATGCGCGCCGCCGCCGACACGCGTCTGGTGCTCGAGATCGCCCTCACGCGCTTGGCGCGGCCCAAAGCCGATTTGACGCTTGAGGCGCTGGCCGACCGGCTCGACCGGATCGAGGCACAGTTGGCGGCCGGCGTGCCGTCAGCACCGCTCGACGCGGCCGGGGCAGCGGCGATGATGGGGCTCGGTGCGCCATCTGCGGCGCGTGCGGCTGCCGAGAAGCCCGCGGCGGGAGGCGCCTCACCGGCGGCCCGTCCTTCCGGCGGCGTGGAGTCTGCGGCGCGGGCGGAGGCCGGGCGGTCCGCTGGTGCCGTATCGCGCTCGGAGGGTTCGGCTGCGCCCGAGCGTGCGGCGGCGCCTAAAAAGGCTGCGGCCGCGCAGTCCCCGGTGACCACGCCGACCCAAGCCGCCGCACTGCAGGGGGAGCGCCATCGGGGCGAGGTCACCCCGGCGCCGATTGCGCCCACGCCTGCCGCTGGACAGGGGGAAGCTGCTGGCGCTGCTCGCCACGGGAAGGGCGCCGGCTCTGTCTCGGCCGCGACGGAGGCTGCGCAGGCTGCCTCTGCCTCGGCTGCGTCCCATGCGGAACCCAAGCCTGAAGTCCGGACGGCTCCCGATGCTGCGCCCGAGCCTGCTCGCGCTGCCTGCCCACAGCCCGCGGCGGCCGATGCCGGCGCGGAACCCCAGGCGGCTCCTGTGGGGAGCGGCGCCGTCACCGACCCCGGCGAGCTGCAGCGCCGCTGGTCGGACGTGGTACATCGCGTCACGGCGGCCCAGCCTTCCCGTGGCGCCCTACTGCAAAGTTCGCGTGCCCGCCACGACGATGGCGACACCCTCACCGTCGGCCTGCCCGCCGGGTCGGGCTTTGCCATCAAGATGCTCGGTCGCGAGGATTCCCATGCGGCGGTAAACCCGGCCGTCGCGGCGGTCTTTGGCCCGCGCAAGGTCGTCTATACGATGGGGGACGGCCCCGCAGGAGGTGGCGCCTCGGCGCCGACGACGTCCGCTCCCGAGACGCCCGCTGTCGCGTCTGCTCCGGCGGCTGGTGATGCCAACCATGGCACCGAGCAGGCAATGGCTGCAGGTCCCGCACCAGCTCATGCCGGTGCCGCCCCCGCCGCAGCGCCCACGACGCCTGCGACGGTGAGGCCCGCATCTGCGCCGGTGGTATCCGAACGCGCGGCTTCGGCTGCACCTGCGCCGGAAACGCCCACGCCCGCCGATGCGCCTGCCGCGCCCGTGAGCGCTCCAGCTTCGAACTTGGTGCCTGCCGTCGAATCTGCCCCGGCCTCAGCTGCGACACCGCCTGCCGCAGAGCCGGCGGACCCGTCGCCCGCATCTGTCGCGTCCGGTCCGGCTACCTCGTCTGATGCCCCCGGCGCGCCGGAAACCTCGGCTTCTCCTGCTGGTACGGCTGCAGCGTCCGGCCGTGAGGCTGCGCCGGGCATGCAGGCCAGCGCCGCCAGCGTCGAGCCGATCTCGTCCGCACCCGAACCCGCGGTGTCTTCATCCGTTTCCGCTCCTGCTGAAGCTCCGTCGCCCGGCTTCGTTCCGTTTGCCGAGGCCTCGGCCAGCGGCTCGGCTCAGCCCCAGGCTTCTGCGCCCGCCGCATCGCGTGCTTCCGCCCCGTGGAACGCTGGCCCGGCCCCTGCCGGTGAGCCCCAGGCCGATCAGTCGAGCGGCCCCACCGTGCTGCCCGACCGCGACGTAGCGGCCGACCGTCAGGCGTGGGAAGACGAGGCCGTGCCCTACGATGATGTGTTCATCGCCTCGTACGAGGAAGCTGAGGACCTGCCGCCCTTCGACATGCCCGACATTCCCGTCGTTTCGGCGCCGGCTACCGCGCCTGCTGCTCAGGCATCAGCTTCGCCCGCGCCGGTCGCGCCTGCGGGTACGCCCTCCCCGGCAGCTACATCCGCGAGCGCCCCGGCCCCGGCACCTACGCCCGAGAGCACACCTGCCCCGTCAGCAACCTCCGCCGTACCTATAAGTGCTCCGGCACCCGCCTCCGCCCCCTCTGGCTTCAACGCCGCGGCCGTCTTCAACCACGAGGCGCCGCCCGCGGAGATCCCCGAGACGGCTGAGGACGCGGCCCGCATGCTCGGCGACATCTTTGGGAGCGGTGTGGTCATTCGGCAGGATTAGCCTTCCGCCCGCCGCACCCGCCGCGCCGCGACCGCGTGCATGGTACGATGCCACGCGCGGGGTCGGTACGTGCCACCGCACACCCGGGCACCTCGCCCGCAACCAGCCAGCCACCATCGCGGCCGTGCGCCGCGCCAAGGAGGACCCATGCCCCAGATGAACATGCAGCAGATGATGAAGCAGGCCCGCAAGATGCAGGAGCAGCTCGCGGCGGCGCAGGAGAACCTCTCGCAGGTCACCGTCGACGCGTCGGCCGGCGGCGGCATGGTCAAGGTCACCATGAACGGCGAGATGCAGCTCACCTCCATCAAGATCGACCCCGAGGCGCTCGACCCCGAGGACGTCGAGATGCTTCAGGACATGATCGTCGCCGCGGTCAACGAGGCCGCGCGCTCCGTGGCCGAGACCGCAAACCGCCAGATGAGCGCCATCACCGGCGGCCTCAACATCCCCGGCATGCCGTTCTAGCCCAGCGGGAGGGGAGTGCTCGTGGCGTCCAATCAGAGTCTGCAGAAGTTGCTCGACGAGCTCGGGCGGCTGCCGGGCATTGGGCCCAAGAGCGCCCAGCGCATCGCCTACCACCTGCTCGAGGCCGACGCCGAGGAGGCGCGGCGCCTTGCCGAGGCGATCCTCGAGGTCAAGGCCGAGGTGCACTTCTGCAGCCGATGCTTTAACTACGCCACGGCCGACGAGTGCCCCATCTGTCAGGATTCCACGCGCGACCGCACCCGCATCTGCGTGGTCTCGGAGCCGCGCGACGTGACGGCCATCGAGCGCACCGGCAGCTATCACGGCCTCTACCACGTGCTCGGCGGCGTCATCAGCCCCATGGACAAAATCGGCCCCGAGCAGCTCCACGTGCGCGAGCTGCTCGCGCGCTTGGCCGAGGAGGGCACCGAGGAGGTCATCCTCGCCACCAACCCCAACGTGGAGGGTGAGGCCACCGCGAGCTATCTGGCGCTCACCATCAAGCCGCTCGGGATCGCCGTGAGCCGCCTGGCGAGCGGGTTGCCCGTGGGCGGAGACCTGGAGTATGCGGATGAGCTGACACTCGGCCGGGCCATCGAAGCCCGCCGGACGCTCTGAGATGCCCCATCTCGCCCTTCAATCGTCGGTCATCGCGCATCAGGCGTATTCCCTCCTCTTTCAGGGCGATCTGGGGCATCTCAGAGCGTCCGGTGCCCTGCGGTAATCGGTGCCCTGGCACCCTGCTTGTCGGTCACCACCGTTAGGTGCGCCCCTCCTCATTCGGGCGATCTTCACCGCCTCAGAGCGCCCGGTATCCTGTGACAACTGGTGTCTCAGCCCTCATTGTCGGTCGGCGTCCCAAGGTGTCCTCCCTCCTCTTTCGCGGCAACCTCCGGCACCTCAGAGCGTCCGGTGCCCTGCGGTAATCGGTGCTCTGGCACTCTGCTTGTCGGTCACCACCGTTAGGTGCGCCCCCTCCTCGTTCGGGCGATCCCTCAGAGCGTCCGGTACCCTGTGCGCCTATTTCGCCCGTTTGCTTTTATCGCAAGGGTCCTTCGCACCGTTTTGCTGCGGGATACAATGGGGCTGTTCCGAGAGGAGGTAGACATGTCTCCACAGGCAGTTGCCGAGTCCACCCGAGCCGACCTTCGCAACGCGTACGCGAAGGCTCAGGGCCCCTTTACCGTGAGCGACGAGCAGGGCGACTTTATCGTTATGCGCGCCTCTGATTACGACGGCGAGCCGCCGCTGACCGAGGGGGAGATTCGCGTCCTGGAGAAGGGATATGCCCAGGCGCTCAGGGGTGAAACCAGGGATGCTTTCGAATCCCTTGCCGAGATTCGAGCGATATATGGGCTATAGCGTTCGTGTGACCACCAGCGCTCATGACAGCGTGCTGAGTTCAGTGGGCTACATTGCCGAGGTCTGCTTTGCTCCGCATGCGGCTGCGCGCTTGCTTCGCGAATATGAGTCGACTCTCGTGGCGCTGCGGGACAATCCGACGTTCTGCCCGGTGAGTCTGGCGGCCTCGCAGTAACTTGGTCGGCGTATTATCGCAAATCAATCTCTCGTTACTTCCTGTATTTCTATGTCGATGAGGAGGCGGACGGGGTCGTGGTGTTCTCGTTCCTCCATCGCAAGCAGGATGCGCTTGCGCATCTCCCGCATGATTACGGGGAGGCGTAGGCGGGCCAAACGCCCGCGACGTCTTGTCAGCTGGTGACCTGTACGTCCTGTCGTGCCGGCGGGCATGGCGCCGCTGAGCGAGGCCTGTCGGTCCGCGTCGCACCGTCCGCCGCATCACGATTTTTCACCGTTCACGTTTGTTTACCAACCGTTCACCGACGTTAGCGTCGCGCTGGACCTGCCAAGCATGATGGTATAAAACACATAAGTAAACGTCTACGACGTGTGTTTAGCGCCGGGTCGCCCATAGGCCCTGCGCTCGCATACGGGACCTTGAGGTGAACCATGGCAAAAGTGAGCGTGCGCGAGATCAGCCGGGCAACGGGGTTTTCGCCGGCGACGGTGTCCAACGCCCTTAACCACAAGCGCAACGTGAGCGAGGAGACGGCCGAGAAGATTCGCACCGTTGCCAAGGCCATGGGCTACCAGCATCCTTCGCAGCTCGACAGCATCACCTTCGTGCTCGCGCGCAAGACCGGCGCCATTGTGGACGACAGCACCTTCCACCCCTCGGTCATCGAGGGTGTTGAGCGCCAGGCGCGCCGCCATGGCATGGGCACCTCGTTTGTGTCGCTCGACTTCTCAGACCTCGATGCGGTTCGCCCGCAGGTGGCCTCGCTCGTGGGCGACCCCACGGCCGCCGTGGTGCTGCTCAGCACCGAGCTCGGCGAGGAGGACTACGAGCTTTTCCACGGGTGTGCCGCGCATCTTGTGGTGCTCGACGGCTGGAGCGACCGCTACGATTTTGACGCGGTGGTTATGGCAAACGAGGGGTCGGTGCTGCGCGCTATGCGCCACTTTACCGAGCGCGGGCACCGACAGATCGGTTACCTGGCCGGCAACTTCCGCATCCAGAACTTCAAGGCGCGCGAGCGGGGTTACCACCGCGCGCTCGACGAGGCGGGGCTCGCCTACAACCCGGCGTGGCGCGTCGAGCTCGGCACCACGCTCGAGTCGGCCTACGAGGACATGGCGGCGTGGGTCGCCGCGACTCCGCGCGACGAGCTGCCGACGGCCTTCTTTGCCGATAACGACGTGCTTGCCGTAGGTGCTATCCGGGCCTTGACGGAGGCGGGCGTGCGGGTGCCGGAAGATGTTTCGATCATCGGGTTTGACGACCTGGCGCTCGGCGCGTTCTCCACGCCGCCGCTCACCACGGTGCACGTGCTCAAGCACGAGGTGGGCGAGATCGCCGTCCGCCGACTCATGGGCAACGTCAACAACCCCAAGAAGTTCACCTGCAAGACGCTGGTGAGCACCTACTTTGTCGAACGCAAAAGCGTGGCGAGCCGCTAGCGGGTGAGCCCCCGCGGGCGGAAGCCCCCGCGTCTCGCAATCCGGCGCGTTTTGGGCGCGTTGACGGGCGCGCGAAAAACTCGACCCCCGAAGTGAGTGCATCTTTCTGAGCCTGCAGATACACTTTACTAAGCTAAAGTGCTATCCTGCGGTTTTGGCGCCGATTTGGGCCCGAAACGCGGGGTCTGCTGGCACGTTCCCAAAAGATACACTCACATCGGGGGTCGAGTTTTTGAAAGCCCCCTTGCCGGCCC
Source organism: Collinsella sp. An7 (assembly GCF_002159335.1). Lineage (GTDB taxonomy): Bacteria > Actinomycetota > Coriobacteriia > Coriobacteriales > Coriobacteriaceae > Coprousia. Next base: position 17,264 of record NZ_NFHP01000013.1, on the reverse strand, counting down.
TCTGCGCCGCCGTCGCCGCTCCCGACCCGCCCGTTGCGGTCGTCGCGGCTGTCCTCCAAGTTATGCACATTTTCATAACCGTTCACCTTGTTTATTCGACCGTTTACCGCAAACTGTCGCACTATACCTAAACACAAGATTAAAACGTTTAGTAGACAATACGGACAGATGGGCGTACGCTGGCCATGTCCGCAAAGGTGGGGCGAGCGGCCTCGGCGCCGTTGCCTTGCAAGGTTGGGGCGCGCTCCCGGCGTCCCGCGTAAGAAGGGGAGTAACGTGAACGTCACCGCAGCCAAGCCGCATATCAAGCTGGGCTTTGTGCCCACGCGCCGGAGCATCTTCTCTGCGCCCGATGCCATCAAGTACCGCGGGCTCACCGCCGACCGCATGCGCGAGCTCGGCATCGACTTTGTGGACATCGACGACATCAACGACGAGGGGCTCCTTTTTGACGACAGCCACGTGCAGCCCATCGTCGAGAAGTTCCAGGCCGCCGGCGTGGACGGCATCATGCTCATGCACGCCAACTTTGGCACCGAGTACCTTTGCGCCCGCCTTGCCCGCCAGCTCGGCCTGCCCGTGCTCCTCTGGGGCCCGCGCGACGAGCGCCCCGAGGCCGACGGCACCCGCCTGCGCGACACCCAGTGCGGCCTCTTTGCCACCGGCAAGGTGCTGCGTCGCTTCCAGGTGCCCTTTACCTACATGACCAACTGCCGCCTCACCGACCCGGAGTTTGAGCGCGGCCTGCGCGACTTCCTCGCCGTCTGCAACGTGGTCAAGACCATGCGCAACACGCGCATCCTGCAGATGTCCACCCGTCCGTTTGACTTCTGGACCACCATGGTCAACGAGGGCGAGCTCCTCGAGCGCTTTAACATCCAGCTTGCGCCCGTGCCCATGACCGAGCTCATCCAGGCCGTGCGCGACGCCCGTACCGACGAGGCCGGCATGGCCGAGACCCTCGCCTATATCCGCGAGCACATGAAGGTCGAGACCACCGACGACGAGGCCCAGACCGTGGCGGCGCTCGCCAACGGCATGAAGGCGCTCATTGACAAGTACGGCTGCAACGCCGGCGCCATCCAGTGCTGGAACGCGCTGCAGGCGGAGCTCGGCATCATGCCGTGTGGCGCCAACGCGATTCTGAACGAGATGGGTATCCCCATCGTCTGCGAGACCGATATCCACGGCGCCATCACCTCGCTTATGGTCGAGGCCGCCGGCATGGGCGAGACCCGCAGCTTCTTTGCCGACTGGACGGTCCGCCACCCCGACAACGAGAACGGCGAGCTGCTGCAGCACTGCGGTCCCTGGCCCTGCTCGGTGGCGTGCGAGACTCCGCGTCTTACCGTGCCGCTCGCCTTTGACTACCCCGGCGCGCTCACGGCCGAGGCGCGCCACGGCGACATCTCGCTCGTGCGCTTTGACGGCGACAACGGCGAGTACTCGCTGCTGCTCGGCCGCGCCAAGGGCATCGACGGCCCCAAGGGCATGGGCACCTACCTCTGGATCGAGGTCGAGAACCTCAAGCGCCTCGAGGCCAAGATTGTCGAGGGCCCCTACATCCACCACGTGGTGGGCATCCACCGCGACGTGGTGCCGGTGCTCTACGAGGCCTGCAAGTACCTGGGCATCCAGCCCGATTTCTACGATCCGATCGAGGAGGACGTAAAGGCGTACCTCCGCGGCGAGTAGGCGGTCGACGCTGTGGCCTTCCGAGGCACCCGACCTTGCCGCCTGCGACCGGGCGGATGCCTCGCGGGGCGGGAGGCTTTGGGTCATTTGGGGACGTGCTCCATCTGACCCATGTTCGCGGCGACCTCGGGCAGCCCCAAAAATGGGTCAGATGGAGCACGTCCCCAAATGACCCATTCAGAAGCAAAGAAGATAGGAGAGAGATGGCTGAGAACTTTGAGACGCTTCGCTGGCGGTTGCGCCAGGATGCGGTGGACATCATCGTGGCCGGTGGCGGCGGGCACATCGGCGGCGACATGAGCGTGATGGACGCGCTCATGCTGCTCTATGGCAAGGTCATGAACGTCGGTCCGGACAAGCTCGACGACCCCGACCGCGACCGCTTCCTGCTCTCTAAGGGCCACGCCATGGAGGCGTACTACGCGGTGCTCTGCCACTACGGCTACCTCGACCTCGCCGACGTCAAGGCACGGTTCTCCAAGTTTGAGAGCCCCTATATCGGCCACCCCAACAACAAGCTGCCGGGTATCGAGATGAACTCCGGCTCGCTCGGCCACGGCCTGCCCGTGGGCGTGGGCATGGCGCTCGCGGCCAAGATGGACGGCCGCCCCTATCGCACCTACGTGGTGATGGGCGACGGCGAGCTTGCCGAGGGCTCCATCTGGGAGGCGGCCATGGCGGGCGCCACCTACGGGCTCGACAACCTCTGCGCCGTGGTTGACCGCAACCACCTGCAGATCAGCGGCAACACCGAGGACGTCATGCGCGCCGACAGCCAGGAGGCGCGCTGGCAGGCGTTTGGCTGGCATACCGTCTGCGTAAACGGCAACGACCTCGCCGCGCTCGAGGCGGCCTTTGCCGAGACCGCGGCCACCGAGGGCCAGCCCACCGCCATCATCATGGACACCGTGAAGGGCCTGGGCTCGCCCGTGATGGAGAACAAGGCCGGCTGGCACCATCACCTGCCCAACGACGAGGAGTACGCGCAGATCTCGGCCGACCTCGCGGCGCACGCCAAGGCTGCAGAGCAGGGCGAGGCCTACGTGCCCGAGCTCGACTTCTCGGTCGAGCGTGCCGGCGCGACCGCCCCGGTGAGCGCGCTTGCCGGTGGCGCCGGGGCCGCTGCTCCCGCGCCTGCGGCCGACTGCCCGGTACACCCCGCAACGGCCGGCTGCCCCGCCTGCGCCAACGCAAAGGAGGCCTAAAGATGGCAAAGACCAAGGCAAACAAGCAGGTCATCTGCGAGGTCCTTATGGACGCCGCCGCCTCGGGCGACCGCGACGTGGTTGTGGTCTGCTCCGACTCGCGCGGCTCGGCGAGCATGACGCCGTTCTTTGATACGTATCCCGCGCAGGCCGTGGAGGCCGGCATCGCCGAGCAGGACGCCGTGGGCATGGCCGCCGGCATGGCCGCGTGCGGCAAGAAGCCCTGGGTCGCGAGCCCGGCGTGCTTCCTCACCACCCGCAGCTACGAGCAGGCCAAGGTCGACTGCGCCTACTCCCGCACCAACGTCAAGCTGCTCGGCGTCTCGGGTGGCGTCTCGTACGGCGCACTCGGCATGAGCCACCACTCCGCGCAGGACATCGCCGCCATGGCCGCCATTCCGGGCATGCGCGTCTACCTGCCCTCCGATGAGTGGCAGAGCAAAAAGCTCGCCGAGGCTCTGCTCGCCGACACCCAGTGCGCCTACATCCGCGTGGGCCGCAACGCCGTGGACGACGTCTACACGGCCGAGGACTGCCCCTTTGAGATGGACCGCGCCACGTGGGTCCGCCGCGGCGGCGACGTGGCCATCATCGCGTGCGGCGAGATGGTGCGCCCCGCGCTCGACGCCGCCGAGCTGCTCGCGGCCGAGGACGTGGAGGCCACGGTCATCGACATGTACTGCATAAAGCCGCTCGACCGCGACACCGTGATCGAGGCCGCGCGCGCCTGCGGCGCCGTGGTGGCGGTTGAGGAGCACGCGCCCACCGGCGGCCTGGGTTCCATGGTGGCGCAGGTGGTGGGCGAGGAGTGCCCCTGCCCGGTGCGCTGCCTCACCCTGCCCGACGCCCCCGTGGTGACGGGCACCTCGCCCGAGGTCTTCGACCACTACGGCCTCAACGCCGAGGGCATCGCCGAGGCGGCCCGCGCCGCAATCGCGCGCAAGTAAGCATTTGTCTCATTTCGGGACGGGGTCGTTTTGAACCATGCGGCTCAAAACGACCCCGTCCCAAAACTGTTACCCGAGGAGGCCCCATGGGTCGCTACATCATCGGCATCGACCAGTCCACACAGGGCACCAAGGCCCTTTTGGTGGACGAGGCGGGCCGGCTTATCCGCCGCGCCGACCGTAGCCACGAGCAGAAGGTGAACGAGCGCGGTTGGGTGAGCCACGACCCGGCCGAGATCGCCGCCAACGTGCTCGCCGTGGCGCGCGAGGTGGTGGAGGCCGAGGGCGTCGACCCGGCCGACATTGCGGGCGTCGGCATCTCCAACCAGCGCGAGACCACCGTTGCGTGGAACTCGCGCACAGGCGACCCCCTCTGCGACGCGATCGTGTGGCAGTGCTCGCGCGCGCAGGACGTGTGCGACGCCATCGCGGGGATTGACGGCGCGGCCGAGATCATCCGCGAGCGCACGGGTCTCGCGCTCTCGCCCTACTACCCGGCCGCCAAGATGGCCTGGATCATGAAGCACGTGCCGGCCGCCGCCGAGGCCGCGCGCGCCGGCGAGCTCTGCCTCGGTACCGTCGACGCGTGGGTGGTCTGGACCCTCACGCACGGCGCAGAGTTTCGCTGCGATTACTCCAACGCGAGCCGCACGCAGCTCTTTGATATCGAGAAGCTCGCCTGGTCGACGCGCGCCTGCCGGCTCTTTGGCATCGACCCCGCATGGCTCCCTGAGGTCACCGACTCCGACGCCTGCTTTGGCACCACCGATCTCGACGGTTTTTTGCCCGCGCCGGTGCCCATCCATGGCGTGCTCGGCGACAGCCACGCGGCCCTCTTTGGCCAGGGCTGCTACGGGCGCGGTCAAGCCAAGGCGACGCTCGGGACCGGCTCCTCGGTCATGATGAACATCGGAGGCGGGCTCAAGCGCTCGACCTGCGGGCTCTCGAGTTCGCTCGCCTGGCGCATGGGCGGCGAGACCACCTACGTGCTCGAGGGCAACATCAACTACGCGGGCGCGGTCAAGACGTGGCTGCGCGACGACATGCACCTGATCGAGGGTCCGGGCGAGGCGACCGACCTGGCCTACGCCTCCAATCCGGCGAGCCGCGTGTACCTGGTGCCGGCCTTTACGGGCCTGGGCGCGCCGCACTGGGAGAGCGAAGCGCGCGCGGCCGTCTTTGGCATGACGCGCACCACGGGTCGTGCCGAGTTTGTGCGCGCGGCGGACGAGAGCATCGCCTTCCAGATCTTCGACGTGGTGGATGCCATGCAGCGCGACTCCGGGATCGACCTCTCCGAGCTGCGGGTCGATGGCGGCCCCACGCGCGACCCTTATCTTATGCAGTTCCTCTGCGACATGCTGCTCGTGCCGCTCGTGGCGGCGGGCAACGACGAGATGAGCGGCCTTGGCGCGGCGTGGGCGGCAGGCATAGCGCTCGGGCTCTACCCGGCCGACGTGGCGCACGGCTGCAAGCCGCGCGCGAGCTGGGACGTGCAAATGGCCGCAACCGACCGTGCTGAGCGCATCGCGGGCTGGCGCCGTGCCGTCCGCGCGACTATCGCGTTTGCCGAGTAGGGGAGAAGCGAGGGCGGCAAGGGCCGGGGGCAAGCGGTCTTGCGGGCGGCGCGTGGCGCTCGGCCGGCAAGACGGCGCGTCTCCGGCCCCTTGCGTGTCTCTATAGGGGGTTAAAATAAAAACTTCGCGCCAATGTAAGGATGGAATAGAGGTTTGCCGCGTAGAACACATTTGGGTAAGCTCTGTACCTGCGGGTTTTCTGAGCTGCAGGGCCAGCCTACTCGTGAGGAGCCGTTTTCATCCTTACATTGACGCGAAGTTTTGAGATTAACCCCCTGAATAACCCCCTCGACGGGCTTCCGTGTCGCTGCTGGGCGAAAATGATGGGTTTCAGCGTGCTTGTTTTTGGTGGGGAAGTAGGCGGAAGCTCTCGGGACGCATGAAAATGGGCCTCATTTCGCGACGGCCACTATAAGCGATGGCGCAGGACGATGGGCCGAGTTTGATCGCTGAGGTGGCACAGCGCCGGGGAAGACGGCACAGGGTCTGAGCACGGCGCGCCATGCGCTCCTGAGCAAGCAGGCCATCGAGTCGGTGTCCGGGGCATCTGCGTTTTCCATTCCCTATCTGCGCGATTGCCTGCGTGAGCATCAAAAGGAGCTGCTCGAGCGCTACGGGCTGTAGATGCCAGCTCAGTCTCCGTACATGTCGGCGAGCGTGACCAATTCGACGTCGCCGCGCTGCTGGGCAAGCTCCGTGCAGCCGGCGGTGAACCCTGTCTTGGAGAAGACAAAGTAGCACTTCTCGGCATGGGGGAAGAGCTCGCTGCGGTGGACGAGCGTACGCAGCACCTCGGCGTCGGCGGGCTCGTTGCGCCACTTGCATTCTGCGAAGAGCGCGGCATCTCCGTCGGAAGCGATGATGTCTATCTCCTCCTGCGTCCTTGTGCGGGGATCGGTTCCCCACCAACGTCCAGCCTTGGCGGGAACGATACCGAGATCCCCCGCGCGTGCGCGATCATACAGGTACTGTAGACAGATTTCCTCAAAAACCGCGCCCATGTGCGTGGGCACCAGGTCCTCTATACGCGCGTAGGCTTGGTTGGCCATGCCGTTTTGGATTAGGGCGAGGTTGGAGGGAACGGTGCGGTACCAGAACCGGAACATGTGGTCGGCCAGCGCGTAGATTGCGCGTTTGCTGCTTGCGACGCCAAAGGGCAGCTCGCGCTTCACGATGCCGAGTGTCTGCAGCTTGACGAGGTAGGTGCGCGTATTGCTCTCCGGGATACCCGTCAGCGAGGCGATCTCGGAGAGGCGGCTTCGGCCAGCGGCGATTGCTTGGATGATGGCATCGTACTGATCGGGGTTGCGGCATTCCTGGAGCAAGAGGTTGGTCGGCTCCTCGAACAAGAATCCGCTGGGTGTAAGGAAGAGACGCTCGATGTTCTCACGCACCGAAATCGTCGGATCGATCAGCTCGAGGTAGGCGGGGATGCCACCGGTTATCCCAAAATAGGTCGCTGCGTCGACGGGGTCGGTTTCCGCCCAGAAGGTGCGGGCTTCTCGGTAGGGGAGCGGCAGAATCTTGAACTGGGCTGTCCGCCTCCCATAGAGAGGGCTCTCGTAGCCGAGCACCTGCTCCTCCATGAAGGAGAGGGACGATCCGCAGAGGATGAGCATCAGCTTCGATTCATTCTTGAAAGCATGATCGATCTTCTCTTGCAGAAGCGATGAGATCTCGGGGAATGATTGCGCGAGATAGGGGAACTCATCGATGACGAAGACGAGCCTCTCGTCGCGTGCAAGTGCGGCGAGCGCATCGAGCGCCTCGTCGAACGATGAGAAGGAGCCGGTGGACGTACCAGTTGCGAAGCCGAGGATAGCTTGACTCAAGAGCCGCAGGTTCGCGGCGGCGTTGCTGCGGCGTGCCTGCACGTAGATGGCGCGCTTTCCCGCGATGAATGTCGTGATGAGACGCGTCTTACCTGTGCGGCGCCTGCCATAGATAACGGGCATCTCGAAGTGGTCGGATCGATAGAGTCGTTCCAGCTCGGAGAGCTCCCGTGCGCGGCCAATAAACATCGCTCCTCCTATCTTATAGATAGCTATATTATAAACAGCTATATTATAGCTATCTATAAGATAATACGATGCTATTATGAGAGTATCGCGTGCCCTAGGGAGATGCTGAGTAAAGGCGTCCGTACGTCCGTTCCGAGTGACTCATTTTGACCCCGTCCCAAAATGAGTCAGGGCGTGGAGACTGGACGGCGCGGGGGACCGTCCCCGACGACCCTTAGCGGTAGCCCTCCCAGAGCGGCAGGGGGAAGAGAACGTCCTCAAAGCGGGCCCATTCGGCCTCGTAGTCTATCTCGTCGGGGCGAGCGAGCCAGCGGCCCTCGAGCCCGTACATGGCGGCGAGGGCAACCGAGAGCGCGAGCTGCGCGTCGACGCCCTCGGGTACCGACCAGTCGTGCTCCGCCCCATCGCGCTCGGTGACGCCGCGCGTGCGGTTGACAAAGTAGTCGTGCGCCGGGTGCGCGGGCGAGATGGCCTCGGTGTTGAGCATCTGAAAGAGCATGACCATCTCGGGCTGGTGGGCGTTCTCGGCAACGATGAGGCGGCAGTATTCGGGGATCTTGGGCCGCCCGTCCTCGAGCGCACCGCCCGGCTCAAAGAGCGAAAAGTAATCTTCCGAGCTGCTCGAACGGTCGTAATAGTGCTCGATGACCTCAAAGAGCAGGCCCTCTTTGTTGCCCACGTAGTGGAGCACGCCCGCCTGCGTAATGCCCACCTTATTGGCCACGGCCTGGAGCGACATGCCGTTGTAGCCCCGCTCGTTGATGATGTCGACGGCGGCGAGCACGATCTCGTGCAGGCGCTCCTCGGCGGCAGCGGTGCGGTTCTTGTTGGCTATGACAGGCTGCTTTTTCTCGGACACAGCGGCTCCTTCCCTTTGCGGCTGCGTGCATGGAAACGCGGGACGTTGGGCGCCGATGCGTGGCGCCCCGCACGACGGCGGCGTAAAAGGCGATTATCCGCGCATGGCGGGTGCGCGTCAAAGCAGCCCACCCCACCGATTCGGCGAGTGGCGACCTATCTATCGCGTAGCGGTATCGTTACACAGCATTATTACTACTTACTAACCACTAACCGATTGTTACCGACCGTTTACCGGCGCCAGCCCGCCACGCTACGCTTTGCGGCGTATATTCACGCTGAAAGTACTTACTAGTTAGTAAGTAATCAGAACTGCAGGCAACACGCTATACCAAGCGTGCTCGGTGGGCTGATGCAGACCCTGGTAGGTACTCGGCAAGAAATGGAGCGGCGAGGCGCGCGTCCCCCTCAGGTGCCTCGCCCGCCCCGGTACGGCACGCGCGCATGCGCACAGAAGGGAGACCCCATGGCTCAAGCCACCCCGGCGGTGGATCCCAATTCCATCGCGCCCGATACGGGCAGACCCATGTCCAAGGCGACGTTCTATCGGTTCTGCATCGGCTTCATCATCTTTGGCGTTATGTGGATGATGTCGGGCACCATCGGCTCGGCGGTGCTGCTGCCGCAGCGCTTTAACGAGCTCTTCCCCGGCCAGGCCGAGGGCGTGCTCGGTTCCATGCAGGCCTTTGGCTCGATCTTTGCCCTGGTTTCTAACCTGGTCTTTGGCGCGCTTTCCGACGCCTGCCGTTCGCGCTTTGGGCGCCGCACGCCCTGGATTGCCGTCGGCGGCATCTTTACCGGCGCGGCCTTCTGGTTCACCTCGGTTCAGACGACCGTCCCGGGCATCGTTGCCGGCTGGTCGGCGCTGCAGGTCGGCCTCAACTGCATGCTCGCGCCCGCCGTGGCCGTGCTCTCCGACCGCATCCCGCTCGACCGTCGCGGCACCATCTCGGCCTTCTACGGCGCCGGCGCCACCTGCGGTCAGTCCGTGGGCACCATCATCGGCTCTCAGTTCATCACCAACCCTGTGCCGGGCTTCCTCTTTGGTACCATTTCCTGGCTCTTTACGGGCATCATCGTGCTGCTGATCTGGCCGCGCGAGAAGTCCGCCAAGGCCGAGACCGCCGGCGAGCCCTTTAGCATCGTGCGCCTTGCCAAGAGCTTCATCCCGCCCACCAAGAACTGCCGCGACTTCTACATGGCCCTCGTGGGGCGCCTGCTCTTCATCTTTGGCTACATGGTGATCAGCGGCTACCAGCTCTACATCCTCCAGCGCTACATCGGCCTCGACGACGTCACCGCCGGCGCGGTGCTCTCCACGATGTCGGTCATCATCATGATCGTGTCGCTCGTGACCTCGCTCATCTCGGGCGTCATCTCCGACAAGATCGGTCGCCGCAAGCCGCTCATCGTCGCGTCCTCCGCGGTGATCTGCATTGCCTTCATCGCCCCGTGGGTCATGCGCACCGCCGAGAGCATGTACATCTTTGCCGCGCTCTCCGGCTTTGGCTACGGCATCTACTCCGCCGTCGACCAGGCGCTCAACGTTGACGTGCTGCCCTCCAAGGAGGAGGCCGGCAAGGACATGGGCATCCAGAACCTCGCCAACACCGTGGGCCAGGCCATCGCGCCCGTGGTGACCTCCTCGATCGTGGTTGCCACCGGGTCGTACTTCATGACCTTCCCCGTGGCCATCGCGCTCATCCTCGCCGGTGTGATCTTCATCATGCTGGTCAAGAAGGTAAAGTAAAGACACGCAGCGCGCGGGCCGGTGCCAAGGCGGCGCCGGCCCGTCGCCCAGATGGGAGCAGCAATGCAGACTGTAGAGCAGTACCGCGTCCTTGACCTTGTGCTCGAGGGCACCGCCGAGGGCAACCCCTATGCGGACGTTGAGCTCTCCGCCACCTTTGAGCGCGCCGACGGCACCGACGCCGTCGAGGTGCGCGGCTTCTACCGCGGCGCGGGCCGCTACGGCATCCGCTTTATGCCGCGCTCGGCGGGCACCTGGACCTGGCGCACCGCCTCCAACGACCCCGCGCTCGCAGGCAAGACGGGTGAGGTAGAGGTTACGCCGGCGGGCCCCGGCAACCACGGCCGCGTGCTCCGCACGAGTGACGTGCGCCGCGGCGACACGCCCTTTGAGACGCGCGGCAACAACACGTTCTCCTACGAGGACGGCACGAGCTTCTTGCCCTTTGGCACCACCTGCTACGCCTGGACCAACCAGGCCCCCGAGGTGCAGGAGCAGACGCTTGAGACGCTGGCCGCCTCGCCCTTTAACAAGGTGCGCATGTGCATCTTCCCCAAGTTCTACGACTACAACACCGACGACCCGGCGATGTACGCCTACGAGGGCTCCATCGAGGAGGGCTTTGACCGCACACGCTTCTACGAGCCGTTTTGGGAGAACCTCGACCACCGGCTCGCCCAGCTGGACGAGCTCGGCATCCAGGCCGACCTGATCCTCCTCCACCCCTATGACAAGCCGGAGTGGGGCAACGCCCAGATGACGCGCGAGGAGGACGCGTTCTACCTCTCGTACGTGGCGCGCCGCTACAGCGCCTACAAGAACATCTGGTGGAGCCTCGCCAACGAGTTTGACCTCATGCCGCAGAAGTCGGTTGAGGACTGGGACCAGTACGCGCGCATCGTCATGGCCAACGACCCGTACGGCCACCTGCGGAGCATCCACAACTGCCGCACGCTCTTTGACCACAGCCACCCTTGGATCACGCATGTGAGCTGGCAGCGCTGCGACCTGCAGCGCACCACCGAGTGCGTCACCGAGCTGCGCGCGGCCTACGGTAAGCCCGTGCTCGCCGACGAGGTTGCCTACGAGGGCAACATCAACTGGGGCTGGGGCAACATCACCGCCGAGGAGATGACGCGTCGCTTCTGGGAGGGCTGCCTGCGCGGCGGGTATGTGACCCACGGCGAGACCTACGTTGACCGCGGACCCCAGATCTGGTGGGCGCACGGCGGCAAGCTCTACGGCGACAGCCCGGAGCGCATCGGCTTTTGCCGCAAGTTTATGGAGGGTCTGCCCGAGGACATGGACCTTGTGCCCTACGAGCGCGGCTTTTGCCTGGGGACCTTTAACTGGGATATCACCTGCATGGCCAACAACTGGTCTGAGGGCACGGACGACGTGGTGCTCTACTTTGGGTTCTTCCGCCCGGCGTACCGCGACCTCGAGCTCCCCGAGGGCAAGACCTACACCATCGACGTGGTGGATACCTGGAACATGACGGTAGAGACCCTGCCCGGCACCTACACGGGCAAGGTGCGCGTGGATCTGCCGAGCCGCCAGTACATGCTGCTGCACGTGCGCGCGGTCGACGGCGCGGCGACGGACGCCGAGGCTACGGCGACGGACGCGGCGTAAGGGGCCGCGGGCACGTGGGGCGCGCGGCGGTGCCAGTGGCACCTCGTCTTGCGCAACGCCGGCGGCGATTAACCGCGCGGACGGCACGGACGATATGACGACGGCAGGGCGGAGGCGCATCGGAGCCCCCGCCCTGCGCGTAGAACGGGAGGGCGACCATATGACAGACAAGGTTTCTGCAGTCGAGCTGCTCGAGGGCGCGCAGATGATTGGCGCCGAGGCTGCGCGCGGCCAGGCGATCGAGCTTACGTGCGACGTGGAGCTGGAGGGGCCGGCGACGGGTGTTGCCTCGGCGCGTCTGGTGGCAACGGCGCACGGCATCTACGAGGCGCGCATCAACGGGTGCCCCGTGAGCGACGCGGTGCTGAGCCCGGGTTGGACCGCGTACGAGTGGCGCCTGCCCGTGCAGGAGTGCGATGTCACCGAGCTTGTGCGCGCGGGTGGCCGCGCAGCGCAGATCTCGGTTGTGCTGGGCAACGGCTGGTGGCGCGGCGCGCTCGGCTTTGACCGCATGAAGATCGACTACGGCGAGGACATTGGCTTTGTGGGCGCGCTCGAGATCGTGTACGCCGATGGTTCCAGGCAAGTTGCCCGCACGGCTGCCGACGGCTCAACCAAGGCCTACGCAACGCCTGTGGTAGAAAACTCGCTCTACAACGGCGAGACTATCGACGCCCGCATCGCACCGCGCTCTGAGCAGCTCACCGTGCGCGAGGTTGCGCTCGACCACTCGACGCTTTATGTCCAGGCAATGCCGCCGGTGCGCCGCGTCGAGACACTGCGTCCGGTTCGCATCTGGACCTCGCCCTCGGGCAAGACGCTCGTCGACTTTGGGCAGAACATCGTGGGCTGGACGCGCGTGCACGTATCGGGCCCCGCGGGCGCAGAGGTGGTCATCCGTCACGCCGAGGTGCTCGAGAACGACGAGCTCGGCGTGCGTCCGCTCCGTGAGGCCAAGGCGACCGACACGTTTATCCTCTCCGGCGGCAACGATGTGTTTGAGCCCACGATGACCTTCCACGGCTTTCGCTATGCCGAGGTCACGGGTTGGCCGGGCGAGCTTAATGCGGACGCCATCGAGGGTATCGCCGTGAGCTCCGACCTTGCACGAACGGGTTGGTTTACCTGCTCAAACGATGACGTCAACAAGCTCGTCTCAAACACGCTCTGGAGCCAGCGCGATAACTTTGTGAGCATTCCCACCGATTGCCCGCAGCGCGACGAGCGCATGAGCTGGACAGGCGATATCGCGGTCTTTGCCCCCACGGCGGCCTTCCAGTACGACTGCGCCGCCTTCTTGGGCGACTGGATGCAGACGCTCATGGCCGAGACGGCCCACAACGAGCTCGGCTGCGTGCCCGTGGTGGCGCCCGACGTGGTGAAGTACAGCGACCACTTCTGGAAGACGGTGGGCGAGCTTGCGCTCTGGGGAGACGCCTGCTGCTGGGTGCCGTGGACGCTCTGGCAGGCGTACGGCGACGTGGATGCGCTGGCGGCGCAGTATCCCGCCATGGGGATGCATCTGCGTGCGGTTGAGGAGCGGCTTTCGCCCTCGGGGCTGTGGGACACCGGCATGCAGCTCGGCGACTGGCTCGACCCGGCGGCTCCGCCCGAGGCGCCTATGGACGGCAAGACCGACAAGTATCTCATTGCGCAGGCGTGCCTCTGCCGGAGCTCTTGGATCGCCGCCGAGGCGGCGCACATCTTGGGCAAGACGGACGACGAGGCGCACTGGCGCGAGCTCGCCGACCGTTCGCGCGCGGCGTTCCGCCACGCGTATGTGCTCGAGGGCGGTCGCCTGACCTCGGACGCCGTTGCGGCCTATGCGTTGGCCCTCCATTTTGACCTGCTCGAGGTCGACGAGGTGGCGCCCGCTGCTGACCGTCTGGCCAAGCTCGTGCGCGAGGGCGGCTACAAGGTCGCGACCGGGTTTGCCGGCACGCCCTATGTGACCTGGGCGCTTTCTGAGAACGGGCACACAGAGGAGGCCTACCGCCTGCTGCTGGAGGACGAGTGCCCCAGCTGGCTCTACCCAGTGCGCATGGGCGCCACCACCACGTGGGAGCGCTGGGACTCGATGCTGCCGGACGGTTCCATCAACCCGGGCGACATGACGAGCTTCAACCACTATGCGCTCGGTGCGGTGTGCGACTGGATCTACCAGACGATCGGCGGCATATCGCCGGCGGCGCCGGGGTATGCGCGCGTGCGCATCGCGCCTCGCCCGGGTGAGGGCATCACGTGGACCCGTTGCGCCTTTGAGTCGGTGCAGGGGCGCATCGAGGTCTTCTGGCGCTGCGAGAACGGCCGCTTTGACCTTGAGTGCACTGTGCCGGATGGCATCATGGCCGACGTGGTGCTGCCCGACGGCACGGCTCTGGAGGTTGCCGGCGGCACGCACCGGTTCGGCTGCGCGGCGTAGAAGAGGCCCGGTGGCATCACGGCGCGCCGTGCCGCGCTCATCGTTCGAACGGCGGTGACAAGCGGTCCGTTTGTTGACGCCGTTCCCCGATTAACCTGCTCGTTTCTCTTTTTACAGGTTGAAGAAAAGCCGGCTGGGCGTATGCTGAATAATTAGGTGCGCGGTACGGTGCCGTGCGCAACATCATCTAGTCACGATTCTTGAGGAGCGAACCATGAAGCAGTATTTCGGCATCGACGTGGGTGGCACTGAGGTCAAGTGGGCCATCATGGACGAGGACTTCAACTTCGTCGGCGACCGCGGCTCCATCAAGACGGACTTCTCCTCCGCCGAGGAGGCGGTCGAGGCTTTTGCGTCGCTCGTTGAGCCGTACCGCGACCAGATCGCGGCTATTGGCATGAGCGTTCCCGGCTCGGTCATGGAGGACGATCCGGACGGTACCATCCACCGCGGCGGCGCTCTCACCTACATGGACCAGTGCCCGCTCGCCAAGCTCATGCGCGAGCGCTTTGGCGTGCCCGTTGCCGTTAACAACGACGGCAAGTGCGCGGGCCTGGGCGAGTACGCGGCCGGTGCGCTCAAGGGTACGCGCTTTGGCGTGACCATCGGCATCGGCACGGGCATCGCGGGCGGCATCATCATCGACGGCAAGGCCCTGCGCGGCGCGCACTGTTTCGCCGGCGAGTTCAGCTTCCTTAACAACAACACGGCCGACCCCGTGACGCCGGGCAATTGGTTTGCCGAGACAGCCGGCTGGATGGCGCTGCGCAAGCGCATCTTCGAGGAGAAGGGCGAGCCGGTTGATCCCGCGGTGGACGGTCGCATCTTCTTCAAGTGGATCGAGGCGGGTGACGAGGCGGCTATCCGCGGACTCGACCGGTATGCGCTCGCCTTTGACAACTGGCTCATCAACCTGCAAGCTGTGCTCGACCCCGAGGTCTTTGCCATCGCGGGCGGCATCAGCTGTCATCCGGAGCTCTTCGACGCGTTCGAGCGCATGATGGATAAGGCCCTTGAGCATATGCTTCCCGGCTTCCCGCGCCCGGTCATCAAGCGCGCCGAGCTCGGCAACGACGCCAACATCTACGGCGCCGTGCTCGAGGCCAAGCGCCTCGTTGCGGAGTAGCGCGGCGGGTACCCGTCTGCAATTTGCCAGGGCCCCCTTCTGGATGCGTTCGCGCGCCCGGAGGGGGCCCTTGTCATGGGCGAACGGCGCAAATCGGGCTGCGAACGGCATGGACTTCCGCTACCCCAAGCTCTTCGTGTGCAGCATGGTTGGCAGCCTTGTCTCGGGTGCTCTCGCCCTCGCGCTCGGTGTAACCGCGTATGTCGCCGGCCTTCCCTCCAGTGTGCTTTCCATTCTCACGTTTGTGGGCGGCGGCACCGAGAACCTCATTTTCGCTTCCATCGCGGCTGCCGCGGGGTTCGTGGTGTCCTTCTTGGCCGTGTGGTTCTTCGGCTTTACCAAGGACGAGCTCGAGAACGGTCCGGTCTCCGAGCGCGCGTAGCGGCCTCAGAGCGGAGTTGGCCCCGGCGTCGGTCTTGGTTCCCGCCTCGCCACGTCTGCGTTTGGGGTAGGAGCCGGCTCCCCTGGGTCATCTTTTCGTCAACGGCGCGGCGCTCGCTCTCCCCGTGGGTGCCGCGCTGTCAACTCGGGCCGGAAAACTGTGTAAGAACCGCGACCCGTCGAGTAGACCTCACCGTGCTGTTCAAGAATCCGCAGGTAGAACGCGTGTCTCCTTGCGGGCTACTTGGCAAACGCCAAACCATGCACAGTTTTCCGGGTCGAGTTGACACGGGCGGGGTGATTCCGCGGCAAACCGCCTAAGATGGAGGCGCGGCGAAGGTGCGACCTGTCGCGCCCCACACTTCACAACGCAGAAAGGAAGCATTCTCATGCTCATCAGCGAAGCAATCCAGCGCGTTAAGGACTATTGCTGCAGCACCGACGCGTTTACCGGCAAGCCGATCGACCCGGCTACGACGCGCGACCAGGTGACTTACGGCAACGTGGACCAGCCGTGCACGGGCATCGTGACCTGCATCTGGCCCACGGCTGGCGTTATCCGCCGTGCCGGTGAGCTCGGCGCAAACCTTATCGTCACGCACGAAGCGCTCTTCTGGAATCATGGCGACCACCAGGATGTGGTGGCTGATAACCGCACGTACCAGGCCAAGCGCGAGCTCCTCGACGCGTGGGGCGGGGCAGTGTGGCGCTGCCACGACTATATCCACGCGGGCGTGCCGCTCGAGGCCGACGGGTCGCTCGCCGACGGCATCTTCTACGGGTTCGCGTGGAAGCTCGGCTGGCTCGGCTACCGTACGGGCGACCTCTTTAAGTGTATGGATTACGAGATTCCCGAGGTGAGCGGTCGCGAGCTCGCGACCAGCCTTGTAGAGCGTCTCGGCCTCAACGGAACGCGGCTCGTGGGCGACCCGGAGGCGCGCGTACGCCACGTGCGCGTGCCGATGCACATCATGGGCGGCCCGGCCGACACGGAGGCGGCCAATGCCATGGATGCCGAGGGCGTTGACGCGTTTGTGACGATGGAGCTCATCGACTTTACGACCTGCGAGTACGTCCGCGATGCCGGCATGCTCGGCCAAGGCAAGTGTGCGGTGGCGATCGGACACTTTAACCTCGAGGAGCCGGGCATGGAGTACATGGCGGAGTGGCTGCCCACAGCCCTCGGCGAGGGCGCGCCCGAGGTAACCTTCGTGCCCATGGGCGACACGTACCAGTACGTGACGGCTGCCCGGTAGCGCGCCGTTTCGGCGTCTCCACGGGTGTCACGGCTACGCGCCGCACGAGCCCATGCCGCTGGGCACCACAGCCACGCGAGTGCGGCGGCCCTGCGCCCATAGACCCCAAGACCCCGTGCCCGCGGACGGCCACCCCCAGTGCCATGTTATTCGCCGCTCCCACAGCCGATGAGTTAGGTACCCGGCCATTACACGAGCGTCAAATCATGTAGAAAAACGACCACATTTTGCCGCTCATGCAATGGTCGGGTACCTAACTAAGTCCCAAAAGGAGGCTCTTCGGTGGTTTCTGTGGGAGAGATTCCGGCATAGGCCCAGCTCAGCGGGCGAAAACAACGATCTGGAACTGAAACGGCCCCGGGAGGGGCCGTTTCCGCGTCATCCGCCTATG
>NZ_NFHP01000012.1 GCF_002159335.1 Collinsella sp. An7 | reverse complement strand
GGACACGGGGGGGGGCGGGGGTGAGACCCGGCGCCCGATACCCGGGCGACCCGGGACCGGCAAGGGCCCACGGGGGCGTTGCGGCAACCGCCGCGGCGCGCTCCGGGCGCGGCCCGCGGCAGACGGCCTTGATACGGCGGCAAACCACGACGCTCGAAGGGAACACCATGACAGCAACAGCACAAAAGACCGTCCGCACCGTGGGTGTGGGCGTCATCGGGCTCGGCACCGTGGGCGGCGGCACCGTCCGCACCATCTTGCGGCACCGCAGCGAGTACGCCCGGGCCTACGGAATCGACCTCACCGTGAGCCGCGTGTGCGACATGCGTCCGGAGCGCGAGGCCGAGTTGGGGCTCCCCGCCGGCACGCTCACAACCGACTGGCACGAGCTTGTGGCGGACCCCGCCGTGGATATCGTGGTGGAGCTCATCGGCGGCGAGCACCCCGCAACCGAGATCTTTGAGGAGGCCTTTGCCGCGGGCAAGCACGTGGTCACGGCCAACAAGGCGCTGCTCGGCCGGCACGTGGAACGGCTCGCACGCCTTGCCGCCGAGCACGGCGTCCAGCTTAAATGCGAGGCAGCTGCGGCGGGCGGCATCCCCATCGTCAACGCGCTCGAGCACGCCCTCACCGGCAACGAGATCCTCACCGTGGCGGGCATCTTAAACGGCACCACCAACTACATGCTCACCCGCATGGAGGCCGAGGGGCTCGACTACGACGAGGTCCTCGCCGAGGCGCAGCGCCTGGGGTACGCCGAGGCCGACCCCACGGCCGACGTGGACGGCTTTGACGCGGCGAGCAAGGTGGCCATCCTCTCGTCGATTGCCTTCCACACGCGCGTGACCACCGACGACGTCTACATGCAGGGCATCCGCGACGTTTCGGCCGCCGACATCGCCCAGGCGCGCGAGCTCGGCTACCGCGTGAAGCTCCTCGGCATCGCGCGGAACACCCCCGAGGGCGTGGACGTGCGCGTGCACCCCACGATGATTCCCGAGGGACACATGCTCGCCGGCGTGTCGGGCGCCATGAACGCCGTCTTTGTGGTGGGCGACGCCGTGGGCGAGACCATGTTCTACGGCGCGGGGGCGGGCTCCTTCCCCACCGCGAGCGCCGTGGTGGGCGACGTGCTCGAGCTGGCCGACGCCATCGCGCGCGGCGAAGGCCCGATGCCCGAGGTTGAGCCGTACGACCGCGTGCTCGGCTTGCGGCCGATCGACGAGCTTGAGACTCGCTACTACATCCGCCTTATGGTTGAGGACCGCGTGGGCGCCCTCGCCCCCGTGGTTGCCGCCTTTGCGGACGCCGGCATCTCCATCTCTACGATCCACCAGCTCAAAGATGGCGATGGCACGCGCTGCTCTGTCGTGTTCCTGACGCACCGGGCAGTGGAGCGCGACGTGCGGCGTGCCTGCGAGGCGCTCTCGGCCCTCGACGAGGTAGAGCGCGTGGCGAGCGTCATTCGCATTGAAGATGTTGCCGCCTGGACGGACGGCGTGGAGGAGAACTAGGCAGAGGGATGGCCGCTGGCGGGTTACCGGGTATCGGACCCATGGGCGAAACCCGACGGACCGACTCCTCCAGCAGCCCCAACCATAAGAATTCACCGTTGCCGCAGATTAACCTGTAAGGCGCTCGAAAACACCCAGTACATGTCAAACTGCGGCAATGGCGGAGGTTGCATTCCGTCATTGCCGCAGTTCGTTACCTAGCAGTTTGCCAGAACGCAGCGTACGACCTACTTTGAGACGCCGCGCCGCATCCGAAACGCAACGGCCGCAGAGACGCCGGCACAGATCAGGGCCACTGCCGCAGCCGCAAGATACGCCACCGTCGGGGCACCCGCGCCCTCCGGGCCAACCGTGCCCAAGATGCCCAAGACGCCGCCCGTCACCCCATAGAACGTTCCGCCGAGTGCGATGGCTGCAGCCGCCGCAAGGCCAGAAGCAACATTCGCAGCCGCCTGCAGGTGTGGCACCGCAAGCGTAAAGCCGTAGAGCGCAGGCTCCGTCTTGCCAAAGAGCGCCTGACCCGTCGTGGCGAGCGCCTGGTGGCGGCGCGCGGCGTCGGATGCTACCAGGGCGGCACCAAGGGCAGTGCCCGCCTGGCTTAGCTGCGGAATAACGGTGACAAGCATGATGGGGTCGCTCCCCAGAGCAACGAGCTCGCCCAGCAGAAGCGGCGTAAAAAGCCAATGGAGGCCGCGCGCAACCACAAGCTGCCAAACAGCCCCAATAACCAGCGCCGTTGCCACGGGCCAGCAGAGAAAGACCGTGTGCACGGCAAACGAGACGGCTCCGCAGGCGCTCATGACAAGCGGACCAACAACAAAGCCCATGCCAGCGCCAACTACCGTGAGTACCGCAAGCGGCGCAAGCACACTACGGGTAACGGTGGGGACCCGGGGGGCTACGGCGCGCTCCACCAGCGCGCAAAGCCAGGCGGTGACCACGGCCGAGAAGACGAGCCCGGCACCGCGCTCCAAGAAAGGCAGCCCGCCAAGCGGACCCGGAACCGATCCCGGCGCAACCGCAAACGCATAGGCCTGAACGGCGGCTATACCGACCGGCGGCCAAACGCTCACATTGAGTTTACGGGCGGCAGAGAAGGCAACCAAGACCGGAAGCAGATAGAACGAGACGTCTGCCAGGCCGATGAGCAAGGCGAGCACACTCCCCTGCTCGGCGCCGACCCCACAGCTCGCGAGCAGCCACAGCGCCCCGCGAAGGATGGCCGCGGCACCGAGGTAATCCACGCAGGGCACCACCGAGGCGGTCAGAAGCTCAAGCGCCCCACGCGCGGTACAAAGGGGCAGAAGCTTTGTATCGGCGGCGCCGGACCGTCCGCCCGCATCGTCCACATCGTGCAAACTGGGCGTATCCTTCGTCGGCACCCCAGCCGCCACCGGCGCCGAACCGGCCGCCGATTCGGCCGAGCCGACTGAAGCGCTTTGGCCAGACGTCGCCCGCAGGCTCTCGAGCGCATCAGAGACCCGCGCCACGTCGGGCCCGATAATAACCTGAAACTGCCCGCCCTGGCGCACTGCTCCGAGCACGCCCGGGATCTCCTTCACGGCAGCCTCGTCCGCCGCCCCCTCATCGCAAAGCACCAGACGCAGGCGCGTCATGCAATGCGTTGCCGAGGCAACGTTCTCCGCCCCGCCCACGCCCGCAAGCACCGCACGGGCCAGCGCCTCAACTTCATCAGAAGCCATATCGCCCCTCTTTCTCGCTCCACAAACCCACCCCAAGCAACACCCGAACAGTGCCCATGTAAACAATCGAACCGATTATCGTTCAACCCCCCTCCCCTGCATGAGGTCAAACTCAGTCCAACCATGCAGAAGCCAAGCGCCACGCATGCGGAGACGCTTCCGCCCATGCCTCACGGCAACGCACCGGCAGCATCACCACTCAGTCAGAGCGAAAGGCGCACTGCCCCCTGCGGGAGCTCCGCCGTGATGCAGAGCGTCCCCCCTAGCGCGGCAACATAGCGTCGCAAGGTGTCAACCTTTAGCGTGTCGATCTTACCCGTCTCGACCGCAGAGACTCGTTTTTGTCCAACGCCCATGCGCTCCGAAACCTGCTCCTGCGTGAGCCCGCACGCCTTTCGGGCCTCGCGCAGCTCATACGCCCGGATTTTCTCCTCGGTGGCCGCCCGAGCCGCATCCATTGCCTCGTCAGACACGGGATGCATCTGTCTGAATTCTCGATAGGACGTCCCCATAAGCTCAACCTCGATCCGACTGCTCCTCCTGCTCCGTCAGCCAATCCCAGATACCGTACAGGTCGATTTCCCACATGGCGACCGCCAGAATACCATATATTTGTAGTACTTTAGAAGCGTTCTACAAATATCGAACTATTGTTCTTGCTATCTTAGAACATATGTTCTATTATGTCTATGCAAACGACGGGGAGAATCGGAGGCAGTGCTGTCGTATCATAGAGACGGTATGCATCACACCCAACAGAAGGGCAGGCTTGAATGGTCTCTCGCATCTACGTTGAGAAGAAGCCGGGCTTTGACGTCGAGGCGCAGCAGCTCAAGAGCGAGCTCACGGGCACCCTTGGCATCGAGGGACTTACGGGACTTCGACTCATCAACCGCTATGACGTCGAGGGTATCGACGAGGGGCTCTTCCGCACCTGCGTCACGACGGTCTTCTCCGAGCCGCAGGTGGACAACGCCTACGACGAGCTCCCCGAGGTTGCCGGCGCGCACGTCTTTGCCGTCGAGTCGCTGCCTGGGCAGTTCGACCAGCGCGCGGACTCCGCGAGCGAGTGCATTCAGCTCATCAGCCAGGGCGAGCGCCCGACCGTTCGCGCCGCAAAGGTTTACATCCTCGAAGGTGAGCTCACCGACGACGCCATCGCCACCATCGAGCACTACGTGGTGAACCCCGTCGAGTCGCGCATCGCCTCGCTCGAGAAGCCCGAGACCCTTGAGGTGGAGATTCCCGACCCCGAGCCGGTCGAGGTGCTCCACGGCTTCCGCGAGCTCGACGAGGGGGGCCTCGCCGCGTTCATCGCCGAGCGCGGGCTCGCCATGGACCTTGCCGACATCACGTTCTGCCAGGAGTACTTTACCGGCGAGCATCGCGACCCCACGATCACCGAGATTCGCGTGATCGACACCTACTGGTCGGACCACTGCCGCCACACCACCTTCGGTACCGTGCTCGACGATATCCAGATCGATGACGCTGTGGTGCAGGAGGCCTTTGACCGCTACCTCGAGATGCGCCATGAGCTTGGCCGCGACGAGAAGCCCGTCTGCCTCATGGACATGGGCACCATCGGCGCCAAGTACCTCAAAGCAACCGGCAAGCTCACCGGCCTCGACGAGTCAGAGGAGATCAACGCCTGCACCGTGAAGGTCACCGTTGACGTAGACGGCGAGGATCAGGATTGGCTTTTCCTCTTTAAGAACGAGACCCACAACCACCCGACCGAGATCGAGCCCTTCGGCGGCGCGGCCACCTGCATCGGCGGCGCCATCCGCGACCCGCTCTCGGGGCGCAGCTACGTCTACCAGGCCATGCGGGTCACCGGTGCGGCTGACCCCACCGTCCCCGTCTCTGAGACGCTTGCCGGCAAGCTCCCCCAGCGCAAGATCGTGACCACCGCGGCCGCCGGCTACTCGAGCTACGGCAACCAAATCGGACTGGCCACCGGGCAGGTCTCGGAGCTCTATCACCCCGGCTATGTGGCCAAACGCATGGAGATCGGCGCCGTCGTGGGCGCCACGCCCGCGAGCCACGTGCGCCGCGAAGAGCCGCAGCCCGGCGACAAGATCATCCTGCTCGGCGGTCGCACCGGTCGCGACGGCATCGGCGGCGCCACGGGTAGCTCCAAGGCGCACAACGTCGAGTCCATCGAGAAGGACGGCGCCGAGGTGCAGAAGGGCAACGCCCCCATGGAGCGCAAGCTGCAGCGCCTCTTCCGCCGCGGCGACGCGTGCCGGCTCATCAAGCGCTGCAACGACTTTGGCGCGGGCGGCGTCTCGGTTGCCGTGGGCGAGCTCGCCGACGGTCTCTATATCGACCTCGACCAGGTCACCAAGAAGTACGAGGGCCTCGACGGCACTGAGCTTGCGATCAGCGAGAGCCAAGAGCGCATGGCGGTTGCCGTGGCCGAGGACGACGTGGACGAGTTTATGGGCTACGCTGAGGAGGAGAACCTCGAGGCGACGGTCATCGCCGAGGTCACGCACGAGAAGCGCGTCCGCATGGCTTGGGACGGCGACGTGATCGTGGACCTCTCGCGCGATTTCCTGGCTTCCAATGGCGCGCCCAAGCATCAGCGCGTGCATGTAGTTGAGCAGGGCATTGCCCCCATCGACCCCGAGAGCGAGCTTGCAAGCGCGGCGCTCGACGAGTTCGGCAGCCTGGAGAACGTGTACGAGAGCACCATCCCCCTGCCGCCCGGCGCCGAGGAGGTCGGCTCCTTCGCCGACGCCATGCGCGCACTCGTAACCAACCTCAACGTGGCCTCCAACAAGGGCCTCTCGGAGCGGTTTGACTCCACCATCGGCGCAGGCACCGTGCTCATGCCCTTCGGCGGGCACACCCAGCTCACCCCGGCGCAGGCGATGGTCGCCAAGTTCCCGGTGATGGGCGAGACCACCACCGTCTCAGGCATGGCCTGGGGCTTTAATCCCTACATCATGGCGGCTGACCAGTACCGCGGTGCCTACCTCTCGGTCGTGGAGAGCGTCGCCAAACTCGTGGCGACGGGCTTTGACCACAAGCGCGCCTACCTTTCGTTCCAGGAGTACTTCGAGCGCCTGCGCGACGTGCCCGAGCGCTGGGGCAAGCCCATGGCGGCCGTACTCGGCGCGCTCATGGCGCAGGTCGACCTGGGCATCGGCGCCATCGGCGGCAAGGACTCCATGTCCGGCTCCTTTGAGGACCTCGACGTGCCGCCCACGCTTGTGAGCTTTGCCGTGGCAACCGGCTCAATCGACCAGATCGTCTCCCCCGAGTTCAAGGGCGCCGGCCACCGCGTGGTGCTCATCGAGCCCGCCTACAGCGCCGATGACCTGCTGCCGGATCCCACTTCGCTGGCAGCGGTGTTTGAGGGCGTCGAGGCGCTTGCGCACTCCGGTGCCGCACTCGCCGCGTCCACGGCGGGCTTTGGCGGCTTGGCCGAGGCCCTCTTCAAAGCATGTGTGGGCAACCGTCTGGGCTTTGCCATCTCGGATGCCTACTACGAGGCCGAGGCGCGCGACCTGCTCGACAACGCCTACGGTTGCTTCATCGTTGAGCTTGCCGACGACGAGGAGCTGCCTTCCATCGAGGGCGCAACCGTGGTGGAGCTGGGACGCACCACCGAGGCCTATACGTTCGAGGCTTTCGACGAGACGATCGACCTCGCTGAGCTGCAAGAGGCTTGGGAGGGCACCCTGGAGGGCGTGTTCCCCTACCGCACCAGCGCCGAGGAAGCCGCCGCAGCGCCCGCCGTGGAAACCGTCACCTATCGCTGCGCCGAGACGGGCCGCATCGCACCCGTCTACGCCGGCGAGAAGTTCGCCCGCCCGCGCGTGATCATCCCGGTCTTCCCGGGCAACAACTGCGAGTACGACACCGCGCGCGCCTTTGAGGCCGCGGGCGCCACCTGCGACACCTTCGTCATCAACAACCTCACGCCCGAGGCGGTTGCCAAGAGCACCCGTGAGCTCGCCCGCCGCATCCGCGAGAGCCAGATCGTCATGATCCCCGGCGGCTTCTCCGGCGGCGACGAGCCCGATGGCTCCGCCAAGTTCATCACGGCGTTCTTCCGCGCGCCCGAGGTTACCGATGCGGTGCGCGACCTGCTCCAGGCACGCGATGGTCTCATGCTCGGCATCTGCAACGGCTTCCAGGCGCTCGTGAAGCTCGGGCTCGTGCCCTATGGCGACATCGTGGATGCCACGCCGGACGCGCCCACGCTCACCTTTAACACCATCGGCCGCCACCAGAGCCGTCTGGTGCGCACCCGCGTGGCGAGCGACCTCTCCCCCTGGCTCTCGGCCTGCAAGCCCGGCGAGGTTTACACCGTGGCAATCAGTCACGGCGAGGGTCGCTTTGTAGCCAACGACCAGGTGCTCAACGAGCTGCGCGAGGACGGGCAGATTGCCACGCAGTACGTTGACGAGACCGGTGTTCCGAGCATGTCGCTCAACGTCAATCCCAACGGCTCCGTCTGCGCCATCGAGGGCATCACGAGCCCCGACGGCCGCGTCTTTGGCAAGATGGGCCACGTGGAGCGCCGCGGAGTCGGTCTTTACCAGAACGTCCCTGGCGAGAAGTTCATGCCGCTCTTTGAAGGTGGCGTGGCGTACTTCGCATAAGCGCGCCCCTATCCAAGCAGAAGGCCCCGGAAGGCCCCAGCGGACGCCCCCGTCGTCGTACGGCCGCGGAACGTCTGTTGGAGACCCCTCCGGGGCCTCCTTTCTATTCGTCTGGCACCTGTCTAGCGATCAGAGCCCATGCGGCACCGCAACCGCCTACGCCGCCTCACCCTCCACAACATGGCGGTAGATTCTTCTCGCCGTTGCGCGGCTCACCTTAGAGTTGTCACCTCCATGTAGATAGGCATACACATTGCCTTGGTTGAGCCCCAATTCCTTGCTGACCCGGTAACAGGTCGCTCCGCTTCGAGCTATAGCGTCGTTGATTTTCTCGCGCATGAGCCCGATGACCCTCCGGTCTGCATCCACGGCATGCCGCCTGGCAATATAGGCATGCCATACCTGCTCATAGCGCGGCGGCAAGTCGCCTCGCTCCAGCGCATCTTCCAATGACCCGCCATCTTTAGGAATCTCTGCAGATGCAGAGTCAAACTCGACTTCCAGCCATGTCCCCGCTGACAAGCGTTTCAAATAGTCGGTTTTGTCTTGCTTTGCGGCAAACAGCAGCAATGGCTCAGCAACACGCGGGACATCGGAGGCGGCACGTTCTGCGAGCCTTTTTAGACTTGTGGCTTCTTCTCCCGCAAGCTCCTGACAATACTGCCTTAAAAAGCCCTTAAAAGTTAGATTCATCGACAGCCTCCCCCTTGTCGCGCCACTCGCGCACATAGCGCCGATACGTAGCAAGCATTTCGTTGTACCTTCTATCCGAAAGACACGATGCTCTCGCCTCGCCCGCATCCATCACAAGATAGTCAAGCTGCTTCCAATCCACCTTCGCAAGAAAATCTGCGCTCGTAAGATCAGCGATGTCATTTGGCCTCCATGCATATAGCTTCATGACCGCAAGATCCTCAAGTGAAGGCGCGTAATATGCCACCGTAGTCGTTGACAAATCGAGGGGCACCAAACGGTCTTCGTAACGGTACGGAATGGTATCGCCAAAAGCAGCAACGTTACCGTTCAGCTCCGGGTACGCCGCCACGATATCCATCAGGTGTTGATCTACGCTCAGGATGTCCACATCATGGGTTACCGGCCTCTTGGTTATCCGATTCAGGATGAAGGCACTGCCGCCACAATCACAAGGGGCATCTTCTCTTCCAAACACCCGAACACGAGTCGAGCCCCTTCATCTCAATCCAGCAACAGCTTAGTTAACCGTTTCACCCCTAGTTCCATAGCACATCCCCTCTTTTACTATTATTCATCTTAACTAATAGTATTGACGGCCATGCGAGACAAGACGAGAACACAGGCAACTGCACCAGCTCGTTCTCGATGCCGACCACGGTCATCGTCCAACGGAACCACCGCCGCAAACGGCAAAACAGATACCCGATACAATTGGCAAACGGAATGAAACGCTGACCAGATGGGTTCTGGCTAAAACTGCTAACGGGGTGGTTCGATGACGAACAACGACGAGCTTTCCGCGATGCCGGCCGCGATCAACCGCGAACTAGCGCGCGCCGCCTTCGCCGCCTACGTGGAGCCCTACGACGCAACCGACCCGCGTATCGCCCTCAAGGTCGACCACACGCTGCGCGTAGCCGAGCTCTGCGCGCGCATCGCCGAGGCGTCAGGCTTTACGCCCGCGGGCATCGACCTTGCCTGGCTCTGCGGGCTGCTTCACGATATCGGGCGCTTTGAGCAGGTCAGACGCTGGGGAACCTTTAACGACCGCCGCTCCGCGCCCCACGCCGCGCTTGGCGTCGACGTGCTCTTTGAGGGGGCCTCCCATCTGACCGACCCGGCGTTCACCGCAAACCCCGCCGCATCGGAGTGCGTGCTCGCGGAGGATGACTACTTTCGCGCCCACGCTCGCGCGCACGGCTTCATCCGAGCGTTCTGCGACGACCCAGCCCTCGATGACCTCATTCGTGCCGCCGTGGCCCACCACAGCGAGCATCACCTGCCCGAAGGGCTCGACCTGCGCACGAGGGCCTTTTGCGACCTGGTGCGCGACGCCGACAAGATCGACATCCTGCACCTGCTCGCCATCGACACGGTCGAGAACGTCATGGGCATCAGCGCCGACGAGCTGCTCTCGAGCATCATCTCCCCCTCCGCGGCCGAGGCGTTTTTCTCCCACCGCACGATGAGCTGGGCGGAGCAGCACACGCCTGCCGACGGGCTCGTCAACCGGGCCTGCTTTGCCTACGAGCTCGTCTATCCCGCGAGTCTTGAGATTGCCGACGAGGCGGGCGACCTCTACCTCGCCTTTGAGCGGCCCTATGGCATCGCCGAGGCGTTCCACGACCCGGCGACGCGCTTTACCCTCAACCGTATGGATGGGCACCTGCGCGCCTGGGTGGACGAGCGCCTGAGCGCATAGGCGGGTAAGCCCCATAGGCCACGACCGCCCGTTGACCGCCCCGACGCCCGCCAATCGCCCGCGCCTCACCGCCCGCGGTGGGTGAATGATTGATTTCGACCGCGCATATCCCCCATCGCAACCAAACCGAGGGCTAGGATAGTAGAGCGCAGTCGTGGAGGGGCCCATCGCCTCGCCGTCCAACCGGCTGCACGGTAACCGACCAAAAAGGAGCACCCCATGAGCCTCTGGCCCGAACTCGAGAAGCTGCAATCCGCCACGTGGGTCGACCTCACCCACCCCCTCACCAACGACAGCCCCTACTGGGCGGGCATCCCCGAGGGCTCCGTCGAGCTTTGCCAGACGGTCTTCGACTACGATGAAGAGATGCTTTCCTGCCGTATCCATACCCACAAGTTCCCCGGCCAGTTTGGCACGCACGTGGACTTTCCGAGCCACTTCACCCCGGGCAAGCCGGGCTCCGAGGCCTACGGCGTTGAGCACACTGCCATGCCGCTGTGCGTTATCGACCTCACGCCCAAGATTGCGGCCGAAGGCCCCGATACCGCCGTTACCGTTGAGGACATCACGGCGTGGGAGGCCGAGCACGGGCGCATTCCCGAGGGAGCCTTTGTGGCGCTGCGCACCGACTGGTACCTCCGCTGGCCGGACAATGCCGCACTCAACAACTTCGACGCCGAGGGCGGCGAGCACTGCCCCGGCTGGTCGCTGCCAGCACTCCAGTTTCTCTACGAGGAGCGCGGTATCCGCATGAACGGCCATGAGACCTTCGATACCGACGCCTCCTTCCTTGCCGCCGAGACCGGCGACCTCACCTGCGAGCGCTGGGTGCTCGACCACGGCCACCTGCAGGTCGAGGTCATGGCGAACCTCGACAAGGTGCCCGCCACGGGCGCCATCGTCTTTGTGACCTGGCCGCATATCGAGGGCGCGACGGGCCTCCCCGCCCGCGTGGTGGCCGCCGTGGCGTAAGCGCGCCTGCACCGCCCGGGGCGAGCGCGCGGTCGCAGCGCTCCGGACGGCCTTTCCCCATACCATCCCCATCCTCGCAGGGTTCGTTTTTCTTGGCATCACCTGCGGCATCTTTGCCGGCTCGCTCGGGCTGCCCTGGTGGGTGCCCACGCTCATGTCGGTCGTCATCTTTGCCGGATCGGCCGAGTTTGTCGTGGCCTCGCAGCTGGCGGGCGCCTTTAACCCGCTTGCGACTTTTGCCGTGGTCTTCATCGTCAATGCGCGCCATCTCTTCTACGGTCTCTCGATGCTCGAGCGCTTCCGCAACGTCGGGCGCAAGCGCGCCTACCTCATCTTTGGCATGTGCGACGAGACCTTCTCCATCACCTATGCCACCGAGCCGCCCGCCGGCATCGACCGCGGCTGGTTCATGTTCTGGGCGACGCTCCTAAACCAGCTCTACTGGGTGGCCGGCTGCACCCTCGGCGGCATCTTCGGCGCGGTGGCGGCAACCTCGGTCGAGGGCGTTTCGTTTGCCATGACGGCGCTCTTTGTGGTGATCTTTCTCAATCAGTGGGAGAAGGATTCCCAGCATCTGAGTGCCGTTGCAGGCATTGCGTGCGCGGCGGTAGCGCTTGTTGCCTTTGGTCCCGATGGATTTATGATCCCGGCGCCGGCGCTCATCTTGCTCGCGGTGACGATGATGCGCCCGCGCATTGAGCCGGCGTATCCCGAGGCAGAGGAAGCCGGGGCTTTGGGGCAGGGCCCGATCGCGGCCGATGGGCAGTCCCGCGCCTCCGACGCCACCCAGCCGGAATGCGCCCCTGCGGCACGCAGGTTATCTCGCGCCGACAGCAGTGACTCAAGCTCGCTGGCCGAGCATGGGAACGGGGGCAATCTCGCATGACGACCCTGCAGATCCTCGCCACCATCTTTGCCGCGGGTGCGGCGACCGTCCTCACCCGTGCGCTGCCCTTCCTTGTTTTTCCCGACGGGCGAGAAACCCCGCGCTATGTGCGCTACCTCGGGCACGCCCTACCCGGAGCCATCTTTGGGCTGCTCGTTGTCTATTGCCTCAAGGATGTCAACCTCCTGAGCGGATCGCGCGGCATTCCCGAGGCTGTGGGTATCGTCGTGGCGGCCGTGCTCTACAAGCGGTGGCACAACATGCTCATCTCCATCTTTGCAAGCACGGCGGTCTTCATGGTGCTGGTGAACCTAGTTTTCTAGGGAGGGGTAACCCATTTTGGGATGGGGTCAAAATGGGTCACTTGGAACACGTCCCCAAATGACCCATAGGTCTACCTGCCGATATGTAGGAAAGGTGAAGAAAGCGCTTCTTGGTCGTGCCAACGGCCCACATTATTCTCAAATAACCGTCACCCCTTGTGAGCTGCGCCGGTCAGATCTTGGTTAGATACCGGTTAGATTTTGGTTAGATGCGCCTGCTACGTTCTGGCTAACGGCAATGAGGCGCGCCGCATGCAGCGCCTCGCGGCACGAGGAGGGACCATGGCGCTGTACTTTCCACCCGAGAACCTTGCGATCGAGATCGTTGACGACCCGCTCAGCAAACCGGTCGATCGCGATGCCTTTCCCAATATCCGCGTTATCAAGACCACCTGTCTAGAGCTCAGCGACTTTGACCGATGCGAGCGCTTTTTGGACCGCCTCGCCCACGAGATGGGAGAGGAGCGACCGGTTCACACACCTGCAGACCGGATGGCGCGCAAGCGGCTGCTCGCCACCTTAAGCCAGATGCTGGACACGCAATCCTACCTGCGGAGCATCGGTCAGGTTGACGCGGCAGAAGCCGCGGCGCGCTCCCTTGCCGGAGTGGCACCTTATTCTCCAGAGGAGTTTGACGGCATTCTCGCCAAGGAAGAGGTCTTCCCGGGCGACTTATCTGACACCGCCACCGTCGCTGCGGCGCAACATCCAACTGAGCACGCCGCTTAACGTCGCGCGTCGCGCTCTTGGGCGGCACGGGACGAGCGTCAGCAACCGCCCATATAAACACAAGTCGAACCGGGCGCGCGATGCCCAGACCGCACCTCCCCTCCTAATGATTCTCCTCGATTATCCGAACATCTGTTTGTCTCTGTGGTATCATGAAGAGATTCGCCCACAAGGCTGACGGGAGGTGCGGGCATGGGACAGGATTCGGTCGATATTCGCGAGCTCATCGCACGGTTGAACGCCAACGAGCGGCTGCGCCAGAGCTCGCACTTCTCCACCGGCGTCTACCGCGACGAGCCCATCGTGCGCACCGGCCGCCAGATGGCGAACTACCTCCCCGACCGCTACCGCGAGATGCGCCGGATCTCGCGCTGGCAGGAGCGCTCTGGTGAGGCGCGGGGACGCTGGCTCTCGGAGGCTGAGCTCTTCTACCGTCAGGCCCGCTTTATGGAGGACTTTGAGGACGACTGCCCCTACCACGGGCGCTTTGCCTCGTACTATCCCACCTACAACGACATGAGCGACCGGCAACTGCGCGGGTACTTTACCTGGCGGGCAGCCGTGCGCCGCGGCGAGGTGCGCGAGACGAGCCTCTCGTTTGCCTGCATCTACCTCTACGAGCTGCTCAACGGCATCGGGTGGAAAGACCCCGCCGACGGGTTTGCCAAGATCCGCGAATTCTGGAGGGCGTACCGCGCCTTCGACACGGGGATCGACCGGAATGCCCGCGTCTGGCTGCATGACTTCGCCATCTATCACGCACTCGACCCCGAGCTTCTGGCTGACGACCCGGTCCGCAAACTCGACCTCGAGCTCATCGGCATCGCCCGAGCGTTTGAGCCCTATGACCCGCCGCTCCGCTCTTGGCTTTCTGCCGCGAACTCAAACGCGGCAGAGGAGCCCGAACCCGCGGGCACACCTGGCGCGCAGACCCGTCGGCGCAACAACGCTCCCGCGCTTCCGCTGCCTCCCGATGTTGCGTCGGAACAGAGGATGTTTGACGCCATCGCCGCCCATGCGGGCTACCGTGTGGACCATTCACGTCTGTATGCTGAGCACCCGGACGACTTTCGGCATGTGCTCTGCACGGTCTTTGTCCGCATGCTCACCTACTATCGTAAAAACCGCTCGCACGGGCTGGTGGAGAGCTCTTTTGGGGAGGAGGCCGAGATGGGCTATACGATGTTCGGCTCGGCCGTCTTTTTTGAAGAGCATCCGCACGCCGATGCCGATTACGAGCTCGACCCCATCCACCGCTATCGGTGCCGCGGGGGCCTCTGGACCTGCCAGCGCATTTACGGAGGTCAAGGCCGCAGCAAGAGCTGGGGCGAGATTGCCCGCGCCGTGGACGGGCGCCTGCGCCAGGCGCTTGGCTTTGAGCCCACCCTTACCGACGCGGCATGCCCCAAGTACCTCGCCAAGATCATCGACCGCGAGATCGACGCCTGGCTCACCTGGAAGCGCGACCATGCGCCCCGCGTGATCGACATCGACCTCTCCAAGCTCTCGGGCATCCGCACGGCGGCGGCTGAGACGCGGGAGGCGTTGCTCGTGGATGAAGAGCGTGAGGACGAGGGTGCTGGAGATCAACCCGAGCCGCTTCGGACGGAGAGGGCCGATGAGCCACGTGCTCAGACAGTCCTCGCCGGCGCTGCTCCGCGCGCCGCCTGCGGAACTGCGCGCGAGGCTCATCGGCCCTCTCCGTCCGAAGCTGTTCAAACCGAGCAGGTGGCGCCCGCGTTCTCAGGTGAAAAAGAAGATGTTGGACGTCAGCTCGACCTGGAGGGGCCGCTTGGCTCTAGCGGGACCGGACATGAGCAGTTTGGGGCTGCCGTGGCTCCTGCTGTTTCGCTAGCTGAGGATGAGCTTGCGTATCTGCGGGCGCTGCTTTGTGGCGAGATGCCGGTTGTGCCGGCGGGTGCCTCGGAGGACCTGCTGGTGGATGGCATTAACGAGAAGCTTTTTGACCTGCTGGGCGATACCGCCATTGAGTTTGGCGCGGAGGGGCCCTGCCTTATTGATGATTACCGAGACGACGTTCGGGAGCTGATGCAACCGTGACCGATACCGCAACTGTGCCGCGCGTACCCCGGCGCGTGGCGGCCGTGATCTTGAATTCGCTCAAGGGCGGCGTGGTGCCGCGCATCGGCCTGCCCTACATAACCGTGGGCCGCGAGACCGAGATTCGCGCCCTCCTCACCGATCTTGAGCTCATCGCCGAGGGCGGGGCGTCGTTCCGCTTTTTGGTAGGGCGTTACGGCGCGGGCAAGAGCTTTCTCCTGCAGACCATCCGCACACACGCCATGGGCGAGGGCTTTGTGGTAGCCGACGCCGACCTCTCCCCCGAGCGGCGCCTGCAGGGCGGTCAGGGGCAGGGCCTCGCCACGTATCGCGAGCTTGTGCGCAACCTCTCCACCAAGACGCGGCCCGAGGGCGGCGCGCTCAACCTCATCCTCGACCGCTGGGTCGCCGCAACCACGCCCGAGGCGGGCACCGACAACGGCCAGACCGACCCCTCCGACGTACTCGTTCCCCTCGAGGAGATGGTGCACGGCTTTGACTTTGCCCGTATGCTCCGCCGGTATCGTGAGGCGTCGCTTGAGGGCGACGAGGAATCGAAGGCGTACGTTATCAAATGGCTGCGCGGCGAGTACCGCACCAAGAGCGAGGCGCGCGCCGAGCTCGGCACCACCACGATCATCACCGACGACGACTGGTACGACTACATCAAGCTCTTTGCGCGCTTTTTGGTAGGGGCGGGCTACCGCGGCATGCTTGTGCTCATCGACGAGCTCGTGAATCTCTTTAAGATCCCCAACACCGTCACGCGCCAATACAACTACGAGAAGATCCTCACCATGTATAACGACACCCTCCAGGGCAAGGCGCATTACCTGGGAATCATCATGGGGGGCACGCCGCAGTCCATAGAGGACCGGCGGCGCGGCGTCTTCTCGTACGAAGCGCTCCGCTCGCGCCTTACGCAGGGGCGTTTTGCCCGCGAGGGCATGCGCGACATGCTGGCACCCATCATCAACCTCCATCCGCTCACCTATGAGGAGCTGCTCGTGCTCATCGAGAAGCTGCAGCAGATCCATGCCGGCTATTTTGGGTACGAGCCGCGCCTTGGCGAGAGCGATCTGGTGGACTTCCTCAAAATCGAGTTTGGCCGGGTGGGAGCGGATACGCACCTCACCCCGCGCGAGGTCATCCGCGACTTTATCGAGCTTTTGGACATCGTCTACCAAAACCCCGACGCCACCGTTGCAGGTATTCTGAGCGGTGAGGGGGCGACCGAGGACACCGCGCGTGCAGGGGGCTCCTCCGCCGGGACTGGTGCCGCTGCCACCGGGGCGAGCGTAGCTGCGGAAGAGGCCACGCCATCGGCAACTGGCACACCTGCACCCCGCGCATCGAATCCCGGCACCACCCCGTCGGTGGCACCCGGTTCCGCCGCGCGCAATCCGGCCGATTTTGCAGAATTCATCCTTTAAACCTAAGGGCACCCATCTGGCGCAGGGTATGATGACCTGCAAGAACACCCAGCATCGTACGGTATGGAGGAGCCATGACCGACTTTCGCCCCATGCGCCGCAAGCGCCAACAGCTCTCAGCCGAAGCGTGCGCCGAGATTCTCCAGCGCAACACCGCCGGGACCCTCGCCCTCCTGGGTGACGAGGGGTACCCTTACGCCGTCCCGCTGAGCTACGTCTACGTTGAGGATGGCGATGGAACGGGACGCCTCATCTTCCATAGCGCCCGGAGTGGTCACAAGATCGACGCGATTCTGCGCGAGCCCAAGGCGTCGTTTTGCGTGATCGATCAAGACGCCATCGCGCCCGAGGAGTACACCACCTACTTTAGGAGCGTCATCGCCTTTGGGCACATGCGCGTAATTGACGATGAGACCGAGAAGCGCACGGCCATCGAGCTTTTGGCGCGCCGCTACGCGCCCGAGGCCACGCCCGAGCGCGAGGCGGAGGAGATCGAGAAGGATTGGCGCATCCTCACCATGCTCGAGATGCAGATCGAGCACCTCAGCGGCAAAGAAGCCATCGAACTCGTCCACGCACGGCAGGAATAGCGGGCTGGCGTGCAACCCCTCCTTAACACAAGAATGACCTTGGCAAACCGCATGTGCTCGGCGTCCCACGCTCTTATCGAGCGAATGTTGAAATAGCCGTGCTCTTAACCTAGAGCACGGCATATAGCGAAATCCCATTTCTGCGCATTCTGGCTCGCCCCAACAAGTGCGGGCGCGGCAAGACTACGCGCCGATTGTACCGTTTGCCATCAAAGGCCAAAATTCGTCCTATCCTCCTCAGCTCTCACGGCAAACGTGCTATAGTGAAACACATGTTCGCTTGAGAGGAGGGCTCGTGGGCGTCTTTGACCGCTTTGCACCGTTTGTGCAGGACTTTATCTACGACCACGCGTGGGAGAACCTGCGCTCCATTCAAGTTGCTGCCGCCGAGGCGATCTTTGACACCGACGAGAACGTCCTTCTCACGGCCTCGACCGCCTCGGGCAAAACCGAGGCGGCGTTCTTCCCCATCCTCACCCTCTTTGACGAGGACCCGCCGGCCAGCGTGGGCGCGCTCTACATCGGCCCGCTCAAGGCGCTCATCAACGACCAGTTCTTGCGCCTTAACGACCTGTGCGAGGAGGCGCACATCCCCGTCTGGCACTGGCATGGCGACGTTGCCGCCTCGCACAAGCGCAAGCTCCTTAAAGAACCGAGCGGCATTCTCCAGATCACGCCCGAATCGCTCGAGGCACTGCTCATGCACAAACACGCTGCGGTGCCGCGGCTCTTTGGCGATTTGCGTTTTGTGGTTATCGACGAGGTCCACTCGCTCTTGCGCGGCGACCGCGGCGGTCAGACGCTCTGCCTTATCGAACGGCTCTCGCGCATGGCGGGGGTCGACCCGCGGCGCATCGGGCTCTCGGCCACCATCGGCGACCCCGAGCGCACGGGGGCGCTCTTGGCCTCGGGCACGGGCCGGAGCTGCGTCATCCCACGTTTTGAGGAACCACGCCGCGTCTGGCGCCTCTCCATGGAGCACTTCTACATCACCGGCCCGCAGGCAACCGAGCGCGCTCGCGACGAGCAGTGGGCTGCAGCGCGCGCGGACGGCACGATTGCGGCTGATGTGGTGGCGATTGAGCGCATCGAGCACGGGTCGGGCGATGCCGTGCTTCCGGCGCCCGGACATGATGGGCGGGGCGGGGCGAGCGCGGACTCCGATTCCGACAAAAATGCGCACGCGCGTCGGCACGGGGCCGGCCCCGCCCCAAAGGCGTCTGAGGATTCCGCAAGCCCGGAAGAGTCCTTACCCGACGACACCGTCACCATCCCGCGCGTCGACGAGCAGGCGCTCCTCTCCCCCACCGACCGCGCACCCGCCGATGCTGACCCGGGCATCGGCTACATCTTTGAGCGCACGCGCGGCGCCAAGTGCCTCGTCTTCGTCAACTCGCGCGAGGAGGCCGAGGCCGTCTGCACCATGCTCCGCTCGTACTGCGAGGCCAACCACGAACCGGACCGCTTTCTCATCCACCACGGCAACCTCTCCTCGGCCCTCCGCGAAACCGCCGAAGAGATCATGCGCGACGACGATCGACTCGACACCACCGTCACCACCGCCACCCTCGAGCTCGGCATCGATATCGGCCGGCTCGAGCGGGCTTTTCAGATCGACGCGCCCTTTACCGTGTCGAGCTTTCTGCAGCGCATGGGCCGCACGGGGCGCCGTGGCACCCCACCCGAGATGCACTTTGTCATGCGCGAGGAGCAGCCCGAACCTCGCACAACCATGCCCGAGACCATCCCCTGGAAGCTCCTGCAGGGCATCGCCCTCGTGGAGCTCTACCGCGAGGAGAAGTGGGTCGAGCCCCCGCGCCTCGACCGGCTGCCCTATAGCCTCCTCTACCATCAGACCATGGCCACGCTCGCATCGACCGGCGAGCTCAGCCCCGCCCAGCTCGCGCAACGGGTGCTCACGCTCAGCTACTTCCACCGCGTATCGGCCGACGACTTCCGTGTGCTCTTGCGTCACCTTATCGAGACTGACCATATCGAGCAGACGGAGGGCGGAGGGCTCATCGTGGGGCTTGCCGGCGAGCGCTACACCAACAGTTTCAAGTTCTACGCCGTCTTTCAGGAGAACGAGGAGTTCACGGTGCGCTGCGAAAGCGCAGAACTCGGCACCATCGTCAATCCGCCACCGCCCGGAGAGCGCATTGCCATCGCGGGCGCGTGCTGGGTTGTGGAGGAGGTCGACTGGAAGCGCCACCTCGTCTACTGCACGCAGGTAAAGGGCCGCGTGCCGGCGTACTTTGGCGACTGCCCGGGAGACATCAACACGCATGTGCTCGAGCGCATGCGCCGAGTACTCGCCAGCCACGAGACGTACCCCTACCTGCTCGAGAATGCTCGTGCGCGGCTTGCCCAAGCGCGGCGCACGGCAGAGCTCTCCGGCGCGGCGACCGAACCCCTCATCAACCTTGGTGGCGACACCTGGGTGCTTTTGCCCTGGCTCGGGAGCTACGCGTTTCTGGCACTCGAGCGGCTGCTCAAGATCAAGTGCGCCACGGAGCTGGGCCTTTCCGGCGTGGACGCCTCGCGACCGTACTTTCTGCAGTTCAAGATGAAGGCGGACGCCGAGACGTTCTTCTCCGTCGTGGCGGACGAGGCAGAGCGCGACTTTGACCCGGTGGAGCTCGTCTACCCCAGCGAGGTACCCTACTTCGACAAGTACGACGAGCTGCTACCCGCAGAACTCGTGCGCAAGGGTTTTGCCGAGGGCGTGCTGGACATCGGGGGCATGCGCGAACGCGTACGCGAGTGGGCAGCATCCGGAGCGCACTAGTAAGCCGCTTGGAAACGCACCTTCAAAGCCGCGAAGACATCATCATGGGGCGTAGCCCCTCTTGAGAAAACGCTGCCAGCCTCGCGCTACGCCATCAATGCAACCTTGGGCATATTCGACGAATCGAGCGTCTTGATTTGATAGGTCGGCTCCAGGTTCAGCCAAAAATCCGGAGTGGTCCCCAACGCTCGGGAAAGCAGCCATGCCATCTCAACGGTGATGGAGCGCTTGCCGTTTATGATTTCAGAAATCGCTGGTTCAGGCTTACCAATCGCCCTAGTGAGGCGGTATTGGCTGATTCCCAAGGGCTCGAGAAACCTCTTCCTTCACAATCTCGCCCGGTGTCGATAGATACTCAGTGATAATCACAGAACTCAACCTTCCTCGCTTCCCCATTCTTCCACACGAGGCAGAGTCTCCATTGCTGGTTGACGCGTATGCTGTACTGACCGGCCCAGTTGCCCGACAACTTCTCAAACTTGCTGCCTGACAATCGCGCAAGTCGCCTGGAACCCGTGCAAAGCATTGCTCAGATTAGTCGCGCAGCGGCTCGCCGAGAAAGTCGGTGTCGTAGGGGATGGCGCCAGCGAACGCGTAGTCCGCATCCGAGGCGATGACGAGGTAGTTGTCCTCGCCACTCCAGGTATCGTCCGTCGCAGGGATAACCGAGACGCAGACGAACACCTGGGAGAGCGTAGCGACCTCGTCGCGCAGGAAGGCCAGGTCTCCCCCATCGCCTGCGCTCACAACGTTGGTGAGGTAGAGCCCACCTGGTGCAAGGCATGCTTTGGCCGCGCGCGCCGCCTCGACGGTCGCGAGCGCCCGGACGGGCTCGCGCCCGACGAAGGTGTCGTTGACGATGGCGTCGTAGGGCTCAGCCTCGCCACGCGCCACACGGTCGGCCGCCTCACCGAGATAGGCTCGACCTTCCGCCGTAATCAGGCTCAGCCGCTCCCCTGCCAGCGCCTCCACCTCCCCGAGATAGAACCACCGACGTGCCACCTCGGTTACCGCGGGGTCGATCTCCACCACATCCATCGCAAGCTCCGCATGCTGCGTGAGGGCGTACTTGGGCCACGCGTAGCCACCGCCACCGATGGCAAGGACGCGGCGGATGCCGTGACCACGCACCGCCCGGAACGCGCCCTCCGCCTCGAACATGGTCTCAAACGCTCGTTGGTAGGCAAAGACCGGCTCAAAGCGGCGCTCGCCCACGTACGTGGCAGACTGGTAGACGCCGCCCTGCGCAAGCACGCGCACACGCTCTCCGTGAATCCGGCGGTCGCGCACCACGGCAAGCCCCGCCTGCGTGCGCACCACCCGCGAGCGCACGTGCAGCCCTAGGAACGCGAGCACCACGACCACGGCTACGGCAGCCGTCACCTCAGCGGGCCACACCGCCGCCTGAAATGCCGCAGCCACCACGAGCACCGCCGCAACAACGCCAAGCGTCCGAAATGCGCCCTGGCGGGCCTCCGCGCATGAGCCGGGCACGCATCCCGGCTGCGCACCCTCGCACACGTCCGGCCGCGCTCCCCCTTGCTGCTCTGGCACCTGCTCACACATCGCATCCACCTCGCTCACGCGTCGCGAGCCCTGGCTCGCCGCACGCCGCAGCCATCCCATCAGACAAATCGCGCCGCTGGTACAGACCGCAATCGACAAAGCCGAGCCGCCGGTAATAACCGCGCGTACCCACCGCGCTGATCACGTTGATACGGGTATACCCCGCCTCGCGCGCGATCTCGCACGCCCGCTCGACGAGTCGGCGCCCGAGGCCGTGGTGCTGGGCCGCCGAACCCTCCTCGCCCACACGCTCAGCCAAGCCATAGACGTGGACCTCGCGGATCATCGCATCGCCGGACGCAATGGGAGACTCATACCCCGCCTCGCGCAGCTCGCGAGCAAGCGCACAGGCCGCCTCGGCGCGCGGGAGCGACAGACGTAGGAACCCCGCGATTCGCCCCTCGGGCGTCACCCACTGGAGAAAGCGCTCGCGCGATACCGCCGTCTCGTAGCCAATCACCTCGAGCGAAAGCTCCTCGGGGTCGACTTCGCGCGTCGCGATTTCGCGAAAGCGGATCTCTGCCACCGGCGGGGCGCCCGCCTGCCCCTCGTCGCGCAGGCGCCCCTCCACCAGCTGGCGCAGGTTGGGCTTCTTGTTGCCGGCAACGATGTCGCCCGTCGAGAAGTCGCGGATCATGCGCGAGACGCGCGTCCATGCAGGCGTGGCGCGCACGTCGGCGCAGAGCACGTCGATGAGCTCGTCTTCCGCATAGGGCCGCCACGCACCCGTTGCGTAGTCGCGGCAGAGCGCCGCCCCCTCGATGAGCGCACAGGGGTAGAGCTTGACCTCATCGGGCAGAAACGCGGGGTCGCGCACAAGGCGCTCGTAGTCCGCCCGGTCCGTCTCGGGCGTGGTGCCAAGCAGGTTGACCATGGCGTGCGCGTGGATCTTAAAGCCAAAGAGGCGGAGCAGCGAGAACGCGCGCTCGATCTGCCCCACTGTGGTGTTGCGGTTGTTGGCGTCGAGGATGCACTGGCAGGTGCTCTGCACACCCATCTGAATCTTGGTCGCCCCGAGGCGGCGGATATGCAGCAGGCGCTCGGGTGTGATGGTGTCAGGCCGCGTCTCGACCACCAGGCCCACCACGCGGTGCCGGGCGCTCTCGTTGCGGCGCTGCTCGAGCTCAAGCTCGTCCAAGGTCGCACGCTGCATCTCCGCCGCGCGTTGCCAAGCCTCACTCCCGCCGTAGAGCCGGGTAACGGCTTGGTTGTAGGTAAGCTCTCCGGCGTTTACCGATGCTTGCGCCTGGGCAAAAAGCTCCGGGTCGATGCCCGCGGCGGCAGAGCCGGCGGCGCGCCGGGCGTCCCCCGCGTGCTCCCCCGCGTCGAGCAGCCCGCACGCACGGTAGAACGCGCGCCGGGCACGAACCCCTGCAGGGATCGGGTCGGGCGCACGGCTGCCTGCGCGCTCGCCGGGGCGCTCAGGGTCCGTCGCCGCGCTTGGTGCCTCCCCATCCTCAGCAAAGCCCCGGAGTAGCGGGTTTGCCGCCGTACCGGCCACGGCATCGTCGTTGAGCGCCCGAAAGAGCTCGCGCACAAACCAGGTCTGGTATGCCTCGGGATAGTCGCTCCATGTTCCGCCGAGCACGATGAGCTCGATCTTGTCCGTTGCGTGCCCCATCTGCGAGAGCGCCGTCAGCCGTGCCGAAACCTGCAGGTACGGGTCAAAGAGGCTCTGCACCGCGCGCTCGCAGGCGGGTTCGTTGACAAGGTAGCTCTTGGGGCAGGCGAGGTCGTTGGGACAAAAGCGGCACGAGCCCGAACACGGCCACGGCTTGGTGATAACGGTGATGGTAGCCACGCCGGAGGCCGAGCGGCGCGGCTTCATGCGGAGCACGGCGACAAGCGCGCGCTCCAGCTCGGGCGTGACGCCCCACGCAGCCCAGCGCTCAGGCTCCTCCGCCTTGACGCGCTGGTAGAAGGGCAGAAGCCGGCGCTTGGCAAACGCACGCTTGTCCCCACCGGAGCGGCGCGCAGCCGCATGGATGAGCTTGACGAGCGCGCGGTCGTCCACCGTCTCGCCCGCCCGCAGCCGGCGCAGTATCTCTGTGATGATCTCTTCCATGCACCCGATTCTATCGGAAGGCGCGACTGCGCGCCGACGAGCCGAGCGGATGCAGGTGCCGGACGAAAACAACGCAGTTGGTGCACGACGAGTGTTATGGTTGCTCGGGTCCGTGGATCGGACGAGCGGACCGAGCAGTGAATGACGCAAGCTCCGCTCGCACCGACACGCAGCGGTATCATGGTGCGACAGCCCCAGAGCAGGCCGAGAGGAGGAGGCGCGTGCGCAACGAGACCATAAGGGCGCTCATCGAGCTCAACAATCGCTTCTATAGCGAGCATGCCGCCTCGTTTTCCTCCACGCGCCAAACGCCCTGGCCGGGCTGGACGCGAATGCTCGAGGCGGCGCGGCGCGCTTGGAGCCTCGGCGAGAACTGCTGCGCAGGTGCCGAGTGGACAGCCGAGTTCAGCTCGCCATTTAGCAGCTCTCATGAGGCTCCAGGCAAAACTCCAAGCGCCCACACCATCGCGGAGCGGCAGCCCGCCACCGACCTCACTGCCTCATCGTCCCTCGAGGACTCTCCCTGCACTCAACCCTCCGCCGACCCCGCAACACTGCAGGTACTCGACCTCGCCTGCGGCAACATGCGCCTCGCCTCGGCGCTCGCTGCGGACCTCCCCAGCACAAACATCTCGTATCTTGGCGTCGACACCTGCGATGCGTTGGCAGCCACCGCGGCAATTGCCCCCGGCAACGCACCCAACGCCACCGCGAGCACTCAACCGGCCAGCCCCGCTTCGGCCACCGCGGGCACCGCGCCCCGCAATGCCGCACCAGCACGCCAGCTCGACCTCAACGCACCGAGCCAAGCCCCTTACGGGCAGGTAGGCTCCGCCACGCTCCTCACGCAGCACGGCAACCTGCACGCCTCCTACCAGTCGCTCGATATTTTGGACGAATTGCTCTCACGCGGGGCCCGCGCAACTCGCAGCAGCATCGACGCGCCGCTCGCCGACCTCATCTGTTGTTTTGGGTTTATGCACCACGTGCCGAGCGCCAACCTCCGCCAAGCCCTGATAGAGCTCCTGGTCTCGCTTGCGCGACCCGGCGGCGTCATCGCCCTCTCGTGCTGGCGCTTCATGGACGACGCGCGCCTTGCCGCCAAGGCCGAGCGCCTCGACCGATGCGTCACCGAGACAACGTCAACGCCCGCCCTCGATCCCACCGACCTCGAACCCGGAGACCACTTCCTCGGCTGGCAAAACGACGAGCACACACTGCGCTTTTGCCACCACGTCGACGAGGCCGAGCTCGACAGACTCTCGCAAACTGCGTCAGCGGTAGGCGCGCGAGAAATCTGCCGTTTCTCTGCCGACGGGCGCTCGGACACCCTCAACCGCTATCTTATCTTGCGGCGCGCCTAGCGACCCTGCAGGTCCGCGCGCCCTTTCTGCCGCAGACTGCCGACTCCAAGGATCGCCATGGGACTCACCCACATCCGAACGCCAAGAAACTTTGTGCTCGAAGAGCGCATCGAGCGTTACGCCGCCGCCATCGAGGGGCACCCCGAGGCGTTTGCCGGCCGGTGGGCGGAGGCATGCTTTCCCAGCATGGGCAGCAGCACGCCCACACTCTCCCGTTACGCCCGCGTCCACCTCGACCTCGGTTGCGGCAAGGGGTCCTATCTCGTAGAGGCCGCCCGGCGCAACCCCGGCGAGCTCTTCATAGGCATGGACATCGAGCCTATCTGCATCGTCTACGCTGCCCAGCGCATCGTTGAGGAGGCGGCGCCCAACGCGCTCGTTATCCCGCTCGGCGCCGGCGCGCTCGAGCGCGTATTTGCCCCGGGCGAGCTCGCCAGCATTGCGCTGAACTTTCCCACACCCTACCCCAAGCGCCACTTTGCCCAGAGGCGAACCGTCACGGTGGACCACCTCTTGGTATACCGGCGCCTCCTGTCGCAGGATGGAACCGTGACCCTCCGCACCGACAGCCAGCCCCTGCGCGATTACGCCCTCACGCAGCTGGATGCCGCGGGCTACCACACGCTTTGGGTCTCCAACGATGTGCGCGCGGAGCACCCGGGCATTCCCCAGACGGAATATGAGGGACGCCTGGCGGCTCAAGGAGCCCGCGTCTACGGCATCTGCGCCGCCGCCGGCCCCGAGCCCACGCCCGAGCAGATTGACCGCGGGCACGACGCGGAACAGAGCCTCGTGGCCTATCTACCAGAGGACCTCGAGAGCCTCACCTATGTGCCGCTCGGCATGGAGGCAGCCGTCACCAACCTCATCAACCGCCGCCGGCGCGAGGCGCGCCGGGCCGAGCGATCGCCCCGGTAGGAGTCCCGCCACACAAGCCGGTGGGTCCCAGGAGCGCCTCTCTGGCCAAAATCCGGAGTTTTCAACGATTTCGAGTGCATGGGTCCCGCGTGCATAACAGACGACCTGCACTTTTGAGAATGAAAGAGCCCGCAACATTCCCAGCGCCCGCAAAACCGCCTCAAGAATCGTTGAAAACTCCGGATTTTGGCCAGACACGACCGCGATTCCCTCGCTTAGACGCACCGCAGAAAAAAGCATTCAAAATACTGTATATTTCTATCTAAATATACAGTATGGGTGATAGGTCCTAAAGACTTCGCCGTGTGAACGACCGTAGCGGCCGCTCCCCGCGCCGGCACCGTATCGGCGGGTTTTCCGTCACCCGCGGGAACGCCGTCGGTACCGCTCGAGCAAACGCGCCGCCCGCAGACGCCCGCGCTGCCGATCCTGCTCCTCGCCCACAAAGCGCCTGAGTGCGTTCCCCGCCACCGCGGCAAGAATCTGCTGAAAGAGCGTACCCATCATGACCGGGATGATCGCCGCCCCGGGGAAGAACTCCGTGGCGATAACGGAACCGGACGAGATGTTGCGCAGCCCCACGCAGAAGACGATGGTAAAGAGGTCGGGCAGCGGGGCATCGAGCAGTCGGGCAACGACCACACCGGCCACAAAACCAAAGCTCGCGAACACGAGGATAAAGAGTGCCGAAGCGAGCACGATCGCATCGAGCGAGAGCACGTAGGTTGAGAGACCCGTTGAGTTGCAGATGATCACCACCAGCAGGAGCACGCGACAAAAGGGCGAGAGGTTGGGCGAGAGCGTCTCGTGCCCCCAGCCATGCGTCGCCTCGTTAACGATCACGCCCGCGACCGCCGGGAGTGCGACCATAAAGAGCAGGTCGCGCATCATGGAGAGGGTATCAACCTGCACCGTCGCCCCCATGAGGAGCTGAAGGGTGATGGGAATCGTAACGGGAGCGAGCACCGTGGAGACCAGCACCGCGGCAAGCCCGAGCGAAGCATTGCCGTGGAAGATGTCGACCCACATAAAGCTCACCACGGCCACGGGGATGCTGTACTCGATCACGATGCCGCACACGATCTCGGGGTCAGAAAAGATGAGCCCACCGAGCACGCGCGCCAACACGGGCAG
The DNA here is from genome assembly GCF_002159335.1 of Collinsella sp. An7. Taxonomy (GTDB): domain Bacteria; phylum Actinomycetota; class Coriobacteriia; order Coriobacteriales; family Coriobacteriaceae; genus Coprousia. The sequence continues at coordinate 520 of NZ_NFHP01000012.1, read as the reverse complement.
CACCACGATGGAAAGCGCGAGGATGCAGAGCAACTCGCGCGGATGCCGGAAGGTCCGCGCCACCTGACGGAGCGTGGTGTTGAGCGACCCCTGAAAGGTGATGAGCGCAAAGAGATAGGGAACCGTCCACGAGATGCGCTCGAACACCTGCGGAAAGAACACTCCCAAGGCCACGCAGACCGGCGCGATGAGGGGCATGTGCCCGCCGATGAACTCCCCCAGCCGCCTGAAACGCTGCATGCGCTCTACCCTTTCCCATCTCGTTTGCCCCGATGTGCCCATGGTGACCTACCGTCGCTAGGGTACGCCCGCAAGTGTCGGCAAGGTGCCGGGGATAGCGGACGAAACAAGCCTGTGACGTGGCGGCACCTGACCGGCGGGGAGGATGCCTTCTCGCGGCCAGCCACCCTGCACGGGCGGCACCGCCTGCAGCTCGCGTCGCGGGAAGCCCGTCCCGGACACGCCGACGGGCGCCCCGCCGGCCGTCACGCCCGGCGCCGCCCCCTCGTCCGCCCAACGC
>NZ_NFHP01000011.1 GCF_002159335.1 Collinsella sp. An7 | reverse complement strand
CATAGGCGGATGACGCGGAAACGGCCCCTCCCGGGGCCGTTTCAGTTCCAGATCGTTGTTTTCGCCCGCTGAGCTGGGCCTATGCCGGAATCTCTCCCACAGAAACCACCGAAGAGCCTTTTTTTCCGCAGTCCCAACGGAGCCGCGCCTCAGGCTCAGGCGCAGATTGTCACATAAGAGGGCCAATCGGAGGCTCAGTTTGACAATGTGCGGCGATACCGGGCGGATGCCCGCTCGCCTCACCGGCCGCGCCGGCAACCTCGACCACCTCGCCCCGAGGCGCGTCGGGCTCCCGGAGGAGCGTGGTATCATGGCCGCAACCTGTGGCACATTCAGCTGGTCCGCCCCGCCCAACCCGGCCACCCGGCCCGCCGGGCCACATAACCAAACGCGCACCGCCCGTTCGCACCCTAAACGCACCAAGGAGGGCCATGCCGCTCTTTTCTGCACATACTCCGCGCGGCGACAGCCTCCGTCGCGCCGCAGCCGCCGACCCGGCCGACGTTCTTGCCAACGTCCCGCCGGCCGGTGCCGCCGCGCGCGCCCTCCTCAGGCGCTACCGCCCGCTGCGCACCGCAGGTCAGGGCACCTTTGGCGCGGTGGAGATCTGCCTCGACGCGCGTCTCCAGCGCCGCGTGGCCATCAAGCGCATGCCGCTCGCAGGCGGCGCCGCCAACCAAGACACCCAGGGCGCCCTCGGCGTGCACGCGGGCCTCAACAAGACGCGCGTCGTCCGCCTGGGCGAGGTCGACGCACACGCCGCGCAGCTTGCCGACAACGCGCCCGGGCCCACCGCAGCCGGCGACCCCAGTACCCCAGCGCCCCTCCAGGTGGAGACTGTCGCCGCCGCGCTCGCCGAGGCCCGCACGGCAAGCCTTCTGCAGCACGGGCACATCGTTTCGGTCATCGACTTCACCTTTGACGCGGCCTACGCCTACCTCGTTATGGAATACGTCGACGGCATGTCGCTCGCCGAGTTTCTTGAGCAGGTCGACGGCCACTCCCTCACCTACGACGAGGCCGCCGCGGTGGCCGACGCCCTCGTGCAGGCGCTCTCCTTTGCGCACGAGAACGGCGTCCTCCATCTCGACGTCAAGCCCGCCAACGTGCTCATAGACCGCAACGGCAACGTCAAGCTCACCGACTTTGGCATGGCCACACTCTCCGAGGCCGCCGGCTTTGGCGGGGCGCGCGGCGGCACCGTGGGATATATGCCGCCCGAGCAGATCGTGGGCGCCCCGGTGGACGAGCGGGCCGACACCTTTGCCCTCGCCGCCGTGCTCTACGAGTCGCTCTGCGCCCAGAACCCCTTCCGCACCTCAACGCCCGCCGCCTCCATCGAGGCGGTGCGCAAGGGCCCGGCGGACCCGGTCACCCTCCTGCCCGACCTGCCCGAGCTTGCCGACCTTGCCCTCTTGGACGCTCTCTCATCGGCCCCGGAGGACCGCCCGGCGAGCATCGACGACTTTGGCGACCGCTTTCTTGAGGGGCTTGGCGACCCGCGCGCCGGTCGCCGGAGCCTCGCCCGCGTGATCGCCGAGCTCACCTCGGACGACGCTGAGGACGTTGAGGCCCGCGCCGCCGCCGAGGCAGAGCGCGGCCGACGCCCCGTTGAGCTCGACCCGGCCGAGGGCTGGCTCGGCAGCCGCACCCCGCATGCCCGTGCCATCGTGACGGGCGTGCTCGCCGGCCTCTCCACCGCCGCCTGCTCCGCCCGGCTGCTCGATATGCTCGGAGTCGCAAACCCCATCGCACAGCTCATCGTGGCGCTGGCCACGGGCGCGGCGGCCGGCGTTGCCCCGCAGCTGGGTTCCGCCCTCGTGGGCGCGGGGCTCGTGGTGGCGCTCGTCCAGGCAACCGACCTCCTCCCCGTACTCCCCGTTGCCGTGGGGCTCGTGGCGCTTATCGCCAGCTGGTGGTATGTCTGGGGACGCGCAAGCATAGGCAGCTCGGCCGTCTTCTGCGCGCTCCTGGCGGCAGGCGCCCTCACGGGGAACGCCGTCCTCTTTGCCGGACCGCTCGCCGTTGTTGCCGGCTACCTCGCCTCCCCGAGCGCCGCCGCGGCCACGGTGGGCCTCGGCACGCTCGTGGCCCGGCTCCTCGGCGCGGCCATCGCGGGCGGGGGGAGCTTGCCCGTAGCAGACGCAGCCGCCGCCCTTGCCGACGTACACCTCCTCGCCGGTGCGGCCGTAGCCGCCGCATGCGCCGCCGTAACGTCCATCCTTGCCGGCATGCTCTGGCGCCGCGTGCAGGACGGTCGAGGCAGATCCTTTGAAGCAGTAGTTGCGGGAGCCGCCGGAATTATGGTCGTTTTGCAGCTCTGCCTTGCAAACCCTGTGGAAAATACCAGCTCGCAGGCCCTGCCGTTTGCTGCGGCTTTGGGTGTAGGGGTGGTTTCCTCTATAATCTGGTTCATCTGTACGTACCTCATGGGCTTGCGAAAAGAATCGGCGGAGGGTGATCGTCCGTGAACTTCCTGAACATCTTCGAGGACCACGTGGCGGGCATCTTCGGCGCCACCCGCGCCCCGTTCTCCTTCAAAAAGCTCGCCAAGCAGGCGGCGCGCGAGATGGAGGAGCAGACGCTCGTCATCAACGGCGTCAACACCGCGCCCGCGCTCTACACCATCCTCATCGCCAACGACGATGACCCCCTCATGGCCCCCTACTACCCGCAGCTCACCCGCGAGGTGGCTGAGTTTGTCAAGGCCCAGGCCGAGAAGAAGAACTACGTCTTTGTAGGCGAGCCCCTCGTGCGCTTTATGATCGACCCGTCGCTGCGCGGCGGGCGCTTCTCGGTCTTTGCCGAGAACGTGGACAGCCCCACCCTGGGCCGCCTGTACGAGGAGGAGCGCGCCTACCAGCAGGGTCTCTCGCAGAGCCTCACGGGACCGGCTGCGCCGCAGACGCCCGCGCCCCAGCAGCGCCAGCAGACCTCGCAGCCGCGCCGCCGCGAGGCACCCGCGCCGCAGCCCCAGCCGCGCCGTGCTGCCGCGTCGCTCGCCGGCACGCGCGTGCCCGATGTCTCCACCCCGGCCGACCCGGCGGGCTACGCCGCCGCAGGCGCCATGGGTGCCGCCGCTGGCGCCGTGGCAGGTGCCGCCGCAGCCGGCGCCGCCTCGGGCCGCGACCCCTTCGTCTCGCTCGCCGACCCGGCGGCCCCCATCCCCGTTCCGCAGACCGTCACCCGCGCCCAGATCGACGGCATGGGCGGCGCGGCGGCCACGGGCGGCGCCATCACGGGCGCGCAGAGCATCGCCAACAACATGGTGGGCTCGCGCGCGCAGGTGGGCCTACCCCCGCTTGCGCAGCTCGTCGACGTGGTGACGGGCGACGTCTACGAGGTCTCGGGCCAGCAGTGCGTCATCGGCCGCGAACGCGCCGCCACCGACGTAACGCTGCGCGATCCCAACGTCTCGCGCCGCCACGCCCAGCTCACCTTTACCGGGCAAGACTGGTCTATCGAAGACCTCAACTCCACCAACGGCACGCTCGTCAACAACCGCCGCATCACGCGCTGCCCGCTGCGCGACGGCGACCTGGTGACCTTCGGCCTCTCCACCTTTGAGTTCCGGGGGTAGCCCATGATCGACGTCATTCTCTTTATCGGGCGCATCGTTCTTGTTGCGGTGCTCTACATCTTCTTGTTTGCCGTTATGAAGACCGGCGTGGGGCTCGTACGTGGCCAGCGGCGCGACTCCGCCATCTGGACGATCGACGTCGACAAGGGCCCCCGTGGCATCCGCGGTATCCACGTCGACATGCTCGGCCCCGTGATCGTGGGCCGCTCGCCCTCATCGGATATCTGCATTAACGAGCCCTTTGTCTCGGCCTCGCACGCGCGCTTCTCGCTCCAGGGGCCCGCGCTTGTGATCGAGGACCTCAACTCGCTCAACGGCACGCTCGTCAACGGGCGCGCCCTCACCGAGCCCGCCACCCTCCGCGAGGGCGACGAGGTGCAGATCGGTGACGTAGTTATGAAAGTGAACCGCCGATGACGGCCGACGATCGACAGAGCACCAGCTCCGCCTACGCACCAGAGGGTGCGCCCTTAAGCGGCACCGCCGACGACCTCGGCGGTGCTCCCCGTTTTGACGAGGGCGCGCTACCCGTTTGGGCCGAGGCCGCCGAGGTGCTCGCCGAGGGCGTATCGGGTGCGCACGCCGCGCCCACAGCAGACGCCACCCTACAGCGCGCCGCCGACGCGCCCATCGGGGCGCATGCAGCACCCACCCCGCACCATGCCGCGCCCGGCTTTGGCGAGACCCCGCTCACCGACCCCGCGCTCGCGGCCGACGGCGAGGACGCGCTCTTTGCCGCCCCGCTCGCCGGCGAGGCACCAGGCCAGGGCGACTACGCTGCGCCCGCTCCGGCTGCCGCCCCTGCGGCTCCGACACCTTCGGCGCCCGCCGACCAGGCGCCCCACGCCGTGGGCAACCACGCCGCCCCCGAGGCGCCGGCCGGCCATGCCTCCGCCGACGCACCCGGCGCCCCCGTGGCAGACAACGCCGAGGACGCCTCCCCTGCCGATACCGCCGACCTCGAGCGCGAGGCCGTGGACGCGGCCCTCGCCGCCGCAGCTGCCGGTGGCGCCGAACCCAGCACCACGGCCGAGATCGACGTGACCGAGGTCGAGGCCCGCCTCACCGACCCGGGCTCCACCCAGAGCTTTGAGGCCATCCCCGCGGAGCGCGTCGACACCGACTCCACCTACGACGCCGGCACCACCACGACCCTCATGTGGGGTGCCCGCTCCGACGTGGGCTGCGTGCGCACCCACAACGAGGACTCCTACCTCGTGCAGTCGCCGCTCTTCTGCGTCTCCGACGGCATGGGCGGGCACGCGGCCGGCGAAGTGGCCTCCTCCATCGCGGTGGAGACCATCGCCAAGCACGCCCCCACCACAGCCGACCCCGCCCAGCTCGCACGGGCCGTGGAGACGGCAAACACCGCCATCATGGAGGCGGCTGCCAACGGCGTGGGGCGTCCCGGCATGGGCTGCACCGCCACGGCAGCCTACATCGAGGGCACTCAGCTTGCCATCGCGCACGTGGGCGACTCGCGCGCCTACCTCGTGCACGACCACACGCTCATCCGCGTCACGCGCGACCACTCCTATGTGGAGGAGCTCGTCGACGCCGGCGAGATCACGGCCGACGAGGCCCGCGTGCACCCCAACCGCTCGGTCATCACGCGTGCGCTCGGCTCAGACCCCACCATGTACGCCGACCACTTCCAGCTCAACATCGAGGAGGGCGACCGCCTCATCCTCTGCTCGGACGGACTTTCGAGCATGATCCCCGACGCCGAGATCGAGACCATCGCCAACCAGTCGGCCACCGCCCAGATGGCCGTCGACAACCTGGTGGACGCAGCGCTCGCCGCCGGCGGCTCGGACAACGTGACCGTCGTGGTGGTGGACGTGGTGGACGACGGGCGTCTGCGCGAGGCGCTGCGTCGCCGCAAGCGCAACGTGCTCATTGCCGTTGCCGGGCTCGTCGCCGCGCTCGCTATCGCCCTTATCGCGATGTTCGTCTCTATCACCGGGAGCACCTACCTGGGCGTTAAGGACGACTGCGTGGCCATCTACACGGGCATTCCCGAGAGCTTTATGGGCATCAGCCTGCACTGGCTCGAGGACGAGACCGAGATTGAGGTCTCCGACCTGCCCGAGGACACCCAGCGCCGGCTCGAGGAGGGCATCGCGCAGCCCTCGATCGAAGACGCGCGCAGCGTGCTCAACGAGTACCGCCGCCAGATCTTTGCCGACCAGGCCCAGCGTGCCCAGACGGCCGAGGCCACCCAGGCCCAGACCGAGGGCGGCGCGGGCACCGAGAACAGTGCCGGGGCCGCAGGAGACGCGAGCGCCGGCAGCGCGACCTCCGGCACCGCAGACGCCGGCAGCGCCGACAACGCGGCCGCAGACACCCTCGCCAACACCGTCGCACCCACCCAGAGCACCCAGGAAGGAGGCACCGCATGAGCCGTCGTACCACCGAGCTTCTGCTGCTCATCGCCGCGGCCTTCCCCGTGACGCTCCTCTATGCGCTCTACGTCACCACCACGGGCGCCGCCCTCTCGTTTACCACCCTCGCTGTGCCACTCGGGCTCTTTGCCGCCTTTGCCGCGGCGCACATCGCCGTGCGCATCCTTGCCCCCGGGGCCGACCCGGCGATCTTGCCCATCGTCTTTGTGCTCTCGGGCATCGGCATCACCTTTGTGACGCGCCTTGCCCCCGACCTTGCCATGAACCAGCTCGTCTACCTCTTTATCTCCATCGCGCTCATGGTGGGCACGCTCGCCGTGGTGCGTAACCTCGACGTGGTGGCGCGCTACAAGTACACCTTTGGCGCCGTGGGCATCATCCTGCTCATCCTGCCGATCTTTATCGGCACCGCGAAGGGCGGCTCCAAGCTATGGATCAACTTCTTTGAGCTCTTTACCATCCAGCCGGGCGAGTTTGCCAAGGTCTTTATCGTGCTCTTCCTCGCCGGCTACCTGGCCGAGAACCGCGAGCTGCTCTCTATCTCAAACCGGACCATCCTCGGCTTCAAGGTGCCGCGCCTGCGTCTTTTGGCCCCGCTCTTTGTGGTCTGGGGCGTGAGCCTCGTCATCGTGGCCTTTGAGCGCGACCTGGGCTCGGCGCTCCTGTTCTACACGATCTTTCTCATCATGCTCTACGTGGCCACGGGGCGCATCTCCTACGTCATCATCGGCATTGCGCTCTTTGCCATGGGCGCGCTTGGCATGTACCAGATCATGGGGCACGTACGCACCCGCGTGGCCATTTGGCTCGATCCGTTTAGCGACGCGCAGGACACCGGCTACCAGCTCGTGCAGTCGCTCTACTCGCTGGCCGACGGCGGCCTGGTGGGCACGGGCATCGGGCGCGGACTCTCGGCGAGCATCCCCGTTGTGGAGAGCGACTTTATCTTTGCCACCATCGGCGAGGAGATGGGTCTCCTCGGCAGCTCGGCGGTGCTTCTGCTCTTTATGCTCTTTGCCGTGCGCGCCCTCACCACGGCGGCGCGCGCCAAGAGCGACCTTGCCGCCTTTACCGCCACGGGCCTTACCGCGGCCATCTCGTTCCAGGCGTTCCTCATCGTGGGCGGCGTGACGCGGCTCATCCCGCTCACCGGCGTGACCCTGCCTTTTATGAGCCAGGGCGGCTCATCGCTTCTGGCGAGCTTTATCGTAGTGGCCCTGCTGCTCCGCGCGGGCGACGAGGCCACCGGCCGCTCCACCGAGCTCACGGGCACGGGCGTTATGGAGGCGCTCCCCGCCCTCGAGGGCGTGCGGGCGCAGGCGGCCCCCGGCGTGACGGGCGTCTCCAAGGCCGGCACGCGCATCTTCTCGCGCTCCGCGGCGGGCACGGGTGCCGGCACCCCCGGCGGCTCGCATGCGCGCCCCGGCTCGCGCATGCGCCGGCGGCTCTTTGAGACCCCGGAGTCGGGCGTGCTCGGGCGCGTGGCCCTCGCCAAACGCCTCACGAGCGCGGTGATCTTCTTCACGGCGCTCTTTGCCGTGCTCATCGGCAACCTCACCTACATCCAGGTCATCAAGGCCGACGAGTACCAGAACATGCCGGGCAACAACCACACTATCACGCGCTCCAAGTACATCCAGCGCGGCAGCATCATCACCGCCGACGGCGTGACGCTCGCCGAGTCCATCCGCCAGGATGACGGCACCTACGTGCGGTCCTACCCCAACGGCAACCTCGCGGCGCACACGGTGGGCTACTACTCGCAGCAGTACGGCACCACCGGCATCGAGAACACCATGAACGACACCCTCACCGGCTCCGAGGACTACTCGAGCTGGGACAACGCCATCCAGTCGCTCGCAGGTATCGCCCAGCCGGGCAACTCGGTGCAGCTCACCATCGACTCGCGCATCCAGACGGTGGCCGAGAACGCGCTCGAGAGCCGCGGCCTCTCCGGCGCGATCGTGGTGCTCAACCCCAGCACGGGCGCCGTCCTCGCCAAGGCGAGCAACCCCACCTACGACAATACCAACCCGGCCTCCGCGCTTGCCGATACGTCGGGGTCGTCCTCGCTCTACGACCGCGCCACACAGGCGCTCTACACCCCCGGCTCGACCTTTAAGGCCGTGACGCTCTCGGCAGCGCTCGAGACGGGCACCGCCACGCTCGACAGCCGCTACGCCGCCCCCGCCGAGATGGAGATCGGCGGCGCGCCCGTTACCAACGCCGAGGACGTCGGCTACGGCACCATCACCCTCAAGCGGGCCTTCGCTGTATCGTCCAACGTGGCGTTTGGCCAGCTCGCAACTGATATCGGCGCCGACGCCCTCGTGGCGCAGGCCAACGCCTACGGCTTTGGGCAGTCGCTCGGGCAGGACTTCTCCACCACCCCGTCCATTATGCCCAACCCCTCCGAGATGACGGAGTGGGAGCTCGCCTGGGCGGGCGCCGGCCAGCCCGTTGGTCAGGGCCACGAGCCCGGACCGCAGGTCACCTGCATGCAGAACGCCGTCATCGCCGCGGCCATTGCCAACGGTGGCATCGCCATGAACCCCTACGTGGTGGGGCAGATTCTCTCGCCCGAGGGAACGGTCATCAGCACCACGCAGCCGCGCTCCCTTGGCCAGGCCATTAGCGCCGGCACCGCCGAGCAGGTCCGCGAGGCCATGCTCGGAGTGGTTGAGTCGGGCACCGGCTACGAGGCGCGCGTGCGCGGCGTAGAGGTGGCCGGCAAGACGGGCACGGGCGAGGTCTCCAAGGAGAACGCCAACTCGACCTTTATCGGCTTTGCCCCCTACGATAGCCCCCAGGTGGCGATCTCGATCGTCATCGAGAACTACTACGACCACGAGATCACGGCGGCAAGCGTTGCGGGCGACGTGCTCGCCCAGACGCTGAGCATCCTTGGGGTGGCGTAGCATGGGCGGCAGAGCGCACAGGAGCCGCAGGGCTTGCCGGACCGGGCTTAGCCGCGGGCGGCGCAGGGCCCAGGCGCGCGGGGACACCGCACGCGCGGGTGCGGACGCAAGCGTGACTCCGGCCCCGGCGGCAGACGCAGCTGCGGGCGCCGGTGTGCCCGGCGCAACGAGATAGGAACACCACGGACTGGGCGGGCGGCGCCCCGCACGAGCCCGGAAACGAGCAAGTACACGAGCATTGGTGAGGAGCAGGTAATGGAACAGCAGGTCCTCGGGGGAAGGTACCTCCTCAAGGATAAGGTGGGCACGGGCGGCATGGCGACCGTCTACCGCGCCCAGGATCAGGTGCTCGACCGCACCGTCGCCGTTAAGATCATGCTGCCGCAGTACGCGGCCGACGCCACCTTTGCCGCACGCTTTAAGCAGGAGGCGCAGGCGGCGGCCGGTCTCCAGAGCCCCTACATCGTGGGGGTCTACGACTGGGGCAAAGACGGCGACACCTACTACATCGTCATGGAGTTCCTCCGCGGCACCGACCTCAAGAGCGGCATCCGCGCGCACGGCGCCCTCGACCCCAAGAAGGTCGCCCAGATCGGCAGCCAAATCTGCGCCGCCCTCTCTGTGGCACACAAGCACGAGATCATCCACCGCGACATCAAGCCGCAGAACATCATGGTGCTGCCCGACGGCAACATCAAGGTGATGGACTTTGGCATCGCGCGCGCCAAGAACAGCCACCTCACCCAGGACAACAACGTGCTCGGCACGGCGCATTACGTCTCGCCGGAGCAGACCCGCGGCCAGGAGCTCGGCCCCACCTCTGACCTCTACTCGCTCGGCGTGGTGATGTACGAGTGCGCCACGGGACGCGTGCCCTTTGACGGCGACGACGCCATCTCGGTGGCGCTCAAGCAGGTCAACGAGCTGCCCGTGCCGCCCTCGCAGATCAACCCCGGGGTCGACCCCGACCTCGAGCGGATCATCCTCAAGTGCATGGAGAAGGATCCGACGGCGCGCTTCCAGTCGGCCGACGAGCTGCGCCAAGTGCTCAACAACTACCTGGCGGGCCGCCAGGTCGACGTGCCCGAGCCCACGCGCGTGATCGCCGGGGCGGCGGGCGTCGCCGGCGGTGCGGGTACGACCGAGACCCGCGTGATGGGCGACCAGACCCAGGCCATGGTGCGCCCGGCGGTCGACGCGGCGCGCGGTGCCGGTGCAACCACGGTCCGCGGCGGCGCAAGCGGCGGGACCGGCTCCTACGAGCCCGAGCAGAAGAGCGGCAAGGGCAAGATCGTGGCCGGCGCGATCGCGGCGATCGTGGTCATCGGCGCGGTGGTGGCGCTTGCCATGACGTTCCTGGGCGGAGGCAGCTCCACCACGGTGCCGAGCGTGCTCGGCATGACGCTCGACGAGGCCCAGGCCGAGATCGAGGCCGCCGGCTTTACCGTGGGCGAGATCACCCCCGGCTACAGCGACGAGTACGCCGAGAACGAGGTCATGGGCCAGACGCCCTCCGGCGGCATGTCGGAGCCCGAGGGCACGGCGATCGACCTCACCGTCTCGCGCGGCGAGGAGCCCGTTGAGGAGGTTGAGGTGCCCAACCTCGTGGGCAAGACGGCCGAGGAGGCCCAGCAGCTGCTCGATGAGGCGGGCCTTCTGGGCAACGCCTCCGAGGAGGCCAACGACGCCGACGAGGGCACCGTCTTTGAGCAGACCCAGCAGGCCGGCAGCAAGGTCGAGGTGGGGAGCACCGTATCCTACAAGGTCTCGACCGGCCCCAGCACCGTGACCGTGCCCGACGTGCGCGGCTACGACGAGGCCACCGCTCAGAAGATGCTCGCCGATGAGGGCCTCTCCTACTCCAGCACCTCCACCTACGACGACTCCATGGGCGAGGGCAACGTCATCAGCTACAGCCCCGGCGGCCAGGTTGCCCCCGGCACCACCATCCAGCTTGTGATCTCGCTCGGGCCGGAGCCCGTAAAGACGGCCACGGTGCCCAACGTGACCGGCTCGTCGCAGTCGAGCGCCAAGAGCGCGCTCCAGAACGCCGGCTTCCAGGTGAGCGTGCAGACGCAGACGAGCTCCTCGGTGCCCGAGGGCCAGGTTATCAGCTACTCGCCGAGCGGCACACAGGAGCTGGGGACCACGGTGACGATCGTGGTCTCGAGCGGCCCGGGCGCGAGTGCGGGCGGCGATACCGGCGGCTCCGACGCAGACGACGCACAGACGCCGAGCACCCAGAGCGAATAACCCCACTGGTTGTGCGCTACGAGAACGGGCTCCCTTCCCTGCGGGAAGGGAGCCCGTTTTGCTGTAGCAGGTGTCTTGGGGGAGTGTATGTCAACTCGAGCCGGAAAACTGTGTATGGATGGCGATTTATCGAGTAGACACGCATCCTCCAAGCTCTTTACCTGTGTTTTTTTCAACAGCCTCTCAGGGTCTACTGCACATGCAGTACTTCATACACAGTTTTTCGACTTGAGTTGACAATCGGCGACGGCGCCGCGGGTCCGACACCCCCTACCGGATGAAGTTCATCTGAGCGCGATGCACGCGGCCGGGGTAGACATGTCCCGCCGCTGCCCCATCCTGGATGCACTGGATAAGCCAGGCCACGTTGAGCCCGAGTTGGCGCAGCACGGCCAAGCCCTCCTCGTCCTGCGCGGCCTCCTCGGGTTTGTTGCCATAGAGCTCGTTCCAGTAGTACGACGAGACGATAGGCATGCCCGAGATAGAGAAATACTTGTTGAGCTGCTCATACGCCGTGGTCTCGCCGCCGCGCCGGCAGTTGACCACCGCGGCGCCCACCTTGCCCGACCAGTCAACCGCCCCGGTGTAGAACAGGCGATGCATGGCGCTCGTCACCTGGCCGGATGCGGCAGCATAGTGCACGGGTGACCCGATAACGATGCCATCCGCCTCCTGCGCCTTTGGGATGAGCTCGTTCACCACGTCGTTTATCACGCAGCGCCCGATCTCACGGCAGCGGCCGCAGGCCAAGCAGCCGCTGATGGGCTTGGCACCGAGCCAGAAGACCTCACTCTCGCACCCGCCTTCCGCAAGGCCCTCGGCCACCGTCTCGAGCGCCAAATTGGTAACACCCGTCTTGTGCGGACTTCCGTTGATGAGCAGTGCCTTCATGCGCTTCCCCTCCCAGAATCGAGCCATCAGATTCGCCCACGTTTATACCCCGCGAAACGCTTGTGCGGACGTCTCGCGGCATGCTGCGTGGGATGCACCGTGTGCACCACCCGCCGTGCGCAGGCTAGGCCTCCCTGATCACCGAGACACCTTCGTGCGCGTCAAGCGCCGCGGTATCCACATCGACCCCCGCGGGCGCCGCGATGCTCACCTCAACTCCGGCGGCCGTGCGCTGCCAGCGCACCTCGATGCGCCCGTGCGGCGTCTGGTACGAGCACGAGACGGCATCGGTCGCGCTCGAGAAATACGGGTCAACGATCACGCGGTTTGCCGCCACGGCATCGTCCGCCACGCGGATGCCGCCCAAGGCCCGCATAAACCACTGCGCATAGCTCGTAAACATGGCGTGGTCGTAGCTCGAGAGGTGCTCGGTAAACTGCTCGGCGAGCGCACCGTTGCCGCCGGCGAGCATGTCGAGCAGGCTCGGATGCTCCGTGCGGGTGAGCCACGCCTCCACCACGTCGTTATGACCCGTGCGGTTGAGCAGGTCAAAGGCGAGCATCGTGCCAAAGATACCCGTGGTGAGGATGCCTCCGCGCGCCCAGAAGTCGGCCACGAGCAGCTCGGCCTGCCGCCCTGCGTCGCCGAGGCCCAAGAGCTCCACCGGCAGCGCCCGGCCGTTCACCTCCACGCGCGCCAGGCCGAGCACCGCGAGCGCAAACTCAAACGTGGCGCCGGCGAAGAGCGTGCCGAGCGCCTCGCCCGAGGACGGCAGGTTCACGAGCGCCGGATAGAGATAGTTCTGCTTACCTACTGCTACCGGGGCGTCTTCCCCATGACGCTCGACGGCGAGCCCGTGACCCTGCACGAGGGGGATTGCCTCATCGCCGACCGGCACTGCCCGCATGCCGTAGACGAGCTCGGCCCGGGGACTATCGCCGTCAAGGTGGTACTCAACGACCGGTTCTTTGAGAAGCGGATGCTTGCCGACCTCAACCGCGTTGGATCGAGCTTTGGCCTGGCACTTGCCACACGCGGCACCGACCACGCCGGATGGCGCGTCTACCGGGCGGCGGACATGCTCAGCCGCTCCTGCATAGACCTCATACTTGGGGAGCATCTCGACGGGGCATAGGATCGGCCGACATCATCGACGACCTCTGCGCCGCCCTGATCACCCATCTCATCAGGTCGAACGAACCCGACACCGCCTCGCCGGAGAGCGCAAGAAAAGACTCGGAGCTTGTGGGGCGTATGCACGAATATGTGGCGCAGCATTATCGGGAAGGGCGTCTGAGCGCGCTGGCCGACGCGCTCGGCTACGACGCGTCGTACCTGGGCGCGTACATCAAGCGCGAGACGGCGCGCACGTTTAAGCAGCTCGTCAAGGAGGAGTGGATGCGCCATGCATCGCGCATGCTCCGAAGCTCGCAAGAGCCCATTTACGAGATTGCGCAGAGCGTGGGCATCTCAAACCTCACGCAGTTCTACCGGCGCTTTCATGAGTATGCAGGCATGACACCCCAGGAGTACCGGACCTCGCCGCCGCGGTAGAAACATCGACGCATCCGCCTAAAGCCGACAGGGCGTCTGAAAATAGAGGATGGGGCTTACGCCAAAAGCCCTCGCCGGGCGTACCGACGAGGGCTATGGTGCAGGTTTATGTAAATCGCTCCACGCTGCAATAGCGCAAGCTGCGAACGGAGCTAGTCCAGAAACGCCTCGTTGAGCGTCACGCCAAAGTCGCGGGCGATAGCGCGCAGGCTTTCGTCCTCGATGGTCTGCCGCACGGGGAGCCCCGTCGAGAGGACCTTCACGTAGATCTCGGCGCTCTTCTCGATGGTGTGCGCCAGGCCAAAGGTCGTGTCAAAGTCCGGGCCGCTCGCAAAGAGACCGTGCTGCGCCCAGACGGCCGCCTGGTAGGTCTCCATGAGCTTGCTCGTGGCCTTGGCGATGTCCACGCCGCCGGGGACCATCCACGGCACCACGCCCACGCCCTCAGGAAAGACCACGGGGCACTCCGTGGCGCTCTGCCACAGCGGGCGGGTAAAGTCGCGGTCGGTGAGGGGCAGCACGTAGGTGAGCGCGATCACGTTGGTGGCGTGGCAGTGGTAGATCACGCGGTTGGCACCGCCCGTGACGCGCTTGCGCACGCTGTGGTTCATAACGTGCGTAGGGAACTCGCTCGTGGGCACGGCGCCGTTCTCAAGGCCCCACACGATCCGCCAAGCACTGCCGGCATCGTTGATCTCCACGATGCCGATGTTGGCCGCGGGCGCCAGGGGGACGTTGCGGAAGTACTTGCCCGAACCGGTGGTGATGAAGTACTCACCGGCGAGGTTCTCGCAGGCCACACCCATCTCGTGCCACTCGCGGGGCTCTGCGGTAAAGGCGGGGCGCGCAGTTTCCACGTCCTCTTCGGTCATGCGGTAGGTGAGGTTGCCGCCGTTGCGCTCGTGCCAGCCCTGCAGCCAGCCGTCCTCGCACATGCGGATAAAGCCCTCGACCGCCGGCGTCTTCAAAATGTCAGTCATGGTTGTTCCTCTCTCTTATCCAAACGGGATGGATTGCAATCATTTTGAGACGGGGTTGTTTTGCGTCATATGGTTCAAAATAACCCCGTCCCAAAATGAGTCACCGCTAGCGGCAGACCACCTCAACGGGCACGTCCAAGATTTTTGCCACCTTGAGGATCGTGTCGGTGTGGCTACCGAGCGCCGCCGCCATGTGGTGCGTGGGGCCGGTCTCGTTCCAGCGGTTCATAAACTCGCGCGCCCCAATCGAGAACTTCATGCGCATGTTGGTGTCGCCAAAGGTAAAGATCGGGCCGTCGACGTTCTCGCCTTCCGCCACCACAAACTTAAAGTGACCGTCGCCGTCCTGCGTGATCCCCAAGAACGTGACCGTACCGAGCCCCGGGTAGAACTGCGTGAGGTAGCCGCCGCCGGTCTTGCCGTGAAACACCGGCACTACCTTGAGCGTGGGCTTCTTCGCGGTGGAGATGGCCGCGTCGCCCGAGCCGGAGTGCCCGATGATGACGATGTCCTCGGGGAAGTCGATGGAGTACATCTCGGAGAGCTGGCCCGTGCCGGCAATGGTCTTCAAGATGCTCATGGCCACGGCGACCTTCATGTCGCCCTCCACGGCGCAGGCCGTTCCCTGCTTGATGAGCATCGAGAACGCCGGAATGAGCATGGAGTCCAGCACGCCGGCCTGCCCCTGGGCGTAGCCGTCGTAGTGGCTCGCCACGAGGCCGATCTCCTCGTCGCGCACCCACTGCTCAAAAGCCAGCACGTAGCGCGCCATCTCCTGAATAGGCTCGTCGGAGACCGCGGCACCGCCCTCCACGTCAAAGGTGTCGAGAATCTCGGCCGCCTTGGCGTCAATCGCCGCCTGGTCGTCTACGTTGTCGGCGATGGCCCACATCTTCTCCCAGTCAAACTGTTTGGTGTAGAGGCCAAGACGGTTATAGAGGTTGGTCTCGTCGATGTAGAGGTCCATCATGCCTGGATAGGGGCGGCCGATCTGGGCGATGTTGGTGCGGCGGAGGCGGCGGCGCACCTGGGCGGCGCGGCACCACTCGTCGAGCTGGCGCGCGACCTCCGGATCGCCACCCTCCACGACGCCCGTGATGACGGCGTGACGCTTGCCGGCGCGGTTGAGGTCGGCCACGACCTCGCCGGGGGCACCGCAGGCGTAGAGGTCGCCCAGCCACGTGGGGATGTCGGTCGCGGCGTAGTCGGGCTGCGCCTTCTTCTGCACGTTTACCACCACGACGGGCACGTTGAGGTCGCGCACGGCCGGCAGCACGTTGTACGAGGTGGCGTAGGTGAGCATCTGGAGGATGACCAGGTCCACGTCGGCGGCGCGGAACTTGTCGCCCGCCTCCTGGGCCGCCTCCTTGGTGGTCACCATGCCGCCGTCGATGATGTCGACGGTGGTGGGCAGCGTTGCCAAAAAGTCGGCGTACTGCTGCTCAAAGTTGGGCACGAGCTGCGGGAACTGCGGCAGGTACGCGCTCAGCGCGATGGAGAACACGCCCACCTTGGCGCGGGTCTCCACGAGCGGTGCGCACGCCTGCACGGACGCGGCGTTGGTATCTGCGGACATCGTTATCCTCGATTCTCTCGTCTCTTGCATCCAGCGCACGCGACAGTGGGGACAGGTCCTTTTGTCACGTGACAGAGGAACCTATCCCCAATGTCACATTAGTGCTGCGGGTCAATCCGGCGCACGTCAAAGCTCGCGCGGACCATCTCGCGCGCCGCCGCGAGGTCGGCAACTTCGCCCGACGCGATGAGCTGCACGATCAGGTTGCCGAGCGCCGTGCCCTCGGTGGGCCCGGCAAAGACCGGGACACCGCAGGCGTTAGCCGTGGCCTGGTTCATGTAGCGGTTCTGGCTGCCGCCACCTACGATGTTCACGCAGGTGCGGGGCACGCCCGTAAGCTCGCCGAGCTCCGAGATGGCGCGGGCGTAGTCGGCCGCAAGCGAGTCGTACACGCACCGCACGAGCTCGCCCGGCTCTTCTGGCACGGGGCCGCCCGCCTCTCGGCACGCGGCGCGCACCTCCTCCACCATGGAGTCCGGTGCAAGGAAGCGGTCGGCGTCCACGTCGAGCAGCGGAAAGTCGCCGTGTGCGGCAAACGCCTCGTCGATGAGCGTGTCAAAGCTCGGCAGCTTGCCGTCCGCTCGCGGTCCGAGTTCGCGGCGGATGCTCTGGACCATCCACATACCCATGATGTTCTTGAGGTAGCGGTAGGTGCCGTAGGCGCCGCCCTCGTTGGTAAAGTTTGCCCGCGCACTCGCCGGCGTGGTCACGGGCTCGGTGTTCTCGCAGCCGAGCAGGCTCCACGTGCCGCTCGAGAGGTAGGCCGCCGCCGGGTCGGCCGCGGGCACGGCGAGCCAGGCAGAGCCCGTGTCGTGCGTGGCTGGGGCGATCACCGTGGCGTCAAAGCCCACGCGCTCGCGCACCGCCGGCACAAGCTGGCCAAGGGCCTCGCCCGGCTCGAGGATGCGCTGGAAGATACCGCGTGGCAGCCCCAGGCGCTCGATGAGCTCGTCGTCCCAGGTACGGCTGCGCGCCCCCACGAGCGCGGTGGTCGAGGCGTTGGTGTACTCGTTGGCCGCCACGCCCGTAAGCACGTAGCCCAGGTAATCCGGAATCATGAGGAAGATGCGGGCGCGCTCGAGCTCCTCGGGATGCTCGCGCTTCTGCGCCACGAGCTGGTAGGCGGTGTTGAAGCGCTGGAACTGGATTCCCGAGCGCTCGTAGTGCTCGGCAAAGCTGAGCACGCCCGCGCGCTCAAGGTCCTCGCGCACGCCCTCGGTTCGCCCATCGCGGTAGGCCACGGTGTCGCCGATGCGCTCGCCCGCCTCGTCCAGCAGCACGTAGTCCACGGCCCAGGTGTCGATGCCCACGGTCTCGGGCGTGAGGCCCTGCTCATGGGCGGCTACAAGCCCTGCAATCACGTTCTCGGCCAGGGCGTCGATATCCCAGCAGAGGTGACCGCCGCGCTCCACAAGCCCGTTGTCAAAGCGGTAGACCTCGGTGAGGTTGAGTTTGCCGTCCACCACCTCGCCCACGATGGCGCGCCCGCTCGAGGCGCCGATGTCAATCGCCAGATGCTTCATACCGCTGCTCCTCCCTTTGTGCCGCCGCACGCCACGCCCGACAAGCTGCGCCGAGCACGCGCCAGACCCGCCGATTCGCACCGCGTCGGCAGCATGTGCGCCACCGTCCGCCGCCCGTTACGCACCGGCTGTCCGGAGGTTGGTGCACGCACCAACCAATTTGTCTTGCTTGCAGTATATTTTTGTTAATGAGAAGGCTCCATACTCATTATTCGCTTTGTGTCTTCGATATATCCCCCAAAGGAGGTCCCATGCTCACCTACAACCTCGATCTCGAGGAGCGCAGCACCTGGATCCGCACCACCCCCGGAGACTTTGAGCTGGCCCAGCCCTTCTGGTGCACCGAGCAGGGAGACTTCTACGCGCACGAGGGTTTCTTCACCGAGCGGTCCGAGAAGGACAGCTACGAGCTTTTCTACACCTTTGACGGGCGCGGGCGGCTCGAGCAGGACGGCCGCGCCGTGACCCTCGGGCCGGGGATGGCGCTGCTCATCAACTGCCGCACCCCGCAGCGCTACCTCACCAAACCGGGGGCCGAGCGCTGGTACCACCTCTGGGCGCACATCGACGGGCCGGGCGTTGCCGCCTTTGCCGAGACGCTCGACGTTGGCGCGCTCAGGCCGGTGACCCTAGCCGACCCCATTGCACGGCGACACTTTGACACCATCGCCACCAACCTGGGTAAACCCGGGATCATGGCGTCTACGGTGGTGGGGCTCGCAGTGCATAACCTGTTGGCCGAGATGGTCGGCGCGGCGCAGGCAGTGGGCGAGTCGGCGCTCGGCGACGAGGCCGTCCGCCGCGCATGCGCACTCATCGAGAGCGCCTACGCCGAGCCCGTCACCCTCGACGACCTTGCCAAGACCGCGCAGGTGAGCAAGTCGTACCTGCTTAAGCTCTTCCGCCAGTCGCTCGGCACGACCCCCTACGACTACCTGCTGCGCTACCGCATCACGCGCGCCAAGGAGCTCTTGGCCGAAACCGACTACAAGATTGGACAGATCTCGGCCCTCGTGGGCTTTAAGAGCGAGAGCAACTTCTCGTACCGCTTCTCTCAGATGGTCGGGCAGAGCCCGCGCGCCTACCGCGACAGCTGCCCCACCCCGCTGAGCAAGCGGTAGAGGCGACGCAGCGCGATAGCTAGCTGCACAAAGGGCCGGGGCGGGCGACCGGGCAAAGAGGATGTAGATTCCTCGCTGCCCGAGCGCCCGCCTCCGGCCCATTTGCTGCTCACACGGCACCTTTGGCCGCTGTTGGCGCTTACCCTGTCAGCAACTTGCCCTCCAACCAGCTACAGGAGCTGTGGTGGCTGATCTTGGCTACCCGGAAGCCCTTCCGGCGCGCGCCGAGTCTCCGCAGATCTGCGATGCGCCTTTACAAGCCCGAGCCCGCGCGCAATGCAATAGAACCCTCCGGCAATGCAGGCAACGCCCGGCCCGGGCAAGATGAGCATGGGAATGCCGAGCACTACCAAAAAGATACCTATGATTACCAGCAGCACACGGCTTACAAACGTTTTGCGCGTCATCGGGCGCTTTGCACGCATCGTCTTCTCCCGCAACGAATTCCCGGCGCCTGCCGTCAGCAGCCACCCCACTACTGCCTAGTGTTCCGAATTCGGACCATCGTAATCGCCCGTCTGCCCGAGCGCACACAACGCCCATCCCCATTTCTAGAGTCCGAACAGGAGACAGCTCAAAGAGATTAACCCCTTTGTTTCAGGACTGGGGTCGTCCTTCGGCATCACTGGCAAGCAGATGCGCCCGCCAGTCAGCAGATATGTGGAAGAGTCGCATGAGCGTGACCGTGCGCGCGTCCTCGTCGACGACATATACGGCAACGTAGCGCTCGAGTGCCCCCCACGCTCCCGGCCATGAGCGGGAACTCGCCGATGGCGGCGACGAGCGCGTCGTGGGCGTCGAGAAACCGGGCCGCGCTCGACAGCCCAACGTTGGTGAGCCTCCAAGAGGCGGCGGCTCTGAGGTCGTCGTCGAACGGCTCCGTCGTCTCGACGACGAACCTAGGCAAGGCCGTACCTCGCCTTCAGCTCGGTGGACACCGCCCGGGCGTCCCTCACGCGGCCGGCAGCCCGCGCCTCCTCAGCCTCGGCGAGCCGGGCGTAGAAGTCCTCCTCGCTAGTCACCTCAAGCGGATCGGTGGGCGTTGCGGAAACCCAGGCGCGGCGCCCGTCGAATGACCAGTACACACGCGCTCCGTCGGCGATGCCGAGCGCCGTGCGCACCTCCTTGGGGACGGTCGTCTGCCCGCCCTTCGTGAGCTTCGTGCTCATCATCGTGACCATGCGCCGCCTCCAGAATCATTGATTCCAATGTTTTCAATGATCCTAGCACGCTGCGCGAATCGCTGCCTCACTCGGCCGTCTTTAGCACCAATGCAAAACAGGCCAGAAGCTCAAAGCCCCTGACCTGCGAAAATACATGGTGCCCCAGATTGGATTCGAACCAACGACACCCGCTTTAGGAGAGCGGTGCTCTATCCCCTGAGCTACTGAGGCATATCGAACCGTATTCTAGCAGATGCCCCTCCTACGACCCAACCCAGTCACCCTCGCACCTATTGCCCTCCCCCACGACCTCCGAGCCCCGTCGCGCAGTCGAGCCGCCCGACGCAGCCGGCGATGCCTGGAGGGAGTTTCCCGCAGATCTTTTCGCGCGGGCGCGAAAAGATCGAGGACCACGACCGAAAGACATCGCCGGCGGCGTCGGGCGGCCCGGCGTCCGGGAGCGCAAGGCTCGGTCGCTTACAGCGTCATGTTGGGATCGGCGTCCACGTCAAAGCCGGCAAAATCGCCCTCGGAGAACTTGCGGCGCGCCACCTCGGCAATCATCGCCGCGTTATCGGTGCAGGCGTTCTGCGGCGGCAGCGTTACACGCACGCCTCGTCGGCCGAGCTTCTCGGTAAGCATCCGGCGCAGATGCGGGTTAGCTGCCACGCCACCACCCAGGCAGTACTCGTGCGCACCCGTCTCTTTCAGCGCGTCCCACGCCTTCTTAAACTGCACGTCAAAAACGGCCGCCTCAAACGACGCCGCCAGATCGGGCAGGTGAATCGTCCTACCGGCAGCTGTCTCCTGCTCGATGTAGGTCACCACGGCGGTCTTGAGTCCCGAGAGCGAGAAGCGGTAATCGTGGCTGTGCATCATCGCCCGCGGGAAGTCGATCGCCTTGGGGTCGCCCTCCTCGGCAAGCCGCGAGATGATGGGCCCGCCGGGGTAGCCCAGGCCGAGCGCCTTGGCCACCTTGTCAAACGCCTCGCCCACCGCATCGTCGAGCGTCTCGCCGAGCACCTGGTAGTCGCCCCACGCACGCACGTGCACGAGCATCGTGTGCCCGCCCGAGACGAGTGTGAAGATAAACGGCGGCTCGAGCGTGGGCTCGGCCAGAAGATTGGCGTAGAGGTGCCCCTCGAGATGGTTGACCGTGATGAGCGGCTTGCCGGCGGCGTAGGCAAAGCCCTTGGCAAAAGCCACGCCCACCACGAGCGCACCCACGAGCCCCGGACCCTGCGTCACGCCCACGGCCGCCAGCTCGGAGGGTGCGAGCGCGCCACCCGCAAGGCCGAGCGTCTCGGCCGCCCCCTCAAGCGCCTCGTCCACCACACCCACGATAACCTCGACGTGCTTGCGCGAGGCGATCTCGGGCACCACGCCGCCAAAGCGCGCGTGAAAATCGATCTGGGTCGAGACCTTGTTGGCCAGAAGACGCCCATCGGTATCGATGATGGCCACGGCCGTCTCATCGCAGGAACTCTCGATGGCGAGCACCGGTGCGAGGCGCGCAAGCTCGGCACGCTCCTCGTCGGTGCGCTGCGGCACAGGCAACGGCCACGCGCGATGAGCTGCCGCCGTGGGCTCGGGAGACGCGGCATCGACCGGCAGGACGAGCGGAAGCGGCGCCGTCATCACCAGGGCGTCTGCGCCCTGCCCATAGTAGTTGCGCCGGCGTCCTGCCTGCGAAAAGCCGAGCTCCTCATAGAGCGCGATGGCGGCGGCGTTGCCGTCCTCGACCTCAAGCGAGGCCGTGGTGCAGCCGAGCATCTGGGCGTCGTAGCTCACCTGTGCGAGCAGGCG
This sequence comes from Collinsella sp. An7, assembly GCF_002159335.1. Classification (GTDB taxonomy): domain Bacteria; phylum Actinomycetota; class Coriobacteriia; order Coriobacteriales; family Coriobacteriaceae; genus Coprousia. Next base: position 6,312 of record NZ_NFHP01000011.1, on the reverse strand, counting down.
CCGGGCGATGCCCTGGCGACGACGCTCCGGGCTCACGGCCACATCGAGAATCTGCACGTCGTGCTCCACGACCATGCCACCCGCGATGCCCACGAGCTCGCCGTCGTCGTGCGCGACCCACCAGCTCCGGGGCACCGCAGCCTCGTCGCCGAGCTCCGAGAGAAACTGCGCCGGACTCCATGCGGCGTGGCCCGTACCCGCAAAGCAGGTAGCCTCGAGCGCCGAGGCGGCCTCGGCATCGGCCGCCCCCATCGGACGGAACTGCAGGTGACGCCCCGCCAGCTCGTCCGCCACGCCCGTCACGGCGCTCTGCGCGCTCGCCGCACGACCAAGCCGCTTGCGCTCGTTCTCCTCCGCATCCGAAAGACGCGTATAGATAGGCAGCACGGTGGCCGGGTCGCCATCACCCAGATACCGCAGCGACTCCACCGGCTCGGCAACCGATGGCACGTCTGCCCTTTTGCCGCCCGCCCTTGCCTCTTGCGCGTCCCAGGTGCCGCAGGTCGGCCCGAACGAGGAGGGTATAGGCCTCTGCGCCATGCCCGACGAGTGAGCGCCGAGATGCGGTGCCTGGGGTGCGCAGGCGGCGGCGACCGACGATTGAGGGGCAAGATGGGGTGCACAGGCAACGAGGACCAGGGAGAAGCCGGTCGGATGCCACAACTCCTCCCCCACCCGGCGCGTGAGCCCCGCCTCGTCAAACAGCCGACCGTACCGCTTGAGGCCATCACCTGTGAGCTGCAGCTCCGCAGCGTCCTCGCGCGCTGCCCATGCCGCTACCGCATCGGCCGCTTTGACCACGTGCTCGCGGTCGAAGAGCCGCTCCACGCCCGCATCGCTCAGGCGATAGAGTGCGGGGTACACCTCGCCGCGCATGGCGTCGGCCGCCACGCCGAGGAGTCCGCGCACGCCGCCCTGCCATGCGGTCCACGCGCTGGCATCGAGCGTCGACACACCAAAGAGTGGCACGTTTGCCCCGCGCGCGAGACCCTTGGCCGTGGAGATGCCAATGCGCACACCGGTAAACGAGCCCGGCCCGCGCCCCACAAGGAGCGCATCCACGTCGGAGATGCTCGTCCCCGCCTCCGCGAGCGCCGCGTCGAGCGTGCCGATGAGCTCCACGTTGGCATGGCGGCGGCAGAGATGGTCTCCCGTGGCCAACAACTCGGCCGAGAGACCCTCCTCCCCCGCCGTCAGACGCGCTACCGCAACCGCCAGCATGTCCGTCGAGGTGTCCACCGCCGCAACCAGGCGGCTTCCGCAAGCGTTCTCCATCGTCATCTCCTCAGCACCAGCCGCGCAGACTGGCTAAGCGCCCTTGGGCCCATCCGCGCCAGCCGTCGACGAATCCGCAGCCGCACCAAGCGCGCGCTCCACCGCCTCGTCGATCTGCCGCGCAAGCTCCTCGGCACGCGCTCCGTGCGGCTCGAGGGCGATCCGGCGCTCGTCCGGCGCATCTGCCACGCGCGAAATCACAACGCCCAGGTACTCGTCGGTGAGCTCATCCTGAAACTGCTCGCCCCACTCCAGAAGGCACGCCCCCTCGTAGCCGAGCACGTCGTAGATGCCCGTATCTTCCAGCTCGTAGGCGTGCTCGAGCCGGTAGAGGTCAAAATGAAAGAGCGGGATGCGCCCGCCGTCGTGCACGGCCATGAGGGCAAAGGTCGGGCTCGTGACCGGGTGCGCATCGCCGAGGGCGCGCGCCACCCCCTTGGTAAAGTGCGTCTTGCCCACGCCGAGCCCGCCCGTGAGCACCAGCACGTCGCCGTCCGCAAGGCTCGGCGCCACCAACTCGCCCAGCCGCTCGGTGTCGGCCGCCCCAAAACTTGCGTAGCGCCCGGGCGCCTCGCGCTTGAGCGCCACGCTACTCACCCGCCAAGGGGAGGTGATCCATCGGCGTGCCCGCGGGGACGGCGACCATCGGGCCCTCGGGCGCGGGCGCCGCAGCTCCGGCAGCAGCATCATTACCAGCGCCAGCAGCATCGTCCGCCGCGCCAGCCCCCGCAGCCGCCGCGTCAGCGCCAACGGGGTGCCGCGCCAGATAGTCGCCGAGCATGCGGAAGTCAGCCTCAAGCAGCTCCTGCCACTTGGGGTTGCGCAGCGCCGCCGCCGGGTGGAACGTCGGCATGACCACAAAGTGCCCCATCTGGTGAAAGCGCCCGCGCAGCCGCGTGATGCCGATCTCGGTCTTAAGCACAAAGTGCGTCGCGGGGTTGCCGAGCGTCACGATGACGTCGGGCCAGATGCTCCTGATCTGTTCGCGCAAAAAGGGTGCGCAGGCGAGCACCTCGTCGGGACGGGGGTCGCGGTTTCCCGGCGGGCGGCACTTGAGGACGTTTGCAATGTAGATGTCCTCGCGACGCAGCCCCGCCAGCGAGAGGATCGAGTTGAGGTTCTCTCCGGCGCGACCCACAAAGGGCTCGCCCTGCAGGTCCTCGTTGCGCCCGGGAGCCTCCCCCACAAACATCACGCGCGCATGCGGATTGCCCACGCCAAAGACGATGTTCGTGCGCGTCTGGCAGAGTTCGCACAACCGACAGTCGCCCAGCACCGCGCGGACCTCCTCGAGCGTGACCTCCCGCGGCCCCTGATGCTCGTGCCCGGGAATATGCATGACGCCCATGCGCCGCCTCCTCAAATCTCGCACCCCGCCGTCGCGGGCGCCCTACACGTACACCTTATCGAGCCGCATGCCAAATCCGCAGGCAACCTCGTAGTTGATGGTGCCGCGCAGCGCGGCCATCTCGTCCATGGTGATCTCGTCGTCGCCGTCGCGGCCCACGATGGTCATCACATCGCCGACCTCCGCCTCGGGCATGGGGCGCACCGTCGTCTGCTGAATGGCGACCATGCACTGATCCATGCAGATGTTGCCCACCTGGCGCACGCGCTGCCCACGGTAGAGCACCTCCATACGGTTTGAGAGCGTCCGGGCCAGCCCGTCGGCGTAGCCGATGGGCAGCGTGCAAATCTGCACCGTCGTACGCGGCACGCGGTAGGTAAAGCCGTAGCCCACGCCCTCGCCCATCGCGGGATGCGCGGTGCGGGTCACGCGGGCGCGCACGCTCATAACCGGCGCAAGCTCAATGCGCCCGCGCGCGCTCTCGCACGGCATAAGGCCGTACAGGCCAATCCCCACGCGCACCATGTCGTAATGCGAGGCCGGGTCAAAAATCGTGGCCGGCGTGTTGTCGCAGTGGACAGTCCCCACCTCAAGGCCCGCGTCGCGCAGGGCCGCAACCGCCTCGTCAAAACGCTTGCGTTGTAGCTGGTAGTCCCACCCATCGGGGTCGTCCGCCGTAGCGAAGTGCGTAAAGACGCCGTCGCACTCGAGCCCGCGGTGAAAGTCGATGCTCCGCCTAAACTCAAGCGCCTCGGTGCACGGCACACCGATGCGGTTCATGCCCGTCTCGATCGCCAGATGATAGCGGCCGACCGTCCCGGCCTGCACGGCGCACTCCCCGTAGGCGAGCGCAAACTCCACCGTATAGACCGACGGCATGACGTTATACGCAAGCAGCGTGGGGATGGCCTCGATTGGCGGCTCCGAGAGCACCAGGACGGGCAGCTTGATGCCCGTCTCACGCAGCTGCACGCCCTCAGCCACCGTGGCGACGGCGAACATGTCGGCCCCAGCCTGCTGCATGATCTGGCAGCACTCGCTGGCACCGTGGCCGTATGCATCGGCCTTGACCACGCAGCACAGGCGCTCCCGGCCGCGCAGCAGCCGCCGGAAGGCGCGTACGTTCTTGCGGAGCGCGCCGCGGTCGACCTCGACCCACGCCCACCGCGTCTCGGGTTGATTGCGAACGGCCATGACCCTATGCCTCCTTGTCAGCGGTGTCGCGCGCTCCCTCGAGCCCGCCGAGCACCTCGTCGGTCGCAAGGCGCATGGCATCGCCGATGAGATCGATGAGGTCGGTGGCGATCACGCTCTTCTCGCCCCAGCGCTCCGCTGCGGCAAACCCCGTGTAGGAGTGGAGCATCACGGCGTACGCGGCGAGCAGCTCCCAAGCCTCAACACCTTCGTGGTTGAGCGCCATGGTGCCGGCGATAATGCCCGCGAGCACGTCGCCCGAGCCCGCCGTGGCAAGCGCTGCGGGGCCCGAGAGCGGCAGCAGCACCTTCTCCACACCCACAATGGCCGTGGTCGGCCCCTTGGCAACAACGACGAGGTCGTCCGATCCGGCAGCCCAAACGATACGCTGCGACGCATCGATGGCCGAGGCGAGATCGTCGATCGACTCCTTATCCACCAGACGCGCCAGCTCGCCGGTGTGCGGCGTCATGATGAGCGGTGCCTCGCGGCGGTAGAGCTCGGGCGTGGCGTCGATGCCGCCGATGGCCACGCTTGCGAGACAGTTGAGGGCGTCGGCGTCGAGGATCAGCGGCACGTCGAGTGCCAGAAGCGAGGTCGCCACGCTCATGCAGCCCGCTGCAGTGGTCATACCGGGGCCGCAGAGCACACAGTTGTAGTGCTTGGCGAGCTCGACCACCTGCATGGGAGCCGCCGCGCCAAACGAGCCGCGCGAGTCGGAGGGCATGGCAAAGACAGGGACGGAGGGCAGGGCAAGCCGGATGAGATTTGCGCAGGCATCCGGTGCGGCCACGGCCACATACCCCGCACCGGCGCGAGCCGCCGCCTTGGCCGCCATGATCGCCGCACCGGGATAGGTTGCCGAGCCGGCCACCACAAGGACCGAACCGCGCGTGTACTTGTTCACGCTCGCCGGGAGCGGCTCCATAAAGTCGATGAGGTCCTCGGCCTCAACGATCTCGGCCGCATGCTCGATGTCATCAATCACCCCGTCGAGCTTATCGTAGAGCTCGCCGCAGATAAGCTCACCGGCGTACTCCGGGCCGTCTGCGCTAAAGAGCCCGAGCTTGGGCGCGAGCATCGTGGCCGTTACGTCGGCGCGCACACAGGAACTGGCCGCAATGCCGGTCTCGGCATCGAGGCCCGAAGGAACGTCGACGGCAACCACGGTGGCCGCAGCGTCGTTGAGAGCCTCAATCCAGATGGTAAAGGGCGCCCGAAGCTCCCCATGAAAGCCCGTGCCCAGAATCGCGTCGAGCACCACGTCGGCAGCAGCGATGAGCCCAGAGAGCTCGTCGCGCGAGGGGCCGACGTAGACAGTCACATCGCGCCCGGCAGTCCGGCGCGCCACATGGCGGGCGAGCGTCGAGGGAATCTCGTCAGGCTCCACCGGCGAGACAACGTCGACGGCAATGCCCTTCTGCGCCAGGATATCTGCCGCAACCCAGCCGTCGCCACCGTTGTTGCCAAAGCCCACCAGCACCAGCACGCGCTTGGGCTCAAGCCGCTCTACCTGCGTTGCGGCAAACTCTCCGGCGAGCTCCATGAGCTCTGCCTTGGACGTGCCCTCTTTCTCGATCAGGTCCTCGAGAGAACGGACCTCGTCACAGCTCAGTACCGGCCTCATGGGCATCCTCCTCTGCAGCCGCCTCGACAGGCGAGACAGCAATCAGCTCCTCTTCCTGAACACGCTCGAGCTCGTCGAGCACGCTGCGCGCCTCGCGGAAAGAACGTGCAATCTGCGCCCGCTCATCCTCGCCCTTCTTCTTGGGCGCTGGACGGGCGGCCTCGGTAATGGTCATGGCGTTGGCGACTGCGAGCCCCGCCGTGTGCGAGAGCGAAAGCGCCACCTCGATGATGCCCTGCTCCTCGGCAATCTCTGCCGCACGCCCGGAGAGCACCGCGATAGGGCGGCCTTGAGGATCGCGCGAGACCGAGACGTCTTTGCGGCCAATGCCCTGAGAGAATCCCGTCCCAAGCGCCTTGAGCACCGCCTCGCGCGCCGCAAAGCGCGCCGCGTAATGCACTGCCGGACGTGCGGTGCCCTCGCAGTAGGCACGCTCCTCGTCGGTGAACATCTTCTCGGCAAACGAAGGCGTCTTTTGGAGCGCAGACTCCATGCGGTCGATCTCCACGATATCAACGCCGATACCCGCTTCGGCCATGGGCACCTCCAACCTCAAGTCGACCCTGCACGACCGAACGAACAGGGAATGCTACATCAAGCAAACCGTACGCACGGGGCGCGTTTTACCCTCATCGCACAGCATAGCGCCCCACCAGTGTAGCCCGTCGCTGCAGCCGGTAGGAGCTGCACCTCTGTTCTATAACAAAAAAGGGACCTTCGGATTAACCGAAGGTCCCTTTAGCATCACGTTGGACGGCTCGGTGCCGTCCACCGGTCAGCGGCGCCCTGCTCTCCCACGGGCTCACCCCGCAGTACCATCGGCGCGAGGGGTCTTAGCTTCCGGGTTCGGAACGGGTCCGGGCGTGCC
>NZ_NFHP01000010.1 GCF_002159335.1 Collinsella sp. An7 | reverse complement strand
CCCCCCCCGACCGCTCCCCGCAAAAGGCACGCGCGGCAGCAACATTTGTGAAACACCTCACGCAGGGTGGGTATAAGCCCCAACGTACCCAACAACCGTGCACCGCTGGTGCCACTCCCCCGAGGAGGAACCATGGCAGATATCACCACCGTTACCGCCGAAAACTTCGCTTCGCTCATGGACGAGCAGCTTCCCGTTCTCGTTGACTTCTGGGCCCCGTGGTGCGGTCCGTGCCGCACGCTCTCGCCCATCGTTGACGAGCTGGCCGACGAACTGGCCGGTCGCCTCAAGGTCGGCAAGTGCAACGTCGACGAGAACCAGGACCTCGCCATGAAGTTTGGTGTTATGTCGATCCCCACGCTCGTCATCTTTAAGGGTGGCCAGGAGGTCGGCCGCACCGTGGGTGCCATGCCCAAGGCGCGCCTCGCCGCCGAGCTCGAGAAGTACCTGTAACGGCTCGACCTGCGCGGAGCGGCGACGCGACTCCCCCGCGCCGCGCATCCTTCCCATAAGCCCCGGACGCGTTCACACGCCGCGCCCGGGGCGTTTTTGCGCGCAGCGCAACTCGGGCGTTGTGTAAGCAGGCGGTCAAGGCTCGGTGGGCGGACGGCTGGCTGCCAAATGGCCAATGGTGCCTGCGGGCCTGCTACAATCACGGAGAACCGATTGCCGCGACCGGGCCCTGCCCGGCCACTTTGGAGGAGGCAGCCATGCACGACGTCGGGATGAACATGAGCCAGCTCGCCATGAGCGTCAAGCAGGTGGACGACACCATCGCGCTCGCGCGCAGCTGGAGCCACGACCTCTACCACGCCACCGAGGCCTTTAGCATGGAGCGCATCGAGGGTAAGCTCGCCGATGCCATGAAGGCGCTCGACGAGGCGCGCGCCGCCCTCGAGGGCTACGAGGACGCCATCGAGGCCGACCACAACTCCGTGGGCTCCGTGCACCTGGTCTAGCATGAGTGGCCACACCGGCGCGGGCGAGCTCGCCCGCTTCTCCATCGCCATCCCCGAGGAGCTGCTCGCCGCCTTTGATGCGCAGATCGCACGCGGCGGCGGCCCGGCAAACCGCTCCGAGGCCATCCGCGACCTTATCCGCGCCTCGCTCGTAAAAGATGAGCTGCGCCGGCCGGACGCCGAGGTCATCGGGTCGCTCACCATGATCTACGGCCACCACACCGGCGACCTCACCCGTCGGCTCGACGCCGTTCAGCACGACTACACGGCTGAGATCGTTTCGACCATGCACGTGCACCTTGACCACCACAACTGCCTGGAGATTCTGGCGCTGCGCGGCCAGGGCTCGCGCGTGTACGAGCTAGCCGATAAGCTGCTGGGCCTGCGCGGCGTGAAGCACGGCGAGCTCACCTGTGCCGCCACCGAGGAGAGCCTAGAGCGGTAACAAAAGGCGAGGAGCGCCTGCAGCCTCAATCACAAAACCGGAAGCCTCAAACGTGCGGGCCTACACGACAGCCCGTTGGTGGACCAAGCCGTCCACGTGACCCTCGTCCAACTCGGCATCGTAGGTGTAGAGAATGTCAAACGGCGTCGCCACAAGCTTGCGGGCCCGCACGCCGTAACGGTGCCTTACGGATTCCGGCAAATCAGCGGACCCCAGCTCAGGCATGTCCTCAAGATAGGACACCAGCCTTATGATGCGCTGCGCCACGCGCTCGGACTGCACGTCAGCCAGAGCATCGACAAACGCATCGGCAAAGATGACGCGGCTCATCAGGCAACCTGCTGGCGCTGTGCGCGCACCGCGCGGTCGAGCGCGTCGATTCCCTCGACGCATCGACCCTCGCGGATCTCGCGCTCGCCGGTATCAAACGCCTCGAGGCAGTCGCGCTCGTAGAGGGCATCCGCCACAGCTTCGTCGATCGTGCGCTTGAGCACCTCTTCCGAGCAGAACACGTAGGCAGAAGTGCCGTTCTCGGTAATGCGCAGCAGCTTTTTGCGAGCAGCTTCGCGCACCTCCCGCTGATTATTCTGGAGTGCGCTGATGGGATAGACGCAATTCGTGTCGAACGCCATGTCGTACCTCAAATCATAGGAAAATAATCCATACTATGGTATGGATAATCATATACCCTTTGAGCACCGGGTAGCACTCAACCGCTTACCGAAAAGTCAAAGCGCCCCGGCAGTGCGCCTCGTACGCGGGCACACAGCCACGCATCAATGCGCTACACTAAGTGAGTCGCAAGAATCGCATAGGTCGTTCCCGCTGGCTTGGCTAGTGCCCTTGGGCATGCTGAGCCGTGTTTTGTTTTTGGGCACACCGCCCTTGGCGGGTGCCCCACAACCAGGAAGGAACGATACGCATGGGATTCTTCAATAATCTCTTCTCGCACAAGCAAGCAGCCGACCATGCCGCACCCGCCCCGGCAGAGCCCGACCCGATGACACAGCCACACCTCATCGCCCCGGTCTCCGGTACTCTTGCAGACATCTCAACCGTTGCCGACCAGGCATTTGCCAGCAAGGCCATGGGAGACGGCATCGCCATTGTCCCCACCGACGGTACACTCGTGGCACCCACGTCTGGCAAGATCGAGGCGCTCTTTCCCACGGGACACGCTCTTGGCATCACCGGCACAAACGGCATAACCGTGATGGTCCACGTGGGTATCGATACCGTAGAGATGCAGGGAGACGGCTTTACCCTGCATGCCGCGCAGGGCGACACCGTAACGGAAGGTCAAGTTCTGCTTGAGTTTGATATCGACAAGATTCGCGCGGCAGGGTATGACCCCGTTACCATGATGCTCGTGGTGGAGCACTCTTGCCCCGGCGACCTTGTCAAACATGCCGACGGACCGGTGGCGCGCGGCGATACGGCAATGTGGTTTGCATAACCGTAGGCACCCCGCCAACCCCCAAGAACAACGCACGCGTTTTATGGCGATACACAAACCAGGCTAAGCGCGAGGGAGCCGAGATGCTCCGGCTTCCTCGCATCCTTGTTCACCCAAAACAACGCCGCTCGCGCCGATGCAGTGAAAAGCGATCTGTCGTGGTTGTGGGATATACTGATAGTGTACACATCGTCAAAGAGGGGTCCATGGCCAGGCTGACCGAAACTGAGCGCGAAATCGTTGAGCACCTGTACGCACACGGCGCCCTGAACGAGGAGCCGTCGCTCACCGGGCTTGCCAATGAATGCCATGTTGCCAAAAGCACGGTCATCAAGACCCTGCAAAAGCTCGGGTTTAGCGGGTTTCAGGACTACCTTTACACATACCAAACGCGATCGAGCATCAGCAGCGATAATATCCTCCCCGAACCTATCGTCGAGGGCGATTTTGCCGCAGCCGCCGAGACGCTCGCCGCCTGCCTTGAGAGGTGCGAGGGGCGCAACAATATCTGCTATTCCGGCGGAGAAATAACCACGAGACCCATTGCAGAGCACATCAACAGAAAGCTCAACATCTTTGGCCTCTCCGCGACGGCATCGTACGATTATGGAACGTTTGACGCTCTCGCACCAAATGCCGGTGTGATGTTCCTCTTTTTTGAAAATCTACCTAAATCCGCACTCGGCAAGCCAACCGTTCAACCGGCATTCGAGAGCCTGCTCTCATATGCAGAAGACCGAGGATTCACCACTGTGGGAATCTTGGATGCAGGCTTTCCCGTGGCGCTCCCCTCACTCGACGTCACCATCAGACTCGCTCGCACGCGCGACAACGCCATGCATCTCTTTGCGGTAAAAACACTCATGCTCTTTGAGGAGGCTCTTGCGACCTTCTCGGCACAACGGGCGGCAGACGATAACGCTCGTCACTCGGAAACCTTGGCCGTACACCATGCGCCGAGCAGTTTAGTCAACCCAGCTCACATCGAGGAAGCCCCCCCCCCCGATCCATAATAAGCAGGAGGTAGCCGATGCCTCAGCCGACCATCCCTCCCTGCGAGGGAAAGCGTGACACGATGACCTCCGCATCCGACACCGCCCGCCTCGTCTATCAGGCGGTGCGCAGCCACCTCAAAGCCGGCGACCGGCCCACCATTACCGACATCTCCCACGAGCTCGGCATCTCCACCTCAACGGCGCATCGCGCCGCAAAGGCCTATGGCTATTTGGGGTGGAGTGACATGGTCAATCGGCTGAGACACTATTACCGCCGCGCCGAACAGATCGAGCACCAAGACGACCAAGATCCAAATGGCATCGATCTGCTCGCAGAGGCCCTCGTGCGGCACCGCGGCGGTCGCGTTCTGGTTCTTGGCATCGGCGACGTCGAGATCTGCCAGAAACTCCTCATCTACCGCCTGGGCGAGCTTGGGTTTGCCGTTATGCCCTACGCCTATGAGATCGCCCGCGCTTGCCAGCGCCAAGCGGGGTCGGAGAGCTCGGGGCTCGCGCTCTTCTGCAACGAGAGCGGTCTCGTGTGCTGGCAGGCGGCGCTTGAATGCAATCAGTGCGGCTTTGAGACTGTCGCCATCACCGCAAGCTCGCGTACGCCGGTCGCACGAGCGGCAAACCTGGCCATTGCGATCAAGAGCACCAAGTCGGAACGGGAGGCGTACCAGCCAAACCTCTTTGCTGCCGGGTCGCTCGCCCTGGTGGAGCACGCAATCGCCCGATACCACCTGTTGTGCGAGGCTCACGACTCACGCTAAGCGCGGGACGACAAGGCGCGCATAACCCCAGCCGCTACCCAGCGAGCAGAACGCGCGTCAGCTCGACTGCATAGACCGCCATGCTCGCAACCGCACCAGCCACGGCGCAAAAGCGCCAGATATACGCGTTGCCACGGCGCCACATCACAAGCGCGGCCACGATGCCAAACAATGGCCACAGATATGTGCCGATCATCTCGACGACGCACAGACATTTTTGCGACAGCCGTAGACTTTGAAACTCCCTTGGAGCCCGCTCGATCGCACCAACCATGTGCATCCTCCCTTGGCAACGGTGCCAGACAAACTGCTCGGTACCCTCACGATCTGCCGACAGCGCGCAGCGCTAACCGCAAGAACCGGGGCAACGGGGCGGAGGCTCCTCACCTCCGCCCCGTGGGTCGCAAGAATCGCCCGGTCGTTCCCACAGGTCAGCGCTTACGCGACGCGAACATGTCGCTCAAAAGCACCGATTGACGAACTCCCTAGTGGAGCTCGGGCCAGTAGGCCTTGTTAGCCTCGATGTAGTCGTCGAGCAGGGCCTTGGCGGTGTCGGTATCGTTCACGCAGCGATTGAGCGTGAGCGCGTTCCATGCCTTCTCGTAGGAGCCCTCAAGGCAGGCGTCCACGGTGAGCTTCTCGTAGGCGAACTGGTTCTCCAGAAGACCCTTCTGGAAGGTCGGGATCTCGCCGACGTTCAGTGCCTCGACGCCGTTGATGCCCACGCGGACCGGCACCTCGACCATGGCACCCTCGGAGAAGTTGGAGATGATGCCGTGGTTCTCGGTCATGCACAGGAAGATGTCCTGCGTGTTGTGGGAGATGGCATAGGCGAGGTCCACGATGTAGGTGGCGTGGCCGTCGTTGAAGTCCTCCTCGGTCATCTCGTACTTGGTGCCCTTGAGCTTATCGGCTGCGATGACCTCCTCGATCATCTCGAACGTGCGCTTCTCGTGGCCGTCCATGACCTCGTTGGCGCGGGTGTAGTCGGGGTTCTCGATCGAGACCATGTGCTTGGGATAGAGATAGTACTGCAGGTAGGTGTTGGGCATGAACTTGTCGCCGCACTCGCGCACCATCTTGGACATGAAGCGGAAGGTCTCGGCCCAGGAGGCGTCCACCTCGTGGCCGGTGTGCCCGTCGTCCTCCATCGGGGTGGCGAACATCTTCTTGAGCTTGGGCAGGTAGTCCTCGCCGGTCTCCTTGTCGTAGATATGGGTGAACCAGCCGTAGTGGTTGAGGCCGAAGTAGCGGGGCTCGAGGCGGCTCGAGGGAAGACCGAGGGCCTGGGCGTACATGCCCATGATGCCCACGGGCATGTCGCAGATGTTGATGATGCGGTAGTCGCCCTTGAAGACGCGCTTGGTGGCCTCGGCGACGATGGCCGCGGGGTTGGAGTAGTTGAGCACCCAAGCCTCGGGCGCGTACTTGCGGATGTCCTTGATGATGGCGCACACCGCGGGCACGGAGCGCATGCCGTAGGCAAAGCCGCCGGCACCGCAGGTCTCCTGACCGATGCAGCCGTGCTTGAGGGCGATCTTCTCGTCGGACTCGCGCATCTTCAGGCGGCCGGCGCGGATCTGCATGAAGGCGAAGTCGATGCCGGTAAAGGCGGTCTCGGGATCGGTGGTGTGGATGATCTCGCACTCGGGATAATACTCGCGCAGCAGCACCTTACCGTAGCCGCAGACGCGCTCCTGGCGCTCTGCCTCGTTGTCGTAAAGCACGATGGTCGAGATCGGGAAGCGGTCCTTCTCGGCCACGAGCATCTTCAGGATGCCCGGCGTGTAGCGGGAGCCGCCGCCGACGATGCAGATGCGAAACTTCTTGTTCTCGTTCATGGGTACTCCTTTTCTAACTGCCGGCTCCTGCCGCCGGCGGGTTACCGATGATTGGGGTAATTCCCGCCCGGCCGGACCCCATACCGGGCCGGGCGGGTTACCCCATCCTGAGAGGGATGCGTTACTCGAGGTCGCGACCGAGGGCCACCATGACCTTCTCGAAGACGTCCTGGACCTTCATGCCCACGATGATCTGGACGTTGTTCTTGCCGCGGACGATGCCGGAGTTCTTGAACTTGTTGACCTCGTCCTCGTTGATGAGGCTCATGTCCTTGAGGTCGATGCGCAGACGGGTGAAGCAGTTCATGAGCGACACGATGTTGTCCGGGCCGCCCAGGCCGTCGATGATGTGCTGGACGTTCGTAGCGTCATCATCCACAACCGCGGTGCCACCGCCGGCAACCGCCACCGCTGCGCCGCCGGCTGCCTTCTGCGCCTCAAACGCCTTGCGGTTCATCTTGGAGAGGTCGATCTCCTCTCCCTCGTCCTCGCGACCGGGGGTCTTGAGGTCGAACTTAAGGATGAAGAAGCGGAACGCCAGGAACCAGACCACGATAGCCGCAAGACCGACCGGGATGATGAGGTAGATGTGCGACATATCCCACGGGATGATGATAGCGGCCGTGATGATATCGATGATCGAACCGCACTGCGCCAGATAGCCGACAGCGATGAGCAGCGTCTGGAAGATACCGTCGAGCAGCGAGTGCACGAGGAAGAGCAGTGGCGACACGAAGAGGTAGGTGAACTCGAGCGGCTCGGTGATGCCGGCGAGCACGGCGGTGAAGCAAGACGGGATGAGCAGCGCCTTGGTAGCGGCCTTCTTCTCGGGCTTAGCCGTAGCGATGAAAGCGAGCACGCAACCGATGGAGCCGAAGACCTTGGAGAAGCCGAAGACGATGTAGCGGACGGACGGATCGATAGCCGTGATGCTTGCGATGTTACCGATCTCAGCCGTGTAGATGGGCACGGCGCCCTGATAAACCTGACCGGCAATCTCGGCCACGCCACCGACGCTTGTGTAGTTGAAGGGCATCCAGACAAGGTGATGGAGACCGGTCGGGATGAGGATGCGGTTCAGGAAGCCGTAGACGAACAGACCCGCGTATCCCGCGTTTTCGATGAAGCCCTGAAGGGCGGAGATGCCGCTAGCGACAGGCGGCCAGAAGTACGTGGCAGCTACGCCGAGGAGCGCCGCGGCGAGGCAGCAAACGAGGAAGGCCAGCTTAGTGCCGCCGTAGATGCGCACGGCATCAGGGAACTGCACGTCACAAAGCTTGTTGTAGATCCATCCATTAATGCAGCCGAGAATGATCGAGATGAACACGCCCATGTCTACAACTTGGACGCCGAGTACCATGGCTTGTCCGGTTCCATAGAAGGAGCCGTCCGCAGCAGGCTGCGCGAGCGTTCCGGTAAGGTTCAGCCAGTAGTTATCGGCGTACAGGTAGCAAAGGAACGACGCGATAGCGACGACCGCCGCATCGGTCTTTTGCTTTTTTGCGAACGCGCAGGTAAGACCAACAACGAAGATAACAACCAAGTTGTTGATGAAGCCGTTCATGAACAGGTTGTAGAGAAAGTCTCCCACACCAATAACAGCTGCGGGCATATAGGTCAGGCGCAGAACCGAGGCTAGCGCCAACATGATGCCGGCGACCGACAGAAACATAACAGGTTGAATCATCGCGCCAGAAAAGCGCTTCATGACTCCAGCCACATCTACCTTCATTGACCCCACTCCCCTCAAATAGACTGGGTCTTTGTTTAGGACATTTGTGGTTAGAGAAACGCGGCCGCAATCTCGTTCCGATTTGCATTATGCCTGTCGCGCAGAGCTTGTACGAACAAGATAGAAATCCGTGAACGAAACGTCGTCCGAAAAAACGCTTTTCGGCATAAAACCGTTCACGGGGTGTTTTCGACCGTTCGCGGCAGAAACGTGAAAACGGCAGCCGCTGGAAGCTGCAACGTGAACACGAGCTTCACGCGCAACGCGCAATCGCCGTCTTCGCTCATCCCCGTTTGGTCAAATAACCCCGCGAGAGGGCAATTTTGGGCATCGCCGCGGGGAAGCGTGATGCCGTATGTGCGCCATTTTGCAGCCACTGCACAGGAAATCAAACGGATTTGGGAGTTCAGCCGCACCGAGCTTCGTAGGTGAGTGTTGAATAATGCCCTCTCACGCACCAATTTGACCATACGGGCAGATGCGAATGCTGCGAGACAGGCAAAAGCCCGCCCCCGAAAGGGCGGGCCTAGGAATGCAAAGACACATGTATCCTCGCACACGGGTCTGCGAGCTTTTGTTACGCCTCTTCAAGAAGAAACGTCACACGCGGTTCCAGCGCATCGAGCAGGAAAAGCTCCTTGGGGGTAATACGGCCGATGTGATTGCGCTGCCCGTCATTGGGCATGTCCTTGAGCACAACCTGCAGCTCGGCGCGATAGTGCTCGAGGTTATCGTTCACCACCACGATGTCGCCACGGTGAAACATGGGCTCCGCCCAGGTGCGCGGGGCAATCGTTTGCCCGCGGTAGGACATGCGCGTCATGCGGGAGCGCAGCATATACTCGGTGCCGTCGCCTCCGTCGCTATGGCGGTGGTAATCAAGCGCGATTGAGCGCTCGACCGCAGAGATGTTCTCGTCGAGGTCGATATGGAGAAGCGTCCGCTCACTCGCGCCAAAGAAGGCGGCAAGTCCATCGAACTGGCGCGTCGGGTCGTCGGCGGCCCTATCCTCCTTCTCATCCTCGCCGGAAAGCTTGCGCATAAGGGCGCCCACTGCGGCGAGCTCCTCGTCGGTTGCCGGCTCGTTGCCAATCAGAATCTCGTCCACATCGCCAAGCAGCAGCATATGACGAATCTGAAGCTCCAGCGGCATGTCGCGATGATTCTCCACCGTGGGCAGGCCCTCGCGGACCGGCCAAGGACCGCGCGCCCCCTCGCTCTGACTGCTCACAAAGGCGCCCACCCGCGCGCCGCGTGCCTTCCAGAAGGCGTTCATCTGGCAATAGGCCTCGACGCTTTCGGCCGTGAAGCGCTGCGGATAGAAGTTGTGACACACCGCGACCTTGGGCATGAGCTCGGCCGGGATGAAGCGGCAGAGCAGATCTTCCATCATGGCGTTGAACTCAATGCCAATGCCATAGGGGTTCTCAATCAGCGCGGCGTTGCGCTCGTCAAAAAACGGCATGTCCATACGCAGGACGTCGATACCCATGCGGTGGAAAATCTCGAGGTTATCGGCTGCAGCCCCAATGCGGTCGAAGAGCATGGGGTTCACGTCGACCGAAAGCTCCATGCCGAACTCGTGCACGCGAGCCGCGAGCGACCCAAAACGCTCCACAAGGGCATCTGCTCCCTCGTCGACCGAGAACATGCTGGTAAACACCTTTTTGAAACCGGCCGCCGCCACACGCTCAAGATACGAGGCGAGCTCTTCTGCCGACTCCTGCTCTGGGTAGACCGAGACTCCCAGCTTGACCATAAAACCTCCTGGCTCGAACTATCTGCATAACGAATCAACTGTATCGAAGCTACCGCCCCTGCGCTGCAAGCAGACGGCGAACGCCGGCGGACGGCAAGCATGTATTCGGCGACTGGCCGCTCATGCACACCCGCTGCGGCAAACCGAGCAGCCGATAACATACCGCAGACGCCTTGGCTCGCTCGGCGCGCCATCTGGGTACAACGAAGCCGTGACCCCCTCTCATAGAAAAGATCCCCATGCTCATCAGCGAAGTTATCCAGCACATAAAGGACTATTGCGGCGGCTACGATATGATGGGCGATCGTCCCATCGACGAGGCCACCACGCGCGACAAGGTGCTCTACGGCAACGTCGACCAGGAATGCACGGGTATCGTTACCTGCATTTGGGCAACGGCCGACGTCATCCGGCAGGCGCAGGAGCTCGGCGCCAACCTCATCATTCCGCACGAAGCGCTCTTTTGGAACCATGGAGATCACCAAGACGTGGTGGCGGAAAACGCCACGTTCCAGGAAAAGCGCGAGCTTTTGGACGCCTGAGGCAGCGCGGTGTGGCGCTGCCACGACTACATTCACTCCGGCGTGCCACTAGACGCAAACGGGGCGCTTGCCGATGGCATCTTCTACGGCTTTGCCTGGAAGATGGGCTGGCTTGAGGCGCGTACGGGCGACATCGCGCGCAGCATGGACTTTGGGATTCCCGAGGTGACCGGTCGGGAGCTCGCCCGCGACATTGTGAGCAAGCTCGGTCTTGCGGGCGTACGCCTGGTGGGCGACCCCGCCGCGCGCGTGCGCCGCGTGCAGATTCCTATGCACGTCATGGGTGGTCCGCAAGACACGGCGCTTGCCAACGCCACGGATGCAGCAGGCGGGCCCGATTGCCTGCTCGGCATGGAGTTTATCGACTTCACAACCTGCGAGTACATCCGCGACGCCGCCCAACTCGGGCGCGGTAAGTGCGCCATCGTACTCGGCCACTTCAACCTGGAGGAGCCGGGTATGGAGCACATGGCGACGTGGATCCCCTCAGCGCTTGGCGCCGGCGGCCCGCAGGTAAGCTACGTGTCCGACGGCGACACGTACCACTATGTGACCTGCTCGGAGGAATAGCGTTCCCACGTAGCGTTCCTAAGGCCTGCAACCTCGTTGATGGACAACGGGAGAATCGGCGATAATACAGGCCATGAAAACGCTGGGGATTCATATCACGGGCATCGTTCAGGGCGTGGGCTTTCGGCCGTTCGTCTATCGCGAGGCGGTTGCGCGCGGTCTTTCGGGCTGGGTGCTCAATGCCGGCGACGGTGTGCATATCGAGGCGCAGGGTACTACAGACGCCCTGCGCCCCTTTGTTCACACACTGAGCTCGAACGCACCGGCAGCGGCGCGCGTCGAGCAAGTCGCTGTCGAAGAGCTCGAAAGACCCTCCGCCGAGCTCGCCGCCGGGGCCTTTCGCATCATCGCCTCCAACGCCGCGACCGAGCGCACCACGCTCGTCTCGCCCGATATCGCCACCTGCCCCGACTGCCTGCGCGAACTCTTTGACCCCGCCGACCGGCGCTACCACTATCCCTTTATCAACTGCACCAACTGCGGACCGCGCTACACCATCATCCGCAGCCTGCCCTACGACCGCGCCGCGACCTCGATGGCCGATTTTCCCATGTGCCCGTCGTGCGCCGCGGAGTACGCCGACCCGCTCGACCGGCGCTTTCACGCGCAGCCCGATGCCTGCTTTAGCTGTGGTCCGCACCTTACGTGGCGGGAGCGCGGAGGCGCTGCAGAAGGGGAAGATTTGGGCGAAGCGGGGGCCGGAACGGGCACTGACACGGGCACCCCGCGGGGGCCGCACTCCGCAACGCCCGCCGTTGGCCGCACACGCGAGGAGAGCGACGCGATCATCGCCCGGTGCGCCGAACTGTTGGCGTCGGGCGGCATTGTGGCAATCAAGGGGCTGGGCGGGTTCCACCTTGCCTGCAACGCCGCCGACGACACGGCGGTGCGCGAGCTCCGCCGCCGCAAGCGCCGCAGCAACAAGCCTCTTGCCATCATGGTGCCCAACGTTGCCGCTGCAGAGCGCTGGTGCGTGATTGACAGCGCCGAGCGTGCGCTGCTTGAGGGCACCGTCCGGCCGATCGTACTGCTCAGGCGGCAAGACGCCGGACGACACAGTGCGGCGGAGCCCGCGGGGACCGCCGACCAGACCGGGCGGGCGACACGGCCTCACGGTGCTCTTGCCGACTCGGCGTCCAGCACAACCCTTGCCCCCTCCGTAGCTTTTGACCTGACCGAAGTCGGTGTCATGCTCCCCTACACACCGCTCCAGCACCTCCTGCTCGCCGCATGTGCCGAACGGGGCGTGGGCGCACTGGTTATGACGAGTGGCAATGTGAGCGAGGAGCCCATCGAAACGGACGACGACCTCGCTTGGCAGCATCTGGTTGAGGGTGGGCTCGCCGATGCGCTTCTGGGCAACAACCGCGCCATCCTCGCGCGCTTTGACGATTCGGTCGTACGCGTGGTCGACGGGGCCCCGCGGCTGGTGCGCCGAGCCCGCGGCTACGCGCCGCGACCGCTCGAGCTGCCGCGTGTGGCGAGAGATGCCGAGACGGCGAAGGCAAGCGAGCACCCCGTACTCGGCTCCTCCGGCTGCACCTCCTCCCCCGAAACGCCACCCGCCATCCTCGCCTGCGGACCCGAGCAGAAGGCCACCCTCGCCCTCACCCGCGAACACCCCGACGGCACGGCGGAGTGCCTGCTTTCGCAGCACATCGGCGACCTCGAGAACGCTGAGACCCTCGATGCCTGGCAGGGGTGTCGTACTCATCTGCAAGAGCTCTTTGATGTGCAGCCCGCCGCACTTGCCTGTGACCGGCACCCCGGGTACCTCGCGAGCCAGTGGGCTCGCGCCGAGGCGGAGCGCAGTGGTCTCCCCCTGGTGGAGGTCCAGCACCACCACGCGCACATTGCAAGCGTTCTTGCCGAGGCGGCGGCACGCGGAGAGATCGCGCCCGACGCCACGGTGGTCGGCCTCACACTCGACGGCACGGGAGCCGGCACCGACGGGACCGTGTGGGGCGGCGAGGTGCTCGTGGCATCCCTCGCCTCCTGCCGGCGCGCCGCCCACCTGCGCACGTGGCGCCTCCCCGGGGGCGCAGCGGCCGTGCGCGATGCCCGTCGCAACGCTTTTGGCCTGCTCAGTGCCCATGGACTTCTGGATCATCCGGGGGCGGCGACGCTGGTCGAAAGTCTCACCAAAGCCGAGCGCGCGCTTTTACAGACGATGGTCGAGCGCGGTATCAACAGCCCTATCACCAGCAGCATGGGACGCTTTCTCGATGCCGTCGCCGCCATCATAGGCGTGTGCCCGCGCGCGACGTACGAAGGCGAGCCGGCGATTGAGCTCGAAGCCGCTGCCACACGTGCCGCGTCGCAGAAAATGGCAGAAACGGGGGCCGAGGGCCGATCACAAGCCGCCGAAATGCAGCGCGAGACCCTTTCTGGCACCTCACAACCGCCCGAAACACCGGAAATCATCGACCTTTCGCCGCTTTTGGTCGCACTGCTCGACGGCATGGCGCAGGGCGACGACCCGGAGTGCTTGGCACTCCTGGTACACCGGGCGGTCGCCGAGACCTTGGTTGACGCGGTGGCGCGCATCGCCCGCCGCGAGGGGATCGATACGGTTGCGCTCTCGGGTGGCGTCTTTCTGAACCGCCTGCTGCTCACCCAGGTCGAACGCGGCCTTGCGGCGTACGGCTTGCGGGTGCTCATACCGCAAAACGTCCCGGTCAACGACGGGTGCATTGCCTACGGACAAGCCGCCGTCGCCCGGGCCCGCCTCACCCGCGCATGACCGGCCAGACCGTCGCTTAACGGGCCGCTCGGCGTCGCCTATCACCGTCTAATGTCAACTCGAGCCGGAAAACTGTGTAAGAACCGGAGCGTGTCGAGTATCCAAAATATAGGCAAAGCGTTTACCTGCGGTTTTTGCAGAGCACATGAGGCCTCTACTCAGCAATGCACCATTCTTACACAGTTTTCCAGCTCGAGTTGACGCCGAGGCAGGGCCCGTCTTGCCCAGCAGCGACATTTCAGTGACGGTTTGCGGAACCGTTACCACCGCGGTACCATAATCGCGGTCAAGGCCGGCCCTGCCGGCAGAAGGAGGAACCATGTGCCTCGCCGTTCCCGGCAAGATTCTCTCGATCACCGATAACGCGAATGCGCGCGTCGATATGATGGGCGCCACGCGCGACATCTCGCTCCGGCTCACCCCCGAGGCGCAGGTGGACGACTACGTACTCGTCCATGCAGGCTTTGCCATTGAGGTCATCGACGCCAAGCAGGCGCGCGAGACCATCGAGATTCTCAACGACCTCGACGAGCTGGAATCCGAGGAACTCGGCGTAGCCCCCGCAGCCAGCGCGGCAGACGCGGCAGAGCCCGAGGCGGTCTAGCCATGGCCGCCGACGAGCGCGACACCGCCAGCAAGACCACTCCGCACGCCGCCGCCATCGACTTCTCGGCCTTCCGCGACCCGCACCTCGTTCGCAAGCTTGTGGAACACATCCGCGAGACCGTCGGCTCGCGCGAGATCAACCTCATGGAGGTCTGCGGCACCCACACGGTGAGCATCGGGCGATACGGGTTTCGCTCCATCCTCCCCCGCAACCTGCACCTGCTCTCGGGCCCCGGTTGCCCCGTCTGCGTGACGGCCAACCGCGACATCGACCGCGCCGTGGCCCTCGCGCGCGTGCCGGGCGTGACCATCGCCACCTTTGGCGACATGGTGCGCGTGCCCGGGTCTACCAGCTCGCTTGCCGCCGAGAAGGCCGCCGGGCATGACGTACGCGTGGTCTACTCGCCGCTCGACGCGGTGGAACTCGCCGCCGCCGAGCCCGAACGGCAGGTTGTTTTTATGGGTGTGGGCTTTGAGACCACCACCCCCGCCATTGCCGCAAGCATCCTCGAGGCCGACCAGCGCGGCCTCGACAACTTCTCGGTCTTTTGCGTGCACAAGACCACCCCGGCGGCGTTGCGTGCGATCGCCGACGATCCCGAAACCGCCATCGACGGCTTTATCCTGCCGGGGCACGTCTCGACCATCACCGGCCTTGCGCCGTACCGCTTTTTGCCGGAGGAGTTTGGCATCCCCGGCGTGGTGACGGGTTTTGAGCCGGTCGACGTGCTCGAAGGCATCGCGCGGCTTGCGGAGCTCGTGGTTGCGGGCACGCCGGCGGTGGAGAACGCCTACCGCCGCGGCGTGAGCGACGAGGGCAACCCCGTGGCGCGCCAGCTGGTAGATGAGGTCTTTGAGCCCTGCGACGCCGTGTGGCGCGGCCTGGGCGAGCTGCCGAGCTCGGGGCTCGCCATCCGCCCGGAGTTTGCGCGCCACGACGCCTCGCGCCGCTTTGAGGTTGCCGTTGAGCCCACGCGCGAGCCGGCAGGCTGCCGCTGCGGCGATGTGCTCCGCGGCGTGATCGCGCCCACGGCCTGCCCGCTCTTTGACCGTGCATGCACGCCCGAGACACCGGTGGGCCCCTGCATGGTCTCGAGCGAGGGCAGCTGCGCGGCGTACTGGCGCTTCCGGGACGGGGCGTAACGGAAGGGCGCGGGCGCGGGTTTAGCCAGTACCTTGTCGCCGAGCCGGCGGGCGACACGCCGTCCCACCCGCTGGCTCGGCTCTACCGCCCGGCACGTCCGCTGCAGAAAGGACCGATCATGTTCAAGTTCAAAGGACCAATCGTATACATCGTCATCACCATCATCGTGCTCGCGATCTGCCTGGGGCTCTATCTCACCACGGGCAGCACCGAGTGGAGCGGGCACTGGGAGTTTGCGTTTTAGAGGGAGGCTGCATGCCCACGCAACCGGATACCGTCCTGCTCGGGCACGGCTCGGGCGGCCAGATGATGAAGCGCATCATCGACGACGTCTTTTACGAGGCCTTTGGCTCGCCGGAGCTCTTGGCCGGCAACGACGCCGGCGTGGCTGCGCTCGACCCGACCGGACGCCTTGCGATGTCGACGGACAGCTTTGTGGTAACGCCGCGGTTCTTCCCTGGCGGCGACATTGGCCGGCTCGCCGTGTGCGGCACGGTCAACGACGTGGCCACCTCCGGTGCGCGGCCGCGCTACCTCTCGTGCGGGTTTATCTTGGAGGAAGGGCTGCCCCTCGCCGACCTGCGGCGCATCTGCGCGAGCATGGCCGAGGCGGCGCGCGAGGCGGGCGTTACCATCATCACCGGCGACACCAAGGTGGTGGAGCGCGGCGGCGCAGACGGCCTCTACATCAACACCGCTGGCGTGGGCGAGGTGCCGGAGGGCGTGGAGCTCTCGGGCGCCGCGTGCCGGCCGGGCGATGTGGTGCTCGTCTCGGGCACGCTCGGCGACCACGGCATCGCCATCATGAGCCAGCGCGAGGGACTCGCCTTTGGCACCACGATTGAGAGCGACGCCGCGCCGCTCAACCACCTTATCGCCGCCGTGCTCGAGGCCGCGCCGCACACGCGTTGCTTCCGCGACCCCACCCGCGGCGGTCTGGCGAGCACGCTCAACGAGTTTGCGAGCGCGAGCGCCGTCTCCATCGAGGTTGACGAGGACGCCGTCCCCGTGCGCCCTGAGGTGCGCGGTGCGTGCGAGATGCTCGGGTACGACGTTTTTCAGGTGGCAAACGAGGGAAAGATGGTCGCCGTCGTGCCCGCCGAGGAGGCCGACGCGGCGCTCGCCGCGATGCGCGCGAGCCGCTACGGCGAGAACGCCGCCATCATCGGCCGCGTGGGTGAGCCGTTTGAGGGCGGCCGGGCCCCGGTGCGCGTGCGCACCGCCTGGGGCGCGACCCGCGTGCTGGATATGCTGGTCGGCGAGCAGCTTCCCCGCATCTGCTAGGACGGGCACCCCGCGCTTTAGGCGTTTCTCGTACGCCGCGCCCCCTGTATCCACCAATGTTTCCCCGGAGCCCGCACGCATTAGGCGGCCTTCTGTCACGCGCGCTCTACAACCACGCGCGTTGTACAATATCGAGCGCAATGAACCCGGAAATGCGCGCTCCGCCCTCTGGGAACAAGTGGAGCGCATTACTCGCAAATATGTCACGCGTTCTAGCTGGCATTCTTTTGCGGACTCATTGCCCGGTGCATTTCCGGGTTCATTGCGCCAAGAAATGTACCGCGCTGCGGGCAAAAAGAGTGCGATGTACCGCGCGGCAACGCTTTCGACCAAAGGATTCCCATGCCGTACACCACCGTGATATTTGATCTTGACGGAACGCTGCTCAATACGCTCGACGACCTTGCGGCGGCGGGCAACCATGTGTGCACGGCGCACGGCTGGCCGACGTTTACGCCGGACCAGTACCGCTACAAGGTCGGCAATGGGCAGCCCAAGCTCATCGAGCGCATCATCCCTGCGGAGTACGCGGGCGACGGCCGCATGTTTGAGCAAGTGATCGGCGAGTTCCGTGCGTACTACGACGCCCACAAGGAGGACCACACAGCCCCCTACCCAGGCGTGATGGAGCTGCTCGACCATCTGCACGCCGCGGGGGTGCGCCTCGCTGTGCTCTCCAACAAAGACCATGCTGCCGCGGTGCCGCTCGTTGAGCGCTACTTTGGCACGAGCTTTGACCTCGTGCAGGGGCGCATCGACGCCTTTCCGCCCAAGCCGGCGGCGCCCATCACCCGCTACGTGCTCGACCAGCTCGATGTTGAGCCCGAGCATGCGCTCTACGTGGGCGACAGCAACGTGGACGTGGCGACAGGCCACAACGCCGGGCTCGCCGTGGCGGGCGTGGCCTGGGGCTTCCGCGGGCGTAGGGAGCTCGAGGCCGCAGGCGCCGAGTACGTGGTAGATGAGCCAGCGGAGCTTGAGCGCGTGGTGTTGGGCTAAAACGCCGGTAGTGCCGATCGCCTGGCAGTGCGCCTACGCGCGACGGGCAGCCGGCAGTGCGCGCGACACCGCCCGGGCGAGCGACACCCCCACGGCCATCTTGACCACATCGGGCACCATAAACGGCAGCACCGCCACGGCAAGTGCGGCCGGCAGGTCCATGTTCCCCACGATCATGAGCTGCACCGTCCCCAGTGCGTACGAGGTGAGAAGGATCGCCACGCACGAGAGCACATCGTGTACGACGCGCGGCAGGCGCTCAAGGCGCGACACGCCGCCCGCAAGCACCATGCCCACCAGAAAGCCCCAGAGAAAGCCGCCGGTCGGCCCCGCAATCACGCCAAGGCCGCCCATCATGTTGGAGAACACCGGCAAACCGAGCGCCCCCAGAAGCAGATAGACCCCGACCGTTGCCACCGCGTCCGCCGGCGCGAGCACACCGGGGAGCATCGCAAGCACAAGCGTCTGCAGGGTAAACGGCACGGGGCCAAAGGGTATGCTCACCCACGCGCTCACGGCCAGAAGCGCCGCGCACAGGCCGCATCGGGCGATTCGCTGGGACGACATCGGGACTCCTCTCCACAGGCGCGGGCGCACGCCCGGCAGACGGACCTGCGCAGCCACGCCCCTCTATACAGCGAGCGGGCCGTCGCAGGCCCGCTCATGCAATGTGTTCATGCTAGCACGCGCAACACCGGGTGGCCGCCGCGCTGCAAGATGTTACCGGCAGCGCGCGACGCCACCGGCCGGCACACGCCACACCGCGGCGCGCACGCCCCATGCAACCTCCGCTACGCCTGCGGCGGCACGGGCGGAACGTTCCCCTGCTCGCCCGCCTCGCCGGCCGCGAGCATCTGCTCAAACATCGAGGCGCTCTCTTTAAAGTCCGCCGGCAGCACCACCGTGGAGCTCTTGCCCGTCTTGGCAAACTCCGTCATCATCTCGGTCCATTGCGTGTACATAAAGAGCTGGTTGGCCTCGTTGTTGGTAACGCCCGTCTCCTGGATGGTCTCGAGCGAGTCCTTGATGCCCACCGCGATGGCCTTGCGCTGGTTGGCGATGCCCTCGCCGGCCTTCTCCATGGCCTCCGCCTCGGCCTTGGCCTCGGTCACGCGGCGGATGCGGTCGGCCTCGGCGAGGTCCTGCGCAGCGGCCTTGGTGCGCTGCGCCGCGTTGATCTGGTTCATGGAATCCTCGACCTCAGCCGGCAGCGCGATCCGCGTGATGAGGGTCGAGACGAGCGTAAAGCCGTAGGCGGCCATCTGCTCGGACACGGTGGCGTTGACGTCTTTGGCGATGTCGTCCTTCTTGGCAAAGACCTCGTCGAGCGTGTAGACCGGGATGGAGCTGCGCAGCGCATCGGTGATAAAGTCGCGCATCTGAGCGACCGGCTGCTGCAGCATGTAGTAGCTCTTGTAGACGCCCGAGTCGGCCGGGCCCGTGCCCATGTCGTACGAGACGTGGTACTGCGCCGAGACCTCGAGGCCGATGGTAACGTTGTCCTCGGTCTTGGCGTCGATGTCAAAGCCGTTCTTCATGGTGCGGAGCGACACCGTTGCCGCCTTGCGGTCGATGACCGGGATCTTGGCGTGAAAGCCCGCCCCCACGATGCGGTTGAACTTACCGAGGCGCTCGATGATGACGGCATGCTGCTGCTTGACCACAAAGAGCGTATCGGCGAGCAGCATAATGGCCACTACGATAACGATGACGAGCACGATCAACCAGAGAATCATGATGACCTCCTTGAGGGGCCGCTATAGATGGCAACAAGGATAGCAGGTTTGCCGGGGCGGGAGGTCATGGGAGCGTAACGGCCGGCCGACGGCAGGGCACGGACGGCAACGGCCGGTACAGTGGGACGGGGGCATTGTACCGACCTCAGCACAATGCCCCCGTCCCTTTGTACCGGTTTACCGGCAGCCCCGCTTAGGCCGTGCTAGCCCTCGATGGCGTCGACCGCCTGGATAAAGGCCGAGCGCAGGCCCGCACGCTCGAGCGCGGCCACGCCTCGGATGGTGGTGCCGCCCGGCGAGCAGACGGCGTCCTTCATCGCACCGGGATGCTGCCCGGTGGCAAGCTGCAGCTTGGCCGTGCCGGCAACCATCTGACTCACCATGCGATAGGCGTCGGCACGCGGAATGCCGTACTTTACCGCGGCGTCGCCGAGCGCCTCGATCGCCATGGCGATGAACGCCGGCCCGCAGCCGCCCACGGTGCCCGCCACCGAGAGAAGCCGTGTCTCGACCTCCACCACCGTACCGAGCGCCTCGAGGAGCTCCTGCACCAGCGCGCGTTCCTCCTCCGTCAGCGTATGGGCGCGCTCGGCGGCAATGACGCCCTCGCCGATGGCGACCGGCGTGTTGGGCACGGTGCAGAGGCAACGGATGCCCGGCACGAGCGCCCCGTAGCGCGCGCAATCCCAGCCGGCGGCCACCGAGAGCACGGGCTTCTCGGCGAGCGCGGCAGCAAGCGGCGCGAGCACGCCCTCGATGAGATGCGGCTTGATGGCAACGATAACGAGGTCCGCCGCCTCCACGACCTCCGCTGCATCGTGGCAGGCGCGCATCCCGCGCGCAGCGGTACGCTCAACGAGCGCCTCGTAGCGGTTGGCGCAGGCAACCATGTGGTCGGCCGGCACCGCGCCGGTGACGATCCAGCCGTCGGCCATGGCGCTCGCCATGTTGCCAAACCCAATAAACCCGATCGTTGTGCCCTGCCTATCCATTGCGCGACCCCTCCCGCGTCCCTATCTAGAAAATCTGCAGACCAAAGAAGAACCAGAACCCAAACCCGGCGATAAGTGCCGTAACGCCAAAGAACACCGCGAGCGCCACGAGGCCCCACCGCGCGCAGAGCGCTGCGTAGCGCCGCCAGGTCTGGTCGCCCGCGTAGCGCTCAAAAACGCCGCGGCGCTGCAGCACAACGCGCACCACGATGCACGCGATCGTCATAAAGAGCGCAAACGCCGCGTAGAGCGGCAGCCCGAGGAAAAAGAGCGCCATTACGGCGCCCACGCCGATGATGAGCGGCAGTAGCACGAGCACGGCACATCCAGCCATGATGACCTCGCAATCAGTCGTCGAGCCAACGATCGCGCTTGCGGTCGCCACCCCGGACCACCGTGATGCGCACCTTGCCGAGGAGAATCGCCGCCACGAGCAGGATAAGGACGAGCGGCAGCAGGCGGAGCGCCCCTACCACAAGGATCCCCAAGAAGGAAAGCACGAGCGATATGATGGTCGCGATCACCAGAATCACGACGACGAGATAGAGAAACGGCATACGACCTCCTCCCCTAACGAGGCTCGGTTGCCCCGGGACAACACATCGGCGTTTTTCTAGCATAACCCAACGGCTACGCAAAAGCCCGCACCGCCGAACCAGACTCGGGGCGCGGGCATGCGTCGTTACGTGGGTCAATTGGGGACGTGTTCCGTCTGCACCATTTTTGAAGATAGGTCAGACGGAACACGTCCCCAACTGACCCATACCGAGCACTACTCGGCGAGGCTCACCTCGTAGGCGGGCTCGTCGTACTTGCCGCCCATGATGATCGAGGCGCTCAGGTCGTCCAGGTTGTAGACGCACGACCACTGCGTCTGAAACACGCTGCCGTCGTCGCGGATTTGCACTGCGCGCGACACGCTCTGCAGAAGCCCCATCGCCTCGTCCTCGGTCAGCACGCCCTCGTGCTCGGCGAGGGTGCCCATGAGCACCTCGTAGCGGTCCTGGCCGCCGCCAAAGTCGTACTCACCCGGAGTGAGCAAAAAGTTCGTCGCTGCCTGGTAGGCCACGCCCGCCGAGCCGGAAAGCTCGCCCATCGTAGCGGCGTCGCCGGGTTCGAGCACGCTCATCTCGTCGCCGATGTACTCCACCACTGCCGAGTCGCCCGAGGCATCGGCGATCTGGAAGTGGTAGCAGCTGTTGGCGCTCGAATGCATGTCGTAGCGCTCGAGCAGCGCCACGGCCTCGTCCACTGTCGCGCAGGTGTCGAGCATAAGGCGAATGGCCGTCGTGGTGGTGATGTCGACCTTGTCGGTCTGCTGGTCGGTCGGATCGGTATCGATGAGCAGCACGCCCACGCCAAGACCAGCCTCGTTCATGCCGTCGAGCGGCGCGTAGGGCGCGGCGAGCGCGGTCAGGCTCGAGACGAGGTCATCGGGCATCTTGTCCTCGCCGTAGCCCAGAAAGCCGAGGTTGACCATCGAGACGCTCGCGTAGCCGTCCTCGGGGGTGGTGCGTACGAGCATGCCGGGCGAGTATTCGAGGTCGAAGTTGCGGCCAAAGAGCGCATCGCCCTCGGGGGTGGTGGCGTTAAAGGTCGAGCACGCGAGGTCGGGCAGGTCGATGGTGATGGGCAGGCCCTTCATGATGCGCTGGATCACAAACTCGATGAGCTCGGAATCGTTGCTTGCACCGCCCTGCTCAAGAAACTCGTCCATGCCGTAATCGCCGTCGTAGGTCATGGTGTAGAGCGGGTAATCGTCGACCTTCTGGATGGAGCCGAGCGTGGTGAGCTCGTGCCCAAAGAGGGCAAAGACGGCGATGGCCGCCGCGGCAACGAGCACCACGAGGGCGATAACGATGCCGAGGACAATCTTCTTGGCGCGGCCGGGGCGCTTGCCCGTGGGCTCCGCGGCGGTTGCGGTGGTTTCTACCATGAGAATCCTTTCGGGGTTGCAGCTGGTAGACGCGACCGAACGGCCGCAGCGGCGCATCATCCTAGCACGGGCGTAGAGAGGGTTACTGACATATGGCGTAAATCCGTCAATCGTTCAAATTATTGAGATAGTTTGGGGAGGAGCGGCCGAGGCGCTGCTCACGAGGGGGGGGGCGAGCGGGGCGATAACTAGCGTCAGAGGGCTGACGAAAAGACCGCAGCCAACAGAACGACGACGCACAGGGTGGCGTCGGCGGCACCTGCGCCATGCCGGGCAACCCGAGTGCGCCGCCCTCCCCTGCCCGCTCGCCCCGCTTTTGCCCGGTCGCCGGCCACGCGGTACCATGGCCCCAGCCAGATCCATCCCCCGGCGCCGCGGGCACCCGTCCGCGCGCCCCGACCGCAAAGGAGCCCTATGGCCAGCACCACCGAGCAGCTCGTCTCCTCGTTCAAAGACCTCCAGAGAAAGCTGTGGCAAAAGCGCTACCTCATGAGTATCCTCGACTACGACGGCGAGACCGCCGCGCCCGAGAAGGGCGCCGCCGCCCGGGCCGAGGCCATGGGCGCACTCGCCGGCGAGCAGCACGAGCTTCTCACCGGGCCGGCCGCCGTGGAGCTCGTCGCCGCGCTCGAGAAGGCCGCCGCTGCCGGCGAGCTCGACGAGCAAACCGCCACGGAGCTCCGTGTGCTCGCCCGCGACCAGCGCGAAGCCCGCGCCATCCCCACCGAGGAGGAGGTCGCCTGGTCGCGCCTTACGAGCGAGGCCAACGCCGTGTGGCACCGTGCCAAACTCGCCGACGACTGGGCCTCGTTTGAGCCGTACGTCACCCGCATCGTGGAGACGCTCAAGCACCGCGCCGCGCTCCTCGACCCCACGCGCGACGCCTACGACGTCTGCCTCGACCAGTACGAGCGCGGTATGAGCGCAGAGTCGTACGACGCCTTCTTTGTCCAGGTGCGCGAGGCCGTGGTGCCGCTCGTGCAGGAGATCTCGCAGCGCCCCGAGCCCGCGTATGCCTTCCGCAGCGCCCGCGTGGGCCACGACGCGCAGCTTGCCATCGCCCGCGACCTGCTCGAGCTCGAGGGGCTCGACATGGCTGGCACCTCGCTCGGTGAGGTCGAGCACCCGTTCTCGGACGGCTTTGCCCCCGGCGACGCGCGCGTGACGACGCACATCTACGAGACCGACGCGCTCTCCAACGTCTTCTCCATCCTCCACGAGGGCGGTCACGCCATCTACGAGCAGAACATCGACCCGGCCTATGGCTACGGCATCCTCGGCTCGGGCACCTCGATGGGCATCCACGAGAGCCAGAGCCGCTTTTTTGAGAACATCGTCGGCCGGTCGCGCGCCTTTGCCGGCCCGCTCCTTGCGGTGCTTCGCCGCCATGCACCCGACGTGTACGGCGGCGTCTCGGAAGACGATCTCTACCGCGCCGCCAACATCGCCAGTCCGCAGCTCATCCGCATGGAGGCCGACGAGCTGACCTACCCGCTGCACATCATGATCCGCTACGACATTGAACGCGCGCTCTTTGCGGGCGAGGCCACAGCGGCCGACATCCCCGGTCTCTGGCGCGAGCTCACCCAGCGCTATCTGGGGATCGAGGTGCCGAGCGACACGCTCGGCTGCCTGCAGGACACGCACTGGTCGGGTGGGGACTTTGGGTACTTCCCGAGCTACGCGCTCGGCAGTGCCTACGGTGCGCAGTACGTTGCCGCCATGGCGCGCGACGGGGTGGACGTGGACGCAGCCTGCGCGGCGGGCGACCTCGCTCCGGTGCGCGCGTGGCTTGGAAGCCGCATCTGGCGCTGGGGCCGCGGCAAGGACGCGCCCGAGCTCATCGAGGCTGCATGCGGCGCGCCGTTTGATGCCACGTACTACTGCGATTACCTGGTACGGAAGTTCACTGAGCTGTACGGGCTGTAGCGTCTGGACCGGCCGCCCGTTTGTCCCGGACGTCGGGGTGGGCGGCCGTCGGTCTCTGCGCTCGGCGGCCTGCGGCCTCGCTTTGCGACTCGCGCCGAGACCGACCGCCGCCCACCCCGACGCGCCGTGCTTCTAAACCCGTTGGCTCCAACGGGTTTAGAAGCACACAGGGGAAACGGCGCTTCGACGGGGTTACACGCTGATTGCCATAGAAGAACAACGCCTCTACCTGTGCTTTTTCCACACAGGTAGAGGCGTTTGCTTTCTAACGGAATCCACACGTCTTTTTCTGCTGCGAACTCTCCGGACGAAAACTGTGACGATGCGACAGGCGGCCTTCTACCGCCTTGGCGGCTCCTAGAGCCGGTAAACGGTAGAAGACCACGCGCCATATCGTAGGGAATCTGTCTGTAAGCCGTCCTCCGAGCAACGGCGCGCCCCGGCCTCCCCGGTTGTTCTCCAGCGCGAGTCGCGAAGCGAGGCCGCAGGCCGCCGAGCGCGGGAGGACGTCCGGGGAGGTCGGGGCGACCGGGCACCTCATGCGGTGCCCGGGAAGCCCACCTTATTCGTTGTCGCCGGCGGTCATCTGGGTGGCAGAGAGCCCGGCTGCAGCATCGGCCTCGGTCGCGGCGCGCGCTTCGGGCCACACCCAGTCGGTGAAGGCCGGGTGGTCGTAGCCCTCCTCCACGGCAAAGCGGAAGGCCTCCTCGCGGAAAGCATCCCAGTCGGCAGCCTGCTCGGCATGCGCGCCCGCACCCGCGGCAGCACCAGAAGCGGCGTCCACCAGGCGCAACGCCTCGGCGGCAAGCGCCCAGCGGTCCATGTTGTTGAGGCGGAGCATATCAAAGGGCGTGGTCGTGGAGCCCTTCTCCTCGTAGCCGTGCACGCACCAGGCGTCGTGGCCGGGGCGCGCCCAGATGAGCCGACGGATAGTGCCCGCGTAGGCGTGGAAGCAGAAGAGCACCGGCTTCTCACCCGTGCCAAAGAGCTCGGCAAAACGCTCGTCGCTGATCGCCTGATCGTTCTCACAGGCGTTCTGAATCTTGAGCAGGTCGACCACGTTCACAAACCACACCTTGATGCCCTGCTCGCCCAGCAGGTCGACGGCGGCCAGCGCCTCGAGCGTGGGCACGTCGCCGCAGGTGGCGATCACCAGGTCGGCCTCGTCGAGCGTCTCGGCCGTGCTCGCCCACGCCCAGGTGGCCAGGCCCTCGGCAAGCTCGTCCTTGGCCTCGTCGACGGTCACAAAGGTCGGCGCCGGCTGCTTGCCGCAGAAGATGGCGTTAACGCAGTCGGTCGACTGGTAGGCGCGCTCGGCCACCGCGAGCGCCATGTTGGCGTCGCAGGGGTAGTAGGCATTGACGATGTGCGTGTCGTTGGCCTTGTTGAGCAAAAGGTCGATAAAGCCCGGGTCCTGGTGGCTAAAGCCGTTGTGGTCCTGGCGCCACACGTGACTCGACAGCAAGATGTTGAGGCCTGCGATGGGCTTGCGCCACGGGATCTCGCGCTTGGTGGCCTCGAGCCACTTGCAGTGCTGGTTGACCATGGAGTCGACCACGTGCACGAAGCTCTCGTAGCTCGACCACACGCCGTGGCGGCCGGTGAGCACGTACGCCTCGAGGAAGCCCTCGCACTGATGCTCGGAGAGCTGCTCGATGACCTTGCCCGAAGGCGCCAGCAGCTCGTCGTTGGCCTCGTCGGCGTAATGGCCCGCCTCCCACTGCTTCTTGGTGACCTGATAGGCGTCCTGCAGGCGGTTCGAGGCGGTCTCGTCCGGTCCGAAGATACGGAAGTTCTCGGGGTTGGCCGCCAGCACGTCGGCGGTGTAAGCGCCAAAGACGCGCGCGGCCTCGGTCTGGCCGTAGCCGTGCCCGCGCTCGGCCACGGGCACCTCGTGGGCGTGGATGTCGGGAAGCACAAGCTCCTCGCGCACGCGCCCGCCGTTGGCATTGGGATTGGCGCCGATGCGCAGGTCGCCGGTGGGCATCCAGCTCGTCACCTCGGGGCGGACAGCGCCCTCGGGAGTAAAGAGCTCCTCAGGCTTGTAGGACTGGAGCCAGCCGCGCAGCACGCGGAAGTGCTCGTGGGTATCCTTGGCCGAGGCCAGCGGCACCTGATGCGCGCGCCACGAATCCTCGGTCTTCTTGCCGTCGATGGTCTTGGGGCAGGTCCAGCCCTTAGGCGTGCGGAAGACGATCATGGGGTAGACCGGGCGGGTGACCTCCTCGCCGGCAGCCGCCTGCGCAGCAGCGCGTTCTTTGATGGCGCAGATCTTGCCAAAGACCTCCTCCATAAGGGCGGCAAAGCGCGTGTGGATGGACTCGTGGCTCTCGTCGTCAAAGCCCGCCACAAAGAAATGCGGCTCGTAGCCCATGCCGCGGAAGAACTGCTCGAGCTCCTCGTCGGAGATGCGCGCGAGGATGGTGGGGTTGGCGATCTTGTAGCCGTTGAGGTGCAGAATCGGCAGCACGATGCCGTCGGTGGCGGGGTTTACGAGCTTGTTGGACTGCCAGCTTGTGGCGAGCGGCCCCGTCTCGGCCTCACCGTCACCCACCACGGCAACGGCGAACAGGCTCGGGTTGTCGAGCACCGCACCGTAGGCGTGAGAGAGCGTGTAGCCGAGCTCGCCGCCCTCGTGGATGGACCCGGGGGTCTCGGGCGCATAGTGACTTGGGATGCCGCCGGGGTACGAGAACTGGCGGAAGAACTTCTCCAAGCCGGCCTCATCGTTGGTGATGTCGGGGCGAATCTCGCGGTAGGTGCCGTCGAGCAGGCTCTGCGCGGTACCGGCCGGTCCACCGTGACCGGGACCCATAAGGAAGATCGTGCTCTGACCGTGGTCGGCGATGAGGCGATTGACGTGGGCAAAGAGGAAGTTGATGCCCGGGGTGGTGCCCCAGTGGCCCACGAGGCGGTGCTTAACGTCGGCGCGGCCAAAGTCACGTGGCTCGCCCGTCTTGGCATCGGGGTAGTCGGCGCGCATGAGCGGGTTGGAGCGCAGGTAGATCTGGCCGACGGAGAGGTAGTTGGCGCAGCGCCAGTAACGCTCGACGCCCTCGAGCTCCTGCTCGGGGACGGCGCCGTCGAGGCGCTTCCAGGGGGTGCCGATCACGGGGTGCGACATGGCTGCTCCTTCTGACTTGTACTTTGGCCTATGTTGCATGATGTGAAGCAGTATAGGTGATAAAACGTTTTATCATTGTTAGCAAAACGTTTTATTTCAACTTTGGGTCAAAATGCCGTGCTTGCACCGGTGAACGGTAGATAAACGGAGATGAACGGTGTTTTATCTTGGACTGGTGTTGTGGGTGAGCGCCAAGGTTGCAACGCAACCGATCCCGCCGGTCGCTCCCGCCCCGTCCGATTCCTTCTACTAGAAAGAATCCGTCGAAATCTTGGCTCGGATTGACTGGTTCTTTCTATTGGACAGAATCAGTCAGGGTTCGGGGTCCGGGTCGACTGATTCCTTCTATTAGACAGGCCACGCGTCCGACACGAGCTCCTCTACACCGTCTGCACGCTCGCGTGCTCCACGAGACGCGGTTCCAGAAGGCGCGTCACCGGCTCAACGCTGTCTGCTGAGCCGCCCTCGAGCCGCCGCAGCATGAGCGCGAGCGCCTCCTCCGCGAGCACCGAAACGTCCTGATCGATCGCCGTGAGCGCCGGCTCAAAGAGCGAGTCGGCCGCGGAGTTGTCGTAGCTCACCACCGAGTAGTCGCGCGGCACGCGGCTGCCCCGCTCGTACAGGCGCTTGAGGAGCCCGAGTGCGATGTTGTCCGAGCTCGCGAACACCGCGGTCGCGTCCGTCTCGAGCACGCCGGCCGCCGCCTCGTACGCCGCGGGAATGTAGTAGTCCGAGTCAAAGACGAGCCCCTGGTCAAACGTCACGCCAAACTCGTCGAGCGCGCGGCGGTACCCGTCGAGACGCCGCCGACCCGTCTCGGAGCGCGACGCGTTGACGATGCACGCAATCCGCCGGTGCCCGTGCTCCAGCAGGTGCCGCGTGGCCAGGTAGCCGCCCAGCTCGTTATCAAAGAGCACCTTGTCGCAGGCGAGCTCGTCGAGCACGCGGTCGATCATCACGTAGGGCACGGGGCACTCGGCAATGCGCTCGGGCAGCTCCTCGCCGCCCTCGCGCTGGTTGCCCATCACGATAAAGAGCCCCTCGACCCCGCGGGTAACGAGGGTGGAGATGAGCTCGATATCCTGCGAGGCGAGGTCGTCCGAGGTGGTGATGAAGAGCGCATAGCCGCGTGCGCGGCACCGCTGCTCGAGGTTCTTGGCGAGGCGCGAGAAAAAGCGGCTCTCGATGTTGGGCACAATGAGCCCGAGCGTGCCGGAGCGCTGCATCACCAGGCTGCGCGCGATCTGGTTGGGCACGTAGCGCTTGGCCGCGGCGATGGCCTTGATGCGCCGGCGGTTCTCGTCCGAGACGCGGCACGGTCGGTTGTTGAGCACGAGCGAGACCGTCGAGACGGACAGCCCCGCTTCGCGCGCAATCTCCTTGAGCGTCACCTTGGCCATGCGTGCCTCCTCCATGCGATGGGGCGCCGCGCGCGGCCCGATCGGCCCGGCACGACGCCCCATCACGGTAGCACGAACGGCGAGTATGTGAAAACGAGCTGTGCAAGGCGACCGGGGCACGACCAGCTGTCCCGGGGAGGCACCGGTCAAAGCGCCTCGAACAGAGAGGCCTCCTTGGGCGCGCCGTCACGTTGTCTGTCTGCCTCCGGCGCCCGCAACCCGCACTTCGGCATCTCGGCGCCGCAGCTCGCGCTACGCCGGCGTCACCACCACGAGCGCATCGGCGGTAAACGGGTGCTGCGCCACGCGGATGCCGTCCTCGCACGGCGTCACGGGCAGGTGCGCCACGCGCTTACCCTCGAGGTCAAACGCGGCGGCCGTCCAGCTGCGAGAGGCATCGAGCTTGAGCTTGAGCACCGTCGCAAACGGCAGGTAGGCCACCGACCGCTCGCCCACGCGCGCCACGCGGATGGCCTCGCGCGCATCGTCGAGCACGTCCTGCGCGGGCTCCACGGCGTCGGTGCTCCCGTGCGTCAGCACGCCCAGCACCTGCGGGATCAGCCCAAAGTCCCACACACCGGGAAGCTGCAGCGCCTCCTGCCAGCGGAAAGGCGCGTCAAAGCCCTCGCCGAGTGCCGAGCCCTCCGAGCGCGAGGTCTGCCAGTTCCAGATGCCGTGCGCGCCGTAGGTCACGCCGGCCGAGGCGCCGGCCAGAATGCCCGACCACGCGCTCGCGCGGCACTCCTTGGCGCCAAAGCGCACGTAGACGTTGCGGCTTGCGCCCATCATCTCGTAGCAAGGCTCGGAGTTGACCATCGGCTTGCCGGGATGGGCGGCCGCGAGGTCCTCCGGCAGCTTCCACGCCTCGTCCTGCGCGCCGGCGTTGTGCCCCGGCTGGAACATAAGAAAGTCGAGCCGGTCCACAAACTGCGCCGGGATGGTGCGGTTGGCACGGTTGATGTGCATAGTGCGCAGGCGCGTGGGCGCAAGCTCGCACACCGTGGCGAGCGCCGCCTCGTAATAGGGCAGGCACTCGTCACTCTTCCAATCGGTATCGCCCGTCACCACGTAGACCGGATCGAACTCGTCGAGCTCCTCAACCACGCGGCGCACGTGCGCGGCGACCTCCTCGAGCGGCATCACCGGCGTGCCAAAACGCTCGGCGATCATAGCGCCCCACGTGCCGGGCACGTAGTTGCACCACATGAGCACGAGCGCCGGGCGGATGCCGTGCTCCACGACCATGCGGCACATCTCACGAGCGCGCTCCCAGTAGGCGGGGTTGGGGCGCGACCAGTCAAACGTTGTGCCATCCTCGCTCGCATACGGGTAGATGCCCAGGTCGGGACGGCAGCGGTCCCACTGCGGCAGGGTGTTGATCTGCAGCGTGTTGATACCCTGCTCGGCGCGGCGGGCGAGATAGTAATCCCAATCTTCGAGCGTGATGCTCGTAAACGCGCTCCAGCAGGTATCGGCCAGCCAGAACCAGGGCTTGCCGTTGAGCGTAAAGCCGTCGTGCCGATTGTTGACGGCGAGCGTTCCCAAAGTTGCCATTGCGATTCCCTTCGTTGTGGGCGAATGCGGCCGTGAAGACATGGTACCCGGCGTAGCGCTCGGGCCCGTCCCCGCCGCGTGTATATCAAACAGCCCCGTGCAGCGCACTGCCGCACGGGGCTGTTTTCTGCTTAGTCCGTCAGGACGTCCCGGACAGCAGGATGGTCAAACCAGAGGCGAGAGTT
Source organism: Collinsella sp. An7 (assembly GCF_002159335.1). Taxonomy (GTDB): domain Bacteria; phylum Actinomycetota; class Coriobacteriia; order Coriobacteriales; family Coriobacteriaceae; genus Coprousia. Next base: position 5,187 of record NZ_NFHP01000010.1, on the reverse strand, counting down.
CCTACGCGCCGATGAGCTCGGCCTCGTTCTCCTCGTCCATCTCGGCGAGCTCCTCCTTGGTGAAGCCCATGATGTAGACCACGATGGCAGCGATCACGAAGGAGATAACCATGCCGGCGATAGCCAGGACCGTGTTCATCTGACCGCCCTGGAGATAGTTGGTGAACACCAAGAAGTTGGATGCGCCACCAGCCATGTAGTAGGTCACGCCCACGATACCGGAGAACACCGCGCCGATGGCACCGCCGATGAACATGCCGAGCATGGTGCGACGGAAGCGCAGCAGGATGCCGAAGAGGGCGGGCTCGGTCACGCCGCCGGCGATAGCGGAGATGACGTAACCGATGGCGAGACCCTTCTCGTCGGGGTTACGCATACGCAGGAACGCACCAAAGGCGCAGCCCCACACGGCCGTCATGGCGCAGTTGGTGGAGACGAAGACAAACGGGTCGTAGCCAGCAGCGATGATCTGCACCTGAGCGAGCAGGATGACGGGCATGTGCATGCCGGCCACCACGAAGAGCTGCCAGAAGGCGCCGAGGATCGCCATAACAACAAAGACTGCGATGCCACCCATGTCGGCCAGGCCAAAGAGCGCGTTGGCGATGACGTTACCAATCGCGTTGCCAATCGGCGCGAGGATGATGAAGGCGATGGGGATGGTCACGATCATGGTGCAGAACGGCGTGAACACCGTGGAGAGCACATCGGGCATGTGCTTGCGGAAGAACTTTTCAATGAAGTAGAGCACCGGCACCGACAGGATGATGGGCAGCACCGTCTGCTGGTAGTTGGCCGCGGCAATCTGGATGCCGTAGACCGAGATGATGCCGCTGCCGCCCTCGGACGCAGCGCTCACCACCGAAGGAGCCATGAGCGCGCCGCCGAGCAGCATGCCGAGCACCGGGCTGGCGCCGATCTTCTTAGCTGCAGCATAACCCAGGTAGATGGGGATAAAGGTAAACGTCGCCTCGTAGAGGGTGGTGTAGAGGAACGTGTAGGTGGGGTCGGTGTCGGAAAGCACGCCGAGCATGGTGGGCCCGAGCACCGCCGCGATGGTGCGGAAGAGACCGCCGGCCATGAGCAGCGGGATGAGCTGGGTCATGGAGCCGGAGAGGTAGTCGAGCAGGATGCCCGGAATGGCCTTGAGGGTGATCTTCTCCTTGGGCGCGTCGAGGTTCTCCTTGACCTCGACACCGCGCGCCACGCCCGAGATGGCGATGAACTCGTCGAGTACCTTGGGCACGTTCTGGCCGATGATGACCTGAAGCTGACTGCCGGAGAACTGCGCCCCGAGCACGCCCTTGACCTTCTTGATCTTCTCGATGTCGGCCAGGTTGTTGTCCTTGAGCGTGAGGCGCAGGCGCGTCATGCAGTTCGTCGCCGTGGTGACGTTGGACGCTCCTCCCACCAGCTCTAGGACGCTCTGGGCAATTTGTTTGTTATCTACTGCCATGGGGTCCCCTCCCATTGCCGTGGCCGGGCGCCGTCCTGTGCGGCCGGTCTGCCGATCAGTAAACGGTTGTTTACTGAATGTTTACATCTTGTATCCTAACGGGCGATAGACGCTTTAGCTGCGAGACGTCCGGTGAACGGTCGAAATTGTCAGGTGAACGTCAAGTTTGCGTCAAGTTTGCACGCAGAGCGGTTGCTTGGCGCGGCGGCGCTCAGGTGCGTGGGTTAGCGGCATTTTGGTATATGGTATGGCCCGATGCGGGAATTGTCTATGCCGCCCAACCGGCATGACGCAGCGGTCGTGCCTAGCGCAAATGGGCTGCATGTACCTGCGCAGACGATCGATAGGCCGTGGCGGGGCAAGACTTTGTGCTGGCATAACCACTCAACACCCCAAATGCGACGCTCACCGGTTCAACCCAATCGCGCGCTGCCCGCTCTGTATACTAAACATGTTTATATCTGTCTACGTGAGAGGACCGACCATGTCAGAGCTCCACTACCGCACCGTTACCACCCTGGGAGATTTTGGCCCCTGGGTATCCAAGCTTGTGCTCGAGATTCCCGAGGAGCTCAACGAGGCCGGCATCTCGCCCCAGATCTTCAACGTCTTCTGCGCGCGCTACGAGCGCACGGGCGAGGTGCTCATGCGCGCCGAGCGCGGCGCCGACCACGCCTCCCCCTCCGTGGGCTACGTGCCCGTGTGCGCCGCCTACCCCTCAGACGCTTCGGGCAATCGTTGCCGTCGCGGCTCATTTATTACGCTCGAGCTCCCCGAGACGCGCCTCACCAAGCGCATCGAGGGCGGCGTGATGGGCTCGCGTTATATCGAGAACCGCTTTCGCGTAACGCTCCTCGCCGAGCTGCCCGGCGACCCCGATCCCATCAGCGGCCTTATCTTTGACGAGAGCGACGGCGACCTCTGCCCGGCGCTCGACCGCTGGCACGAGGCCGTCATGTCTAAGGCGGTGGATGGCATCCAGCTCGCCTACGGCTACTATGAGCCCGATTTTGACCGCGAGCCCCGCCAGCCCCTCGGCAACCTCGGCAAGCCCGAGGTCGTCCCCGAGCGCGGCGCACTCATTGTGTACCTGCACGGTGCGGGCGAGGGCGCAGGTGTTGACCTTGCCGGCAAGGGCGGGCCGCTTGTGCCGGAGGGCCCCTCGCGCGCCTATACGGGCAATCGCGTGACGGCGCTCTCGGGCGCCAAGATCCAGCGTTACTTTGATGACGCGGCCTGGGTGCTCGTGCCGCAGTGCCCGACGTTTTGGATGGATAACGGCGTGGAACAGCTCGGTCACAGCAACCAGAGCATCTATGTGGCGGCGCTCAAGGCGCTTATCGACGAGTTTGTGGCCGCGCACGCCGACCGCATCGACCCGAGCCGCATCGTGATCGGCGGCCTTTCCAACGGCGGCTTTATGACGCTGCGCATGTGTCGCGACTACCCCGGTTTCTTTGCGGCCGGTCTGCCCTGCTGCGCGCCGTGGTATGACGCGACGGACGAGGATGTGGCCGCCCTCGCGCAAACGCCGCTGTGGTTTACGCACAGCAAGGGCGACGAGCTCGTTGACCCCACTGAGACCGTGCTTCCGCTCTACCGTGCGCTCACCGCAGTCGGCGCACCGGTGCACCTGACCTACTTTGACCACGTTGAGGACCTCACCGGCGTGTACCGCGAGGCCGACGGCTCGCCCAAGAAGACCTTCAACCACGGCGTGTGGATCCATGTGTTCAACGACTTCTGCCGCACCGAGGTCGACGGGACCAACGTCATGATCGACAGCGAGCCCGTAGGCCTCTGGGAGTGGAGCGCTCGGCAGTCCGCGTAACTCCCCCACCGGTCCCGGAGGTCGGTGCGGGGCGGGCCCGTAATGGGGCTCCGCGCCCTTTGGGCTCGCTTCGCGAGTCGCCCCAATACGGGCCCGCCCCGCACCGACCTCCGGGACCTGCGTTGACTCGGGTGCCTCGCTGTTGGTCAAGGATGAGGGGGCGTTGTGGCTGATGCACCGGTGGAACTGGTGGGATGACTTTGGGACGCTTGGGTCTTGTGGGTGCTTGGCTTCGCCTTTTGCTTGGACACCGTTGGGCTCGTTGCGGTAACTCTCTGGGTTGTCTCTTCTGAGGTGCCCCCCACCACCACCGCTTCTCGCCTCCTCCTTTTGGAGGCTTCGGTAGTTTGTGTGACAAGGGGCTAGCCTAGGCAGCAACGCTCTTCGCTCCCTTCACGCCCTTCTTCCTCGCCTTCACCGGGCGACCCGGGAGCTGGGGCTGGCAGTCGCCGCACCTGAGCATGAGCAGGGCCACGAGGTTGTCGGTGTTGCGGAAGCCGTAGCCCATCCTCACCGTCACCTTGATCTTGTTGTTGATGGCCTCTACGCGCCCGTTGCTGATGCCGAGCTCGACTGCGGCGATGATGTCGTCGCGCCGGCGGCGCACCTTCTTCTCCACGGCGACGACCTTGGCGATCTTGCAGTAGGCGGCCCTGTGCATCCAGTCGTCGAGCAGCTCGGCGGCCTCGGAGCCGTCGGCTGCCCGGAAGACGGCCCGCAGGTCCTCCTTGAGCTCCCAGGCCCTGACCAGCCGCGAGCCGGCCCTCTTCTTGAGCGCCTCGAGCCTCGCCCTCTGGCCGTCGGTGAGGTCCTCGGGGTTCTTCACGAGCGCGTAGCGGCTGCCCTTGATGGAGGCCGCCTCCTCCTCGAGCGCCCTGACCTCCTCGGGCGGCAGCTCGCCTTTGGCAGGCCTGCCGCGCTTGCCCTCGGGCCTGGGCCTGGCGGCCCTGGCGGCGGCCCTGGCGGCGTTCCACTCCTCGCAGCGCACGGCGTCGAGCGCGTCGTTCATCCACTGGACCACGTGGAAGGGGTCCATGACCCACCTCGCGTTGGGGCAGCGGCGCTTGACCAGCTGCCTTATCCACCTCGCGCCGTCGGCGGTCACCACCTCTATGGCGCGCCTCTGCTCGCGCGTGAGCTCGTCGAGGAACAGGTTGAGCACGTCCTTGCCGGTGCCCTCGTGCGCCCAGATGAGGCAGCCGCGGTCGTGGTCGACGACCACCGTGACGTACTTGTGGCCCTTCTTGTACGACGTCTCGTCGATGCCGATGCGGCGCACGCCGTCGAACCTCGAGGCGCCGCGCGCGGCCTCCAGCTCGGCGTAGACGCGCCTGCACACGCCGCCCACGCTGTGCCACTCGACGCGGGCGAGCTCGGAGACCGCCGGGGCGGTGCAGCGGACCGCCAGCCACGCCACCCAGTCCTCGAAGTCGCGCGTGAAGCGCGCCCCGTGCCGCGCCCAGGGGACGGCCTCGGTGCGCACGCCGTGCTCCGGGCAGCGCACCCTGCAGGGCGCGTACTCCAGGTAGCAGGCCGAGCGCGCCAGGTCCATCGCCCTCCACAGCCTGGGGGCCCCGCGGTTCGCCATGTCGTAGAAGTCGCAGGCCCTGCCGCATACGGGGCAGCGGCGCTGCTCGCGCTTGTAGGGCCGGACGCTCACGACGATGCGCTCGGCCTCGATGCGCGCGCCCAGGACGACCGTGCGGGCCAGACCGAGGGCGAGAAGTAGTAGACTCTTCATGCGTCACACCTCTTCGGTTGTCTGAATTTGGCTTAGCAATCATAGGCGGATGACGCGGAAACGGCCCCTCCCGGGGCCGTTTCAGTTCCAGATCGTTGTTTTCGCCCGCTGAGCTGGGCCTATGCCGGAATCTCTCCCACAGAAACCACCGAAGAGCCT
>NZ_NFHP01000001.1 GCF_002159335.1 Collinsella sp. An7 | reverse complement strand
CGGACCCCCCCCCCCCGGAGAGGATCTCCCATGACCGATGCCACCCTTTCGCGCCGCAGCCTGCTTGCGGCATCCGCCCTTATCGGCGCCTCTGCGCTCCTCACGGGCTGCGATGCGCCGGAATCGGCCGGCTCCGCTCCGGCGGATAACCTCGCCGAAGCGGATGGCGCCGCGGGTGGCGTCGCTTCGGAGAACCTCCCCGCGAGCACCGACGCGCCCGCGGCGACGGAACGGGAGCCCGAGCCCCGGAGCGCTGCGGAGCGCATCCTTGGGACCATGACGCGCGAGCAGAAGGTCGCGCAGCTCTTTCTCGTTACCCCCGAGGGTCTCACCGGCGTCGCTACCGCCACCATCGCCGGCCCCATGACCGCCGAGGCGCTCGGGCGCATCCCCGTGGGCGGCCTCATCTACTTTGCCAAGAACCTCGTCGGCGCCCAACAGGTTCGCGACCTGTTGAGCGGGACAGGGGCCCTTGCGCGGCGAGCCGGCGCCGGCGTGCCTCCCTTCCTGGGCATCGACGAGGAGGGTGGCGCACTCGTGGCCCGCATCGCCAAGTCGGGGCTCTTCGATGTGCCGACGTTTCCCAACATGGCCGAGATCGGCGCGACGGGCGACCCGGCGCGCGCGGCTGAAGTCGGAACCGCCATCGGCGGCTACCTCCGCGAGATCGGCTTCAACCTCGACTTCGCTCCCGACGCCGACGTGCTCACCAACCCGTCCAACACGGCCATCGGGGTCCGCGCCTTCGGGTCGGACCCCGAGCTCGTGGCCGCGATGGTGGCGGCGGAGGTCGCGGCCATGCTCGAGACGGGCACCCTTCCCTGCGCGAAGCACTTCCCGGGCCACGGCGACACCGCAGGCGACTCGCACACCGGGGCCGTGCGAACCGAACGCTCGCGGGCCGATATCGAATCCTGCGAGTTCGCCCCATTCCGAGCCGCCATCGAGGCCGGTTGCCCCCTCGTCATGGTCGGCCATATCCAAACGCCAAACTTTGCCGGAGACGGCCTGCCCGCCTCGCTCTCCCCCACCATGATGACCGACGTGCTTCGGGGCGAGCTCGGATTCGACGGCGTCATTATCTCGGACTCGTTCGGTATGGGCGCGATCACGCAGAACTTTGCCCCCGCCGATGCGGCGACGCGTTTCTTCCAGGCGGGCGGCGACATGCTCCTCATGCCCCAAGACCTCTCGGCCGCCTACCAGGGCGTGCTCGACGCCGTGACCTCGGGCGCGCTCTCCGAGGAGCGTGTCGACGAGAGCGTCCTCCGTATCCTCGAGGCAAAGGAGCGGGCGGGGATCCTCCCCGCGTAACCCCCGCGCAAACGGCTGCGCCGCACCGGCAGATTACCGTGGCGCGAGATGCAGGGCACCTCAAAGGAACCGCGCCTGCATCCCTCAACGACGGGCCGTGTCCGCGAGCGCCCCGATCCGCTCCGGGCGCACCGACGCACGGCGGGCGCACGGCCGTACCCGGCGTCCCCCTCAACTGGCAGCTTGATGGCGCGCCGCGTTACGCCGTCTCGTCCGCAAGGCGGCGCAACTCGGCAATCTCGCGCGCGTAGCCATCGAGGTCGTTGGGCGTCTCGAGGATGAATGGCAAGTCCCGCAGGGCGGGATGCGTCACCACGGCACGGAATACATCCCAGCCGCCGCCCAGCTCCTCGCTCCCCAGATAGCCCTCGCCGAGGCATGCATGTCGGTCCTTGTGCGCACCGCAGGGGTTCTTGGAGTCGTTGGTGTGCATGGCGCGCAACCGGTCGAGCCCCACCACGCGGTCGAACTCGGCCAGGACCCCATCGAGGTCGTGGACCACGTCGTAGCCCCCATCGCTCACGTGGCACGTGTCCATGCAGACACCGAGGATGCCGCTGAGCTCGGGGCGCGCGTGCTCGACGCGCTCGATGATGCGCGCAAGCTCCTCAAACGTACGGCCGACCTCGGTCCCCTTGCCCGCCATGGTCTCGAGCAGCACATGCGTACGCTGCCCCGGGAAGAGCACCTGGCAGAGCGCATCGGCAATGAGCTCGATACCACGGTCGGCTCCTTGGCCCACGTGCGCACCGGGATGGAAGTTGTAGTTGTTGCCCGGCAGCGACTCCAGACGCTCAAGATCCTCGCGCATCGCCTCGAGCGCAAAGGTGCGGGCGTTCTCTTTTGCCGAGCACGGGTTGTAAGTGTAGGGCGCATGCGCCACGAGCGGGCCAAAGGCGTTCTCATCCATAATGCGCTGCAGCTCCGCCACGTCCGCGGGGTCGAGCTCCTTGGCGTTTCCGCCACGCGGGTTGCGCGTAAAGAAGGCGAAGGTGTTAGCCCCGATGGAAAGCGCGGTGCGCCCCATCGCCGCATAGCCCTTGGTGGTCGAAAGATGGCACCCTACCGTAAGCACAGGCCCTCGCCTCCCCGCGGATCTTTCCGCGTTTCTTGCGTTTTTGGACGACGGTTTTCCACCGCGCCCCCAAATCTAACCAAAATCTAACACGGCAGCTCAAAGGGGGTGCAGCTAAATCCCGCGCCCACGCAGCCTCCGCAAACGGTCTCTTTGAGCCGGTGAACGGTTAAAGGCGAGCGGTTTTACGAGTTTTCCACAGCGCCCCGGCACCCAGCTCGCCCCGATGTTCCGCGCGACGAAACCGTGCCGCGACGATGCCGTGAGACACGACGCTGCGGGCGTCATCCGAAGCCCTCTGCCAGCGCCGCAGAGCTCGGTGCAATTACGTTCTGCCGCCCTTTTACGCGTCGCGCCGGGCAAGCAACTTGAGCACCGCGCCCACCGGGCCGGGCGTGAGCCGGTGGCGCACATCGTCCAAGCGGTCGGGAATCGCGATGTGCTGCGGGCAATGGCGCTGGCAGGCACCGCACCTCACGCAGTTGGTCGCGAGCTTGGGATGCCCGCTCCGAATGGCCGACGCCGTAAAGTACTGTGCCACTCCCGTAAACCACCCGTGGGCAAACGACGCGTTGTACGCCGCAAAGCATCCCGGAATGTTGATGCCCTGTGGACACGGCATGCAGTAGTTGCAACCAGTGCACGGCACGCGATTCGCCGCCTCAAAGATAGCCCGGACCTGCCCGATCACCTCATGCTGAGCCGCGCTCAGCGCGCCGGGAAGCGCCGCCGAGGCGATGCGCGCGTTCTGCGCAACCTGCTCGGGCGAGGTCATGCCCGAGAGCAGCATCGTGACCTCGGGGTGATCCCACACCCACGCAAGACCCCACGCAGCCGACGTATCGAGCGGCGCTGCCGGCGTGGAAGCGCCGGCAGCTCGCTCATCCGCCGTGCGTGCAAAAGCTGACGCGGCAACCTCAGCCTCGTCACGGGGAATTCGCGCCGCCGCACCGATCACGCCGTCGGGCGAAATCTCCGCCGGGGTGCAATCCCCCGAGGTGCCATTCGCCCGGGCGCCACCATCGAGCACGCCGAGGCCTTCCCCCGCCGCGCGCTCGAACACCCGTCGCGCAGCCGGTGGCAGCTTGCCCGCCAGCCGCCCACCCAAGAGCGGCTCCATCACAAACACGGCCAATCCGCGCGCCGCGGCGGCCTTGAGCCCCGCCGTGCCCGCCTGGTAGCGCTCGCCCGCATAGTTGTACTGAATCTGGCAGAAATCCCAATCGAAGGCATCGAGCAGCACGGGAAAATCCCCCGCGCTCCCGTGGTACGAGAATCCGATGCTCCCGATGCGCCCCGCCGCCTTTTGGCGCGCGATCCAACCCTCGATACCAAGACTCTGCAGCCGCTCCCACTGCGCCGGGCTCGTAACGTTGTGGATGAGGTAATAGTCAATGCGCTCGGTCCTAAGGCGGCGCAGCTGCTCGTCAAAGAAGCGGTCGAAGTCCTCCGGGCGCTTACACGAGCCGTGTGGCAGTTTGGTGGCGAGCAGCACTCGGTCGCGCAGGCCGAGCCGCTCGAGCGCCGTGCCCACGCAGCTCTCGTTGCCCGGGTACAGATAGGCGGTGTCGAGGTAGTTGATGCCCTCCTCAACTGCCCGTGCGATGATGGCCTCGGCGGTACGGGGATCGGGATGCCCCGGCACCGCACCAGGGAAGCGCATGCACCCGAGCCCCAGTGCGGAGATGCGGGTGCCAGTTGCGGGATCGACGCGATATTGCATGGTGCTCCTCAGCCACAAAATCGTTTTGTGCAGTGTAGCGCGGCCAAGGCAGCCCGTACAAGCCGGCACGGCGGTGCCGCAGACCGAGCCCTTGCCATGCGCTTACCATCCGCTTGCCGTGCGCTGGCAAGGCAGCCATACGCTAGAAAGGCTAACAAACGGAGGGAGCACCATGAGCATTACCGCAATCGCGCTCGCCCTAGGGGGCGTCGCCACACTGCTGGCCTCGGACTGGGTGCACGCCCTCGAGCGCGAGGCGGAGCAGCGCCTTCTCGATGCCGAGGAAGCTGTCGAGAGCCCCGACCTCGTGCGCATGTAGCCGACGCGCCTACGCCGGGCTGGGTAGCGATGTCTGACGCGCGCCGCCGGGCTCGCCGCCCGCCCCGCATCGGCGACCGCGGTGCCCGTCCACCCGTCGATATCGGCTGCACGCCGGCGACTGCGCCACCCAGCCCGTGCCGGCGGTCGCAACGTCAGCTCGGCACCCCCATCCACGCCGCCGATCACGGCGGTCGGCCAACGTTGAAAACTGTCCATCCCGCGGCCGCCGGCCACGGCGGTCGACGCACGCCGCACACCGCGCCCCCATCGAGCGCGCCCGCCGCTACCGCCCGCGCGCAAGCCCACGGCGGCCAGCGCATCGAGCCCGAAATGCCACGCATCCCCAAAAGCATCGACCGTCAACCCCAAGCGCTGGCCACCAATCTCAAACACCGCCCGCCACCCCCAAAATGCCATTCACTCGCCTAAGCGGTGTTTTGGGTTCCAGAATGCGGTTTAGGTGAGTGGACGACGAAACCAAAATGCGTAACGCTCGTCAAAACGACGTTTTGCCCTCGCGCGAGCAACCGCTGTGCCCGCGGCCTACTTGCATGGCGCCCGCGGCCAACTTACGTACCTGGCACGCCCCACGGCAAGTCCGCGCACCACCATCCCTGCAGCACGCTCGCATCGCACCCGTGCCCCACCTACGCACCGTCGCAGCCACACCTCACTTGCGTATAATGACGAGCGCACAACGCAACGAAAGGTTCCCCGTGAAGGTCACCATCTACACCGACGGCTCGGCGCGCGGCAACCCCGGCAACGGGGGCTACGGCGCCGTCCTCTCCTACACCAACCGCAAGGGCGAGACGTTCACCCGCGAGCTCTCGGGCGGCTACCGGCGCACCACCAACAACCGCATGGAGCTCATGGCGGTCATCGTGGCGCTCGAGACCCTCAACCGCCCCTGCACGGTCGAGCTCCATTCCGACTCGCAATACGTGGTCAACGCCTTTAACCAGCATTGGGTCGAGGGGTGGATTCGCCGCGGCTGGAAGACCGCCGGCAAGAAGCCCGTCAAGAACGTCGACCTCTGGAAGCGCCTCCTCGCCGCCAAAGAGCCGCATAGCGTGCGTTTTATCTGGGTGAAGGGCCATGCCGGCCACGAGCTTAACGAACGGTGCGACGAGCTCGCCACGCAGGCGGCAGATTCGGGTAGACTGAGCGAAGATACCGGGTTCACCGCGGGAGACGCCGAGTAGACCCGCCCGTCAAGCCGTCCACAGGCAACAGCCCTGGCCGCGCGGGCTGCAGGCCACAGCCCCGTCCCCCGAGCACGGAGCGGCCCAACCGCCCGCGCCAACCGCCCCGCCGCGTGCAACCCGGAGCATCCCACCGTCTTGAGGAGGCACCATGCTCCGCATCGCAACCGTCGGCACCAGCATGATCACGAGCGATTTCATCGAGGTCGTCAACGCCAGCGAGCGCACCGCCTTTGTGGGCACGCTCTCGCGCGACGCCGAGCGCGCCCGCACCTTTACCGCGGAGCGTGGCGGCACGCTTCCCTTTACCAGCCTCGACGAGCTCGCCGCCTCGCCCGAGGTGGACGCCGTCTACCTCGGCAGCCCCAACGGTCTCCACGCGGCCCAAGCACTCGCCTGCATCGCCGGCGGCAAGCACGTGCTTGTAGAAAAGCCCCTCGGCGCCAACGAGCGCGAGGCGCAAGCGGTCTTTGACGCGGCCGAGCAAGCGGGCGTGGTGGTTCTCGAGGCCATGCGCCCTCTCCACGACCCCGCCTTCCACGCCGTGCGCACCGCACTCTCCGAGCTTGGGCGCATCCGCCGTGCCAACCTGCACTTTGGCAAGTACTCCTCGCGCTACGACGAGATCCGCGCGGGCCGGCGCACCAACATCTTTGACTGCGAGCTCGCCTCGGGCGCGCTCATGGATATGGGCGTCTACAGCGTCGAGGCGCTCATCGGCCTCTTTGGCGAGCCCGACGCGACTATCTCGTGCCCCGTCCTCCTCGACGAGGCGACGCGCCCGCTCACGCACGGCGCACTCGACGGAGCGGGCACCATCCTCGCAAGCTATCCCGGCATGCTTGCGGCGCTCCACTACTCCAAGATCACCAACGACAACCTCCCCTCGCAGGTCGAAGGCGAGGAGGCCACGCTCACCTTTGGCGGGCTTTCCGTTCCCACGTGGGCTCGGATAGAGTTCCGCGGGCAGGTGGGGCGCGGCGCCGCCAAGGCCGTCCGCGTGGCGGAGGGCGCCGCGACCCGCGAGCTCGAGCTGCCCTACGTCGAGAACACCATGGCCTACGAGCTCGACGATTTTGTGGCGGCTATCGAGGCAGTGCAAGCAGGCGCGGCGGTTACCGAGGCACCGGCAGGCCCGTACGGTACGGTAGGATACTTCCGCGACGTAACGCTCGCGAGCCTGCGGCTCATGGACCGCGTGCGCCGCGAGGCCGGTATCGTCTTCCCCGCAGACGGCGAGACGGCAACCGCGTAACACGCTCGGCAAAGCAGCGTGAAACCGCTCGCCGCTCCTTCGCTGCCCCTCGCCGCATAACGCACCACCTCGACACGCCGCAACAGACACGAAAGGCTTGCATCATGGGATTTTGGGACCGACTCCGCACCTCGCCACTCGTCACCAGCTCACGCGCTGACGACGCCGATAACCCCGCCCTCCAGCGGAGCCCGCTCGAGCAGGACCTCATCAAGCGCCTGCAGGCCGAGCTCCCCACCCAGGCGGCACCCGGCACCGCCGAAACGCCAGCCGACTCGCCCGCCGGTGAGGCGACACCCGCACCCGCACCGTCGTCCACCGCACCCACGCAGCACCGCTTCTACCTGCGCTTTACCGGTCGCGTACAGGGCGTGGGCTTTCGCTACACCAACATGACCATCGCCGACAAGCTTGGGCTCACCGGCTGGGTCGAGAACCTCGACGACGGCTCCGTCGATATGCAGATCCAGGGCACCGCCGCCGGCATCATCCGCCATCTCGACACGCTCCACACCACCTACCAGCGCATGCGCTGCCGCATCTGGCTCGAAGAGCTCCGCGAGATCCGCTGCACGGACGATGACGGCTTCCGCATGGCAAACTAGCGCGAACAAAAATCGGACCGCCCCACGGTCTCCGTAACTAAAAAGCCGCCCGGACGCCAGGGTTTCCCAGGCGTCCGGGCGGCTCGCGTCTTCTTTGGCCGGGAGCGCTGCCGCTACTCCACGACCTCGACGAGCTCGATGTCAAAGTTGAGGTCCTTGCCCGCGAGCTCGTGATTGGCGTCGAGCATCACGCCCTCGGCGTTGACGTCGGTCACCGTCACCGGTACGGGCTGACCGCCGGGGCCGGACAGAAAGAGCCGGTCGCCCACGTTGATCTGCTCGATGTTGGGCACCTGGGCCGCCGGGAAGTGCAGCACGAGGTCCTCGCGGCGTTCGCCATAGGCATCCGCCGCCGGGATGTGGACGGTCTTCTTCTCGCCCACCGCCATGTCGACAACCGCCGCATCAAAGCCGGCGATCATCTGATGCGCCCCGCAGGTGAACTCGATGGGCTCGCCGCGATCATAGGAGCTGTCAAACTGCGTTCCGTCATCGAGCGTGCCACGGTAGTGGGCGCGGACCTTCTTGCCTTGGTTAGACATGGGCAATTCCCCTTTCTGGCGAGGGCGAGTGGACGGCAACGTGCGTTCCGGCATCATCCCCAAATGGCTCCCGCTACTATACCCGAGTAAGGGTTCGGTTAGGTGCGGCGCAGGGAATCCCTTACAATTGGGCGTTCCAACAGGTCGGGGCCCGCGATACCCCGGCGGCGACCTCGGGAAGGGAGGACGGGGATGGCACCGCGTCGCACACGCAGACAGGCAACGCACGCAACCGAGACGTTCGCGCTCCCCCTCCCCGACGGTGCCGGAACCGTTGAGGTCGCCGTGACGCGCAAGCGGGTGAAGAATCTGAACCTTCGTGTTGGCCGCGGCGGCCGGGTAAGCATGAGCGCGCCGCTCGGCACGCCCGACGTCACCATCCGCGCCTTTCTTGAGCGGCGCGCAAGGTGGATCGCCGCGCACGTAGCTCGCCAGCGGGAGCGGGCCCACGGGAGCGCGTCCCCCGCCGCCGAGGAACTGCGGGCGACCGTTCCGCTTTGGGGCAAGCTCATCGACACCAGCAAGGCCCTAGCTGCAGCCGACCTTCTTCCGCCGGCGCGGCTGCCGCGAGCCCGCACCTTCGGCAGCTTCACTGCTCAGCACGCGGCCGAAACTCGGGCGGGAGAACCCTCGAGCGGCACGAACACCCCACTTGCAGGCTACTCCACCGAGGAGCTCGAGCGGCTCATCCAAGAACTCTATCGGCACGAGGTCGAACGGGTGCTCCCCGAGGTTACAGCGCAGGCCGAGCAGCGCATGGGCGTAAGCGCCAAGAGCTGGCAGGTACGCCGCATGACGAGCCGCTGGGGTTCCTGCACGCCCGCGCGCCAGACCATCCGCATCAGCAGCGCGCTCGCCGCGTACCCACCCGCCTGCCTCGAGATGGTCGTCGTTCACGAACTCGTGCATCTCTTGGAGCCAAGCCATAACGCGCGCTTTCACGCGCTTCTCGACCGCTTCTGCCCCGACAATCGCGCGCTCGGCAAGCTCCTTCGACAGCCACCGCGCGCGGTGGCCAACCCCGTCCCAGAATGGATCACCGGGTGCGCTCGATCTCGACCGCTACGCTCCCGAGCGGCAGACCGATCGGCGCCCACGGCTTCTCAATCTTGAGGCGCACCGCGATGAGTGCCGGATAGTCGCGCAGCAAGCGCGTCGCCGTGCCCTCCGCTGCAGCCTCGATGAGCTTAAAGGTGTGCCGGCGCAGATACTCGTCGATGGTATGGCAGACCGCACCGTAATCAATCGACGCGGCGAGGTCGTCGGACTCTCCGGCGTCGCGCAGGTTGGCGTAGAGCGTCGCCGAGACCACGAACTTCTGCCCTAGCTCATTCTCTGCGGGATAGACTCCGTGGTTGGCAAAGACCTCGAGCCCCGAGATGATGATCTTGTCCGCCCGCTCAAACGGCACCGTCTCGCGCTGCGCAAGCTCGCGGCGCGCAATGGGCAGTCCCGCCTTTGCAGCGTGCGCGAGGGTCGTCTCCTCGCCCCTCGACGTATCCTCCGGTAGATGATGTCCCGTTGTAGACTCAGCCATGATGGCTCCTTCCTTTGCGGGTCGCCCGCGGCGCCCGCGCCTCGCTTGTCCGGAGTTTTCTATACCCTAAACCACGCGGAAAACGCCCCGCACGCGCGCTGTGCGGTGCGAGGGGCCCCGTCGGCGCCCCGCGGTACCGCCTCTGGCCCCGTTTTGCGCCCCCAAAGAAAACTCGATCCCTGATGTGAGTGTATCTTTTGGAATCCCTCAGTAGACCCCGTTTTTCGGCGGGTTTCCGTCATCGTTTTCGCAGGAAAACGCTTTAGCATGCTGGAGTGTACTTGGACAGGTCCAAAAGATACACTCACATCGGGGGTCGAGTTTTTTCAGCAGCCCCACTCGGCCCGCCAAAACATCAAAACGGCGGTTCAAAACGACCAGGCAATGCAAAACCGCGATGCCACCCAGGAGGGGGGCAGCACCTGCCCCGTATCCGCAGATGGCAGGTTGCGGAAAAGGCCGCTACACGCTGACGCCGAGATTCTTCTTCGCATCACTCCACGAGCAGGCCCGACGTACCTCGGTAGGACAGGCAAAGCACGGACGCGAAGCCTTGTCTGCCTGATAGAGAAGGCGCGCCAGGGGCTTAGCATCCGCGTCAAAACGCCGGTGAGCCCAGATGGCCTGCACGATGGCCTCGCGCTCCGCGGCCGAGAACGCCACGTCGCCCGAAAGGCTCCGCAAGATGCCATCTGCAAGGCGCGCTCCCACCTCTTCGTGCGGCGCGCCCATGGTGTACTGCACCGGCTTGCCCACATCGTGCAGCAAGGCCGTCGCATAGACCACCTCGCGGTCAAGGCCGAGACCCTTCTCGAGGTTGCCAATCCACATGATGCGCGCCACATCGAGGAGATGCCGCAGCTGGTGCCGGCAGAAGGGACGGTCGCGCTCGAGCTCCTCGAGCCAGCGGTAGGAGGTTTGATAAGCAGGGTGCA
Source organism: Collinsella sp. An7 (assembly GCF_002159335.1). Taxonomy (GTDB): domain Bacteria; phylum Actinomycetota; class Coriobacteriia; order Coriobacteriales; family Coriobacteriaceae; genus Coprousia. Next base: position 468,657 of record NZ_NFHP01000001.1, on the reverse strand, counting down.
GCCAGACGGCATCGACCCGCGGCATCGAAGGAAGCCCCCACTTGTGCTCAGCGCCTGTCCTGCAACCCGTCATGAGCGACTCCCCTCTCTTTGGGAAACACCGATCGAAGCATTCCGTACCCCGGAGCGCCGTGACAAACGCCTCAGGACTCAGGCTGCGTCGACGCAGCCCCACTGCGCCTTTCTCACCTTCGCCCCGATCCGCCTCGCCACGGCACTCCGGGGCGCGAAAGCCTTCAATCGGTGCTTCCCCGGTCCCGGCAGCAACGGCCGGGACCTTCCCTACATGCTATGCGTGGAATAAACCTCCTCATCGCGCCAGGGCACCACAGCCTCGGCAAGGCTCACGCCCTGCTCGGCCGCCGCGGCCCGCGTGGCGTTAAGGTCGATTAACCGCTGGTTGGACGACCCATGAAAACGCAGGCTGATGTCATAGAGCTCCTGCACCCAGGGCCCGTCAACCAGGATGTCGATGGTGTTGAGCAGCCGGTCGGTCACCTCGGTGTGATGGTGCGCGCCGGGCATGAGCTCATCGAGCGTGTCGCCCGTAAAGCACCAGATCGTCTTGGCAGGACTGCCGTTGGCGCCCTCTCCGCGCGGGAACCGCTCGCGCACGCGCTCGAGAAAGTCAACCAAACCGCGCTGGTTCTCGGGCTCCATGGGCTCGCCGCCAAGCACGGTGAGACCGTCGCAGAAGGGGTGATCGAGGCTCTCGATAATCTTGTCCTCAACCTCGGGGGTAAAGGGCTCGCCCGCCTGGAAGCTCCAGGCACCGGAGTTAAAGCATCCCGGGCAGCCACGCCGGCAGCCGCTCACAAAAAGCGAGGTGCGCACGCCCTCTCCGTTGGCGATATCGGAATATTTGATCTCTGCGTAGTTCACGCTGCTACCTCCCCGTGGCGCCGCTGCGGAAAGCAGCGCTCGTGATCTGCCCTGAACTCCCGTACGCGGTCGATGCGCCCCTCGTCATCGAAGTGGATGAGTGAGCACCCGTCAAACACGTAGGCCTCCTGCTCTGCGGCGGCAAAGGTCCACGTAACGGTCACGCTCCGTCCGTCGGCGGCGGGAACAACGTCATGGATATCCCACGCCGTCACGCGCTGCACCTCGAGCATATGCGCGATCCAGCGATGGAGCTCCTCGGCCCCTTCATAAATGGGCCCATAGCACTCCTCATACCGGCACCGAGGCGAAAAGAGCTCATCAAAGCGGGAGAAGTCGCGCGCGACCCACATGCGGAAGTAGTCGGCAATCGCCCGAACCTGATCCTCAGCAACCATCGCGCTCCTCCCCACCAGTTCAGCCCAAAGACCCAGCCTCTTCGCTCAGAGAATGCTTCGACCAGTAGCCCTCGCGCCCCAAAGTACAAGCCCCGCCGGCAGAGACCGCCACAGCAACGCCCCCCGTACGCTCCAAAGTGCGAGCTCTGTCGGCAGGGGCCGCTACAGCAACGTCCCCAACGCGCTCGTTCCCTAAATAATCCGGACCAGCGACGACCCGCAGCAACCAAGTCTCCGCAGGCCCCGGACGCGGAATCTCCCCGAAGGGAGTTTTCCGCGGGCGCTCAAGCGCGGAGTGCGAGAACGCCGAGGACCACGACCGAAGGGAATGTCCCGGGCGCCGGGCCGGACCGAGCCGACCAGGCAGATGCCCGGCCGGCCCGCTCGCCCGCAAACTACAGATGCAGCACGCGGTCGCGAATCTCCTCAGTACGCCCCTGGTTCCAGAACTGCGTGCCGATGTAGCCGCACGTACGACGAGCGACGTTCAGCTTCTCCTGGTCGCGGTTGCCGCAATTGGGGCACTCCCACACGAGCTTGCCGTCGTCCTCCACGATCTTGATCTCGCCGTCGTAGCCGCACACCTGGCAGTAGTCGCTCTTGGTGTTGAGCTCGGCGTACATGATGTTCTCGTAGATGTACTGCATGACGCGGATGACGGCCTTGAGGTTGTCCTGCATGTTGGGCACCTCCACGTAGGAGATGGCGCCACCGGGGCTGAGCGCCTGGAACTCGCTCTCAAACTTGAGCTTGTCAAAGGCGTCGATCTTCTCGGACACGTGGACGTGGTAGCTGTTGGTGATGTAGCCCTTGTCCGTCACGCCCGGGATGATTCCAAAGCGGCGCTGCAGGCACTTGGCGAACTTGTAGGTCGTGGACTCCAGCGGCGTGCCGTAGATGGAGTAGTCGATGTCCTCGGCCGTCTTCCACTCGGTGCACTTGTCGTTCATGTGCTGCATGACCTCGAGTGCAAAGGGCGTGCCCTTCTCGTCGGTGTGGCTGGCGCCCGTCATGTACTTCACGCACTCGTAGAGGCCGGCGTAGCCCAGGCTGATCGTGGAGTACCCGCCATAGAGCAGCTTGTCGATGGTCTCGCCCTGATCGAGGCGGGCGAGCGCGCCGTACTGCCAGAGAATCGGCGCGGCGTCGGAGAGCGTCCCCTTGAGACGCTCGTGACGGCAGCGCAGCGCCTTGTGGCAAAGCTCCAGGCGCTCGTCAAAGATCTCCCAGAACTTATCGAAGTCCCCACCCGAGGAGAGTGCCACGTCGGGGAGGTTGATGGTCACCACGCCCTGGTTGAAGCGCCCGTAGTACTTAGGCTTGCCCGGCTCGTAGTTCTTGGCGCGCGCCACGTTATCGTAGCCGTTGCCGGAGCGGTCGGGTGTGAGGAAGCTGCGGCAGCCCATGCAGGTGTAGACGTCACCCTCGCCCGGCTTCTCGCCCGCCGACAGCTTGAGCTCGCGCATCTTCTTGGCCGAGATGTAGTCGGGCACCATGCGCTTGGCGGTGCACTTTGCCGCGAGCTGCGTGAGGTAGAAGTAGGGGCTCCCCTCGTAGACGTTGTCCTCGTCGAGCACGTAGATGAGCTTGGGGAATGCGGGGGTGATCCACACGCCCTGCTCGTTCTTGACGCCCTCGTAGCGCTGACGGAGCGTCTCCTCGATGATCATCGCAAGGTCGCGCTTCTCGGCCTCGTTGCGGGCCTCGCCGAGGTACATGAACACGGTCACGAACGGCGCCTGGCCGTTGGTGGTCATAAGCGTCACAACCTGGTACTGGATGGTCTGCACGCCACGGCGGATCTCGTCGCGTAGACGGTCCTCCACCACGCTCGCGACCTTCTCCTCGGGCGCGTCCACGCCGAGCTCGGCGAGCTCCGCCGCCACCTGACCGCGAATCTTCTGGCGGCTCACCTCTACAAACGGGGCGAGGTGCGCCAGCGAGATGGACTGCCCGCCGTACTGGCAGCTGGCCACCTGGGCGATGATCTGCGTGGCGATGTTGCAGGCGGTCGAGAAGCTGTGCGGGCGCTCGATGAGCGTGCCCGAGATAACGGTGCCGTTCTGCAGCATGTCCTCGAGGTTAACGAGGTCGCAGTTGTGCATGTGCTGGGCAAAGTAGTCGGAGTCGTGGAAGTGGATGAGTCCCTCGTTGTGCGCCTCCACCACGTCGGCCGGCAGCAGCACGCGCTGGGTGAGGTCCTTGGAGACCTCGCCAGCCATGTAGTCGCGCTGCACCGAGTTGACGGTGGGGTTCTTGTTGGAGTTCTCCTGCTTGACCTCCTCGTTGTTGCACTCGATGAGCGCGAGAATCTTGTCGTCGGTGGTGTTCTTGGTGCGCTTCAGGCTCTGCACGTAGCGGTAGATGATGTACTTGCGCGCGACCTCGAACTTGTCGAGCTTCATGAGCTCGTCCTCGACGAGGTCCTGCACCTCCTCGACCGAGACGGTGTGGCCGGCGTTCTCGCACGCCTCGGCAACGTTCTGCGCAGCGTAGACCACCTGGCGCTCGGTCAGGCGGTCGGATTCCTTGACCTCGCCGTTGGCGGCACGGATCGCATTCTCGATCTTGGTGATGTCAAAAACGGCCTCGCTGCCACTGCGCTTGATGATCTTCATGTGTTCCTCGAACTTTCGCTCTCGCGGTGAATCGACGTGTGGGCGATGCGGGCAAAGACGACTCCAGCCGTCGGCGCCAGCGCGACGCGATATCCATCTTACGGCACGAGACTCCCCCATATACTGAGGATTTTTTCTAACGTATCACTACATATTGTGTTTCTGCAGGTGGGGATGAATGATTTAGATGCGCGCACATTCAACGCCCGCTTTAGGGGGTTGGAGGGGTGGCGGAGTGTCAGCGCGCTCACCTGCGGGGGAGCCGCTGGGGCCCGAACAGGTCATGGAGACGGCTCCACAGTTTTGGGCCGCTCGGCCATCGGCAAATGGCGAAAAAATCCTCTTGACCAAGATGTTGTGGCCGGGGGTGCCGTGCGAGAGGCGGGACCGAGCGGCGGGCGGCACGGCGAGGTGGACGGCACGACGGGACAGGGCGGGCGACGGACGGCACGATGCCGCGAGCGGACAGCGGGCGTAGGTTACTGGTCCCCGCCGGCAGACGGCACGCGCCGATCAAGTCACCCCGCGCCCACCTCGCCGCGCCGGCGCTCCTCCGCCACCAGCGCCACCACGGTGCGCCGCCGCAGCGCCACATACCCCAGGGGCACCACCAGCACGACGAGGCTCGCGCCGATGAGCACCCGTTGCACGCCAAAGACCTCGGCAAGCCCCGGCGCCGCAAAGAGCGGCAAGGCGCCCGCGCCGCTAAAGCCCGCGTTCATGACCGAGTTAACGCGGCCGAGCACCTCGAGCGGCGCATGCATCTGCACGAGCGTGTTCTGCAGCGGCGTCACCATACCAAAGGCGCAGCCCAGAAGCATCTGCCCCGCAAACGCGCACACCACCTCAGGCGTGCCCACGTAGAGCAGGCAGCCCACACCCTGCAGGGCGATGAGCAGGATGAGCGTGAGCACGTTGACGTAGCGGCGGGGCACGCGCAGCGCCAAGAGCGCGCCCGCGACGCTGCCCACGCCCGCCGCGCTGGAGAGCCAGCCCATCCAGGAGATGTCGACATGGAGCACATCGCGATAGAAGAGCGACTCCAGGGGATCGAAGGCGCCGTAACCCGCATAGGCAAGCACGCCCACGCCCAACAGCAGCGCGAGCGAGGGCGCGGCGAACACGGTGCGGACGGAATCGGCAGAGGTGGGTCGGGAGCCGGGGGCCGCTTGCCCTTCGGCGCCCGCCGCGTCCGGTGTCAGGGCGCGCAGGCGCACGTGGGCGGCGCGTATGCGGAGCACCCGCTCGACGAGCAGTGCCGCCGGCACGAAAGCCGCCACGGCAAACACCGCCGCCGCAAGGAAGACGCGCTGAGCCGGCAGCACCGTCGCTATGGCACCGCCCACGGCGGGCCCCACCACCACCGCCGCGTTGGACACCACCGAAAGCAGCGCGTTCACCCGTTTGAGGGCGTCGGCGTCATCGGTGAGGTAGGCGGGATACGCGGAGAGGTACATGAACCCCATGCCCGTCGCAAACCCAAAAGCCATGCTTGTGATAAGCACGTTGGCAACGGTCAGCGGCACAACCTGAAACACGAGGCTCGTCACGACGGCGGCAACGATGGCCACAGCGGAGTGCACGCGCGGGCCGTACACGTCGAGCAGCGTGCCGCCCGCCGTGTTGCCCAAGATGATGAACAGGTTGAAGAAGCCCACCGCACCGGCGAGCACCCACGTGGAGGCGCCCACCTCGTAGGTGAGCGTCCCGATGATGCCGATAAAGTAGGCGGCTTGCACGCCCAGATAGAGCAGAAAGCGCGTCGCCACGAGAAGCAGCGTCCCCCGCGGCAAGCTCTGGTCGCGGTCCGGCACCGGTCCTCCCCTCCCGTGCGCAACCTGTGGCCCTGCGGCCGACCATACGGGCACCATGGTAGCGGGGCCACCCGGATGCAGCAACGGCAGGGCCGCCGGCGTGGTCAGCGCGGTGGCGACCAGTCAGACGCCCCGCGCCGCACAGCCCGCGGCCAAGCCTACTTTGCGTCCGCCCAGGTGGCGCCCACCGACGCCTCGGCCACGAGCGGCACCGAGAGCGTGACCACGCCCTCCATCTCGGCGCGGACCATCGCCACAAGCCGGTCGACCTCGGCCTCCGGGCACTCAAAGTCGAGCTCGTCGTGCACCTGCAAGATCATCCGCGCGCCAAAGCCCTCGTCGGCCAAGCGGCGCGCCACGCGCGTCATAGCGATCTTGATGATGTCGGCCGCCGTGCCCTGCATGGGGTGGTTCATCGCCGTGCGCTCGCCAAAGGCGCGCTGCGCGGGCACCCGCATCTTGAGCTCGGGGATGGGCCGCCGCCTGCCAAAGAGCGTCTCGGCGTACCCCGTGCGCTTGGCCTCGGCAACGGTCTCGTCGAGGAAGCGCCGCACACCGGGATACGCCTCAAAGTAGCGGTCGATCATCTGGCGCGCCTCGGCCATGGGGATGTCGAGCGACTGCGACAGCCCGAATGCCTGCTGGCCGTACACGATACCGAAGTTGACGGCCTTGGCGCGGCTGCGCAGCGCGGGCGTGACCTCCTCCACCGGCACGCCGAAGACGCGTGCCGCGGTCTCGGCGTGGAAGTCCTCGCCCTCGTTGAAGGCCGCGATGAGATGCTCGTCGCCCGAGAGGTGCGCGAGCAGCCTGAGCTCGATCTGCGAGTAGTCCACCGCCACGAAGACGCTGCCCGGCGCCACCGTGAAGGCCGTCTTGACGGTGTGGCCGAGCTCGGAACGGGTGGGGATGTTCTGCAGGTTGGGGTTGGACGACGACAGGCGCCCCGTCGCCGTGATGGTCTGGTTGTAGGTGGTGTGCACGCGCCCGTCCTCGCGGCGGAGCGACCCGAGCGTGTCGAGGTAGGTGCTCTTGATCTTGGTCTTCTCGCGGTACTCGAGGATGAGCCGCACGAACTCGTTGTCGCGCGCGAGCTCCTCCAGCACGCGGGCGTTGGTGGAGTAGTAGCCGCTCCGCGTCTTCTTGAGGCCGCGGGTGGGCAGGCCCATCACGTCAAAGAGGATGTGGCTGAGCTGCATGGGGCTGGCGATGTTGAAGGTCTCGTCGCCGGCGAGCTCGCGGATGCGCCGGGCGAGCTCGGCGATCTCTGCCCCCAGTCCTTCGCCCAGCTCGGCGAGCCGGTCGGGGTCGACGTACATGCCCGTGCGCTCCATGGCGGCAAGCACCGGCACGAGCGGCATCTCAATCTGCGCAAAGACGCTCTCCGCGCCCTCGGCCTCGAGCGCGGCGGTAAGCGGCTCCACGACAGCGCGGGCCACGGCCGCCGAGCGCGCCGCGGCGGGCAGCGCGTCGGCCGGAGCGCCCTCCTCGCCCGCTGCGGGCGGAAGCGTCGCGTGCAGGTAGGTGTCGGCCAGGTAGGCGTCGTCAAAGCTCGAGCGTACCGAGTCGAGCAGGTAGGCGGCCACCACGGTGTCAAACAGTCGCTCTGGGTCGGCTGAGAGCAGGTCTACGAGCTCCGGCTCCGACGAGTCGATGGGCGAAAGCTCGTGCAGCAGTGTCTTGACGTCCGGCGCGGCGAGGCGCCCCACGGCCACCAGACGCGCGAGCACCCCCGTGATGAGCCCGTGCGAGAGGTCAAAGCCAGCCGTCGCTCCCCCGTCGGCACCCAGGACAACCTCCGTGCCGCCAAACGCCCCGTCGGCCTCCTCGAGCGCCACCAGGGCGCTGCCGGTTGCCAGCCAAAGCGTATGCGTGAGCCCAAAGAGCGCATCGGGCTGCTTGTCGCTCTCGAGCGCCACGCCGACCCACTCCCCCGCATCGATCGCACGGGCGAGCTCAGCCAGCGCACGCTCCACGGCGGGCGCGTCGCCGGCTACCGCACGGATGATCTCCGCCGGCAGCTCGAGCACCGCCGGAACAGCCGCGGCCGCGGCCTCGCCGTCGATAAGCGCCAAAAAGCGGTTCTGCATCGCCATGATCCCCAGGTCGCCCAGAGCGTCAGCCACCGCCGCCGCATCAAAGGCCGGGAAGGACGTGTGCTCAAAATCGAGCTCGACCGGGGCGTTGGTCTGGATGGTCGCCACACGGCGCGAGAGCAGCGCGTCGTCGATGTGCGCGCGCAGGTTCTCGCCCATCTTGCCCTTGACCTCGTCGGCGTGCGCGATGACCTCGTCGAGCGAGCCGTACTGCGCGATGAGCGCGCTCGCCTTCTTGGGGCCGATGCCCGGCACGCCGGGGATGTTGTCGGACGAGTCGCCCTTAAGACCGTAGAAATCGGGCACGAGCGCGGGCGTGATGCCGTGGTAGAGGTCCTCGACCGACTCGGGCGTCATGATGGCAACGTCGGAGAGGCCCTTCTTGGTGCCCACGATCTTGACGTGCTCGGTAGAGAGCTGGTACATATCGCGGTCGCCCGTGATGAGGTACATGTCGCAGCCGGCCGCCTCGCCATCGCGCGCGAGCGTGCCCAGGATGTCGTCGCCCTCCCAGCCCTCGGCTTCCAAGATGGGCACCGAGAGCCGCTCGAGCAGCTGCTTGATCATGGGGAACTGCTGGCGCAGATCCGGATCCATGGGCGGACGCTGCGCCTTGTACTGCGGGAGCATCTCCATGCGCACGCGGGGCTTGCCCTTGTCAAAGGCCACGGCAACGCCGTCCGGATGGAAGGCGTCAATCATCTTGAGAAACATGTTGAGAAAGCCAAAGACGGCGTTGGTGGGGCGGCCGTCGGGCGCGTTCATGGTGGGCGGCACCGCGTGGAAGGCGCGATGCATAAGCGAGTTGCCGTCGATGACGGCAAAGGTGCGGCGGGTCTCGGACGCGGCGGAATCTGACATGAGGTGTCCTCTCTGTAGCGTTTGCACCAGTCTACCCCATCGCACGGACGCACATCGAAACGCTGGGGCGGTGGGGCTCGCGGCGGCGCCCCCAGTGGAGTCGCAGCAGTCCCCATCGACCGCCGCGCCTGCACCCGCCGGAACCGCAGCCGTCCCCGCCGGCCGGGCGCGCTACCATAGGGGCACCGAGAGAAAGGATCCGCCATGGCACTCCCCACCGAGACCGTACGCGCATCGTGGGCAACAACCGCCGCGACCGTCATCACCAAGCTCAAGCGCCGCAACATCGAGGGCTTCTGGGCACCCACGAGCACGGAAGCCGTCGAGCTCGTCCAGTCGTGGATGCGCGAGGGGGACTCCGTTACCTGGGGCGGCAGCGAGACGTTTAAAGAAACGGGTATGAAAGCCGCCCTCGAGGCCACCGGTTGTTACCGCATGCTCGACCGTGGCAGCGCCACCACCGCGTCCGAGCAGCGCGAGATGTGGCGCGACCGCACCTCGGCCGACTGGTTCTTCATGAGCGCCAACGCCCTCACCACCGAGGGCGAGCTCGTGAACATCGACGGCAACTCCGACCGGCTGTCGCTCCTCCTCCACGGGCCCGAGCACGTGGTAGTGCTCGCGGGCATGAACAAGCTCGTGGCCGACGTTGACGCGGGCATCAAGCGCATCCGCACCACGGTCTGCCCGCTCAACGCGACGCGCCTCAAGACCAACACCCCCTGCGAGCTCACCGGCACCTGCAACGAGTGCCACGCGCCCTCGTGCATGTGCTGCAACATCGTGGTCACGCGCCACAGCCGCCACGACGGGCGCATCCGCGTGGTCCTCATCGGCGAGGAGCTCGGGTACTAGAACATCGGCCCGACATCGAGGCTGAGGCGCCTCGCTCGATTGACGATCTGCAGCAGTTCTCGGGGTGAGCCCTCCATTCTGCTGCAGCTCGTCAATCGGCGACCCGTTTCGGATCGTTACTTTGACGATCTGCGCAGCAATCGTGGGGGCACGGCAGACCACCGCAAGTTGTCAAACGGGAGGCCGAATCACCTCGTCCGATTGACGATCTGCAGAGGTTCTCGTGGTGCGTTCACCGTTCTGCTGCAGCTCGTCAACCAACGACCTGTTTTAGAACGCTACTTTGACCATCTGCGGCAGTACCGCAAGCGGAGCAACACGAGAGCCGCAAACGGTCACCTAAGACCGTCGGTTCGGCCACTTATATGACGATCTGCGGCAACCGCGAGGGCCAACCTCCTCCGTTGCCGCAGATCGTCGCCTACGCAACGGACGGGAGCGCCGCCTCATCACCCCGCCCCATCGCCCATGTCAAAGCCTTTTGACGCACATCCCACTGCGCCCCAGGCGCGCGGCGGGTATGCTCGGAGTGCAGGGCAGATACGGGGAGGCGGACATGGACATCGGGTCGCGCATCAGGGAGCACCGCGCGGCTGCGGGCATGAAGCAAGACGAGCTTGCCCAGGCCTGCTTTGTGAGCCGCCAGACCATCAGCAACTGGGAGCGCAACCGCACGCTCCCCGACATCGAGAGCCTCAAGGCAATTGCCGGCATTTTTGGCACCACGGTCGACGCACTCATTGGCGACGACGCCCCGGCCATCGTGGAGCAGGCCGACGAGGAGGCCCGGCGGCTCGTTTCGCTCTGGGCGGCGAGCTTTGTCTCCCAGATTGCCGTGTTTCTCCTAGCGTTGATGGCCTACAACCAAAATGCAGCTATGAGCGACCTCCTCGCAATTCTCCGGGCATTTTTCTTGGGCGTCTATTTTGCGACTGCCATACCCTTCTACCGCCTGGAACGCAAGAAGGGTATCCGCACAACCAACGATTTGTGCTGCTACGTTACCGACCACATGAAGGAGACCGAGTCACTCGCCATCCGTGCCGCGCGGTCGTACTTTAGGCATTACCGCTTCTGGACGAACCTCATGCTGGGGCTCCTCATTCTGGTATTTCTGCTCGTGATGGGCCCCAATCTGACGCCCGATATCATCATCCTTGCCGCGCTGCTCGTTGTCAGCATACTTGGATTCGCCCACATCGTGGAGCGTTCCGAAAAGGCCGAAAACGCCGACGACTCCGAGGCGCGCTGACATCCGCCCCGCAAAACAAGGGCCCGCGAGCGCTGTCGCCCGCGGGCCCCGTAACCTGCCGTTACGCAGCCAACGTCTTGCCACCGGCAAACGCCCCTACAGCCCGAGCGCCTCGGCAAACTCCGCGAGCGTGCCGGGGATGTCGATCTGCTGCGGGCACACCGCCGCGCAGCTGCCGCACCCGATGCAGGCACTCGGCTTCTTGTCATCGGGCAGCGTGGAGATCATCATGCTCGAGATGAAGTCGCCCTTGCCCGTGAGCTTGTACTGGTTGTACATGGCCAGCAGCTGCGGGATGTCGAGTCCCATGGGGCAGTGGCTCGTGCAGTAATGGCACGCGGTGCACGGCACGGTGCCCTCGGCGGCCATCGCGTCGGCGACCTCCTTGAGGGTGGCAAGCTCCGCCTCGGAGAGCGGCTTGTCTTCGGCAAAGGTGGCGATGTTTTCTTTGAGCTGCTCAAAGTTGGACATGCCGGAGAGCGTCATCACCACCTCCGGGATCCCCTGGATAAACCGAAACGCCCACGCCACCGGCGTCTCGTCGGGGCGCGCCGCGGTGAGCTTGGCCACCGCGTCGTCCGAGAGGTTGGCGAGCTTGCCGCCGCGCACCGGCTCCATGACCCACACGGGGAGGTTCCACTTCTTGAGCAGCACGACCTTACCCTTGGCGTCCTGGAACTCCCAGTCGAGCCAGTTGAGCTGAATCTGGCAGAACTCCATGTGCTCGCCGTACGCCTCGAGGAAGCGCTCCATCACGGGAATCGCCCCATGCGCCGAGAAGCCGAGGTGCCGAATGCGCCCGGCCTCCTTCTGCGCAAGCAGGTAGTCCATGATGCCGTGCGCGGGGTTGAGGTACTCGTCGATGTTCATCTCGCACACGTTGTGGATGAGGTAGAAGTCAAAGTAGTCCACGCCGGTCTTCTCGAGCTGGCGCTCAAAGATCTCCTCGACCTTGTCCATGTTGGCGAGGTCGTACCCCGGAAACTTGGTGGCCAGATAGAAGCTCTCGCGCGGGTGCTTGGCGAGCGCGCGGCCAAGCGCCAGCTCGGAGTTACCGTTATGGTAGCCCCAGGCGGTGTCGTAGTAGTTGATGCCCTGCTCCATGGCGTAGTCGACCATCTGCTGCGTGGCCGTCTCGTCGATCTGGGCGTCGTCGCCGTCGATGACGGGCAGGCGCATCGCACCCAGGCCGAGCGCCGAGAGCTTGAGCCCCTTGAAGTCGCGGTAGATCATAAAACCTCCCCTGCTTACGGTTAACCGGCCCGCCCACCGCGCCGGAGTGCTCCGGCCGCGCGAGCGGATGGGGCCCGCCGCCACGGTAGCGCACGGGTCCGCTTACCGAGCGTACCTGTTGAAGTCAACTCCAATGCAAGGGGCAATCGATACGTTGTGACAATGCGCAGCCGGGCGTTTTGTCCCCGCTTGTCCGCCCGAGCAAGTATCATGGAACCTACGTTATATGCGATCGCCCCGTGGGGCGTGATGGAGGATAGAGATGGACGAGCGCGAGAACGAGGCCGTAGCGGCCGAGACCGAGGTGCAGGGCGGGGCGTTTGCCCCGGAGGCGGCGAGCGACGTGGCTGAGAGCCCGGCAGGCGCGGACGCGGTACAGCTGGCCGCCGTGGGTGTAGGCACAGCTGACGCGGCGGATGAAGCCGAGGCAACCCCTGCCGCAGCCGCAGGGGCAGCCGCTCCAACCGCCGAGACGGCGGAGCCCGAGCAGCCGGCAAACGCCGACCCGGGCACAAGCGGCTCTATCCCCGCGTTCCTCGCGCGCCAGACTCCGGCCGCGCCCGCGGCCCCTGCAGCTACGGCACCCGTCGAGCCCGCCGCGAGCGCACCGGCGAGCCCGGCCGCAGGCGCAGCTGGGTCCGGCACCCCCGCCGCCCCCGAGCACCACGTTGCCGAGGCGGCAGCCGGCGCCGCCAACGCCGTGGGCTCCTTCTTCTCGGAGGGCGTCGGGGCCGTCCGCGCCATGAACGCCGCCCGCAAGGCGCACGCCGAGGCGCGCGAGCACCTCGAGAAGCTCGAGAAGACCGTCGCCGACGAGGAGGCGGAGCTCGAACACCGGCACGATATCGCCTCCCGCTACCAGCAGATCCTCTCTGAGGAGCGCGCCCGCATCGCCGCCGCCGAGCAGAGCCAGAAGCTCGCCGCCGCCGAGCAGGAGCGCATCCAGGCCGAGATCGAGCGCCTTAAAGGCGAGCTCCAACAGATGAAGGACGCCGACGCGCAGACCGAGAAGCGCCTCAAGGCCGCCCTCGACGCCGCCGAGGCAACCGAGGCAAGCGCCCGCGAGCAGGGCACGCGCCTGCAGCGCCGCGTGGACGACGCCAAGCGCAACTTCGAACAGGCCAAGACCGAGCGCGAGGAGGGCGTAAAGGCGGCGCAGGAGGCGGTCAAGAGCGCCAAGGCGCAGCTCGACGGCCTCCGTCAGGAGTTTGCCGAGGTGCAGCGCAACCCCTCGGCCAACTCCGCCAACTACAGCGTACGTGCCCAGGAGCTCGAGCTCCAGATTGCCGACGCGACGGACGCCCTGCGCCGCGCCGAGGCCGACCTGCCGCGCATCACGCAAGAGCTCGAGGACGCCCTTGCCCAGGCGGAGCGCGCCGTGGCCGAGAGCCAGAAGCCCATCGACGCCGCCAAGGCGACCTTTACCGAGGCCTCAACGGCCGCAGACGCCGCGCGCGACGCCTACCAGACCGCCCGCGAGGAGGCCGAGGAGCGCCAGCGCGCGCTCAAAGGGCAGATCTCTGACCAGGAGAAGGAGAAGCGCGCCCAGGAGCAGGCCGCGCGCGACGCCGCGGATGAGGCGACCGCCGCGCAGGAGGCCATTGACGAGGCGGAGGACATCCACGCCCACCCCGAGGTCACCGAGACCATTGCGGCACGCCTCGAGGCCGATCGCGCCGAGCGCGAGGAGCAGGCCGCCGAGGTGGCAAGTCTTGCCGCCGCCGAGAGCGACGTACGCGAGCAGACCCGTGCCTCGCGTCTGCGCTTTGGTGCCGCCATCGCGGGCATCATCGTAGTCGTGGCGCTGATTCTCGTGCTCGTCTTTGTGCTGTAGCGGCACCCGCATACCGTACAAGCCGGCGCGGCCCACCGTATATGCGGCGGGCCGCGCCGGCTTTTTACAGACGCGCCGCTAGCCTTGTCGGACTTCCAGCCCGCACGCGGCTACCCGGTCGAGGTGCAGCGACCCCGCCCTGCGCATGTCCTGCGCCTACATCACATGCGTCGACTCGAGGGCCTCCTCAAAACGCTTGACGGTGTGCGCCGTCGGGCGCCGCAGCAACAGGCCGAGTGCGACTGCGGGCACGGCATAGGCAGCGAGAATGGCCAGTTGGATCCAGAAGTCACCGTTGTAGATGCCAAAGAGCGCCGCGCGCATGGCGCCCTCCGCGTGCACAAAGGGCGGCCACGCGTAGATCGTCTGAAAGACCGGAGGCAGCATCTGCGCGGGAAACGTTCCGCCGGCACCGGCCACCTGCACGACCATGAGAACGACGGCGACCGCCTTGCCGATATCGCCAAACGACGAGGTCAGCGCAAAGATGATGCTGATAAAGACGACGGACGCAACGCATCCCGCGAGCAAGAAGAGCCCCGGGTGTGCGCACTGCACGCCAAGATAGCCCACGTCACCCAGGCAGATGATGGCCGCCTGGATGATACCCGTGCCGCAGAAGAGCGCCAGACGCCCGAGGTAGGCCTGCGTCACCGTGCATCCCGTCTCCTGCAGCGCCCGTGCGCTCGGCGTCGCCTTGATGAGCGCGGCGAGGACCACCCCGCCGATCCAGATGGCGAGCGTCGTGTAGAAGGGTGCCATGGCGGATCCGTTGTTCTCGACGGGGAAGACCGCGTGGCGCTCGATGCTCACGGGCTCGGCCATAAAGGCGCCGAGCTCTGCCGGCGAGGTCAGAAGAATCGTGCGCACCTGGTCCATGTCGGACGAATCGAGGGCGTCGGACAGCTCGCCCTGCAGCTCGCTGATGCGCGTCGCGGCGCTCTCGAGGTCCTCAGCCGTATGGCCGAGTGTGGCGTGCATCCCGTCCAGGTTGCCGCTTGCCGCTTGGGTGGCGGCGGCCACGGCGGCACCGGTCTACTCGAGGTCCTGAAGCGCGGCGTCCGCACCGGTCGCGGTAGCCTCCAAGGTGCCGGCGAGGTCTGCAAGCGAGCCGTCGAGCGAGGTGTTGAGCGAGTCGCCGGCGGTGGTGAGTGCGCCCTGCGCGTCGGAGACCATCTGGGTGAGCTCAGTGCGCGCACTATCGGCATCGGTGCGCCCCTGCTCAAGGTCGCCGACGGTGCCCTCGATGCCTGCCGAGAGGTTCTCGAGCTCTTTGATAGCAAGGTCGACGCGGTCCGAGAGCCCGTCGATGGTCAGGCTGACCTCGTGGATCTTCGTGTACCCGGCTGAGCCGACCTGGTAGCGGCTTTCCATCTGTTTAACGAGCGTGTCTTGGCCATTCAGGCTGTCGGCGACGGTGCGCAGCGCGTCGAGCCGCTGCTGGATGGTGCTGTCAACAGTTGTGAGGGCCGACGTCAAGCGTTCGATGTGCCCGCCAGCGGTTTCCATGGCGCTGCCGATCGCATCGCTCACGCCGTCCAGGCTCGCAGCCCCGGCGTCAAGCGCGCCCTTTACGGAGGCGGTGGTGTTCTTGAGCGTGCCGTCGAGCCCGCGCACGCCGTTGGCGCCGTCGCGCAGGGCGGCGGCAAGGCCGCCCTCGGTGTCGGTCAGGGCGGAAAGCGACGTGGAGCTCGCATTGAGCAGGTGCTGGGCGGACCCAACGAGGTCACCCGCCGCCTGCACGCTGCCGGCGGTGCTCGAGAGAGTCTGCGCGCTTCCGTCGAGCGCGGACTCCATGGCACGAGCGACGGTTGCAAGCTGCCCGTCGTCGAGCGTGTCGGAAAGCTGCTTCAGAGCGCCCGTGCCCACGTCGGTGACGGCCTTGGCAAAACCCGTGTCGGTATGCCGGAGCAGGATACGATGATGCCGAGGACAGAGGCGTTCGTGTGCGGCGTGCTCGACGTTTGCCCCATCCCTAAACGAAGGGGGAGGCACCGCCTCGGTTGCGGCGCCTCCCCGGCATCTCATCTATTAGGGTGGACTCTCCTCGATTCCTCTACCGAAGGGACGAAGACTATCCATACCGCCTGGCTGCCCTGCGACGACGTCTGCGGTCGAATCCCCATCTCACGCGGGGAGAGACGTCGGGCCACCTACACGAACCCCAGAACTACGCGACCTCGGTCCCGCAGGCGACGAGCCCGGCGGCTGATGCTATATCTTCTGTGCCCATCGGACTCACCTCCTCGGTCGGTCGCTGTATCCCGGAGCGACGATTTCCTTGACACCCCTGTTGTTCCCGGGTTGCCAGGGGCCTATACCATATTGCGAGGACGATTTTGCGCACTCCGCGAGCGGTCGAAAAGCACCCGCGAGCGGCTTCGCGTTGGGTCAGTTGGGGACGTGTTCGTTCTGCACCATTTTGGAATGGTGCAGAACGAACACGTCCCCAACTGACCCATCTGACCTACTCGATGAGCATCGCGTCGCCAAAGGAGAAGAAGCGGTAGCGCTCCTCCACCGCCGCGGCGTAGGCGTCCATAATCTGCCCGCGCGTGGCAAAGGCCGACACGAGCATCATGAGCGTGGAGCGCGGCACGTGGAAGTTGGTGATGAGGGCGTCGACCACGTGATAGGTCGAGCCGGGCATGAGGTAGAGATCGGTCGTGGCGTTCTCGCGCACCGTGATGTCGCCGCGACCGAGCGTGTCGGCCCCGTCGGCGCGCCCCTCAAAGCGCCGCGCCACCATGGCGGGCTCGGCCGCAGGGGCATCGGGGTCAAAGGCGCTCTCGAGCGAGCGCACCGCCGTCGTGCCCACCGCGATCACGCGGTGCCCGTTACGCTTGGCCTCGTGCACGGCCTCCACGACCTCGGCCGGCACGTGGTAGCGCTCGGTGTGCATGACGTGCCGGGTGGGGTCGTCCTCCTCCACCAGACGGAACGTGTCGATACCCACCTCGAGCTCGACCGCGGCAAAGCGGGCGCCCTTCTCCTCGATACGCCGCATGAGCTCCGGGGTAAAATGCAGGCCCGCCGTGGGCGCCGCCGCGGAGTGCTCCTCCTTCATGGCGTAAACGGTCTGGTACTTCTCCGGGTCGCCCTGATAATCGGTGATGTAGGGCGGCAGCGGCACGTGACCGGCCGCGTGGATCGCCTCGTCGAGCGTGCGAGGACGGCCGTCTGCGCCTGTGCCCTCGGGCGTAAAGCGCACAAGGCGCCCGCCGCGGCTCTCGGGCACAAAGTCCACGACCTCGCCCGTGAGCACCACCGGCGCGGTCTCGGGCGCATGCGGGCCGCCGGCGCGGTACTCGATCACCGCACCGGGCTTGAGCCGCTTGCCCGGGTTGACGAGGCACTCCCACACGTGCCCGAGCGCGTCGACGTCCTCGCGACGCTTGAGCAAAAGCGTCTCGGCCACGCCGCCCGTGCCGGCCTTACGGCCGATAAGCCGCGCCGGCATGACGCGCGTCTTGTTGATAACGAGCACGTCGCCCGGCTCGATGTAATCGATGATGTCGTAGAAGTGCCGGTGCTCCACAGAGCCGCCGTGCTCGAGCGGCACGGTCTCGCCCGTGGTGGCAAGGGGCTCGCCGCGGTGCAGCACGAGCAGGCGGCAGGAGTCGCGCGGCTCGGCCGGTGCCTGGGCAATCAGCTCCTCGGGCAGGTTGTAGTCAAAGTCGTCGGTGCGCATGGGATCCCTCGTTCTCTCTGATATCGTGTGCCGGGCTATCATACGCCGAGCGAACGTACCCCGCCAAGCGCACAGGAGCGTGGACGCCTGCGGCACACGCACCCTGCACGTGGGCGCCCGGGGCAAGCCGCCTTGGCCCTACGCCTCGCCAAAGAGCGCGTCGAGCACATCCTCCTGCAGCGCGGCAACCGTGCGCTCCAGTACCTCGGGATGGAGCCGGCGCCGATTGAGGAGCGTGAGCGCGAGCACACGGTTCAGGTTCTCCACCTCGCGTACGTCGACGGGGTGCTCGAGCGCCACGATCTCGGTGGCGATCCACCGCACCAGGGCCCCGTCCCCCGCGGGCGCAAGACTCCGCCCCTCGGGGAAGCTCCGCACCAGGCGCGCGTACTCGTCGTAGGTAAAGATGCGAAAGATGTTGCGCTCGCTCCCCCACACCCTGACGAGCCACTGGCCGAACTCCGCGCGCGTGAGCGCACGGCCCGCACGGGCGCGGGCACGCTCGAGCTCGTCCACGCCGCGCTGGCGGTTCTCCATGAGCATCGCATACACAAAGTCGCCCTTGGAGCTAAAGAAGCTGTAGAACGTGCCCTTGGCAATGCCCACCGACCGCGCGACGCGCTCCACGCGGACCGCCGCGATGCCCTCGCCCACCAACAGCTGCCAGCCCACCTCGATCATGCGGTGATAGAGCTCGCTTTTGATCTCTTTGCTAAAGATCGCCGGCATGGCGCGCCTCCTCGCCGGCCAGGGCCGCGGGCTCCGCCGAGGCGGCCTCAGCAGCAACCGCGGCGGCACCGACGAGCTCGCCCTTCGCCGCAGCCGCGGCGGCAGCACGACGGTCGCGCCGGTTCAGCCACTCGCGCACGAGGGCGAGCACCACGCTCAGCGCCACGATGGCCGCCAGCACGTGAAATGCCATGTGCATGCCGTCCATAAAGACATCGGGCCGGCCTTCAACGTAGCTCGTCACCGGATAGCCGATGGACGCCGACATGCCGCCGTAGAGCAGCGCCGACCCCACCGTGATGCCGAGCGACTGACCGAGGTAGCGCATGAGGTTGCCGAGCGACCCCACAAAGCCGAGCGCACCCTCGGGCGCGTGGCCCATAACCATGGAGTTGTTGGGCGCTTGAAAGATCGAGCTGCCAAGCGAGGTGAACATGATGCAGGGGATGAGCACAAAGAGCGGTGTGTCCACCGTAACGAACCCCATGATTACGAGACCGCAGGTGTAGATAGTCTGCCCGATGAGCGTGGGACGCTCGCAGCCCACCTTGTCGGAGATCGCGCCCGAGATGGGCCCGCAGATGGAGTTGACGAGCGGATAGCAGGCCATGATGAGCCCCGAGACGCCCACCGCGATACCGCGCGCCTCTTGCAGGTAGTACGGGAAGATGAACGTGTAGGCGCTCATGGCGAGGAAGACGAGCACCATGTTGACGAGGTCGATCACAAAGCGCGGGTCGCGAAAGACCCCGAGCGTAACGAGGGGCGACGTTGCGTGGTTCTCTACCACCAAAAACGCAGTGAGGAGCGCCGCGCCCACCACGAGCAGAATAACGTTGACCGGGGTGACACCGCGCTCCATCTCGGTGATGGCAAAGAAGATGAGGAGGATCGATGGCACGAGCAGCACCGCGCCCAGCGCATCGAAAGACGGGTGCCACGCCGGGCGGCGGTTGGTGAGCACGCGGAGCCCAACAACAAACGACACGAGGCCGATGGGGATGTTGATGATAAAGATGAACTCCCACGGCAGCGCGGCAACGATGAGCCCGCCGAGCGTGGGGCCGCACATGGCGCCGAGCGCGGTGACGGTGGCAACAAGGCCGAGCGCGCGGCCGCGACCGTCGGGGAAGGTCTCGGTGATGATGCCCTGGTTGTTGGCAAGCGAAGCGGCGCCTCCGAGCGACTGCACCGCGCGGGCGACCACGAGCATCTCAAGCGTGCCCGAGAGCGCGCAGAGGGCGGACCCCACGGTAAAGAGCACCACGCCGATCTGGAAGATCCGCACTTTGCCGAACATATCGCCCAGACGTCCAAAGACGAGGAGCGCCGCGCAGGTGACGATGCTGTAGATGCTCGTGACCCACTGGATCTGCGCCATGTCGACCCCGAGCTCACCCTGCATGGAGGGAAGCGCAACGTTGACAATCGTGCCGTCGAGGATCTCCATAAAGGTCATGCAGAGAATGACCGCGAGGACAAACCCGCGCCGCTGCCCGCGCGGTGCCCCCTGAATTGCCGCCTCACCCGTGCGTTCGCCCATGGGCCGCCTCCCCTTCGCTCCGCCCGACACATCCGGGCACCTCAGATATGCTGTGCTTCTTTTACGGTAATACGTTGAGCAGACGCAACGCCGCGACGGTACGGCGGACTGACACCCTTCCATAAAATGACCAAATTGATTTCAAAGTCATTATTTGGACTGGACTCCAAGGTGACCTATTCGAGCAGTCCAGTATTTAGGTCACAGAATCGGCTCGAACGTGATTGGAACGTACCTGAGGCTGGAGCGAAGCGACAGCCAGACAACGCAGCCCGGGAAGGCAGCGGTTGCTGCGGGGCGAGTCGCGAAGTGAGGCCAATGGCCGCCGAGCCCCGCGGCAACCGCCGCCTCCCCGGGCGGCCAGGTCAAACAGCGCAGCAACCACACAGTGCAGCAGCGAAGTCTACCGCCCAGCCTTCCGCTCGTCCCGAAGCCGCGCGCGATCAAGCGCCGCCTCGGCCGCCGAGAACCGGCAGCCGCAGTAGTTCTGGCGGTACATGCCGAGCTCGCGCGAGCGGCGCGTGGCCTCGGGGTACCACGGGCGAAAGTCGCGGATCACCGGCGTGAGGCCGTGGGCGCGGGCAAGGCGCTCGAGCACGTCGTTACAGGTATCAAAGAGCTGGTAGGGCGAGACGGCAAGCGTGGTGGCAATCGCCCCAAACCCTTCGCACTCGGCCACGCGGCACGCCTCGGCAAGGCGCAAGGCGTAGCAGGCGCGGCACCGGCGCTCGCGCTGACGGGCCCCGATGGGCGCCACCGAGCGCTCCCAGCACGAGGTGTCCTCCTCGGCCTCGATGAGCGGCGTTCCCGTGGCGGCACACCAGCGGCGGAGCTCCTCCAAGCGCCGATCATGCTCGTCCGCGGGCTGGATATTGGGGTTGGTCCAGCAAATGGTGGGCTCAAACCCCTCCTCCTCGAGCAGCCGAACGGGTTCGAGCGAGCACGGGGCGCAGCATGCATGCAATAGCAACCGGGTCATGGGCGCACCTCCATCGTCGCCTCGGCGGTGGGCGCAGCAACGGGCACGGACGCGGCCGGGCACGCGGCATCCGGCCGACCGTCCCTCCTAGCACCAAGGGCCCGCAGTAGCTCAGGCTCGGCGGCATCGTCCGCGTCACCCGCCGCCGGCCCCTCGCCCTCGCCATAAAAGACCACGCCCCACGTCGTGTCCTCGCAGTACGAGATGGCGGGGTTGCGCCTGATGGCCTCCACATAGCCCCAATCTCCCGCGCAGCCCGAGAGGTGAATCGTTGCCACCAGAAGCCCCGCCACCGGGTGGCCGAGCGCCGCACCAACGAGCACGTCGACGAGCGTCACCGCCACCGTGGGGGCAATCGCCACGGCAAGGTAGCGCGAGCGTGGGTAGACGATCCCCTCAGCGCAGGCATAAATCATGCCGAGCTTCCAGTTGGCCCCAAAGGTCACGCGCGTGCCCCGCGGCGCAAAGGCTTTGAAGAGCATCGCGTGCACCACCTCGTGGAGCGCAAGCGATAAAACCGTGGCCACCGCCACCTCAGCGATCCACAAAAGATAGCTCGCCGCGCCACCGCCGTACCAAAAGGCGCGGGCAAGCTCGGGGTCAAAGCTCCCCGGCGCCCAAAGCGCCAGCGCTACAGCCGCGACGAGCGTCGCCACCGTTCCCGCGGCAAACGCCACGAGCGACAGCTGCGACGTCCGCCGCAGAAACGGACGGTCCTCAAAGGTGCGTATGTCGGCAATCTTTCGCATGACCCCCAGCATACACGCAAACCGCGCGCCTGTGCGATAATGAGGGGCCGCGCCTCGGCGCACGGTACCAAATCACCCACGAGCAGGAGTTTTGCCATGGCGTCCAAGCTCAGCACACAACATCGTCCCCAGTGGCCCCGCCGCGCCGTCGTCACGGCCGGCATGCCCTACGGCAACAAGAACCTGCACTTTGGCCACGTGGGCGGCGTCTTTATCCCGGCGGACTTCTTTGCGCGCTTTCTGCGCGATCGCATCGGCGCCAAGAACGTGCTCTTTGTCTCGGGCACCGACTGCTACGGCTCGCCCATCATGGAGAGCTACCGCAAGCTCCACGACGAGCAGGGCTACCAAAAGCGCATCTCGGACTACGTGCAAGAGAACCACGACCGCCAGGCGGCAACGCTCGCCGGCTACGACGTGGCGCCCGACTTCTTTGGCGGGAGCGCCCTCGAGCCGGCCGTGCACGTGCACGAGCAGGTGACCGACGAGATCCTGATGCGCCTCCAGGAGCGCGGCGTGCTCCAGAAGCGCTCGACCCTGCAGTTCTACGACCCCAAGGCGGGGCAGTTCCTCAACGGGCGCCAGGTGCTCGGCCACTGCCCCATCCAGGGCTGCAAATCCGAGAAGGCCTACGCCGACGAGTGCGACCTCGGGCACCAGTTTGAGCCCGAGGAGCTCATATCCCCGGTCTCGGCCCTCACCGGCGAGACCCCCGAGCTGCGCCCGGTGGAGAACCTCTACTTCGACCTGCCGGCCTACCTTGACTACCTGCGCAGCTACACCGCCGGCCTGGAGGGCGACGAGACCGTGCGCTCGGTGGTGGTCAAGACCATGGAGGAGTGGCTCGGCGAGCCGCAGCTCTACATCCAGATGAAGTTCCGCGAGGCCTTCGATGCCATCGAGGATAAGCTCCCCGCGCACACCGTGACCGAGCCCGAGGGCGGCAAGGGGTCCTTTACCGTGACCTTCCCGAGCTGGCGTGAGCGCGACGAGGCCCATGCCGTTCTCAAGGCGGGCGGGGTGCGCTTCCGCTCGGGCAAGGCGCTCGTGCCCTTCCGCATTACGGGCAACATCGAGTGGGGCGTGCCCGTGCCCAACACCTGCGGCTGTTCGGGGCTCACTTGCTGGGTCTGGCCCGAGAGCCTGTGGGCGCCCATCAGCTTTACGCGGACGGCCCTCGCCGCAGATGCGGCAAGCGGCGCGCACCGCTACGCCACGGATGACTGGCACGATTGGTGGTGCTCGCCCGAGGCGCACGTCTACCAGTTTATCGGGCAGGACAACATCTACTTCTACGGCATTGCCCAGACGGCGCTGTGGGAGGCACTCGGCTGCGACATGCAGCAGTCGACCCTTGTGGCCAACTACCACGTGCTCTACATGGGCAAGAAGGCGAGCTCCTCGAGCAAGACCCCGCCGCCGCCCGCCTCGGAGCTCCTCGAGCACTACGACGCCGAGCAGCTGCGCGCGCACTTTTTGTCGCTCGGGCTGGGCGAGAAGCCCGTCTCGTTCTCGCCCAAGGCCTACGACACGCGCGAGACGGGCAAGAACCCGGACGGCACGCCGCTCCTCGCCCGCGACGACAAGCGCGTGATCGACCCGGTGCTCAAGGAGGGCGCGCTCCTCACGGGCGTGTTCAACCGGCTGGCGCGGTCGTGCTTCTACGGCGTGGCCGAGAAGGAAGGCGACCCGAGCTCCGTCCGCACCGGCTGCATCCCGGCCGGCGACCCCTCGCCCGAGACGGCCAAGGCCATCGAGGAGGCCGTGCTCGGCTTTGAGAACGCCGTCCACCGGCTCGAGTTCCACCGCGCGCTCGGGGTGTGCGACGCCTTCCTGCGCGCCGCCAACAAGCGTTGGAGCGACGCGAGCAAGGTCGCCAAGAACGCGCAGGCCGAGGACCAGGCAGCGGGAGATGCGCTCATGCACCAGGCACTCGTGGACGCCTTTGCGAGCCTCCGCGTGGCGACGGTGCTCATGCACCCCATCGTTCCGCGTGGGTGCGAACTCATCTGCGAGCACTTTGCCATGCCCGCCGAGACGTTCTTCTCGTGGGACCACATCCTCGAGACCACCGACGAGCTCGTGGCGGCGCTCGGCGAGGAGCCGGGAACGCACCGCATCGTGGCACTCCCGCCGCGATTTGATTTCTTTAGCTACTAAGGCGTTGCACGAGGCGGGCAGACCTTGCCGCGGCGACCGGGTGCCCTGCACTCGGTCGCCGCTCCTATTGGTACGTACCATTTCGTGTATTTCGGCCTACTGATGGATTGGGTGAAACATGGGCATCGTTGAGAGCGACTTCGCATATGTTCTCGATACGATTCCGCTGGGCTATATCGCCCCAAGTCCCGTGCACGGAAACGGGCTTTTCGCCCGTCGCGATATACCTGCAGGATCAATCCTCACCACACTCGACGGGCAGATTATGTCATGGAGCACCTATCATGAGCTGCGGAGTAGCATTGACTCCACGAACCCTATCCTGTTTTACGAATGGAATGCATTGGAGCGAAATACGCTGCTTGTGCGACCGTTTCGCACAAAGTATAGCTTTATAAACCACTCACGTTTGCCAAACCTGCAAATCGAGCGCTTTCCTTTGCAGGTGGTTGCCATTCGCGACATCGCCCATGACGAGGAACTCTTTCTCGACTATCGAAAAGAACCGCTGAACGAGGAGTACCTTAATGGACACGGCAGAACATACCTGTAAGCTCATCGACGTCGATATCCATGATATCCAAGTTGTAGAGCTTCCCCGGGAAGCCTTACGTCACGCACTCCTCAGCGCGCGCCGACCTCTTGACCCCGGTACTCAACCAAACACCCCTTTATGGGCAAAATCCCTTGAGTATGGTCGGGCTTACCATGGCATATCGTGGCAAAACATTCTCTTCCCAGCCGCAGATGCTCCTCTTCTGGAAGCATCGCTATCGCGCTTCGATACCGTCTATCTGGACGACAAGGTAACCGTTACGGACGTGCTGGACATTCACAGCATGCGCTCTGACCTTCTCTTCGATTCCAATACGATGCAGTGGCTGCTCCTCCATGAGATGAAATTGAGCATCCCAATCGGGGTTTTGGATTCCGCCGCGGCAGACAGTAGCGAAAGCTCCCGCAGGTGCAATTGGTATGCAGCGCTCCGGGACTGCCTTGTTCGTTCCTCGAACGATCAACCAGACCAACGCGCCCCCTGGATACAGTGCGCCGAGAACTCTGCACGCCAAGTTATCTGTTCATATTTCTACCAACTCAAACGATATGCCCTCAACCCCTCCGACATTCGTTTTCCTCCCAACTGCGGAAATCTAAGCTTCTTTTATGTGCCCGACCACCCTGAAGCGCTCTTTCCCTATACGAAAAATGAATTATGTTCGCGTATCGCGCATCTGGGACACAGTGTGGAGCGGATTGAAGGCAGCGAAGCCGACGCTCAGCGGAAAGAACGGCTCTACTATGATTTCGGCGGTAGATACCATACGATTATCGTAGATTCTCAAGACGCGGTTCTGCGCTACATGCCCCTTCAATTCCATGCACAATACTGCTGGGCATATCTACGTACCGCGCACACACTTGTATGCGATATCGAGGATGCCCTTGTCGTGGAATCGCTCTCACAGCGGGACGAGGACTACCTCGATCGCATCATCAACAATATCCAATATGAGCAGTTTTTGTATGCCGAGTTCTCGCGCTCGGTTCAAGCTGATGCCGAAATCCTTACATATATCGATCGAACATGGTCTCTCACCATTTCGCTTACGCAGCTTGAACAGTTCGCAGACAATCTCGCGAGCACGCTTGAGCGCTCATTGCAACGCTCGACAGGAAAAACGGCGAAACGTCAGGAAATGGCATTATTCGCATTGTCGTTGATCCAACTAATCGCCCTCGTAAGCGTATGGGCGGATTATTTAAATCTCATAGAAACCTACGGCGATAAGAACTATGGCACATTCCCCTGGTCGTTGTTTGGCTCAGAACCCATTCTGAACTCATTCAATATCCTGCTTCCCTGGATACTCATTATCGTATCGATAGCGATTATGATGTGGTGCCTTGCGAGAAACGTCAGACAGCATTAGGGCGCTCGCCCCATATTTCAAAGATGCGTTTAGAATGCATCTCGCGATATGCGAGGATATGTCCGCCCCAACGCGGGTGCATTCGGGCATAATCGGCTAATTCAATATGCAGGGGGAAACGATGCAGAATGAACTGACCATGCGACGCGCCGAGCCCGAAGAGGCCGCACGCGTTCTTGAGATTCTTGAGGACGGCAAGCGCTCGATTGCGCGCTTTGGCATCGAGCAGTGGCAGCACGGCTACCCCAACCTCTCGAGCGTTGAGGCCGACCTTGCACAGGGCGCCTGCTGGGTTGCCGAAGACGAGGGCGGTCGGCTGGTGGGCACCCTCGCACTTCGTTTCGATACGGACGCCGAGTACACCGCGCCCGAGCTCACCTGGCTCACGCCCAACGAGAACGCCGCCGGCGAGCCCACATACGCGGCCATCCACCGCTGCGCCACCGCCGCAGAGGCGCTCGAGCGCGGCGTGATGGGCTTTATGTTCAAAGCTGCCGAGGGAATCGCTGCGGCAGCGGGGCGACAGAGCATCCGCGTGGACACGCATCCTGGTAACCACGCCATGCGCAGTTTTCTCGCACGTCAGGGCTTTAGCGAGCTCGCGCCCTTTGAGCTCAAGACCAAAGACGGCACCGAGACCGACCTCACACGTATAGCCTACGAGAAGCTGGTGGGATAGATGGCAACGCTCTACCTCATGCGCCACGGCCAGACCGAATTCAACCTCAAGAAGCTCGTGCAGGGGCACTGCGACGCACCGCTCACACCGCTCGGCATCGAGCAGGCACGCCGCGCGGCGGCATGGTACCGCGAGCACGATGTGCAGCCTGCACGCCTCGCCTCCTCCCCGCTTGGCAGAGCGCGACGGACCCTCGACATCGTGATCGAGGAGAACCCCGGCTTTGAAGCGCTGCCCCGTACCGATGAGGACGGGCTTATCGAGCGCTGCTACGGCACCTACGAGGGCCGGCCGATGAGCGAGTTCCCCGTGAGCCCGTGGATGCCTGGAGACGCCCTCGTGAGCGTTGGCGGAGACTCCGAGGCGAGCGCCCGCGAGCGCGTGGTGGGGACGCTCTGTCGCCTCATGGGCGAGGCAGCCGGTGGCGACGTGCTCGCCGTGGCCCATGGCGCCATCATCAACCTCTTCAAGCTCACGATGGCCCCCCACGCCCGCTGCGAGCAAGACGTGACGCTCTCCAACTGCTGCATCCTAACGTTTGACTACAACAGCGCAGCCAAAACATTCGCCAACACGCAGATCATAAACGTCGCCGACTAAGCAACCGTTACCGGCACCTGAGCAGCGCGGACGCAGGGCGTAACGCAAGCTCCACAAGTAAGGCTTGGAAAGAGTGGCATGCGGCGCCCCCATGCCCGCCTCAGCACGCCGCAGGGGCATTCGGCACCGCACCGACCCCGACACCCGCGCGCCCCGTCACCGCCCCAACCCATGTCGCTCGCGGCGCAACTGAATAGCGCCGACACAGGACGCGGCGCGAGACGTGCATGGTCCCCCGCGAGTTCCACAGGAAAAGGCCCAAGCGGGCCTTTTCCGAGGACTGTCCGAAGCGCCGGACCATGCACGTCTCGCGCCGCGCCCGCCGGGCCGTCCAGCTATTTGCGCTTGGTATGGGAGTTGCGCCAAATCTCGCGCCCGAGCATGAGCGCCAGCACGAAGGCCGCCAGATATCCCAAAAAGCCGATCACCGGGATACCGAAGATCACGGGCTCGATGCGCGCGTAGTAGACAACCGACGAGCCGATGAAGAGGCCCGCGATCACGATCGACATCGAAAGACGGTCGACCACCCCGCCCAAACGCTTAAGCACCTCGTCGGAGCCGATGCCCTCGACGTTGAGTTTGAGCTGCCCGCGTGTGAGCATCCGCGTCGCCAGGCCCAGGTACTCCGCCGCCTCGAGCGAGCCCTTGGCCGCCCGTACCGACCCCTGCGCAAACTCCCGAGCCGACTCGCGCGCCCGGGCATAGGGGCTCTTCTCGCGCTTGATGTGCGCGGAGATGATCTCAATCATGTTGACGTCGGGCATGTACTCGGTAAGGAGCCCCTCGAGGGTCACCATGCCACGCGCGAACATCGTCACCACACTCGGCAGCTCCACCTCATACTTGCGCGCCAGGTTGATGAGCGACGTGAGAAACTTGCCGATGTCGAGGTCGCGCAGATCGAGGCTACCGAAGTCCTGGACGATGTAGTCGAGGTCGGAGAGAAAGGCGGTGTGGTCGATGGCGGCGGAATCCCCGCGCGTCACCGCAAAGCGCATGAGCGAGTCCTTGAGCTTGGGCACGTCGTTCTCCGCCACGGCGAAGATCATGTCGCGCACCACGCCGCGGTCGTGGCGCGACATGCGCCCGACCATGCCGAGGTCGATGAAGTAGATGACGCCGTCGCGCACGATGACATTGCCCGCGTGCGGGTCGGCGTGGAAAAAGCCGTTATCGAGCACTTGCGTGGCGTAGTCGTCCACGATGGTCTCGCCCACCTGATGAAGGTCGTAGCCCGCGCTCACCAGCTTATCGGGGTCGGCGATTGAGATGCCGTCGATGTAGTCCATGACCACGATATGCTCGGTGCAGAGATCGAGGTAGGAGCGAGGGCAGGTAACGTTGGGGTTACCCGCGTGGTAGGCGTAGAACTCGTCAAGGTTGCGCGCCTCCATGAGGAAGTTCGTCTCCTCGCGGAACGACTGCCAGAGCTCCTCGACCACATCCTGCAGGTCGATGAACTGATCGGTCTTTACAAAGCGCGAGATGTGGCGCACGAGCGAGCGCATGATATCGATATCCTGCGCCATGACCTGCTGCGCACCGGGGCGCTGGACCTTTACCGCCACGTCCTCGCCCGTAACGAGACGGGCGCGATGCACCTGGGCAAGCGAGGCGCTGCCGAGCGGGTTGGGGTCGATGGCGTCAAAGAGCTCGCCGAGCTTCTGGCCGTACTCGGCCTCGAGACACTCGAGCACCACCTCGTAGGGCACCGGGTCCACCTCGGTGCGGAGGCGCCGAAGCTCGTCGCAGAACCGCTGCGGCAAGATCTCGGAGCGGTTGGCGAGAATCTGCCCCATCTTGACGAACATGGGGCCCAGCTCCTCGAGCATGCAGCGCAGCCGCACAGGCGTGATGTTGTTCCACACCTCGTACTTGCGCGCCACGAAGAAGATTGTGGCGATGCGGCGGCGGCGTCCCACCGAGGTCAGCTGGTACTTCTCGGTATCGGCCATGACCTCCGGCTCGTCGGGGAAGGCGTCGACTGCGCGCTCGCGGCGGTGCGTGCCGTGCCCTCCAAACGACCCGGCAGGCCGGGGCTCCTCTTCGCTCAATTGCGGCTCATCGGGCACGAGCGGCTCGTGCGCACCCGTGCCCTCCTGCTTGCCCGTCTCCATAGGCTACAGCTTACGCCTGCTCGTCATCGGCGTCGTCCGCAGGCGCATCGGCCGCGGGTGCGTCGTCCTCGGGCTCGTCGGCGTCGGCCGGCTCCTCAACCTCAACTTCGACCTCGACGGTCACGGTTGCGGCGTCGGCCGAATCGACGAGGTCGCGCACGTGCGCCAAGAAGGCGATGCGCTCGGTCTTGGTCATGGGGCGCACGCGGGCGAGTATGAGCTCGTCGAGGATGCGCTCCGCAACCGACGACCCCTGGGCGCCGAGGCGCTCGGTTGCATCGGTGAAGGCGCCGCCGGCCTGGGCAAAGATATCGGCCATCGAGCGGGCAAAGTCGCTCTGTGCGGCATCGCCCCTCACCTCGGAGCCCTTGGCGGCGAACCCGTCAATGACCTCCTTGCCCTTCTCGGCGGCCGTGGCGGCCACCCCGATGCCAACGTTGACCATGTTGTTGATGAGGTCCTCGAAACTCTGTGCCATGGATCCACCTTTCCAGCGGCTTTGGGGATGTTCCCCTTCTACCCCGCACACGTACATCTTAGTTCTCCGCCCGGCGTAGCTCGTGGGTCAGCGGTATCGCCCCCGCCGAAGCGCGGAAACGGGTGGGCGCCCCGGCGGCATCGCTCCAAAGCGTCCGCAGTTAGTTGTCCGACATCGCAAAAGCGTTCTTCATCGAGAGGCTCGTGGTGTAGAGCACGCTTGCGAGCAGCTTCTCGGTCTCGGCCTTGAGGGCATCCGCCATGCGGGTGTTGGCCGCCTCGAGCGCGGCGGGCGCCTCCTCCGGGGCAAGGTCGCGCACCGCGGCCTCAGTCTCGCGCAGCACCTGATGGCCGAGCGCGCCCACCTTCTCGGTATAGCGCTCGATATGCGCCGAGTTATCACGGAAGCGTGCATCGGCGAGCGCCGCGATGATGCGGTTTGCCCAATAGAAGCTCTCGCTCGTCACGCGCTCGCTGGTGTTCTCGAGGTAGGCAGGCGCCGCCTCAACGTTGGTGTAGAAGGGCACGAGCGCGTTGAAAACGTTGGAGCCAAAGGCCATCCACTGCACGCCGCGGCAGCTCTCGGGCAGATAGGGGCGGATCTGCAGCACGGCGAGCTGCCCGTTGCGATTGATGCCGATGGGGCGGTAGAGCCCGCGGGTGGCCTCGGTGCCGAGCTTGCCGTAGGGGTCGTAGGGCGTGCCCTGATAGTGGGCCGAGAGCACGTACTTCACGTCCTCGATGGTGAGCTTGCGCTCCGGCACGCGGCACCACGGGATGGTGTCGGACTCCGGGCCGTGCGCGGCGCCCGGGCCGTCCCAACGGTCGCTCGGGTTGAGGCAGCGCTGCATGTACCAGGCGCGCGGCGTATTGTAGACGTGGTCGCTATCGGAGTGCGAGCCAAACGCCTCACGCGGGTTGAAGACATCGGCCACGCCGGTTGCCTCCGCCTGCGCGGCAAAGCCCACGCTCCCCGGAGCGAACGTGAGATCGAGGTGGTTCTCGGCCATCCAGGCGCGCAGGTCGGCGCTCGCCATGTGCTCGCGCCGGGCGCCCTCTGCGTCAGCAAGGTCGAAGGAGTCGATGCCGAGCTGGTTGGGCATCGTCACATACGCATCGTCGGGCACGCGCTTGGCGATCCAATGGTGACCGCCCACAGTCTCGAGCCACCAGATTTCGTCCACGTCGGAGAAGGCGATGCCGTTCATCTCGTAGGTGCCGTAGCGGGTGAGAAGCTCGCCCAGGCGCTGGACGCCCTCGCGGGCAGAGCGGATGTAGGGCAGCACGAGAGTGACCATGTCCTCCTCACCGATGCCGCCGACGACCTCAGGCTCATAACCCTCCTCGCCCTCCGTGCCGTGGGCGGGGCGGTAGACGACGAGCGGGTCGGCACCGAGCACGCGCTCGTTAGAGGTGATGGTCTCGGTCGCGGTCATGGCCACGTTGGCCTCGTTGATGCCCGCCGCGGCCCAGATGCCGTGACCGGGCAGCGCATCGGGCACGCTCATGTAGCGCATCGGCTCCTCGGGGAGCTCGATCGTGACGTGCGACTCCACCGCCTTGTAGGTGCGCGGCTGCTCCTCGGGCTGGACGACGTGCATCTTCTTGGGCTCAAACTGCCCGCCGGGCGAGTCCTCGTTGCGGGCGATGATGGTCGAGCCGTCGTAGCTCGCCGCCTTACCGATCAAGATCGTGGTACATGCCATAAGGACTCCTATCTGTGGTTTGCTCCCGGCGGTCCACCCTCCCGCCTCAGGGGCCGGCGGCGGGGGTTCCCTGCTCAAACAGTCCTCGGATTTGACGCTTCGCGTCGAATCCTGCGGAACTCGCGATGAACCCCCGCGGTCGGCCGCTGGGGCGGGAGGGCAGACCTGCGCGCACTCCGATACTCACTGAGGGAAGAGAGTGCGCGGGGCGGCTGGGTTGATGCGGGTACTATCCTAGCGCGTTCTCGAGGGCGAGGCGAATCGGCCCAGGCTCTTACGCGGGCGGCTCCATCCCCAGGTGCTCAAAGGCAACCGGCGTGGCCTGACGTCCCTGCGGCGTGCGCACGATGAGCCCGCGCTGCAGTAGGTAGGGCTCATACACATCCTCGAGGGTCGACTGGTCCTCGCCCACCGCGCTTGCCAAGGTGGAAAGCCCCACGGCGCGGCCGCGGTACGTCCGAGCGAGCGTCTCCAAGATGCGGATGTCCATCCAGTCGAGCCCGAGCTCGTCGATCTCAAAGAACTCGAGCGCCTCGCGGGCAATCGCAAGGTCAACCGAGCCCGTTCCGCGCACCTGGGCGTAATCGCGCACGCGCTTGAGCAGACGGTTGGCAAGACGCGGGGTGCCGCGCGAGCGCGAGGCGATCTCAATCGCAGACTCCTCGTCCACCTCTACACCCAGAATCGAGGCCGAACGCAGCACGATCTGCGCCAAGTCCTTGACGGCGTAGTAGTCGAGCCTGAACGAGATGCCAAAGCGGTCGCGCAGGGGCCCGGTCAGCATGCCCGAGCGCGTGGTGGCGCCCACAAGGGTAAAGTGCGGGATCTCGAGCCGGATGGAGCGCGCGGCCGGCCCCTTGCCGATCACGATATCGAGCGCGAAGTCCTCCATCGCC
Source organism: Collinsella sp. An7 (assembly GCF_002159335.1). GTDB lineage: Bacteria > Actinomycetota > Coriobacteriia > Coriobacteriales > Coriobacteriaceae > Coprousia. The sequence goes on along the minus strand of NZ_NFHP01000001.1, from coordinate 436,554 downwards.
GGGTAGAGGATCTCCTCCACCGAACGGTTGAGCCGGTGGATCTCGTCGATAAAGAGCACATCACCCGGCTGCAGGTTGGTAAGGATGGCCGCAAGGTCGCCCGTACGCTCGATGGCCGGCCCAGAGGTCGTCTTAATCTGCGCTCCCAGCTCGTTGGCGAGGACGGTAGCGAGCGTCGTCTTGCCCAAGCCCGGCGGGCCCGAGAAGATCACGTGGTCGAGGCACTCGCCGCGGCTCTGTGCTGCCTCGATGAGGATGCGTAGGCTCTGTTTGATGTGGTCCTGTCCGCAGTAATCGTCGAGCTTCTGGGGGCGCAGGCTCCGCTCCACATCGAGGTCATCACTCGTAAGGTTGCCCGTCACAAAGCGGTCGCCCCGCGCGGCATGCGCAGGAGACGACGCGGGCGCATCTGCCCACAGGTCGCGCGAGTCATCGGCCTCCCACATCATGCCTCCATCCCAAGCCGCTTGAGCGCTGCGCCGAGAAGCTCCTCGACGCGCATATCCTTGTCATCATACCCGTCGAGTGCGAGCTCGGCCTCCTGCGGGGTAAAGCCCATGGAGAGGAGCGCCGCGCGCGCATCCTCCACCGCCGAGGCCGACGCGGGGGCGAGCGGCAGCTGTCCGGGCAGGGGCACCGTAGCCCCGGCGAGCGATCGGTCCTTGGCGAGCGTGCCCTTGAGCTCGAGGATAAGGCGCTGGGCGGTCTTCTTCCCCACGCCCGGCACCGTCGCCATGCTCTTGGCGTCCTCGGCCATCACCACGGTGTAGAGCTGCGATACGGAGAACTTGGAAAGGACGGAGAGCGCCATGCGCGGCCCCACGCTCGATACAGCGATGAGCCGGTCAAACATCGCCCGCTCCTCACTCGTGGCAAACCCGTAGAGCGACATAACGTCGTTAGCCAACCTGAAGCGCGTAAAGAGCTGCACCTCCTCGCCCACCGCAGGGAGGGCCGCGGCCGTCGTGCCCGAGATGCCGAGCTCAAAGCCCACGCCCCCGGCGTCCACCACCGCTTGCGAGGGCGTAGCCTCAACGAGAATGCCGTGCAGAAGCGCAATCATGATACGGGTCGCCTTTCTGTTGGATGTAGCCGCCACCGGAGAGCACCGCCGTGCGCGCGAGGTGCGCATGGCAGATGGCGCACGCGAGGGCGTCAGCTGCGTGGTCGGGCTTGGGATCGTGGTCGAGATGGAGGAGGTTGCGCACCATAAAGGTAACCTGTCGCTTGTCCGCCGCGCCCGTACCCACCACGGCCTGCTTGATCTGCATGGGCGTGTACTCACCCACCGCCACTCCGGCAAGCGAGCACGCCACGAGCGCTGCGCCGCGCGCATGGGCCGTGGGGATGGCGGAGCGGGCGTTCGCGCCGAAGTAGATGCTCTCCACCGCGGCCGCCTCGGGGCCGTACCGCCCCACCACGCGCGCAAGGTCGTCCACGATGGCCCGGAGGCGCTGATCGAGCGGCTCGTGCGCCTCGGTATGGATGCAGCCGTAGGCCCGACAGCGAACCTCGCCCCGGCGTTCCTCCACGATGCCCCACCCCGTATTGGCCAAGCCGGGGTCTATGCCCAAAATCACCATCCGTCGCACCTCCCTCGCCGCGTCTAGAACATTTGTTCTACTATAACACGTAGGTTAGTATGACGGGGCGAGAGTTTTGGAAAGCGTGAAAGCAACGAGAAGCCAAGCTTGTATGCAGGTGTTGTGACACTTGGCAGTCTCCCTCGGATGCCGGTGGGGCGAGCCCCGGCGCTCCACGCCCTTCGGGCTCGCTCCGCGAGTCGCGCCGCGGTTCGCCCCACCGGCATCCGAGGGAGACTGCGGCAACCCGAACAGTCCCACCTCTCTACATAAGGAAAAGAGAAGAATGAGAGGGTATCCCGCCCGTCGCCACCTAGTTCTGCGAAAAGAACGGGAAGCCGTGAGGGCCCTGGGAGCGCATGCCTGGCGGGAGTTGACCCAGGTCAAAGCCGGGGCCCTCGCCTTCGGCGGCGGCCTGCATGCGGCGCATGAGCTCCGACTCGATCTCTTCGGGGTCGAGGTCGGCCACATCCAAGCCAAGAAGGCTCCCCAAGAGCGCGGCCACCTCGCCCCGCACGCGGCGGGCGTGCTCCTCCCCCAGTTCCTCGATGCGCTCGGACTCCGCGCTCACCAGATCGGCAACACAGAGCCGCTCCTCCGTCGCCCGGCCCGTATCGGACCATGCGAGCTGCACGGGCCAGTGGCGCTCGGCAAACGAGCGGGCCGAGACCGTCGGCGCGAGCGGCAGACGGCGTCGTGCCGCCTCGCCCGCGCGCACGAGCATGAGCAGCAGGGCGAGCGCCTCGGGCGCGGAGGACGCGAGCGGGATGTCCTCAAAGGCCAGGCCGCGCTCCACATGCGCCTCGAGCGCACCGTCCACCTGCGCGGGCTCGAGTGCACCCAGAAGCCCAGCGGCGGACTCAGCAAAGTCCGTACCGCCGGGCATCACCGCCGCGGCAGCCCGGACGGTCCGCGCAAGGCACGCCTCCACCTCACCGAGCGTAACGAGCGCCTGCGGTATGGCCGAGCCCGCCCGCACGCGCTCGCGCGCAAGAAACTCCAGCTCCGTGAGGTACACGTCGCCAAAGGGCATCAAGTCGCCGGGACAGCCGTCCGCAAACCACGGTGCGGCGAGTGCGATATCGGTCTTGGTGAGGGGGCAGATCGCCGCCGCCCCGCGCTCGCGTGCCAGTTGCTCGAGGTAGATGGCCTCGAGCCTCTCCCGCGTGCGCCGGTCCTGGCCGAGGTCCGCGGCAAGCATCGCCCCTGCGTCCACGGGGCCGCGCTCGACCACCTCGACCCCCAAGGCTCGGGCAAGCGCCCGGGCCCGCTCGCGGCGGGTCCGCTCGACCTCCTCCTCGGCGGGCGTCAGCGCCTCGGCGCGCTCCACCACGAGCGCCACCACGTTGCGCGAGCCGAGCGCGTCGACCGCGAGCACCGCCGCGAGCGAGCTCGGCAGATCCCCCGCAAGCGCCACCACGACGCGCGTGCGCCCCAGGGCCTCGACGCTATCGCGCAGGTGCAGACGGAGTGCCTCCCAGAGCCACGCCTCGCGCCTAAACTGCGGAAGCTCGTGAGTCTCGAGCGCTGCGGCAACCCGGCCGCGCTCGATCTCCTGCACCAGCAGGGCCTCCTCAAAGCACGGCGCCATCGACACCACACGCCCGGCGTCGTCCATCACATACGAGCCTCCGGTAAAGACGGCGTCGTCAAACCCGCCCACCGGCGCCATGTGAGCCACCCATACCCCGCGGCTGCGCGCGGCCTCGGCAACGTGTCCGTCGGCCACGGCGGCAACCCCCGTCGTTGCCTCGTCGTCCATCTGAAACGAGGCTGTCTGGATGTAGAGCGCCAGGTCGCACCCCGTGGGCAAATTCGGTACGTCGCGCTCCACGTCAAAGGTAACCGCCAAGCGCACGCCGCGCACGTCAAAAACCGGGGGCAGCCAGAGCTCCTCGCCCGAGCCGTTGCGCGCGGCGGCAAACACGCTCCTGAGCGGGATGACCCGACCGTCGCGCAAGAGAAAGACCTCGATGAGCGGCATGTGCTCAAAGCCCACGGGGGCGGGCACGATCGCCTCCATATCGAGGGTCTCAAGCTGGCGCGCCACGTCGCGAAGCCCTGCGATGAGGGCGTGCTCGTAGTTGGGGTTATCGGTGAGCGAGCCGGGGGCCAAGCCGGTCATGAGCGGCGCGGGTACGCAGAGGAGGTCGGCGCCTTGGTCATGCGCGAGCACCGCCTGGCTCTCGATACGGGCGCAGGTGCCCTCGATATCGCCCAGACGCGCGTCAATCTGCGCAAGCGCGATCCTCATGACCGTCCCTCCCCCTCTGGCAAAAGGGCCGCCCGAAGGCGGCCCCGTTCAGCCGATTCTGAAGCTAACGCTATGATACCGCCCGCAGCGGTGCCGGCGCTAGAACTCCTTGACCCACAGCCCGTGAAGGTTGCAGTAGGCGTACACGCGCCCCGACTTGACGCCGCCCGCAAAGAACGTGGCGGGCGTCTGGCCGGGCTTGAGCTCGTGGATCTCGAGGCGACCGTCGGCGTCGAGCGCGATCCACTCGATGTAGTGCTCCTCGGTCATGGGGTGCTCGACCTCGCCCACACGCACGTGGATGATGTGGCCGTCGCGCTGGAGCTCAACTGCGGGAACGTGCTTCTCCTGCGCCGCGTCCACCGAGTTGGCCTCGACGGGCTCAAAGCCCTCGGGTGCGCCCACGCCCGCCTTGACGGAAGTGAAGAAGTTGCCGTTTGCGTCCTTGAAGAATACTGCCATGATGTGCTCCCTTCTAGGAAAAATGGAAGTGGTGACGCATAATCAGAATCCATTATGCCCCGCAGGAACGCTCGGTAGACAAATGCCACCTGCGGTGTGCACGTTCTGTGCGGAGCACAACAACGGCCCCAGTACGGGCGCGGGCCGCAAACGAAGGGACGGCAGCGATGCGGTGGCTCGGAATCGACGGCGGAGGCACCAAAACCGCCTTTACCGTGTACGACGAGAAGCTTGGCGCGCTCGCGCGCACGACACTCGGCACCTGCCACTACGCGCAGGTGGGGTTTGACGGCTGTGCTCGGGTGCTTGACGAGGGCATCGAGCAGGCGCGAGCGACGGGCCTTTTGGGTAAGGAGTTTGGCATCGGGGTGGGTCTCTGCGGCTACGGCGAGGGCGCCGCGGCCACGGAACGGCTCAACCGGCTGGTTGCCGAGGCCGCCGGGGAAAGACCCTACGCCCTGGTGAACGACGTCGAAGCGGCGTGGGCGGCGGGCCTGGGGCTTGCCGACGGCATTGTGATCATCGCCGGGACGGGCTCGATCGCCTACGGGGTCTGCCGCGGGCGCACTCGGCGCTGCGGCGGCTGGGACTACGAGCTGGGCGACGAGGGCAGCGGTGGCTGGCTCGGCAAGGAGCTGCTCTACGCCTTTACGCGCGAGAGCGACGGGCGCGCGCCCGCCGGTCCCCTGCTCGAGCTGGTGCGCGCAGAGCTTGGCCTCTCCGACGACTTTGACCTCATCGCATTTGCCCAAGAGCACATGGCCGACCGCTCGCGCATCGCGGCGCTTGCGCCTCTGGTGACCCGCGCGGCCGAGGCGGGCGACACCTGCGCGCACGACATCCTGGAGCGCGCGGCGCGCGAAGAGGCCACGATGGTCCGAGCGATCGTGCGGGACATCTTTGAGGGGCCGGGCGGCTCAGAGACAAAGACGGGCGCCCGCGACACGGATGGCGGAGCCGAGGGGCGCGGCGCGGTCGATGGGGCCGCCGGACAGGCGGCGACCATCCCCGTTACCTACGTGGGCGGAACCTTCCAGGCGGGACCGCTCATCTTGGAACCGCTCGCGCGCGCCCTCCCCGCGCGCTGCCGGCTGGTGCCGCCCGAGCGCGAACCCGACCTCGGCGCGGTCCTCATCCTTCGCAAGCGCCTTGGCGCGGCCTAAGCACATTCTGTTGCGATGGGCCACAGAGCCGTACACCCCGTCCTGTCGCCGCAAAAGAGGGCCGGCTACAAACTCGGCCCTTAAGTGAGAGCCTCATTTTGGGGAACGGCAAGTAGACCGCCAATAACAGTTCCAAGACCTCAGCAAAAGGCCAGTTGAGCACTTTATCATGGTGCAGTGTACTCGACGGACTCCAAAAGAGGCTCTCACTTACGGGTCGAGTTTTCCGAGGCCAAAAGATATGCCCACGTTGCAGGTCGAGATGCACGGGAATTCAAAAACAGGCCGCTTTCGAGCGCAAAAATGAACCAGCCCTCAGGCCGCTGCTTAGACGAAGTCGTACGGCATCTGACGGGCCACGAGATAGAAGAGCATAAGGACCGTCCAGGCAAGCGGAAAGAAGAGGAACGACCCTCCCAGCACCACGAGGCGCGCCAGATAGAACGCCAGCCGGTGCGCACCGGTACGTTCGCGGGTCTCGCAGCTCATCCGCACAAACCGGCCGCCCGGCGTAGAGCCGCCCCGCATCCACGGCACAACGCCCTCCACCACGACAAACACCGCCGCCGCAAGCACCACGAGCCATCCGCCTTGGAACAGCCGCTCGCCTGCGGGGATGCTCCACGCCGCAACCGAAGCGACGGCGGCGAGCACCAGCAAAACCGTCCCCATGAGCACGGTATCGAGCCACAGGGCCACGCAGCGCCGCACAAACCCGGGCCGGTGGGTTACCTCGCCCTCCGCGGCAAGCGCACCGGGCGGCAGCACGCGGCCGAGCTGCAGGGCACACCACCAGCCGAGCACGGCTCCGGCGGTATTGTAGATGAGGTCGTCCACGTCGGCCGTGCGGTACGCGTAGGGGTAGATTCCAAAGAGTCCCGTGCCCTGTGCCGCCTCGATAACAAACGACGCCGCGAGCCCCAGCGCCGCCGAGCGCGCGGCACCTAAACGCAGAAGACGCCCCGCGATAAATCCAAGCGGCATAAAGAGCACCACGTTAAAGACGATCTGAGGCAGGGTGCTCACGCCCTCGCGCGCAAAGTCGCTCACAAAGGCAAACGGGTTGAGCTGCCAGGGAATGCCATAGCTGACCCCCGGGCCCGACGGCCCTTCGGGCAGCGGGTAGAGCGTAAAGCACCCGAGCCCCATGAGATAGAGCACGGCCAAATAGGTGGAAACGACCGACGCAAACTTGAGGCGCCCGTCGCGGTGGTAGAGGTAGGCGAGTATCGGCAGCGTAAGCGCCACGGAAGCGAGGGGCCAGAGTGCAAGCGCCGCGCGAAAGTTATCGGTATAGCCGGCGAGGAAACGCTGGACGAGCTGCATGGAGGTCCTTTCCCAAAGGTTGCAGGCGCGGCGGGCGGGCAGCAGCCCTCGCCACGCAACTCATTCTTGCCGGCGAGCCATATGACTGCCATCGATTTGCCTTACCGGCGGCTTACGGTTTGGTAAGGTGGGCGTAGGTACCCGCGCGGCACACCGCGCGCGACCAGCACCAGTGGAAGGGAGAGCTCATGGCAGCACCGCACCGACCGGCCACCAGCCAAACCACGAGCGGGCCGCCGCAAGGGGATACGCTTGCGCGCATCAGAAGCGAGCTGGCAGCCCTCGCCGACTCGGCGTACCGGGCGTTTCAGGCCAAGCTCGTGCCCACCGTCGAGCCCGAGCGCATCCTCGGCGTGCGCACGCCCGCGCTCCGCAGCTATGCCCGCACGCTGGCGCGCAAGCGTGCGGACGAGGCACGCACCTTCCTCGCCACCCTCCCCCACGAGCTCTACGAGGAAAACAACCTGCACGGCGAGCTCATCGGCCTTATGGCGCAGACGCCCGAAGAGGCCGTGCAGCTGCTCGACGCCTTCCTCCCGCTGGTAGACAACTGGGCAACCTGCGACCTCATCCGCGTGCCCGCCTTTAAGCGCGACCTCCCCGCCGCGCTCCGTGCCGTCCGGCGCTGGATAGCCGCCCAAGCGGAGTACATGGTCCGCTTTGGCGTGGTCACCCTCATGGAGCTCTTTTTAGGCGAGGCGTTTGAGCCGGAGCATCTGCAGCTCGTGGCGGGCATCGAACGCCCGGAGTACTACATCAACATGGCGCGAGCATGGTACTTCTCGTTTGCGCTCATCAAGCAGCCAGCGGCAACCTACCCGCTTTTTGAGGCGCGCCCGCCTGTGCTCGACCGCTGGACGCACAACAAGGCGCTCCAGAAGGCCCGCGAGAGCCGGCGCATCTCGCCCGAGGAGAAGGAGCGCCTGCAGGCGCTCAAGATTCCCGTACGATAGGGCGCAAGGGAAGCACTGATCAAAGGCGTTTGCACACCCCGTTCCGAGTGACCCATTTTAGCCCCGTCCCAAAATGAGTCATCCCAGCCAATCTGCCGCCTCTTTCTGCCGCCTCGCCCCGGCAAACGCCCCTACAGCGCCGTCTGCACGATGGTCGGCGCAAACCCCGCCTCGGTGAGCGCGCCGACAATCTCGCGCTTGTGGTCCTCGCCATAGGCCTCGATGGTCACGCGCAGCTCCACCGCCGCGTTGCGGTTGGTGCTCACAAACTGGTTATGCTCGAGCTTGATCACGTTGCCGTTCTGCCCTGCAATCACGCTCGCCACCTTGACGAGCATGCCCGGGCGGTCGGGCAAAAGCACGCTCACGGTAAAGATGCGGCCGCGCTGGATGAGCCCGTGCTGCACCACGCTCGACATGGTGATGACGTCCATGTTGCCGCCCGAAAGGATCGAGACCACGCGGCGGTTCTCGGCCGGCAGGTGCTTGAGGGCGGCCACCGTGAGCAGACCCGAGTTCTCCACGATCATCTTATGGTTCTCGACCATGTCGAGGAAGGCCACGATGAGCTCGTCGTCCGGCACCGTGATGACCTCGTCGAGGTTCTGCTGCAAATAGGGAAAGACCCGGTCACCGCACTCGAGCACCGCGGTGCCATCGGCGATGGTGCTCGCCGAGGGGAGCTTGACCACGTGTCCGGCCTCGAGCGAGGCGGTAAGGCAGGCCGCGCCCTCAGGCTCCACGCCGATCACGCGGATCTTAGGGTTGTAGAGCTTGGCAAAGGTCGCCACGCCGCAGGCCAGGCCACCGCCGCCCACGGGCACGAGAATGGTGTCGACGAGCGGCAGCTCCTGGACGATCTCCATGGCGATGGTGCCCTGCCCCGTAGCGACCACGGGGTCGTTGAACGGGTGAATAAAGGTGAGGCCTTCACGCTCGGCAAGCTCGAGGGCGTAATCGCAGGCCTCGTCGTACACATCGCCCGAGAGCACCACCTCGGCACCGTAGCCCTTGGTGCGCTCGACCTTGATGAGGGGCGTGGTGGTGGGCATGACCACCACCGAGCGGGCCCCGGCGCGCGTGGCCGCAAAGGCGACGCCCTGCGCATGGTTGCCGGCGCTCGCCGTGATGATGCCGCGGCCGAGCTCCTCGGGGGTGAGGGTGCTGATCTTGTAGTAGGCGCCGCGCACCTTGTAGGCGCCCGTACGCTGCATGTTCTCGGGCTTGAGCCACACGCGGTTGCCGCTCTGCTCAGAGAAGAACGGGCTCTCGACGAGCTTGGTCTCCTGCGTTACCTCTTTGACCTTCTCCGAAGCCTCTTCAAAGGCATCGAGCGTGAGCATCTCCGGCATGGGCGCCCCCTATCGCTGCAAAGTCGCCCGGTGCCGACGCCCCGGGCCGCACCCGTGGTGAACTTTAATGTAGTAAAGTAGCATACCATCAACGACGATGCGAGCGGGGGTTCGGCCACCGCCGAGAATCGAGGTCCCCATGATGGATACCCCCGCTGCACGCGATGCGGCCACCCCGCTCTTTCAGATCCGCGACGCCCAGGTGGTGCGCGCGGGACGCACCATCCTCTCGGTGGAAAGTTTTGACCTCGCCGAGGGCGAGCACGTGGCGCTCCTCGGCCCCAACGGTGCCGGCAAGTCAACCTTTATCCAGCTGCTCACGCGCGAGGTCTTTCCCCTGCATCGCGACGAGCCGCCCGTGCGCTTCCGCGGGCAGGCACGACCGCTCCTCACCGATATCAAGCGCGCGCTCGGTATCGTCTCGGCCACCATGCACGACCAGGTGCGCGTGCACCTGCCGGTGGACGAGATCGTCATGGGCGGGCTCTTTGGGTCGCTCGGACTCCCCAAGCACGCCCAGATTCCGGACGATGCGCGGCCGCGGGCCCTCGAGGCCCTCGACCGGCTCGGCATCGCAAGCCTCGCCGACCGCGACGTGATGACCCTCTCAACCGGGCAGGTCCGCCGCGTGCTCGTGGCGCGAGAGCTCATGAGCGATCCCCGGATCCTCATCTTTGACGAGCCGTGCACGGGGCTCGACCCCGAGGGGATGTACCACGTGCGCGAGACGATGAGCCTGCTTGCCGCCGAGGGCCGGTCGATTGTGCTGGTGACGCACTACCCCGAGGACATCATCCCCGCCATCGAGCGCGTGCTGCTCATCAAAGACGCGCAGATCTTTGCCGACGGCCCCAAGCGCGAGCTCATGCGCGACGAGACGCTCTCCGAGCTCTTTGGCGTGCCCCTCGAGGTGGAGGAGCGCGCCGGCTGGTACGCGCTCCGCGGCAGGTACTGAAAGGCGTTCGCTGGATGGGCGGCCCGGGGGGCGGAGGACGACGACTTGGGACAGGTTGGTGTTAGCCTGGGCGCCTATAATGCGGGTGCGTCAGTCTACCGGTCGTCGTTGATGCCCTGCGCCTACGCACTGCCCCGGCTTGCCGCGCCGGCGCCTCCTTTGGACGTGGCACTTCCCCGCTCGCGGATAGGCCGCCCGCGATTGGGTATGAACGCTTGGTCAAACTCTTGCTAGAAAGGCTCTCAGCATGCAGAACTTCATGAACGGACGCCACGGTGTCGACGATCTTTCGGCTGCGCTTGGCGGCCTGGGCGTGGTGCTCGCCCTCGTGGGAACCATCTTTCGCGTAACGGCCGTCTCGTATGTGGCGCTCGCTGTGCTCATCTTGGCCCTGCTGCGCGCGTTTTCCAAGAACTCAGCCGCGCGCAACCAAGAAAACGACGCCTTCCGCCGCATCATGGCGCGCATCCCGGGCATCGGGAAGTCGTTTGGCGGACCGTCCGGCGCTTCTAGTAGCCGTAGCGGCGCCTCGAGCGCACGTTGCGGCCGGTCGAGCGCCGACGACCTTAAGCGCCAAGCCCGTACCGTCAAGAAGATGTGGAAGGAGCGCAAGGAGAAGGCCTTCCTCAAGTGCCCCAACTGCGGCACCATGCTCGCCGTGCCGCGCGGCAAGGGCAAGATCATCGTCACCTGCCCCAAGTGCCACGCGCGCATGGAGACCAAATCGTAGCGGCAGACTTGGTGGAGCTGTACATGGCGAGAGCGGGCATGACGCATCGCTCTCTCGCCTTGACGCGGATGCGCGTAGCGAAAGCAAGCATGACGGACCACTCTCTCAATTATGAAGATGCCGAGGAGGTTTGACGGCCTCCCACACCGCACCTCCCCCTCTGCACCCGTAAAACGCCCTCTCTGACCTGCCCGGTTAGAAAACGCAGAATCCTGGTTAGATTTTGGTCAGACCCGTGCAAGAAACGGTCAGAAAACGGTTAGATGCGCCCCTTACGCTCGGCTCATGCCGCAGTGAATGCGGAGACCGGCGAGAGGGAGACGACGATGAGCGCAGCAGTTGCACAGTCAGAGATTGAATCGACCGAATGCCGAGAGCAGGTGCCCGCAGAGGTCGGGCACGCCAAGGATTCTGGATGTCCGATGCGACCGCAGGGCAGGCCGCCCCAGATAGCGCGTGGCACCAGACGCACGCCTGAGAGAGACGCGATGGACGAACACGCCCCCGGCAGCGAACGCGGGCGCGGACAAGCTGCGCAGGACGCATGCCCCGTCGAGGATATCGATGCCGTCAGCCGGTACTGGCAGGCGCACAAGGCTCTGTTGCTCGAACCTGCCAACGAGGTCTTCCTCGACTTTGTGCGCCCTGCCTTTTTGTACGACGAGGAGCCCTTTCTCGACAACCAAACCCTCGCGCTGCTCTTTACCGACTGGGTGCTCTTCGACTTTGCGTTCTTTGCGGGGCGGACGCCCCTCGAGCAGTTTGTCGCCCACCCGGCAGACGTTGACGGCGCACAGCTCGCCCGGCTCAGGCGCATCGCGGACTCGCAGTTTTTCTCACGCTTTGAGATCCTCTACAAAGACCGCGAGACCGGCATCTGCGCGCTGGCCGACGTGCGTGACGGCCACCGGTACGACGTTCTCGACCCCGTGCTGTGCCGCAAAGAGCAGTGGCGCGACGGGACGATTGGCATGCGCATCGCGCGCGCCGCCGGCCCGTGGACGCCTGTCGGCTCGTGCCACCTCTACGACCGCGCACCCGCCCACGAGACCGCCGTCGACGGACCGGGCTTTGTGCACCCCGAGGACACCCAGCTTAGGCCCGATGCCGCACAGGCGAGCTTCTTCTTGCGCATGCTCCGCGACCTCATCGGCATCGACGGACGCTACCGGCACACCACCACCATTCCCATTGAGCTATGAGCACCCCACAAGCTATGGGTGCCGGGCTCGGGAACGCAGCGTCCATCAGCGCGGCGCATGGCCCGGTGGCCGACGGGCGTCAGCCCGCAGCCACGGCGCTGCAGGGCAAACTCGATTCCGCCCTCGACGCGGCAGAGGCCCAACACCACTGTGCCATCGCCAGCGGGGATGCGCTCGCACGCGCCTTTATGCGACGCACCCAGCAACAGTATTGCCTCTCGCCGGCACCCGGGCTGTACGTACGTCCTTCCTACTGGCGGGAGCTCAATCCGAGAGAACAAGCCTTTCACCTCATGCACGGCCTAGGAAGATTGCACCCTACGTGGACGTTCCGTTCGTGGGCGGCCGCACTGTCGTGGGGCATTGAGGTCCCCTATCCCCTTCTCGAAGAACTTCCCATCATCTCCAAACGGCAGCCGAGTCCTCCCGACCCCGTCATCAGCAGAAGTCCCTATCCAAGCGACCGCGTCGAGACAAACGATGGCATTCGCGTCCTCAGCCTCCCACATGCCGTGGGCGAGGTGCTCCGACAAGCACCCTTCAGCTACGCACTCGCTGTGATGGATTCGGCGCTTCACGCTCAAAACTCCAACGAAGTCCCCTCATTCCTCGCCGAGGTCGAGCATGCCTGCCAGCGGCGCGACGGAGCGGCGCGAGCAAGGTTTATTCTTCGGTTCGCGGATGCCCGTGCAGAGAGCGGCGGGGAGTCGCGCGTGCGAGCGTTTCTCATTGCCAACGGGTATGACCTCCCCGACCTTCAGGTAACGTTTACCGACCCTTGCGACCAAAACCATGTACTGCGCGTTGACTTTTTCTGGCGCCTCCCCGATGGGCGCAATCTCATCGGAGAATTTGATGGTATGGCAAAAAACCACGACCCAGACCTCACCAACGGAGAAGATGCCGTCGCGGTTCTTGTGCGCGAGCGGCAGCGCGAGAGCCGTCTGACACTCCTTGGGTATCCCGTCCTACGCTTCACGTACGATGACCTCTCCCATCCTGCTCGCCTCCATCACCTGCTCAGAACTGCGGGCATCCCCCAAGACAGCTCACGAGCCCTCCAGTGGCACAAAACTTGGGCACAGTTCGACAAGAAGACTCAAACACACTGAAGAGGCAGCCCGCGCAACGTTTGGCACGCGCGCTCATGCGCTGGGGCCGGAGCCTACATAGCAGACAGTCGAACACGTAGCAGGGATCGGTCGCCACGTGCGCTCACTCTCCTGTTTGACAGGCCGCTGCAGAACCCGAGGCGTCGCGGGGATGAAACAATGCAGGGAGAAGTTGCGCCTCAGATCAGCAAAGAATCCGTGGCATTACGCTACCTGTTTGACAAATTGCGATGCAATCCAGGGCATGTCGAAAGTTTGAGCGCAGATTGTCAATTCAAATTGTCGAATGATGGGGAAACGCACCAGAGACACCGATTAACCGGAGGCCCCGATTGACAATCTGCAGTACAACATGAAATGCCGCCAAAGTTGCATCGCAAGTCGTCAAACAAGGGAGCTATGTAGCTCGATAGATTGACGATCCGCACCATAACGCGAGATGTCGCCGAGTTGCATCGCAGATCGTCAATCAAGGGGGCCATGTGGCTCGATGGCTTTACAAGCCGCAGAGCAATTTTGACGCGGGCCTACATTCTGAAGCAGTCCGTCAAAGGAGCGGCACATTTTGACGGCATGATTGACAAACTGCAGCAAAATCCGAGTCGTTAGTAAGTTGTATCGCAGGTCGTTAACAAGTTGCATCGCAGGTCGTCACCAACGAGTTCCGGGGTGAGGCCCGAAAGCGCGCTGAGGCGGAGCCCGAAGGCGCACTGCCCGCCGCGAGCCCGCGATACAAAAAACGCCCCGGTTCGCGGGGAACCGGGGCGCCTTGTGCGCAAAGTTGCGCGCTGTGCTGAAGGCGCTACTCCTCAACGAGCTCAAACTGATCCGGGCCGACGCCGCACACGGGGCAGACGTAGTCCTCGGGGAGCTCCGGAGTGTCGACCTCGACCTCGTAGCCGCAGACGACGCACACGAACTTGTAGGTCTTCTTCTCGTCAGCCATGGTACTTCCTTTCAGTGGCGATGAAACGGTATCGCTAGTATAGCCATCCCGACACGTTCTCAAACACTCGCTCGGGCAACTGTCGCGCATCCATATATGCTACAGAACTAGATGCATATCTGAGGCCCGGCAGGGGCCGGGAAGCGGCTGCTGATAAGCGCGCACGGCGGCGGCGAGCCAGCAACGTCCCCGACGTTACCCCTGGTAGGAGCTCGCCTTGGGCGGCGTCTTGCCCTTGAGGGTGCTGTGGTAGTAGCTGTAGGTGAGCGGCTCCTCGTCGGAGAGCTTCTGCGCATCCACCACGTCGCCCACAAAGAGGAAGTGCGTGCCCACGTCGACCGTGTCGATGAGCTTGCAGGCAAAGACGGCGCAGACGTGCTCCGGCGAATAGGGGCTGCCCACCGCGGAGATTTCGCAACCGTACTTCTCGAACTTGTCAAAGTCGGCGCTCGAGCGGAACCCGAAGTTGCCGATGTAGGGCATGTCGGCCGTCATGTCGAGCGCCGTGACCGTAAAGGCGCCCGCGCGCTGGATAACGCCGGTGGTAACGTTGTCCTTGTGCACCGCGACCGTGAGGCGCGGCGGCTCTGCCGTTACCTGGGTGGCGGTGTTGATGATGCAACCGGCCTTTTGGCCATCCGCCTCGGCCGAGACCACGTACAGACCATAGGTCATCTTGAACAGGGCTGTGAGATCCATAACGTCTCCCCTCGTTGAGCGGTCGCTGCCATGCGGCCCGCTTCCTGCGGTATTTATTGAGAGTAGCACAGATGCATTTAGCCGGATGCCGACGGCGGGGCGGAAACACCAGAACGCCCCGCGTGCGGAAACGCGGGCCGGTGGGCGGCGCGCAAGATGGCAGGAACTGAGCCGCAGGGGTAAAGTGCACGGCAGATGCGTATGAGCTCCGGCGTCACGCGGCCCTGGGCGTCGGCGGCCTTCTCGTAGGTGGCGGCGCGCACAAAGCGGTTGCGCGCCGTAAGCGTACCGATCGAGAACTCGTCAAAATGACCCCGTACGGACATCGTGCTTCCCCTTCCCGCCGCGTGACCGTGGGGACAGGTTACATTGTCACGTGACAACATAACCTGTCCCCACTGTCACGCCGTTACCGGCTGCGCTCCTTGAGGGCGCGGGCGATCTCGCGGTCCATGTCGCGGCGCGCCATGTCCTCGCGCTTGTCGTAGAGCTTCTTGCCGCGGCCGAGCCCGAGCGTGAGCTTGACGCGGCCGTTGGTGTCGAAGTAGAGCTCGAGCGGCACGAGGGCGTAACCGCGGTTGCGAAGCTTGCCGTCGAGGTAGTCGATCTGGCGACGATGCAGCAAAAGCTTGCGGCGCCGATCGGGGTCGCGGTTGAAGATGCTCCCGTGGCTGTAGGGGTGGATGTGCACGCCCACGAGCCAGCACTCGCCGTCGCGGATGAGCGCAAAGGTATCGGTAATCTGGCACGCGCGCTCGCGCAGGCTCTTGACCTCGGTGCCGGTGAGCACCACACCGCACTCGAACGTCTCCTCGATAAAGTACTCGTGATGCGCCGAGCGGTTCTTGGCGATGGTCTTGCGGTCGCGCTTACTCGGCATGGCCCTCGCCCTCCCCCGCCTGCGCAGAGCCGCCCTCAGCGTCAGCGGCCGCGCCGGCTCGTTCGGCCTTGAGCTCGGCATCGGCCTCGCGGACGAGCTGGATGAGCGCCTTGGCGGCAGGCGCCCCCACCAGATCGCGCGCACGGATGGTGAAGCGCGTGGCCTCGTCGGTCTTGCCCTGCGCCGCCGCATCGGTGGCGCACATGATGAGACAGATCGCCATCTCGGCGTTGGGCTCGGCCGGCACGCCTGCCGCCTCCAGGGCACCACGGGCCTCGGCGTCGGAAAGCTCGGCCGCCTCGGGATGCTCGGTGGCCACACGCTCGGCCAAGTGCTCCGCAAGCGCATCGTGCTCGGCCAAGCGCAGCGCCTCGCGCGCGCAACCCGCCGCCGCGCCGATGTTCGCGTCCTCGTCCAAGAAGAAGCACCCGAGGTTCGCATAGGCCCGCGCTGCCGAGACCGGGTCGCTCGCCCGCTCGAGCACCGAATGCGAGAGCGCCGCCCACTCCTGTGCGTTGCCGAGCGCATGAAAGACCTCGGCCAAGTTGAGGCGGTGGGCACAGTTCATCGGGTCCCAACGCACGGCCTGCATGAGCGCGTCGCGCGCAAGCGTGTACTCGTTTTGCCGGATGTAGGCGTAGCCAAGATCGGCATAGAGGTGGTCAAAGGGCAGCGGCGCCGGCACCAGACGGCGCGGGTCGTTCTCCACGCGGCGGTACGCGAGCCATGAGAACTCGTCGGCAAAGCTGAAGTACTGCGTGTCATCGGTGGTGGGACACGCCACCGCGATGTAGTCCTCCGCGGCATCGCGCAGATCCTGCAGGTAGGGCAGGGCGCGATCGGTATCGCCCTGCGCAAGGAAGTTCTCGGCATGGGCAAGGTCGTCGGGCGAGAAGGGCAGGTCCATGAGCTGGTTCCTCCAGAATCGAATCCGCGGCGCACAGGGAGCCGCCGCGGTTGCATGGCGTTCGTTTGAGCGTTTACCCAGGGAGACGCCGATCAAAGCATTCCGCGCCCCGCACCGCTGCGGCGGGCGCCTCGGGGCTCAGGCTGCGTCGATGCAGCGCCGCTGCGCCTTCCTCGCCTTCGCCCCGATCAGCCTCGCCACGGCGGCCCGGGGCGCGAAAGCCTTTAATCAGTGTCTCCCTAGTGTAGCGTACCCATTCGGTGGATGAGCTTGAGGTCGAGGTGGCCACGCAGCACGTTGACGCCCGCAACCTCAGCGATCACCGCATCGCCCACGCGCACCGTCCGGCCCGTGGAGGCGCCGGTGAGGGTGAGGGTGCGCTCATCGAGGTCAAACCACTCGTCGCCCACCGCCGAGAGGCGCACCAGGCCCTCCGCCCGGGTGTCGTCGAGCCGCACGAAGAGCCCCAGCTGGTCCATCCACACCACGCGCCCGGTCGCGCGCTCGCCCACGCGTGTGGCGTAGAACTGGGCGACCTTGACCTTTTGCGAGGCGTGCGCCGCGGCATCGGCCACGCGCTCGCGCTCGCTCGCGCTCCGGCAGAGCCCGGGGAGAATGCGGTCGAGCGCCTCGCGGCCCGTTCCCACAAGACGCGGCGCGCGCTCGCGGGCGGCCCGCTTGCCCAAGCGCTCCTCGGCAAGGACCTGCTTGAGCACACGGTGAACGATGAGGTCGGGGTAGCGGCGAATCGGGCTCGTAAAGTGGCAGTACGCCGGTGCCCCGAGCGCGTAGTGGCCCTCGTTGACGGGCTTGTAGACCGCGCGCTGCATGGCCCGGAGGAGAAGCGCGTTGGCAATCTCGGCCTCGCCCGTGCCCGCGACCCGCTCGAGCACCTCGCGCATGGCAGCCTGGTCGCCTAGCTCGATCTTGAGCGCCTCGCGGTGCGTCGCGATCCCCAGCTCGGAGAGCGCCGAGGCTGCGGCATGCAGATGGTCGGGCGAAGGCGACTCGTGCACACGATAGGCGCACGGCCGGTCGAGCGCGGCGAGGCGCTGCGCCACGCACTCGTTGGCAAGGAGCATCGCCTCCTCGATGAGCCCCGTCGCCCGGGTGCGCTCGCGGCTCGTGAGGGCGATGGGCACGCCGGCGTCGTCCAAGAGCGCATGGACCTCAACGGTGTCGAAGTCCACCGCGCCGCGCGCATGTCGGAGCGCAACGCGCTTTTGGGCGAGCTCGTCGGCCACGGCGAGGAAAGCGGCAAGGTCGACGCCCTCCCCCGCCGCGCGGGCGACCTGCTCGGCCAGCGGCGCACCGCCGACGGGCGTCTCGGGGAGCAGGGAGGGCAGCGTGGAGGCATCGCCCGCCGCGTCGTCCGCGCTCGCACGGGCCCCACCGGTAGCGTCGTCACCACCGAGCTCCGCCCCGCCATCACGCACCGCCGTAACGCCGCCCAATAGCGCGTCCGCCTGGTCGTAGGAGAGGCGCGCCCGCGAGCTGATAACGCTCGGAATCATCGTGGCCGAGCGCACGCGCCCCGTGGCATCGAGCTCCATATCGACAGTGAAGGCAAGCCTATCCTCGTTGGGCACCAGCGAGCAGAGTCCGTTGGAGAGCCGCTCGGGGAGCATCGGCAGCACGCGGTCGGCAAGGTAAACCGAGGTGCCGCGACGGCGCGCCTCGAGGTCGATGGAGCTCTCCCAGGCCACATAGTGCGAAACGTCGGCAATGTGCACGCCGAGCCGGTAGCCGCCCTCGGGGGTGCGGGCGAGCGAGATAGCGTCGTCAAAGTCGCGCGCGTCCACTGGATCGATGGTGAGCACAAAGCGGTCGCGCAGGTCGCGGCGGAGCGGGTCGGCAAGGGCCTCGGCCACATCGAGCGAGAGCTCGGCGGCCTCACGCTCCGCAGTCTCGGGATAGCCCTCCGCGAGGTCATAGCGGGCCATGATGCACTGGATGCCGAGGCCGGGCGCGTCGGCGCCGCCGAGCCTGCGCTCGATCGTCACCACGCCCGACTCGTAGCGCGTGGGGTAGCTCACGATGCGCGCCAGCACCACGTCGCCCTCACCCACCCCAAAGTCCTGGGCAGAGGCGTCGCTCGGCAATACGAAGAAGTCGGCCTTGAGGCGGCTGTCGAGCGGACGCACCGCCCCGAGCGGTCCGGCGGGGGCATAGGTGCCCACCACCGTGGTGGCCGCGCGCTCGATCACACCCTCGACCACGGCGCGCCGCTCCCCGCGCTCTGCACGATGGAGACTCACCGCCACGGTATCGCCGCTCATGACCTCGCGGAGCGACCGGCCAGCAAGCCGAAACGACCCCTCGGCGGTCTCCACAAGTGCACCATGTTCGCGGAGCACCACGGTGCCGGTCAGACTCGGCCGCCGCACGCCCCGCGTGGGGCCTCTATGACCCGAGCGTCTCTTGCGTCCCATATCGACACCTCCAACCTATGTACCAACCGTTGCATCCATGCACCGCACGGCCCCGTGACAAACGAACCTGTCCCCATTGTCACACCATCATGCCAGCCGCCACCAAAGCACCGTCGCGGATGCACTTCATTCCCTCCACCCACCTGCTCGGCAAGGCGCCCACGCGCGCCCGGCATAACGCAGAGGGGCCGGACGCCTCACATTCCTGCAGCGCGTTTCCCGCAGGGCATATCGCCAGACGGCGATATGCCCGAGGACCACGCGCGAAGGGAGTGCGAGACGGCCGGCCCCTCGGTCAGCCCAACAGGCGGCGTTACACCTTGAGGTACCGCCGCATCGCGATAGCCGAGCCAAACAGGCCAATCACCACGCCGACCACGGCAAGCGCGGCATACGTCACCAGGTACACGTCAACCGGGATCGTGATGTTAAAGAGCGACCCGAGCGCAGCCTGTGCCGTCGGCACGAGGATGTTGCGCATAAGCTCGAGCGCGCCGATCGCCAAAAGCGAGCCCAGCAGCGCCTGGATCACGCCCTCGGTGATAAACGGCCCGCGGATGAAGCCGTTCGAGGCGCCCACGAGGCGCATGATAGCGATTTCGCGGCGGCGCGCGGTGATGGAGAGGCGGATCGTGTTGTTGATAAAGATGAACGCGATAAAGGTGAGGAGCGCCACGAGCACCACCGCGGCGATGCGGATGTAGCCCGTCACCTCAAAGAGGACCGAGACCTCCTCCTGACCCCAGCGCACGCTCGCGTTGACGTCGGCGTCGACATCGTCCACATCGGGGTCGTCGTCATCCACGATCTTGCGGTAGAGCTCGTCGGACTTGATGCGGTTGGCGGTGTCCTCAACCTGCGAGGAATCCTGCATCTGGATCACAAACGAGCGCGGCAGCGGATTCTCGCCGTCGAGCGCGCTGATGGTGGCCTCCGCATGGTCGGACATGGTCCGGCGGTAGTCCTCGAGCGCATCCTCCTTGGTCTTGAACTCGATGTTGGCGACGTTGTCCCACGTCTCGAGCTCGTCGCGGAAGGCCTCGATATCCTCGTCGGTCGCATTGTCGGAGATAAACGCCGTGATGGTAACCGTCTGCTCGATATCGCCGATCACCGACGAGACCATCGCCGAGCCGATCACAAAAAGACCGATGATAAAGAGCGACAGAAAGATGGTAAAGACCGCTCCGAGCGAGGAGGTCCAGTTGCGGAAGAAATGGCTCCCCGCCTCGCGCAGGGAATAGCCGAGATTGCTAGGCGCCATAGTTGCCGTAGCCTCCCCTCTCCTGGTCGCGGACCACGTGGCCCGCCTCAAGCGAAATAACACGACGGCGCATGGAGTCGACCATCTCGCGGTCGTGCGTCGCCACGATGACCGTGGTGCCCGTGCGGTTGATGCGCTCGAGGAGCTTCATGATGCCGAGCGAAATTGCCGGGTCGAGGTTGCCCGTAGGCTCGTCGCAGATGAGCAGCGGCGGACGGTTGACCATGGCGCGCGCCACCGAGACGCGCTGCTGCTCGCCGCCCGAGAGCTGGTCGGGCATAGAGTCCATCTGGTCGGCCAGGCCCACCAGGCGCAGCACCTCGGGCACCTGCGTGCGAATGACGCCGCGCGGCTTGCCGATGCACTGCAGCACAAAGGCGACGTTCTCGTAGACCGTCTTGCCCGGCAGCAGCTTGAAGTCCTGGAACACGGTGCCGATCTGGCGGCGGAAGAACGGGACCTTGCGGTTCTTGATGCGCATGAGGTCCTGACCCGCCACCAGCACGCGGCCCGAGGTGGGCTTGACGTCGCGCGTCATGGTGCGGAGCATCGTCGACTTGCCGGAGCCGGAGTGGCCCACCAAAAAGACGAACTCGCCCGGGTAGATCTCGATGTTGACGTCGTCGAGCGCAGGCTTGTTGGGCTGCGCCGGGTAGACCTTGGTGACGTGCTCAAAGAGAATCACCGGCTCCACACCCGCGTCGCGCGCCTTCTTCTGGCGCGACTCGGTAACCGGGGCAAAGACCGTGGTGAAGTTGGGGTCGGCAAGCGCCGCGTTGAGGTCGGCAACCTCGTCTGCCTGGTCTGCCGTGACCTCGGGCTCGGCCGTCACCTCGGGGATGGCCGCGAGCTCGGCCACCTGCGGGGCCGCCGGAGCGGGCGCCGCAAACGGGTCGGGCACCGCAGCAGGCGCAGGCGCTGCGGACGCCACGCCGGCGCTCGCAAGAAAGGCGCCCGTGTCGCCCGGGGCGGGCGCGGCGGCAGGTGCGGCGTCGGCCGTATCCTGCGACTGCGCGGCGTCCGCATCGGTGGAAAGGGCAAAGTGCGAGGCAACGACGGGTTCCGCTGACGGCGTACTGACCTCGTCCTGCCCGTCTTCGGGTTTACGGAAGTGGTTGGCCACAAGCGCTCCTTAGAGTCGTGCGTTTGAACTACATATCGAGGACATTTTAACAGGCACCCGGCACCTGCACACAAGCGGCACAGAGCGGGAGGGTCTGTGGAGACGGCAGACGGCTGGGCGGCTACCGTGCAAAGCGCCACGGCGCCAGTGTTCCACCCGCTCCATCCCCGCCCTCACCTCAACGCCCACCGAGACAACACGGGGCGCCCCAACCAGAGGCGCCCCGCATAAAGCTCTTCAGCCGGTGGTTGCTACCGCCGGAGCACCTCGTGCACGCGGCGGGCGATGGCCGGCGCGTCCAAGCCGTAGTAGGCCAGGAGCTCGGCCGCCGTACCCGACTGACCAAAGGTCGTCATGCCCATGCGCGTCACCGGCACGGGCTGCTTCTCGGCCAAGAGCTCGGCCACGGCCGACCCCATGCCGCCGTAGACGCTGTGCTCCTCCACGGTGAGCACGCGCCCGCACTTGGCGGCCGACGCCATGAGCACGTCCTCGGCAAGCGGGGCCACGCTCATCACGTCCACGACCTCGGCATCGATACCCTCGCCGGCAAGCGTCTCGGCCGCAGCGAGCGCCTGCGCCACCTCAACGCCGCACGCCATGATGGAGATGTCGCTACCCTCGCGGAGCACGCGGGCAAACGGCACGCTCTCGATCGCAAAGTCATCATCGTAGACCGCCGGCAGCGGCTCGCGGCCCATGCGCACATAGAAGGGGCCCGGAGTCGTGGCTGCCACGCGAATGGCCGCGCAGGCGCTCGCGTAGTCTGCCGGCACCAGCACGCGCATGCCGGGCAGCACGCGCATGAGCGCGATGTCCTCGAGCGCCTGATGCGTGGCGCCGTCCGGCCCCACGGTAATGCCCGCATGGGTGGGGCAGATCTTTACGTCGAGGTCGGAGTCGCAGACGGTGTTTCTGATCTGCTCCCAGCAGCGACCCGTGCCAAAGACGGCAAACGAGCCGGTAAAGACCGTACGGCCCGTGAGCGCCAGGCCCGAGGCCACGCCGATCATGTTCTGCTCGGCGATTCCGACGTCTACCAGGCGGTCGGGGTACACCTTGCCAAAGGCGCCGGTGGTGGTGGAGCCGCAGAGGTCGGCGTCCACAGCCATGATGTCATGGCCCTCCTCCACGAGCTTGATGAGCGTCGCGCCAAACGCGGCGCGCGTTGCCTGTGCCATCGTTTACGCCTCCTTTGCGGTCTGCGCGGTTGCGGCGAGCGCCTCGTGCGCGGCATCAATCTCGGCGAGCGCCGCAGCGGTCTGCTCAGCGCTCGGCGCGTTGCCGTGCCAGCCCACCTGGTCCTCCATAAAGGAGACGCCCTTGCCCTTGACGGTCTTGGCCACGATGCACACGGGCTTGCCGCTTATGGCCACGGCCTGCTCGAGCGCGGCACGGATGGCAGCGATGTCGTGCCCGTCCACGGCGAGCGTCTCCCAGCCAAAGGCGCGAAACTTGTCAGCCACGGGCTCGATGGTGTTGACGTCGGTCACATGACCGTCGATCTGCAGGTTGTTGTTGTCCACGATGGCCACAAGGTTGTCGAGGTGCTGGTGGCCGGCAAACATGGCGGCCTCCCAGTTCTCGCCCTCCTGCATCTCGCCGTCGCCGAGGAGCACAAACACGCGCTGTGGCTCAGCGCCGTTGCCGGCGTGGGCAGCGTCGAGACGCAGGCCGAGCGCCATGCCGGAGCCAACCGAGAGCCCCTGGCCGAGCGAGCCGGTGCACACCTCAACGCCCGGGCAGGCGTGACGATCGGGGTGACCCTGCAGGCGGCTCCCCACCTGGCGGAGCGTCAGGATCTCGTCGTGCGGGATGTAACCGAGCTGCACGAAGATGGCGTAGAGCGCCGGTGCCGCGTGACCCTTGGAGAGTATGAAGCGGTCGCGCTCGGGATTATTGGGGTCGGCCGGATCCATGCCGAGCAGGCCCGAGAAAAAGAGGGTCGCCATGAGGTCGGTTGCCGAGAGCGAACCGCCCGGGTGCCCGGAGCCCGCCGCCCCGAGCATCTCGATGATGTCGCGGCGCATCCGGTTGGCGATGAGGGCAATCTCGTCGTCGGTACGGGCGCACGCACTCCTGAGCTGGTCAGTTGCCATGTAGGTCCCTTCGGGTTGTAGCCGTGGGCAAAAGCGAACCTATCATAGCAGCTAGGGGGTGATGTTTAGGAAACGCTGGGCAATTGCGCGGGTTTTTACGAAACGTAGAGTGCGATATAACGTTTCATCATGCTTGGCCGGCCGACTGCGAGCGGGGCGCGTTCACAGAACCGTCACGGCGCGGGGCGGGATGTGGGGCGGAGCGGGCGGCGGGTTGGCAGGCGGGCGGTCGCTGACGGCGAGCTGGGTCCGGAAGCGTCGGCCGAGCAGACCGGGCAGCGGCCGCAAGCGGTAGCAGCCGCGGCAACGGCAGTCACCCTGCCGACCATACAGGCGTGGGCAAGGAAAGCCGCGGAACCGGTGGTCGCCCGGGCGGGCACGCCGTGCAAGACTGCGCGCAATGAACCCGGAAATGAACTCGCGGGTTCATTACCGGCGACTATGTCCAGAAGTCCCGTGCAAAACCACGCCCCGTGAACCCAAGGGTTCACAGACGGGTTCATCGCACGCGATCTTGCCCGACGTTCCGCGCAAAACTGCGAGGTGGTGAACCCGCGCATGCACCCTCAAGCCAGCTCAGCGGGCTCAATACCAGACGGGGTATCGCCCACGGCGCGCGGTATCGCCCCGCGCGGCACGGGTATCATCCCGTATGTCGCCGCTGCCCTCCCCTAGGTCGCGGCTGATTACGTGGGGGTGTCGCATGAACGATCTTCGCAACTGTTGCCGCATGCTCGCCGTGCCTGTCTTTATGGCGAGCTATATCGCCCTTCTTCTAACTAGCTTCTTCCCGATGCGCGTCATTCCGCTCAACGCCGTGCTCGTTGCCCTTGCTAGCGTCGCAGCGTTTCTGGGCAGCCCGCTCTTTGGGCGAATCGACATGGTTGCCTGCGCGTTCTTCCTCACCATCGGTATTTCGAGTGTAACGGACGCCCCGCTCGTTCAAATCGCGCTTCTCGTACTCGAGGGCACACTGCTGGCTATATACCTTCTGCTGGTCAGACCCCACAAATGCAAGAACGAACGTCTCGTCGGCGGCTGCGCCATCGCCATTGCGGACGCGCTGTTTCTCATCGACATCATTTGGGGCGCCGCGCTCTAAAGCGCGCTTGGACGCTCGGTCAACACCCTGGCGCGCGTTTGCGCTATCGCCTCTCCTGTCTAAGGATCCACAGGTGATAGGCCATAAACGTATACGGCAACGCAATCCCAATCACTAGCAATGCCACGCTATACGCCGAGAGCCATGGGCCGTCGAGTGGGCTCGCGACCATGCCGGTCACCACGGCAAGTCCGGGCGCATCGACAATCGCGCGACGCAGCGAACGCTCTCCGGGCTTCATCCGCTGCAGAAGCTGCCATGGCAGCTCCGAGCCCCCGCGCGCGCCAAGCGACACGGCTGACGGCAAGCAGCAAGAGCAACACAACCACAAGCCGAAGACCAACACGAGCACCACACTCGCTCCGGCCGAGGCCGCCAAACGGCCAACTCCACCTAACATCACATAACTCAGCAGCCCGCATAATGCGGGGGCGAGGTGCGCGTAACCGATATTGCGACCACCGTCAGACATCGCTCAGCACCCCCCCCGCAATAACCAGTCAGGCCCTCCCAGAAGACCCAGAATCGTGCTCCGCACCCGATGCCGCACCAAACGCCTCTGCATACTCGTCATCGCTCATGTAATCGATGATGTCCCCCGGCTTGCAATGGAGCGCCTCGCACATGGCGGTCAGTGTGGAGAAGCGGATGCCCTTTAAGCGACCCGTCTTGATACGCGAGATGTTCACGGGAGAAATCCCAACTTTCTCGGCAAGTTCAAGGGAGGACATCTTGCGATCGGCCATAACTCGATCGAGTCGCATGACAATAGGCACTGACGTCCTCCCTTTGACCAGCTACAGGATGCTGTCCGAGTCTTCTTGAAGAATTCTACCGTACTCAAAAATGCCCGCAAGCGCAAAGAACATGAACGAAAACGAAAGCAGGCGCAGGTCTAACGTTGGGGCGATGGAGATGGGGCCGATAAATCCTCCAGCAATCTCAGGAATTTGAATTGATGGCAGAGCAAGTCCAACCAACGCCTTCATAAGCGTCGCAACCGCCACGCAAGCGAGACACTTCGTTTGCGTTTTGCCAAACATAATCTTGCTGCGGAGTACTATCGCTGTAAGCATTATGAATGCTCCAAGAAGTACAAAATCGATAACCACCCCGACCAAATCTACGCCGCACAAGCGCAGAAGGCCTGCATCCCAAGATAGAGTGGAATGGGTCAACAAGTAGCCAGTCCGCATAGTTGAAGTTACGCAGTTGAAAAGAACACCGGCTGCCGCGATTGCGCAAGAAACCACCAGCGCAAATGTAAGCCAGCGCGTCTTGGCACGACCGTTTGCCATTCTTCGACTACCTCTCAATCGACTCAGCGAAAAGTAGCTAATAGCCGATCAGAACGCCCCAAATAGGCACGCAAGTTGGGGAAATCTCATCAGTGCGCTCGATTACAAATAGCATGGTGACCTCCTAGTATTGCTCATTGATAAACTCATCTACCGCGGTGTATAATAAATGCTGATAGAACGTGCAGTAGGGGTCTTTCTTCCCCATCCTACCGTACCTTATGAACGCTCTTGCTCTGCAACCACCTCCACACAAGTAGCGTTTGTCGCAATCCTTACAACTGTCGAGCTCATCGACCGTTGGCAGGCAGAAATCGGCGAGCTCCTCGCGAATCTGGTCTGCACTGTTAGCATATGCATTGCCAAGGCGAAACTCCGGATAATGGAGCATATGACACGGGTATACCGAACCGTCCGCCGCCATGCTCACGCTCACCTTACCCGCTCCGCAGCCAGCACAAGCACTGAGGCCTCCACGTGTACCATTAAATACGACATCATCATCCACCGTTTGACCAAGCGAGCACATCACATCCGCAAGATGAGCTAAGCAGGTATCTGAGGGATACAGATCCCCCAGGTTTTCCCGACTTCCGCTCAACAAGCTAAAGCCAACGGTTGTCCCAAGTTGTTCCGCCAGCGCCACATAGGCGGAGGCATCATCAACGTTGCTGGCATGGAGCGTAGGCAATATATGCACGTGTACACCAGCTGCCTTTGCGTTGACAATCGCCCCAATCAAGGCATCAAAACGCTGCTCGCCGCGGATATATGCAGGCGCATCTGCCGACGTACCATCAAACGAGATAGAAAGAATATCCACTATGCCCACCAGTGAAGTCAGACGCTCCGGCGTACATAGCAACCCGTTGGTGAGCACCGCAACCCTATTAACACCACAGTCCTTGGCCGCACGGGCAACATCAGGCAAATCGGACCGCATAAACGGTTCGCCGCCGGAGATAACAAGCTGCTCCACACCCAACTCCGCCAAAACAGCCATGGCATGCTTCAGCTGGTGAAGCGATGGATCGGACTCCACATTGCGCGCATCGTCCTTTGAGTAGCAACCCACACAAGAAAGATTGCAGCGGTTGCTTACGTGTAGGTAGGCAGAACGTACGCGATGACCTTCCTTTAATTCTGATTCCTCAAAAAACTCATGCTCTCTAAAATAATCAACAAGTTCAGCGCAATTGATAGGAACTTCCGCCTCTGTAACATTCCTCGTAAACATGACATCGCAAAGGGACGACCCCTCTTTCGTAAGACCAACGATAGAGCCGGTTGAAGTGTTACCCACGGCGGGAATGCCCCCTAAGTTAAACCGTACTATATGGTCTCCAAAACGCATAATCACACCCCCTATTGCAAAGTAAGTCATCTACAAGTAAAAGGATAGAGCGTAAGCATATGTGATAGCAGTGGTAATATATTTTGCTTTGTTTTTCCTATATAAAATATTTTTTTCATTTTACCATTTAGCTACCGTTCAAGGATTAGTAGGTACCTTTCATCTCTTTCCCATACATCCAGATCGACATTGACGATTGGAATAGTATTATGTTGTTAACAACATATTATATTGCTTACTGCTTATAATATATTTGCCGGCCGGGCCGGCCGGTATTATTACACATGCCGACAGAGGAAGACCAATGACGTTACAAAAGCGGCGGATTGCCAGTATGGCCCTTGCGGTAGTGCTCTTGTTAATGAGCCCGCTTCCGGTGTTTGCCGGATCAGCAAGCGGGTCAAACACCACAGCCAGTAGTGGATCAAAATCGTTTGTTGCTTACTCAAACATCTATACCACTTCCAACATGGCGGATGCGTCTCAAGCCATTAGAAGCGCTCAGACGACTTCGGCTGGAGAAATGGGGGCAAACCCCCGGCTGTTCACATCCAATGGCGCCCTATACCGCGACGGAGGATGGCAATACTCTTGGAGCACGCTCAATGGCTATAACTGGCTGTTTTTCCATGCACGTGCCAACTCAGTTTCCACCGGAACTAGCTGGTACTCGCAGGGCGCAGGAGCATACTGGAATGGGACAGGCTACACTACGTTCTCCAGCGGCCGTTCACCTGCCCAAACTGTTAGGTAGCGAGACATGATAAAAGGGGATGACAACATGAGAAAACGTAGCCTTGCGTGTCTTCTTGGAGTATTTGTCGTAGCACTCGGTATTTGTTTTACAACATTCGTCCTGCCGCAAACGCCAGCAGATGCCGCATCCCGCAGTGAAGTAAATTCAAAGGGTATGACGTTCGGCTCCGCCAGCATGTTCGACTATGAGGAGGAACCGAATCTAATCCTGGTGGTAGCAACAAACGGCAAAGAGGGGTACGTCAAACGTGACGAGCTTCATGCAGCAGAAGCACCAGCTGCTAATCCAGAAGAGGCCGTACAGCTTATGGAAACGCGCAACGATGAGCTATCGAATGCCCTTGCTCGAGAGCTTAACGCCATAACCGGGCAAAGCAACGTAACAGCAGCAGAGGCGTCAGCGATGATAGCCATCATGAGCGAAACGCCCGATCCGACACATAGTATAGAGCAGCTTTCGGCAACAAACACCCAGTTCATGGAACTTTCCATTACCGAGGAGCAGTTCGCAGATGCTTTGGATAATGCGCGAACGAGCTTAGCCCGCTCCATCCCCGTCTACGAACAAGACGGAACCACGGTTATCGGAACGTTCCTCGTAGGATAAGTCACATCAGCGCTCATAATGCGGGCAGGGACATCTCTTAGTAGTGTCTCTGCCCCGCCCGCAGTTCACAAAATCACACGCGCACCTAGGTTGAACATCACAAAACGCAATAAAGTACATTGTGAAGGCATTGCATCCTCTATCGCAACGCTAAAGGGTGCGTAGTTTTGGACTCGTCTCCTTGTTACGGTAACGATGCGGCTGCGAGCGGCTCGTCAACTGTCTCTCAGTCTTCACTATCAGCCGAGGGACAGTTGTTGTTGGCCGCCAATTGGGTAACGTCTGCTTTCCATAGGACGCGCAACGCCCTCGACCCGTGCCCTAGGCGCCACCCACCCGCCCAACCGCAAATAGGCGTCGCTCGCCGTAGGGGCCGCCCACGAAATACAACATGTCGTCTGCAGCAAGTAGCTGCTGATCCCACACGTCGCGGTCGCGGCCCTCCTCGTCAAAGACCAACTCCGGCTCACCGAGCACCCCGTCGGCAACCGAGGCGCGATATATCCCCGCCCGCCCGAGGTAATACGCATCGTCGCCAACGAGCACCGGAGTGGATTCGATTTCCGGAGCATCGTGACGCTCCAACACCTCAAGCGTACGTGCGTCGAACGTCACGCACTCCCCGCGCGACGGATCGTAATCGCCTTCAAACCGCGGGGCGTCCTCGTCCTGCGTCGCAGCGTTCACCAGCACCCGGTCGCCAACCAGAAGGGGTCGCGCACCCGAAGGGACGCGCTTTGTAGCGTCCGTGCAAGCGTCTTGGGCACTCGAGGCCACGAGCGACCCCTTCTCCACCTCAACCCTGTAGAGCGTTCCGAGCTTGGATTGGAAATAGCACGGCAGGGCGCCTCCCTCGCTCATGGTGAGGCCCATGTAGATCTCGCTGCCCGTCTGGAGGAGGTCCAGGGTCTCCCCCGCCTGCCAGCTCAGCAGACCAAGGCCGGAGCCATCTGGCATGGGCAGCAGGATGCCCGCCTCCACCGCCACGGGGTAACCGAGCCCGCCGGCTGTGTCGAGCCTACCCTCGAGCTGCCGAGTCCAGCGGACCGCACCGGTTGCCGCCTCAACGCACACGAGCGTCGAGGCGTTTTCCATCTGATAGCTCGAGAAACCGGTAACCAGCGCGCCGTCATGCACCACCACGTTAGGACAGAGCCACGCCCCCGGAAGGTCCTCGTATGTGCCATCTACATCCTGCGCAAGCCAGCCCGTCTGCCGCGCAGGACAGACGAGCTGCGCCCAAAGTTGCTTCTTGCTCGCAAGATCAATCGAGACAAAGTATCCACCGGACGTCGCAAGATAGGCCGTATCCCCATCTACGGCCACTGCCGCCACGTCGCCCATGGGAGAGTTCGTGTCTTGAGCGCTCAGCTCAAAACGGTCGAGGACGTCGCCGATGGCAGTATCGAACATCAGCAGAGCGCCGCCCGCACCCACCAGCACGTTTTGGCCCCAGGTTGCAAGGTTGCTCGTCCTGATGATGATGCCGAGCGCCATCTCCGAGAGCGGCTCCTCGTCCGCCGACGTATCGACGCCAGGCTCCCTCAGCAGCAGGGCGCTCCACGCCAAATCAAGATTACCCCACGTTGCCTGGTTATCCCATTGCTCGGGGCCGGAACCCATGGTCTCCTGTTGCAAGCCCATCTCATCCGAAACACAGCCGGCCAAGGACAGGCAAGATAAACCAGCAACCAGCTCTAAGACGATTCGCCTGTCGACACATTTCATTCCGACCCCCAACGCGTCAGCAAAGCGTGAACGAAACAGGATACGTATCGATGACCGTTTTGAGATCCTCGTCGTAGAGGTTAATATGAACCACCCCGTTAGTTTCCCCTATAAAGTTTAGTACCTCTTGAGGGGACATGTACTCAGTGACGCTTTCCTCGCCTTTTTTGACATAGCCCATCTTGCCCGACTCGCCCATCGCACGGAGATATATCTCACCGGTAGCGGAATCAATTCGTTCCGAGGCACGCTCTTTGAGCGCGCTAATCGATGCCGACCTACTATCTATCCACGCGGTTGCCGTACCAGCATAAAAGTCATGCCACCCGCTGATATAAATTCCCCCGGTGCCTGTTGCCTGAATTCCGCCCCATCCGGGATTGCTTGTAAATCTATGAGTGGCAGTAGCTCCAGCCACAACGTTTGCCGATTTGTTATAAGCCCAATCGGTTGCAACGGTAAGATCATAGGGCGTAGAAATGCCAACCCTAAGCTGTGCCTTTGCTCGCAATGCTCCAGGCGACGCCTGTTTCGAACTCCAAATATTCGTTGACGCAGTAAACCAGGTGGGATTTGTTTGCGCAGTACTGTAAGTCTTCACGGTATACCCATTGATAGTCGCGCTATCGCCTTGCTGGGTCGCTGATGATGCAAATGCGTTATGGGGAGCCAAAACAATCCCCACGGCACAGATCACAATCGCTACGAAAACCTTTTGAGCCAAGCTCTTTGCTATTGACGTGAACAATCCCTTGCTATCCATAGTATCGATCCTTTCTACGCACCCCTTCCGTCCAAACCCTCCTTTCTCTATTAATATATTGTATTGTGTACTTTATTTATTAATATACTTTTTAAACGGTATACTTTGGTCGGCAAGCGGCTTTAGCCTAGAAGGAGGCCCTCATGTCGGACATCGTTCTCGAGGCTCAGCAATGGCTCAACGCAACTTATGCAAACCGGTCTGGATACATTCCTGTTGAGGAGAACGGCAAACCGGGAAGCGCATTTTCCGCCTCACTCGTTTCGGCGCTTCAAATCGAGCTTGGACTCTCAACAATCACCGGCGTCTTCGGCGAGCAGACCTATGCGCAATGCGATGCGACGCCCCTGTCAAGCGGAGAAGAAAACAATAGGGTGAGAATCCTTCAATACGCCTTGCAGGGAAAAGGCTACGATTCCGGCACATGCGACGGGCACTTCGGCCTAACAACGCAAAATGCCCTCCTCGAAATCCAAGGTGACGCAGGGCTTGACAGCAGCCAGTCCTCAACGACGGCCACCGGCAGGCAGATGAAAGCCGCATGCGGCGTCGATGAGTACAAGCTCATTGCCGGTGGAGACGCACGCGTTCGCTACATCCAGCGCACGCTTAATCACCTCTACCTTGAGTACACGGATATCTGCGCCGCTGACGGGGTGGTGGGGCGCTCCACCTCCAAGGCCTTCATCTACGCCCTCCAAGCGGAAGAGGGGCTACCCGTTGGAACTGCCAACGGTACGTTCGGACCAACAACCCGAACATGGTGCCCGGACCTCAACACTGGAACGCAACAGTATGGCTACGGGAACAAGCCCTATTCAAGTGCCCAAATGACCAGATTTACCGAGCTCGCGCAGTATACACTCTACTGCAATGGAATCGATCGGTATCGAGGCTCAGCCATCAACCGATACGCTCCCGGGCAGTTCACCGGTTCATTCAGCAATGAAATGCTGAGCGCCCTCCATACATTTCAAAGCGACTACGCTCTTCCCGTCAGAGACATTCTTGGTCTCGACGAATGGATGGCCCTCTTGGTTAGCACAGGAAACCAACAGCGCAACGGCTCCTCGTGCGACAGCGCCACCCAACTTAGCACCGCAAAGGTCACCGCACTCCGCAATGACGGATATAGCATCGTAGGGCGCTATCTTACGGGAGCGGCGGGCTCAGGAGCGTCTCGACACGACAAGTTTCTGACGCGCGAAGAGATGGAGCGAATCATCTCAGGAGGCATGCGCTACTTCTGCATCTTCCAAGATGACACCGATTGGTGGCAAACACACGAAGACCTCTCTGATTACTTTAGCTACAGCAGAGGATTCTCCGATGCGCAGAAAGCCTTGTTGGCAGCCATGGACGTTGGCATACCCATGGGGTCCACCATCTATTTTGCTGTTGATTACGACTACATGGAGGGAGAGGTCTTCAACAAGGTCGTTCCGCACTTTAGCGGCATAAACAACTTCTTCAAGTCCTATGGTTCACCCTATGCTATCGGTATCTATAGCGCACGGAATACCTGCGGCATTATCATGGCTCAAGACCTCGCGGTGAATAGTTTTATCGCTGACATGTCAACGGGATACAGCGGAAATCTCGGTTATCCGCTCCCTGAAAACTGGGCATTCGATCAGATACTCGAATACACACTTAGCGCAAGTGATGGATCGTTTGGCGTAGACAAAGGCATCGAAAAGGGGCGCGATACAGGCCAATCAAGCTACACTCCCTACTACGTTCAGCCGCAGAAAGATAGCCTTGTTGGAGCTCTGCAGATTGTCGACACCATCCCTCATGTTGAAGAACTCGAGAATTGTTATGTCGAATACTTCCAGTCTGCAAACCAAAGAACGCCAACGCAAAGCGAGCTCGCTCTTGGCACCACCAACTATCTTAGAGCCCCTCGATATGGATCAACAGCTTGGGCAATATCACTTCTTGCCCCAATTAACCAAGGTTTCATTGCGTTCATGAAACTCAATCATGCTTCTCTCCACGAATATTTCCAATCGATACTTGGCGAAACAAGCCCACTCTTCACAGATCCTGCGCTCGTGGGTCGCATCGATTACTGTCATCTCATGGCAGTTGTAGAGGGCTATGCCCCAACGGGAGCTGTCCCAAACTACTGGACCGGATGGGGCGGCGACCTTGCAACTGGCTTTGCCTCAGCCTATGCATCGCTTGGCAATCCATCTGATATGGGAGCGTTCCAATATGCCGCCGACACCATTATCGGCGCGGTGCAGGGTTCCTCAGCATGCAACTGTCCAGACCTATACACGGATGCTGACGCAATCAGCATCGCCAGTCTGGCACTATCCGGCCAGGTAAATTCAGGACACCCAATATCCTCGAG
Source organism: Collinsella sp. An7 (assembly GCF_002159335.1). Classification (GTDB taxonomy): domain Bacteria; phylum Actinomycetota; class Coriobacteriia; order Coriobacteriales; family Coriobacteriaceae; genus Coprousia. The sequence goes on along the minus strand of NZ_NFHP01000001.1, from coordinate 403,142 downwards.
CCTTACGCTGTACTACGGGAACACCAAGATGTATCTCAACCGATTCTCAACACTGCTCTCGGATATGAGCGTAGGAAGTTCAATCGACGAGCTTACGCTCGGACTATACGATAAGATGCATGGTGACCTTGAGAGCGCCCCTAGTGGATTACTGAGCCAGTTCGCCGGGCTGAGCCCGGACGCCATGCATCTTGCTTGCTGCCGGGCGTTGGCAAACTATCTGCTGGTTGAGCTGGGATAGGAGGCTCTCCGTGCTCTGGCTCGCGTTTCTACTCTGCATCGGCCTCTCGGCGATAACGATGCCGTTCCTCAACGAGTCGCGTCTTCCCGCAGCTGTCTTGGGATTCGGCGGCATCTTTGTGCTCGGGCTCTGCCTCAGCGCCGTCGTTGATGCTGGGGGTTACTGCGGAACGATGTTCTTCCGCACCATAACAATCTACATGCCCGGCTGGATGACTGCGTTTATGCTGGCGCGCACCATCATCGCAACGGGGCGCTCGGCCAATGGCGTCCGCCCGAGTGCAGGACGTGTGGTGCGGAGAGGGGCCTTGTGGCTAGCCGCGATAGCCGCGTTCGGGCTCATCACGTTGCTGAGCGTCGCCTCTGATCCCATGGTCGAAAGTCGAAACTTTGAGTACAACGGGCAGCACTACGTTGGCACGCTTATCGGGCTGAGCACTGATCCCGTCATCTACGAGGACATGGGACCCATCGTCTGCCGCAAACTCGACCTCCCCTACGACTCGCCTCTGTACCACGAGCTCGTGGACGCCTATTGGAAGGCGCGATAGAGCGCGGCCGCGGAGGTGACAGCGTTACGCGCTGAGTCACTTGAGGTGAATTTGCCCCCGGTCGACGGACGCGAAAAGCCTCCCATCCCTCGGACCTCTATTTCCGTGTCCGAGGGATGGGAGGCGGTTCATAAGACCTCCAGCAGAGGCGAAAACTATAGTTTCCATCCGCATAGCCCGAGCTCGGGCGGGTAAACCTAGGGCAAGTTGGCTGAATGGAGGCGCGCCATGAAACTCCCGACCCCGCTTGTACGCATCGCCCAGACGCTTGCCATCGCGCTTTCTTGGGGGTACGCCTGCCTTGCCGTGCCCTATGCCACCGAGCCCGTGGCGGCACGGTGGACCGGCTGGTACTTTCAGCCACCCAACGAGGCGTATGACCTTGGGGCGATTCTCGCCACGAACCTGTTCGGCGCTGCGCTCGCCCTCATCCTCGCCGTACTGGTGGTCAGCCGGCTCCCAGAGCGCATGCGGCCGGCGGTAGCTGAGGTGCTTGCGGTGCTCTCGGTTGTCCTCCTCGTGTTCTACCTTGCCTCCGGCATGCTGCTCGGCCACGTGTGCACGCTGGCCTTTAGCATCACCCTCGGCCTCTCCGGGGTGTATTGGGTACGCACCAGGCGGTAGGGGCACCCCGAACAACGGGCTGGACTTTGCCCTGCGTCACTAGCGTAATGATGGCGCGCTTCTGAGTAGTTCTAAGTAGTTCTAAGTAGTTCTAAGTAGTTCTAAGTAGTTCTAAGTTTCCCTAAGCTTGCAAGGCTTGGCCAGCGAACGGCCCAAACCGCGCGGCCTCCTACGCACCCAGCTCCTTGAAGCCCTCGCCCAGGGCCTCGTTTACGTCGGTGATGACCATGATGGCACGCGGGTCGCGCTCGGCCACCACGGCCTTGAGCAGCTGGATCTCGCGCTTATCGAGGATGACGAAGAGCATCGGGCGCTCCTCCCCCGTCCACTCGCCGCGCGCTTGGATGCGCGTCACGCCGCGGTCGAGCCCGTGGAGCACGTCGTGCGAGATCTCTTCGTAATGCTCCGAGATGATAAAGGCCGCGCGCTGCGTGTTGCCGCCGTCGACCACCCGGTCGACCACGATGCCCGTCACCACCATAGAGAGCGCGGCGGCGAGGGCGTTGTCGACCGAGAACACCGGCGCCGAAGCTGCGCAGATGAGGCAGTCGATCACCATGACGGTGGTGCCGAGCGGCAACGAGAAGCGACGGGCGATGATCTGCGCCACGGTGTCGGACCCGCCGGTGGAAACCCCGCAGCGGAAGGAGAGCCCGAGACCCAACCCCAGGATGATGCCGCCCCAGAGAGCCGGGACCAGCAGCTCCGAGTGCCCGAGCGGCACCACAAAGGGGGCAAAGAGGTCGGTGAAGAAGCCGTAGAGCACAAAGCCCGTGGCCGTCTGGACGGCGTACATCATCCCGCCCGAGCGCACCACGAGAAGCATGATCGCAGCGTTCATCACGATCGTCTGAATACCAACGGGGAGGTTGATGCCCTGGCGCGCGGCGAGCTCGTTGATGATGGTGGCGATACCCGTTACGCCGCCCGCGGCAAGACCGCTGGGGATGAGGAACATGTCGGTGGCAAGCGCTGCGACCGCACAGCCAAAGATGACGAGCGGGAGGTCGTGCACAAATTGCGAGCGTATGAGTCGAGCGATGCCACGGGTTGCCATGCCCCGTCCTCTCCTGCGCACGGCCACTGGCCGCCGAACCTGAACAGGCGCATGGTAGATGTGAATTTGCGGGTTGCATTGTAGCACGTGACAATGGGGGCAGGCACTTGGTCCCACCCCCCACCGAAAAATGGGTCAAACGGAACACGTCCCCAAATGACCCATCGACCACGACGTACGGCACACTGAGGTGTGCCAGATCGGCCTGAAAGAGGAGGGAGCACGCCTTGCGTGCGGCGACCGACGATTGAAGGCCGAGGTGGCGTGCCTCAGCGCGCCGGGCGGGTTAGGAAGCGTTTCCCGTGGCCCACCGGTGATACCCGATGACAAACGGGTCGAGGTTGCCCTCCTCGAGCACGTCGTCCACGTTGCCCGTCTCCACGCCGGTGCGCAGGTCTTTGACCATCTGGTAGGGATAGAGCACGTAGCTGCGAATCTGGTTGCCAAAGCCGATCTCGGTCTTGGGGCCGCGGATCTCGTCCAGAGCCTCCTCGCGCTTCTGCAACTCCAGCTCATACAGACGCGCCTTTAAAATCGCCATGCACGCTGCCTTGTTCTGAATCTGCGAGCGCTCGTTTTGGCACGTCACCACAATGCCCGTGGGCAGGTGCGTTACGCGCACAGCCGAGTCGGTGGTGTTAACGCCCTGGCCGCCGGGACCGCTCGCGTGGTACACGTCCACGCGGATGTCGTCCGGGGCGATCTCGATGTCGATGTCGTCCGGCAGCACGGGGATGACCTCAACGCCGGCAAAGGTCGTCTGGCGGCGCTTCTTGGCGTCGGTGGGGCTGATGCGCACCAGACGGTGCACGCCGGCCTCGGCGCGAAGCATGCCGAAGGCGTCCTTGCCCTCTACGGTAAAGGTCGCACGGTCGATGCCGATGACCTCCGCTGCCGGGCAGTCGTTAACGGTGACCTTCCAGCCGCGGCGCGCGCAGTAACGCATGTACATCTTAAAGAGCATGAAGGTCCAGTCCTGGGCCTCCAAGCCGCCCTGACCGGGCTTGATGGTCACGATGGCATCGCCGTGGTCAAACTCCCCGGTAAACCAGCTCGAGAGCTCAAGCTCGTCCACCGTCTTGGTGAGCCCGCGGGCAAGCTCGGTGGCCTCGGCGCCAAACTCCGCGGCCTCCTCCCCGTCCGTCTCGGCGGCAAACCCAAGCGCCGTGCGGGCGTCGGCGAGCTCCTCGCGCGCCCGGTCGACGGCCTCCACGTCGCTCCGGGCCGAGGAGAGCTCGGCCATCGTGCGGCGCGCGGCCTCCGCATCGTCCCAAAACCCGGGGGCGGCGCTCTCGCGCTCGAGCTCCGTCACACGGCCGCGCTTCTCGTCCAAGTGCAGGTAGGTCTCCACTTCGGCGAGCCGAGCCTCGAGGGCGTCGAGCTCGTCGGCCGTCACCACCTGGTTCTCTGCGTTCTCTGCCATGCGCGCCTACCGGTTCCTGCCGTGGCAGTACTTAAACTTCTTGCCGCTCCCGCAGGGGCAGAGGTCGTTGCGGCCCACGTTGGCGTACGGGTCGCCGCTCTCGGCCTTAACGTAGGTGCGCACCGTGGAGCCCGCACCCGCCCCAGCACCAGCACCAGCCGCAGCGCCAGCCCCGGCACCCGCGCCCGCCGCCATCGCGGCGGCCTGCTGGCGCAGGGTGGAGGCAGCGGCGGCCTGCGCGCCGTCGACCTCCGTCGGGCCGGAGTAGGTTGCGCCGGCGAGCGCGCCGTCCTCCGAGGGCTGCTCCACCGCGGCCTGCGGGGCACGGCGCACCTCAATGCGCAGCACCGTGCGCAGGTAGTCCTCGTACATGGTGTCCACGAGCGTGCGGAACGCGGCAAAGGCCTCGCTCTTGTACTCCACGAGCGGGTCGCGCTGGCCAAAGCTGCGCAGTCCTATGCCCTGCTTGAGGTAGTCCATCTCCTGCAGGTAGGTCATCCAGCGGGTGTCGATCACGCGGAGCATCACCTGGCGGTTGAGGTTCTGCATGAGCTCGTCGCCCAGGCGCTCGCAGCGCTCGTCGTAGCAGCGCTTCACAAACGCAAGCACATCCTCGTTAAGCTGCGCCGCGGGCTCGTCGGCAAAGCGCGGTGCATCGGGGCGGCCGGTGAGCTCCACGAGCCACTTGTGAAGCCCCTCTAGGTCGCGCTCACCGTCGCGAGCGTCCTCGGGGCAGAACTCGCGCACGCAGCGCTCCACGGTATCGGTCATGACCTCGTTGATGTGCGCAGTAAGGTCCTTGCCGTCGAGGATCTTGTTGCGCTCGGCATAGATCACCTGGCGCTGCTTGTTCATAACGTCGTCGTACTCGAGCACGTTCTTACGCATCGAGAAGTTGATGTTCTCAACCTTGCGCTGGGCGCCCTCGACAGCCTTGGAGACGAGTTTGGCCTGGATGGGCATGTCGTCCATCTCTGCCTTTTGCATGAGATTCGAAATCTTGTCCATGCGCTCGCCGCCGAAGAGGCGCATGAGGTCATCTTCGAGCGACAGGTAGAACTGCGTCTCACCGGGGTCGCCCTGACGGCCGGAGCGGCCGCGGAGCTGGTTGTCTATACGACGGGACTCATGGCGCTCGGTGCCGATGACGCAGAGGCCGCCGAGACCCACCACCTGCTGGTGCTCGCGGTCGCACACCTCGCGAGCGCGCGCGAGCTCGGTCTCGTAGACCTCGGCGATGCGTGCGAGCACGTCCGGCTCGACCTCCACGCCGGCGTCGGCGAGCTGCTCGGGGTCGATCACGCCGTGGTCGGAAAGCGCGAGCACGCGGTCGAGCACGGCAGGGTCGATGCCAAAGTCATAGGCGCGCGTCGCCTCGTCGGCAAGCGCCTCGGGGTTGCCGCCGAGCAAGATGTCCGTACCACGGCCGGCCATGTTGGTGGCGATGGTGACCGCGCCCAGGCGGCCCGCCTGCGCCACGATCTGCGCCTCGCGCTCGTGGTACTTGGCGTTCAAGACCTCATGCTCGATACCGCGCTTGTCGAGCAAGCGCGAGAGGCGCTCGGAGCTCTCGATGGACACGGTGCCCACGAGCACGGGCTGTCCCTCGGCGTGACGCTCGGCCACGTCCTCCACCACCGCACGGAACTTGGCGTCGATGGTGCGGTAGATGAGGTCGTCGTGGTCGACGCGCTGGGACTCCTTGTTGGGCGGAATCACCTGGACGGGCAGCTTGTAGATCTCGCGGAACTCGGCATCCTCGGTCATGGCGGTACCCGTCATGCCCGAGAGCTTGTCGTAGAGGCGGAAGTAGTTCTGCAGGGTGATGGTCGCGAGCGTCTGGTTCTCCTCGCGCACCATGAGGCCGTGCTTGGCCTCGATGGCCTGGTGCAGGCCCTCGGAGTAGCGCCTGCCCTCCATGATGCGGCCCGTGAACTCGTCGACGATCTTGACCTCGCCGTTCACGATGACGTACTGCTTGTTCAGATGGAACATGTACTGGGCCTTGAGAGCCTGCTGGAGGTGGTTGGCCATCTGACCGGAAAGGTCGGCGTAGATGTCGTCCACGCCAAGGCGCTTCTCAATCTTCTTCAGGCCCTGCTCGGTCGCGGCGATGGTGTGCTTGGCCTCGTCCATCACAAAGTCGCCGTCGGGCTCGGGCATGGGCTCCATGGAGAGCGGGTCGGGCTGGATCTCCTCGGCGCGCTTGAGGCCGCGCACCGCATGGGCAAAGTCGCGGTAGGTGCTCGCCGAGCGGGTGCCGGCGCCGGAGATGATAAGCGGGGTGCGCGCCTCGTCGATCAAGATCGAGTCGACCTCGTCGACGATAGCGTAGGCATGCCCGCGCTGGACGCGCTGCTCGGCGCGCATGACCATGTTGTCGCGCAGGTAGTCGAAGCCAAACTCCGCGTTGGTGCCGTAGGTGACGTCCGCCGCGTAGGCGGGGCGCTTCTGGTCGAGCGGCATGCCGTTCTGCAGAAGGCCAACCGTCATGCCGAGGAAGCGGTAGATGCGGCCCATCCACTCGGAGTCGCGCTTGGCGAGGTAGTCGTTGACGGTCACCACGTGCACGCCCTTGCCGGCGATGGCGTTGAGGTAGCCGGCGAGCGTGGAGACGAGCGTCTTGCCCTCGCCGGTCTTCATCTCGGCGATCTGCCCCTCGTGCAGCGCCATGCCGCCGATGAGCTGCACGTCGAAGTGCCGAAGCCCGGTCGTGCGGCGCGACGCCTCGCGCACCGTGGCAAAGGCCTCGGGGAGCATACTGTCGAGCGACTCACCGGCGGCGTAGCGCTCGCGGAAGAGCTCGGTCTGGTGCGCAAGCTCCTCGTCGGTCATCGCTCGGTACGTGGGCTCGAGGTCGTTGATCTTGTCCGCGATCTTGCGGTAACGCTTAATATCCTTGTCCGAGCCGATGGAGAGCAGCTTGGTCATGAAACCCATGGGTGGTCCTTTTCGTATTGCGGTCGGTCGGGCCCTCTTGCCCGCCTACGGTCAGAGTCAGACGAAGATACTCTATCCCTTTGCGCGGACCGGTTTGCGCAGGTTGCGTGTACGCACGGAGAAACCATCGTGCATGCGCTCGCTGGTTCCCAGCTGCTATGCGGTAGGGCCCGTTCGGGATTACTCTGGGGCTCATCTTCGCGTTCTGCAGCTTGAGGGGCGCAGCACCACTCAGCCCAGGAAATCGCTCCAGAGAAATCCTGAACGGGCCCTACCGCATAGCCGGGTGTCCAGACGATGCCCACACGAGAGCTAGAAGGCAAGACTCATGTGACTCAAACCCCGTCCCCAAATGAGCCACCCCGGCCCGCACGCGGTACGGACCGGGGTGGCTCTCACACACGGCAAGCAGAACGACCGCGCCTACGCGAGATCCTCACCGTTGGTCTCGATGACCTTCTTGTACCAGTAGAACGAGTCCTTGCGGCTGCGCTCGAGCGTGCCCTCGTCCTTGTTGTTCTTATCGACGTAGATAAAGCCGTAGCGCTTATCCATCTCGCCGGTCGAGGCGCTCACCAGATCGATGCAGCCCCACGGCGTATAGCCGATGAGGTCCACGCCGTCCTCCTCCACGGCCTTCTTCATCTGCGCGATGTGGTCGCGGAAGTAGTCGATGCGGTAGTCGTCGTGGATCGAGCCGTCCTTCTCCACCTTGTCGTAGGCGCCCAGGCCGTTCTCGACGATAAAGAGCGGCAGGTGGTACATATCGGTAAACCAGCTGAGCGCGTAGCGCAGGCCCACCGGGTCGATCTGCCAGCCCCAGTCGCTCGCCTTGACGTACTTGTTGCGCACCAGGTCGCGCGACTCATCGTAATCAAACGACTCGTCTTTGCCGTTCCACTTGGTGCAGAACGACATGTAGTACGAGAAGCCGATGTAGTCGACGGTGCCGGCGGCGAGCGCCTCGAGGTCGTCGTCGGTGATGTCGAGCTCCCAGCCGCGGCGGCGCCACAGCGCGGTGATGTTCTCGGGGTAGTAGCCGCGCGCGTGCACCGTGGCAAAGAAGAAGCGGCGCTCCATGGCGCGGTGCGCCATGAAGACGTCCTCGGGCTTGCAGGTGGCCGGGTAGATGGGCGTCATGGCGATCATGCAGCCGATCTTAAAGTCGGGGTTGATCTTCTTGCCCTCCTCCACGGCCAGCGCGCTCGCCACGAGCTCGTAGTGCACGCTCTGGTACATGAGCTTCTCGGAGTCCTCGCCCTCCTCGACGATGATGCCCGAGTTGGTGAGCAGCGACCACGAGTCGCGGTAGTTGGTCTGGTTGTTGATCTCGTTGAAGGTCATCCAGTACTTGACCTTGTCGCGATAGCGCTCAAAGCAGACCTTGGCAAAGCGCACAAAGAACTCGATGAGCTTGCGGCTGCGCCAGCCGCCGTAGCGCTTGGTGAGCATGAGCGGCATCTCAAAGTGCGAGAGCGTGATGACGGGCTCGATGCCGTGGGCCAGCAGGTCGTCAAAGAGGTCGTCGTAGAACTTTAGGCCCTCCTCGTTGGGCTCAAGCTCGTCGCCCTCGGGAAAGATCCGGCTCCAGGCGATGGAGGTGCGGAAGCACTTGAAGCCCATCTCGGCAAAGAGCTCGATGTCGCCGTGATAGCGATGATAGAAGTCGATGGCCTCGTGGTTGGGATAGCTCTCGCCGGGGATGATGTCGCCGGTGTAGCGCCGGCGCGTGTGCGGGCCTCCCTTGGTGGCCACGTCCATGACCGAGAGGCCCTTGCCGCCCTCGTCGTAGCCGCCCTCGAGCTGATGCGCCGCAACGGCGCCGCCCCACAGAAAACCGTCTTTGAATGGCATGGGAATCCTTCCTCGACCGCGCCGGCGCGGGCGCATGCCCCCAAGGGCCGTCCGCACTCCAGCGCGCAGATACCAAAAAGCCCGTGGCGGCCGACCCTCTCTCGGGCCGAACCGCCACGGGTTCCGTTGCCGTGCTCGGCCCGTTACCAGGCGCGGCAACAGCTAGCAGGGAGTCGCATTAAGCCTCGGCAGCCTCGAGCTCGGCAGCGAGCTTGGCCTGCTCCTCGCCGTAGAGCTTGTTGTCGTAGCGCTTAAAGAACGGGAACCAGATCGCAGCAGCGACGAGGATGTTCACCACGGAGACGCCCGCGGCGACGATGCTGCCGCCCGTGCCCAGGAACGCGTTCAGCGGGCCAGGGGTGCACCACGGAGCGTTTGCGATGATCGGCGGAATGAGGCCGACCTGGAACTCAAAGTAAGCCAGGATGACGCAGACGGTCGGCGCGGCGACGAACGGGATGATCATGTTGGGGTTGTACACGATCGGCAGACCGAAGAGGATGGGCTCGTTGATGTTGAAGAGAGCCGGGACGATCTCGGCCTTGCCGATGGCCTTGAGCTGCTCGGACTTAGCCAAGAAGCAGAGCATGAAGGCGAGGCCGAGCGTAGCGCCCGAACCACCGGCGTACACGAACGGGTTGAACGGGTCGCCAGCGAGGAACATGTGACCACCGGCCGCGTTCTCGGCGAGGTTCGCGAGCGCGATTGAGCCGTAGAAGGAGCCGATGATCGAGGCGCCGTGGATACCCACCGACCAGAGCAGGTGGATGAGGAGCATGATGACGATCAGGCCGGGCAGCGTGTCGCAGATGTAGGTGATGAAGCCGAAGGGGATGGACATGATGTCGAAGATGTTCGTACCGAAGGCAAGCAGGATGCCCTGGATGAGCATGGTGACGATCGCCACGAAGAAGGCCGGCACGAGCGAGGTGAAGGAGTTCGCCACGCCGGCGGGCACGACGTCGGGGAGCTTGATGACGATGTGCTTCTGCACGCAGAGCGCGTAGAGGCGCACGGAGTACCACGCGACGATGAAGGTCACGAAGAGCGCCGAGGAGCCGAAACGCGCGAGGGTGCCGGTGCCCACGGAGAGGCCGTTGATAAGGGCGGCCTCGGGGTCGTTCAGGAGCGCGATGACGCCGTCGACGATCCCGAGCTGCGGAACGAGCATCATGAACGAGAAGAGGGCGAGCTGGACGGCGTTGAGCGGCTTGATGGCGATCTCGTCCTCCTCGGCGAGGATGTTCGCATACTCAAACGCGACCGCGATGATGAAGTAGATGGCCATCGAGCTGATCGTGGCGTAGTTGGCCAGCATGTAGATGTTGGTGATTTGGTCGAAGGAAACCGCCCAGATGGGGGCCAGCACCGGGAAAGCCTGCGGGAGAACGTTCACGACGAGGAACATCGAGCCGATGATGGTGATGCCGATCGTGGACATACCGGCCTGGGTGATGGCGCGGACCATGCGGAACTGAGCCAGCTTGGTCATCGGGCCCATCAGGTACTTCTCAAGAAATTCAAACAAAGCTGTTCACATCCTTTCAGGACGATTGTGCTGCGTCTGCGGAAACCTGGGCATAGCGCGCGTAGCGCTTGTCCGTGTGGTGGCGGATCTTCCAGAGGCGCCGGTACACGATGGCTTCCACAGCGATGCAGAAGACGCACAGGGCAACACCGTAGATGCCCTCGGAGAGGAACGGGAAGATGAGGTCCTTGCCAGCAACGAGGGTGATCACGGCGGCGAGCACGTACATCACCGCTGAGGCGGGATAGAACACCTCGGCGTACTTGAGCCGCTCATGGTCGCGCGAGACGCTGACCATGCACTCGATGAGCGCTACGCCAGACGCCGCGAAGCCGACGAGCGGAACCACGATTCCCCACGAGCGCGCGACGAACAAGATCGTGAGCCAGGAGATGTTGAGGAAGAAGATCAGCGCCGAGAGGTAGCGCACGAGCATGAACCGGTTGGAACGGGCGCCGCGAACGGCGTACTCGCTGCGATAGCGTTCATTGGCGTCCTCCGTGTGCCCCTGCAGGCGCGCACTCCGCGCGGCACCGCTCTGTGCGACGCGCGCGCGACGCTTCTTCCGCTCCTGTTTCTTAGACACGTTGTCCCTTTCCGTCGTCTACACCGTACAAAGGCCTAAGCTGCCCTTAGCCGATCAGGTTCTCGATCTGCTCGACGATGGCGGGGCAGTTCTGACGGCCGTAGTTGGCCATCGGGATAACGTCGATCGGCAGGCCCTGGGCCTTCTTCTCGACCTTGGCCTTGAGGTACGAGACCTGCGGCCCCATGAGGACGCACTGGTAACCGGCATCCTTGGGGTCCTTCATGGCGTCAACGCTCATGGCATCGATCGTGAGGTCGATGTTGTTGTCCTTGGCGTAGTCCTCCATCTTCTTCATCAGCATGCTGGTGGACATGCCCGCAGCGCACACAAGAAGAACTTTCATGGTAACTCCTCCTTTTCCTACCCGTCGGTAGCCAATGGCGTGGGCTACTTCGACTGGGTCTCAACCATCTCGTAGAGGTTGATCATCTCCTCTGCCAGATCCTGGCAGAGCATCGCAGTCATAAGGTGATCCTGCGAGTGCACGAGCAGCACGTCGACGGTGACGTGGTCGCCACCAGCCTCGCGCGACAGCAGCTTGGTCTGCTCGTCGTGCGCCTCGAGGCCCGCCTTGCGCGACTCAGCGAGCATCTCGCGAGCGGCGGCGATATCCCCCTCGCGCGCCGTCTTGATAGCCTCCATGGCGAGGCTACGCGCCGCGCCGGCCGAGGCGACGATACCGAACGAGATCATCTCCATGCTGGTGTCCTCTTCAGCCATACTTCCATCTCCTTCCTGTTACCTCGCGTTCCTGCGCTATCCCGAAGCGAGCGCAACGCCGGACTCCCTGCGAAGGTTGCGGCACGAGCCGCGTTGTTCGCGTGCACCTCGCTTGCTTCGGCAAACCTCCCCGCCTAAAAACGTAGACCATTTTACGCAGCCTACATACGGGCGGGATAGTCTCCCCGGGGGCCGGTTCTTCCTGCCATTTTGCTGGCTTTTTCCGTGCTTGAATGCGTGCACGGAATCACCTTGGCACAGCTCGGCCCTCGCTTGTAAAAGTCTACGTAATCAGACGCGCGCAGGTTGCGCAAATCCGTGAACGGTATGTAAAGACGACGGCATTCAAGTGCCGTTTTCCTGCGTAAACACTGTTTTTGCAGTGTAAAGTAAAACTGCTTGTTTTCGATGAACGGTCTATGGTGTTTCTTTGGCCGTTTTCTCTTGACAAATTGCAGCTTACCGTCTAGTAAGCTATGCCATTTTGCCTGCTGTGTGCGGAAGGTGCAGGTAGATATAGGAAGGTTGCTTGGGAGGTAGCGGGCGACCGGCGACAACGGCGGCACCACGCACGCGCCGAGGCAACTAGGGAGCGGGCGTTCCGTCCACCGGGCCAGGGGCGGCGCTGTGCACGCGATGGGGCACCTGCCGGCACGGCGACTGCGTCGGACGAGGTGGCCACGCACGCCGCCCCCAGTCGACCGCGCACAAAAAACGCCCCGCACCGGTGAGGGTGCGGGGCGCGGACTCGCTCGATGCGGGCGAGGCTACTCGGCGGCAGCCTCGGTCTCGGCGGCGTCCTCAGCGGGAGCCTCGGCCGGAGCGGCCTCCTCCGCAGGAGCCTCGGCGGCCTTCTTGGCGGCCTCAGCAGCGGCCTTCTTCTCGTACTCAGCGGCACGCTTGGCCTTCTCGGCAGCCTTGGCCTCGCGCTCGGCGGCCTTCTTGGCAGCGGCCTCCTCGGCGGCCTTCTGACGCTCGGCCTTCTTGGCGGCCTCGCGCTCGAGGGCGGCCTGAGCGGCGCCACCGAACTTGTCGGCGAAACGCTGGACGCGTCCACCGGTATCGACGAACTTCTGCTGGCCCGTGTAGAACGGATGGCACTCGTTGCAGAGCTCGACGCGAATCTCGGGCACGGTCGCACGGGTCACAAAGGTGTTGCCGCAGGAGCAGCGCACCGTGCACTCCATGTACTCAGGATGGATGTTGGGCTTCATGCAGGGACTCCTTTCGTGTTCTGGTTTCCGACCAGAACGGTAAGGTGCCTTGGTTTCCGACCAAGGTAAAAACACAACCGGTTTAGGATAGCACAGCCGCGCTGCCCGGGTACGCAGGCATCAAATCATCACGCTACCGCCACGCGCGAGTGACGGTGCTGGACCCGGCTTTAGCCCCGCTCCCTGCGTTTCCATTTGTTGCACGGCTTTGTCTGGCGCTTACGCAACCGGTAGAATGGGTAAACTCCGTCGCATTCCGGCTCCCGCAAACGCGGCGCGCCCAACAGAAAGGTTCCCCATGGCAGAGCTCTCCCCCACCCGCGTCGTCATCACCGTGCTCGGCAAGAACCGCCCCGGCATCCTTGCCGCCATCACGAGCGTGCTCGCCGACGCCTCGGTGGACATCCGCGACATCACCCAGAGCGTCGTGGATGACATCTTTACTATGACCATGATCGCCGACACCTCGGCCGCCACGCTCGACTTCCCCGCCCTGCAGGAGGAGCTCACCGCCGCGGGCGAGAAGATCGGCGTCTCGGTGCAGATGCAGCGCGAGGACGTCTTCAACTTTATGTACCGCCTGTAACCGCACCGCCTGCAACACCGCGCCATCCGGCACGTGCCCGGCGGCAAAACCGTCACGCGACACCCGTAGCCGCCGGCGCCGATAACCGACACCCCGAGGGTCGCCTCCCGGCGGCCCTCATGCCATAGCACCACCCGTCCTCACAACTCGCGCGCAAAGGAGGCACCCGTGATCGACCACCGCTACCAGCACAGCTCCATCTACCAGCGCCACATGCAGAACTTTGCCAAGTCGCGCCGCATCTCGCCGGCGTCGACGCGCCTCTACTCCGGCGCCTCCATGGAGCCCTACGACGAGGCGCTCTACCGCGAGCACGACGTCAAGCGCGGGCTTCGCAACGAGGACGGCTCGGGCGTGGTGGCGGGCCTCACGCGCATCTCCGACGTGCACGGCTACCGCAAGGAGGACGGGCGGTTTATCCCCGACGAGGGCAAGCTCACCATCCGCGGCTACGACATCGCCGACATCATCGACAGCGCCCACGCCGAGGACCGCTTTGGCTATGAGGAGCTCGCCTACCTGCTCATCACAGGAAACCTCCCCAACGACGCCGAGCTCGAGAGCATCGGCGCGCGCATTGGCAACCTGCGTCTGCTCGAGGACGAGTACGTGGCCGAGTTCCCCATCCCCACGCAGTCGTCGAGCATCATGAACGTGCTGCAGCGCGCGGTGCTTCTGCTCTACGCCTTTGACGAGACGCCCGACGACACCTCCGCGCCGCACGAGGTCGACGTGGCGCTCTCGCTTCTGGCGAGGCTCCCGCGGCTGGCCGCCATCGCACACATCACGCACGAGGCGGAGTCGAGCGGGGTGCGCGTGCAGGTGCCCGCGCCCAACGCGTCGTCGTCGATGGCCGAGGCCATCCTCGAGGTGCTCCGCGGCGGAGACGACTACACCCACCAGGAGGCCATGCTCCTCGACGTCATGCTCATGCTCCACGCCGAGCACGGCGGCGGTAACAACTCCACGTTTACCTGCCGCGTGCTCTCGAGTTCGGGCACCGATGCGTACTCGGCCTACGCCGGGGCCATCGGCTCGCTCAAGGGGCCGCGCCACGGCGGCGCCAACGCCAAGGTGACGCAGATGCACGCCGATATCCGCGAGCACGTGGCCCATTGGGACGACGACGAGGAGGTCGCCGCCTATCTCGCACAGATTCTGCGCGGCGAGGCGTTTGACGGCTCGGGCCTCATCTACGGAATGGGCCATGCCATCTACACGCTCTCCGATCCGCGCGCACAGATCTGCAAGCGCTACGCCCGCTCGCTCGCCGACGAGAAGGGCCTGGGCGAGGAGTTTACGCTCATTGAGCGGATTGAGCGGATCGCGCCCGAGGTGATGCGCCGCGAGCGCGGCATCAAGAAGCCCATCTGCGCGAATATCGACCTCTACACCGGGTTTATCTACAGCATCCTCGGCGTGCCCGAGACCCTCTACACCCCGCTCTTTGCCGTGGCGCGCATGGCTGGCTGGGCCGCGCACCGCATGGAGGAACTCTACGGTGCGCACCGCATCATCCGACCGGCGTACAACGCCGTGATGGACGACGTGACCTACGTGCCCATCGCCGACCGATAGGCCATGTGGGTCATTTGGGGACGTGCTCCATCTGACCCATTCCGTGCGAGCCTGAGTCATCTGGGGATGGGGTCGAGTTGCACCATCGGGCCACACACGACCCACGCGACAAGGGCCCACGCCTGGCGGGACGGCTCTGCTATGCTGGGGCGCGTGAACTCAGGTGAATACGGGAGGCGCACGTGATCTTTTTCTCCGACATGGACGGGACGTTCCTCTCGTCTGCCAAAACGGTTCCGGCCGAGAACTGGGCCGCACTCGATGCGCTCTCCGAGGCGGGCGGGAGTTTTGTGCCCTGTACGGGGCGCGCGTTCTCGGGCCTCGACCCACATATCCTCGCGCACCCGGCCGTGCGCTGGGCGGTTTGCGCCAACGGCGCGAGCGTCTACGAGGCCAAAACGGGCAAGCTCTTGCACCGCGTGCCGCTCGACCGCGCGCGGCTCCTACATCTCTGGGAGATTGCCCAGGGCCGCGACGTGCTCTTTGATGTTTTTGCCGACGGCCGGTGCTATTCGCTCCGCTCCGCACTCGGCGAGCTCGGCCGTTTTGTGGATGACCCCGCGCTCCTCGCGGCGATGCGCGCCATGCGCACCCCGGTGGACGAGAGCCTGCGCACGCTCATCGAATCGCGCGACGATGCCGATCGCGTCACCTACCTCTGGCGCGACCCGGCCGACCGCGACGCGCTGCTCTGTGGCCTGAGCGAGGTTGAGGGAATCGCCATCGTGCGGTCGCTCCCCATGAATCTCGAGGTATCGGACGCCGCAGCCACCAAGGGCACGGCGCTCACCTGGCTCTGCGCGCACGTAGGCGAGGACGTTGCCGACTCTGTTGCCTTTGGTGACAGCATCAACGACCTCTCGATGCTCGAGGCGGCCGGATGCGGTGTAGCCATGGCCAACGCCGAGCCCGAGGTCCGCGCCGCAGCCGACGCGGTCTGCGCGACGAACGACGAGGCGGGCGTTGGGCGCTTCATCATGACGCGTCTGGCGGGCGCGTAGGCGGACGTGCAAAAAACTCGACCCCCGATGTGAGTGTATCTTTTGGAAACGTCGAGTAGCACCCGTCGTTTCGAGCGATTATGACCGAAGAAGCCCCAGTTGAGCGCTTTAGCGTAGTAGAGTGCTACTCAAGGGTCTTGAAAGATGCACTCACATCGGGCATCGAGTTATCTGAAAGGCCCGCAATTCGCACTTCTCAAGGCGCGATCGGCTCTCCGAGGCGGGAACAACCCTCGCCGGGTACCGCCCACACACACCCGCGGGGACGCACCGGCGGCACTGACGCACGGCGGGACGGGCGCGGAATGATTCGATCAGTGTCTCCCTAGCTCGCGTACTCGTAGCGCACCGTGTCGAACATCCCCTCGGGGCGGATGCGGAGCGCAGGGATTACGGGCAGCGGCAAGAAGATCATCCCCATCACAGGGTCGAGCGGCGGCTCGATACCCGCAGCGCGCGCCGCAGCGATAAAGGCGTCGTGTTCGGCCGCCACCTCGCCTGCCGGCCGGTCGCTCATAAGGCCGCCGAGCGGCAGGTCGAGCCGGGCTACAACCTCGCCGCCCCGCGCAAGCACAAAGCCGCCCTCGCCGAGCGCCTCAACTGCCACCTGCATGTCGCATGGGTTGTCGCCCACCACACACACGTTGTGCGAATCGTGTCCCACCGTTGAGGCGATCGCGCCACCCTCGATGGTAAAACCGCGCACCCAGCCGCGACCGATGTGCCTGCCCACAAGCCCCGTACCTGCCGCGCCGTCGCCATCAGCGCCTGCCTGCTGCGCGGCGACGGCGCGCCCGTGCCGCTCGATGAGCATGATGCGCCGCAGGCCGTCGTCGGTCTCGGGACGCACGCACCCGGTGATGGCGTTGCCGGGCACCACATCGATCACCGCCTCGCCCGGGCGGAACGCATAGCTAAAGACCTCAGTCGAAAGCTCGGGCAGCTGGACCGAGCCGCGGAGCGCCTGCTCGAGCTCGGCCACCTGCTCGTCCGCCGGCGCGACCTCACCCACAAAACGGCCGTCCTCGGCCACGAGCGCGCCGGCCGCATAGACCTGGTGCGGTGCCTCGGCAAAAGTGAGGTCGTCCAAGATGAGCAAATCGGCGCGCTTGCCCGGCGCGATGGCGCCGCGGCGCTCGAGCGCGTCGGCCGGGCCGTGATCGAGCCCAAAGCACTCGGCCGTAGAAAGCGTGCCCATGCTCACGGCTACCACCGGGTCGATTCCCGCGGCAACCGCCATGCGGCAGGCGTTGTCGATCATGCCCATCTGGAGCGCGTCGGAGGGCGCACGGTCGTCCGTCGCAAAGCAGCAGCGCCGCGCGCGGGCGGGATTTTCCAAAACGAGCGGCGCCAGCTGCGCGAGGTCGTGGCTGCAGGTACCCTCGCGGAGCATGATGAACATCCCGCGCGAGAGCTTGTCGAGCGCCTCGGCGGGGTTGGTGCACTCGTGGTCGGCAATAACGCCTGCGGCAGCGTAGGCGTTAAGATCGCGCCCCGCCACGAGCGGCGCATGCCCGTCCACCAGGCCCGATACCGTCTGGCGCGCAGTGTCGATGCGCGCACAGGTCTCCTCGTCCGCCGCAAAGACGCCCGGGGTGTTCATCATCTCGCCGAGACCGAAGACCTCGCCCGGGTGCTCGTCCATAAAGGCGCGCATGTCCGCCGCCGTAACGTCTGCCCCAGCCTGCTCGTCGGGCAGCGCGGGCACGCACGAGGGCATCATGAACTTGATGGAGAGCGGCGCGCGG
The DNA here is from genome assembly GCF_002159335.1 of Collinsella sp. An7. Taxonomy (GTDB): domain Bacteria; phylum Actinomycetota; class Coriobacteriia; order Coriobacteriales; family Coriobacteriaceae; genus Coprousia. Next base: position 385,489 of record NZ_NFHP01000001.1, on the reverse strand, counting down.
CGGGCGTCGGCCATCATAAAGGAGAGGCCCGTGAGCCCCGCGACGTTGACGATCTCGTGGCTGTCGGCGATGGCCGTGGTGGTGCCGCGCGCGAGCGCCATGCGCGCGTACTCCGCCGGGCGGATGTTGCTCGACTCGATGTGGAGGTGCCCGTCGATAAAGCCGGGCGCGAGGAAGCGCCCCGCGCAGTTGACGACGGTCGTAGCCGGGTAGTCGGGCACGTCGGCATCGCGGTCGTCAAAGAGCACGCCCACGATGACACCGTCCTTTACGGCCACGCGGCCGGGCGCCACGCGCTGGCCGTACACGTCCACGATCTGCGCGTTCACAAAGAGCGTGTCAGCGGGCACGCGCCCCTCCGCCGCATCGATAAGGCCCTGGAGCCCCGCCACCGTGTCGTTTGCCGCTGCTACCATATCGCACTCCCTCCCCGCGGCGCTGCACCGCGCGCGTATCTGTCACACCTCAAACTCGTTGGCTACATGGTACCCACTCCCCCGCCTGCCGGTCCGAGGCGGGCCGAGAAATGCGCCCTCGGGCAGAGCGCTCATGGAGAAGAAGACAGGCGCGTCTCCCCCCACCAGTGAGAAAAACGCACCCGTCCCCCTTTTCTCACTCCATGATCGGCGAGTTCAGCGCGCCCGACACCGACTGCGTGAACATCGGCAACCTGCCCACCGGCATTGGCATGACCTCCGACCACCCGCTCGCCGCGCGCCAGTCGGTGCGCCTGGCCGACCTTGCGCCCTGCCCCATCCTCTGGTCGGAGGGGTTTGACTCGTTCAACCGCTCGATCTTTAACGTCTACGCCGAGCGCGTCATCCCCTCGCCCATCGTGCGCGTGGCCGAGGACGGCACCCTCTCCCCCGCCGACGCCTACCTCGCGCTCGAGCGACAGCTCGGCTCGGCCCTCAAAGTGGCCACGCTCCTGCGCGGCAAGTAAGCCCCGCACGGCATACAACAAAGGCGGGTCCGCTTTCCTCAGCCTCGGGAAAGCGGACCCGCCTTTCTGTTTATCAAACGTGGCACAATTTGTGCCCGTCCCCCTTTTGACAAGGGTTAGACGAGACGCGCGAACTTACGCTTGCCCACCTGGAGCACCGCGCCTGCGTGCAGCAGTGCTGGGTCGACGTTGTAGCTCTTGGGGGCTACCGGCTGCTGGTCGATCTTGACGCCGCCGCCGTCGATGAGACGACGCGCCTCGCCGGCAGAAGGAGCCAGCCCGGCCTCCTTGAGCACGCCGGCCAGATAGACCTTGCCCTCGTCGTTGGGGGTGAGCTCAACGTGCACCTCGGCGATGTCCTCGGGGAGCTTGTCCTCCTTAAAGACCCGGTCGAACTCGGCCGCTGCGGCCTTGCCGGCGCCTGCGCCGTGGTAGGCGTCGACGATGTTCTCGGCAAGCGCGCGCTTGAGCGCGTACGGGTCGGCCGTGCCGGCGGCAAGCTCGGCGTCGATCTGGTCGACCTCGTCCACCGAAAGCGTGGAGGCGAGCCGGTAGTACTTACCGATCATCTCGTCGGGGATGGACATGACCTTGCCAAAGGCGTCGGCCGGCTCGTCGGTCAGGCCCACGTAGTTGCCGTAGGACTTGGACATCTTGCGCACGCCGTCGGTGCCCTCGAGCAGCGGCATGGTGAGCGCGACCTGCGGCTCCATGCCCATCTTCTCCATGAGCTCGCGGCCGGCAAGCAGGTTGAAGAGCTGGTCGGTGCCGCCCATCTCCACGTCGGCCTTGATCATCACCGAGTCGTATGCCTGCATGACCGGATAGAGGAACTCGTGCAGCGCGATTGGGGTCTGGCTCTGGTAGCGCTTGGTAAAGTCGTCGCGCTCGAGGATGCGCGCCACGGTGAACTTGCTGCAGAGCTCGAGCATGCCCTTGAGGTCGAGCGAGAGGATCCAGTCGCCGTTGTGCACGATGGTGGTTTTCTCGGGGTCGAGAATCTTCATGGCCTGCTCGACGTAGGTGGCGGCGTTGGCCTCGACCTGCTCCTGCGAGAGCTGCGGGCGGGTGGTGTTCTTGCCCGACGGGTCGCCGATCATAGCCGTGCCGTTGCCGATGATGAGCGTGACCTTATGGCCAAGGTCCTGAAACTGGCGCATCTTGCGCAGCGGCACCGCGTGGCCGAGGTGGAGGTCCGGCGAGGTGGGGTCGACGCCGAGCTTGATGTTGAGCGGCACGCCGCGCTCAAGCTTCTTCCTGAGGTCGGCCTCGGGCACGATCTGCGCCGTGCCGGAGGTGATGATGCGCATCTGCTCGTCGACTGAGAGCATACCTTCTCCTTGCTTTCTAGCACCCTCGCCGCCCGGAGCGATCCGCCCGGCGGTGCTGGCGATACGTAACTTTTTTAGTGTAGCGGAGGCGGCACGGGGCGGCGGCGACAATTCACGCGTGGAGTGGCACGGCGGCGCGATGTCGCGGGGCGAATGGGCAAAACCGAGCGGTCCAAACCCGCTTTCGAGAAACTCTCAAAAGATACGCTCACATCGGGGGTCGAGTTTTTTGGCGGCACCTGAAAGGCCCGGAATCACCCCCGAAACGCCCGCGCAACGGCGGCGGCGCGCTACAGCTGGCCGTGATAGGCGGTGATGGCGTCTTTGCCGTACCACTGGGCAAGGCGGAAGTTGATGTAGGTATCCATGTTGTCGCGGATATCGCCCATAAAGAGCACCTTGGGCGCCGTGGTGATATAGGGCACCTCCACCGTGAGCGCGTCCGTAGCTTCGATGCGCTCGATGCGCGCGCGAACCTGCCGGTCGTACTCCGCCGCCTCGCCCGAGACGAGCGAACGTGTGGCCGAGATGGCAACCAGGTCGTTTACGTGGCGGGTATCGAGCGCGAGCGCCGTCACCGCGAGGGCGAGCACTCCCAAGAGCACCGCGGTATACACCGCGAGCGCACGAACCCGGTGCGAGCGGGCGGGCATCGAGGGTTCTTGGGGAGGGATGGGAGAGCTGAGTGCACGGTCGTCGGACCGAACGGGCACAGCGGTGCTGCCTGCTGCGGCGTTGCGGTCGGGTGCGCCGACAACACTGCCGTCCGGCGAGCAGACCGAGGCAGCGACATCGGGTGCGCCAACACCGGAGGCGAGCCCATCAGACGGGCAGGCGGCGGTGGCGCTGCATGCGGCCACGCGTGCCTCAGAACGGCCCCCAGCGCAGGGAGCCGCCGCGTGCGCGCCGTATGACCCGGCGGCAACTCGCTCCTCCCCTGCCGCACAACCGAACAGCGAGGAAACCTGCGGCCAGCGACGGGCGCACCAGCCGGCCAGGTAGTTCGCACACCCAAATACCAGAAGCACAAAGAGGTCGTAGCGGATGTTCTGCACACGGCCCGGCCCCACCGATCCCATGGAATAGAACGTTGGGGTAAAGCTCGCCATAAAGAGGGCGAGCGCCCCGGCGAGCACGAGCCCCGGCAGCCGGAAGCTCCACCGCGAGCGCGCCGCAGCCCGCGCGAGCAGCGGCAGCACAAGGGCGAGCATGAGCACGAGAAGTCCGTTGGTCCAGAGCACGAGGTACTCCCCACCCGCGAGCACGCTCTTGGCGATAGTCGCCACGGGGCCGAGCGCATCGGTGGGAAATTGCGTTGCCTGCCGGACGGCATTGCCGGGGGCAGCCATCGAGGCGGCAAACCCGCCCACAAACACCAAGAGCGCTGGCACGAGCGCAAGGCCACGACGGCTGCGGTGGAGCACCCCCGCAACGGTTGCCCCGGCAAGAGCGAGCACACCCACGAGCGCCGTGACGAAGTTTCCGCCCGCAACGACAAAGGCCAGCAGGGCGAGCACTGCGGCGCGTGCGACCATGCCCGGGCGCGAGAGCGCACCGCGACGGGTGCGACCCAGGAGAATCCTGATGACAAGCGCGGCCATGACGAGCAGAAGCGCATGGTAGAAGGTGTAGTAGACCGCGGAGTTGTACCACCAGAACCCCTCGACAGGGCTCGGCAGCAGCTGCGTCTGGAGAAGGAGCACCGCCGCTGCGGTGGCAAGCCACACGGAGCGCGAGGCGCCGAGCACCTCGCACACCAGAATGTGCGAGACATACAACGTTGAGGCTACCAGGGTTCCCATAATGGCCACGGCGCCAAGGCCGTAGAAGCTCTCGCCCCACACCCCCGGCTCGAGCGCCATGAGAAAGATGGCCGAATAGGTGCCCTGCCAGCTCATGAACGTATCTGCCACCTCGGCGAGGGCCGCCTGCAGCGCGCCGATCAGGCCGCCACCCGCCTCGAGCGCAAGATGCACGTCAACGGCGTAATGCCAGTCGTCGGCATAGCTGTGGTCAAAGGCGGAGATCGCGACCATGGGGACGAGTGCCGCTACCAGAAGCGCCACGAGCACGACGGCGAGGACCCGCTCAAGGGCAGCACGGCCAAGCACGCGGCGAGCCGCCCGGGCGGTCTGCCGGGGCACCTCGGGCAATGGGCTCATGGCGCCTCCTTTCGTAGTTGCTGCACAGCGTGCATTGGGGCTGGCCCCGGCACCGCGTCAGACGAGGTGACAGCGCTGCCCAGCGCGGCGGGCGAACACGCCCCGGGTGCCCAACAGCTTACCCTCTCGGCTCAAAGATGCGCGAGCGCCCGCGCGCGTCCACGCAAACCGGATAGCGCCTGCCATCGTTTCCCACCAGGAAGCGCTCCTCCGTGCGCCGCGGACACGTGGCGCAGCTGCCCGCGCACGGCCCCTCCGTGGTGAACAGGCAGTGCTCCATAACCATGAGCTCGCGCGGCCCGAGATTGAGCCGGCCCGCAACGGACGGCGCGCCCGTCTGCGCAAGCTCGCCGGCAAGACGCGCAACCGACGCATCATCAAACTCGTCGGGCAGCCACACGCGCGCCGCCCCGAGCCCGCAAAATGCCGCAACCGCCTCGGCGTTCTCGGCGTACAGGGGAGCCGCGACGTCAAAGGGCGTGCCCGCCGCCCGCGCAATCGAGATCTGGGAGAGGTTCCGGCAGACGACGCGGCGGGCCGTGTGGACGAGCCGCGACACCTCGGGCACGTCCGCCGCACGACAGACCTCGTCGAGCACCACCGTCAACCGCGGTAGCAGCGGCTCCCATGCACCCGACGCCTCCGCGATTTGCCACGCAAGCGCCGCCACCTCGGGGGCACCGCCGTCCAGCAGCTCGCAGGCCCGCTCCGGCGTCCGGGCCAGAATGGGCGACGGAACGAACTGTCCCGCACTTGCCTCCAATCCCGCCGAACAGCGAAGCATGAGCTCGGAGGGCTCAGCCTCCCGGGCCGGCCGGCCAAGCTCGCACGGCCGACCCGAGTCGCCCAGCGCAGCCAATGCCGCGCGACCGCGCGCCACCGCCTCGTCCGTCGCATGTCGCAGCCGCGCGCTCGCCGTCACGTACACCTCGCTGCCCGGCTCCACCCGCCGCTTGCACGGCACCGCAATCCGCTCACCCGCCGCCCCGCTCACGGGACACGGCACGAGCGGCCAGCGGCGCGGCACGTCCGCACCCGCATCGGCCGGCAACACCGTATGAATCTCGAGCGTATCGCCCGCCTCCACGGCATCGGCAAGCTCAACCGTCACCACGCGGTGCCCGCGCTCCACCACCACACCCACCGGGGCGCCCTGGTTGCACGACCGCTCGAGGCTCATTAGCGCCCGACCTGTCCCCGCACGGTCGCCGCGCAGGTAGGCATCGGTAAAACCGCGGTTGAACGATCGGCCGAGCCGCCGCTCGAGCGCCCCGGCGTCAACGGTCTCCCCCGCCGCCAGGGCATCGAGCGCCGAGCGGTAGGCGCCTACCACGTTAAAGACGTAGTCGGGGTTCTTCATGCGGCCCTCGATCTTGAGCGCACCCACGCCCGCCCGCACGAGGGCGGGGAGCTGCCGAATACCAAGGTAGTCCTTGGGGCAGAGTAGCTTGTCGCCCGGCGCATCGGCGCGTTCGCGGCCTCGAGCGTCCTCCAGCCGCCACGACTGCCGACAGGGCTGCGTGCAGTCGCCCCGCATAGCGGAGCGCCCGCGCGCGAGCGCTGAGAACGAGCAGGCACCGGAGTAGCTGATGCAGATGGCCCCGTGGCAGAAAACCTCCACCTCCACGCCTGTGGCGCAGATGGCGGCAATCTCGGGCAGGGAGAGCTCGCGCGCCACCGTGACCCGCGAGCAGCCAAACACGCTGGCCGTAAGCTCCACCGCCGGCGCCGCCTGGGCCCCGGCCTGGGTGGATAGATGAAGCTCCACACCCGGAAGCCCCCGGGAAAGAGCACGAGCGAGCCCAAGGTCGGCCACGATGAACGCATCCGCCCCGGCCGCAAGCGCTCGGCGGGCGGCTGCGACGGCACGCGGCAGGCCCGATGTATCCACAAGGGCGTTCAGGGTGACGTAAACGCGCGCCGCGGGCGGGCGCGCAGGGGCGGCGGCATCAGCTTCCGCTTGAGACGAGCCGCAACGCAACGACGCGGCAGGGCGGAGCGCACCCGCGTGCGCGAGGGCGCAAAGGTCCGCAAGCTCCTCAAAGGTGAGCCCTGGCGCGGCTGCGCGGGCATCGAGACCCGGCTCGGCGAGGCCCGTGTAGACGGCGTCGGCCCCTGCGTCGAGCGCCGCCAACGCCGCGTCGAGCGAGCCTGCCGGAGCGAGCAGCTCCGGCAGGCGGTCGATGTTATCAGCAGAGTCCGCAGTGCGCGTCACCGGTGCCGCAGCGCCGCCCGCCGCCTCAGACGCCGCAGCCTCCCGCGCCGCGATCCCGCCATCCATCCCCATCCTCGCCTCCCTCGACTCGCACGTCTCCCGCGGGTGCAGCAACCCCTCGCCCGCGAGCCTCAAATACTCCGTCCCAGCCTACCGCTTTGTCGCGCGCTCACGGACGCTCCCCTCCCAACCGCCCGAAACTGCCCACAACGCGGGCAGCCCCAGTACAAAGGGCAGGGGCGTATTACGAAAGGACGGGGACTTTGTACCGCCGGCTTTGCACCAACCTGCGCAAAAGGGCCGCCCGGAACGCGGCGGCACCCGGCCAGTGCCTCCCAAGCGCCGCCGCCCCTGCGGCACCCTGCGCAAAAGCCCCGAGCCAGCCTTGCCCAGGTATGGCGTCGGTCTGGAAAATCCCTGCATACGTAAGATGCAAGCACCCCCGCAGACGCGATGCGCTATTGTGATAGGACATATGTACGTTGCCAACCTGCGGCATGTCGCGCCCGCTCGACGCGCTCCGCAGACGCTTCAGGAGGTCTCTATGGGTCCACGCGAGCGCCACATGAGGACTACCAAGACGCATCTCGTTCCCGCCATCGTGGGGTCGTTTATCGGGTTTCTGCTGATTGCCGGCATCGCCTTTGGTATCGGAATGCTCGGCAACGTGAGCCGCTGGCTCCAAGACCTGCCCGACTACACCAACACCGACCTCTACCTCACGAGCGAGCCCACCACCGTGCTCGACGCGCAGGGTAACCAGATCGCGAGCTTCTACGCTCAGAACCGCAAGTCCATCACCATCGACCAGGTCTCGCCCTACGTCCTCGACGGCACCGTGGCCACCGAGGACGAGCGCTTCTACGAGCACAACGGTGTCGACCTCATGGGCATCATGCGCGCCGTGGTGGTGCAGCTCACCGGCGGCCACGAGGGCGCCTCGACCATCACCCAGCAGCTCGTACGCAACACCATCCTCTCCGACGAGCAGTTTGACGACACGCTCGAGCGCAAGGTCCGCGAGGCCTACCTCGCCCTCAAGATGGAGGAGATCTACTCCAAAGAAGAGATTCTCATGATGTACCTCAACTCCATCTACTACGGCCACGGCGCCTACGGCATCCAAGCGGCGGCTGAGACGTACTTCTCCAAGAACGCCCTCGACCTCACGCTTGCCGAGGCAGCGCTTCTGGTGGGCCTGCCCAATTCGCCCTCGCGCTACGACCCCACCGTCAACCCCGATCTTGCCCTCCAGCGCCGCAACACCGTCCTCGACCGCATGCTCTCCAACGGCAAGATCACCCAGGAGGAGCACGACGCCGCGCAGGCCGAGGAGCTCGTCCTCAACGTGACCGAGAACTCCTCCACGGGCATCGAGGTCTACAGCCAGCCCTACTTTGTGGACTACGTGCGCTCGCTCCTCTCGGAGGAGTTTGACTACGACTCCATCTTCTCGGGCGGCCTCACCGTCTACACCACGATCGACCCCACCATCCAGGCGGCTGCCGAGTCGTCGGTGGTGGAGCAGCTCGACCGTTGGAACCTCGACGGCCTCGACGCCGGCATGACCGTGCTCGAGAACGGCACGGGCTACATCCGCGCCATGGTGGGTGGCCGCGACTACTACGCCGACAACGAGCACACCAACCACGCCACCTCCGGGCGCCAGGTGGGCTCCTCCTTTAAGGCGTTTACGCTCGCCACGGCGCTCAAGCAGGGCATGAACCCCGAGATCCGCATCAACTGCGGCTCGCCCATGTACTTTGACTACGGCGCCGACGAGCCCTACAAGGTGCAGAACTACGGCAATCAGAGCTACGGCACCATCACGCTCGCTCGCGCGACCGAGTACTCGTCCAACACCGGCTACGTGCAGGTGGCCAACGCCGTGGGCGTGCAGAACGTGATCGACACCTGCCGCGACCTCGGCATTACCGCCGAGATGGATGCGACCCCCTCGCTCACCCTCGGTACGCCCTCCATCTCGACCCTCGACATGGCCGAGGCCTACTCGACCTTTGCCACGGGCGGCTATCACCGCGAGGCCGTGGCCATCACCAAGATCGAGAACCGCGACGGCGAGGTTATCTACGAGCACCAGGACGCTCCCGAGCAGGTGCTCGACACGAGCGTGACCCAAGCGCTGACCGAGGTCCTCGAGGGCGTTATCTCCAACAGCGGCGCCACGGGCACCGCCGCGCGCCTCTCCGTTGACCAGCCCATCGCCGGCAAGACGGGCACCTCCACCAACACCTGCGACCTGTGGTTCTGCGGCTACACCCCGCAGTACACGCTCGCCGTGTGGACCGGCTATACCGCAGGCTCCATCCCCATCTACGTGCGCGGACGCGAGGCACTCGGCTCCGACTTTACCCTGCCGATGGCGCGGAACACCCTCAACACCATCCTCGAGGGCGTTGAGCGGGCCGAGTTCCCCACGAGCGACACGCCGATCGCCTACAAGGACGACTCGGTGTGGGAGGCTTTTGGCAAGTCGCTCAGCCGTGGTGGCGGCAGCTCGTCGAGCTCCAGCTCCTCGTCGAGTGAGCAGTCCGCCTCTACCGAGGAGGCTACCACCACCGAGCAACCCGCGACGAGCGTAACGAGCCCGACCTCCCCCACCACGCCGACCTCGCCGAGCTCTCCGAGCGCACCTTCGAGCCCGAGCACCCCGACGACGCCGACGGGCCCCACTACCCCCGCGACGCCGACCACACCCACGGGGCCGACGGAAGGGGACGGCACGAATACCCAGTCGGAGGACGCCTCGTAGGAGCAGAACGCACACGCTAACGAAAATGGGACCCGAGCAAATCGGGTCCCATTTTTTGTATCGAACGTGTTGGCGACTTTGCGCAACGCTGTTTCGGAACGCGTCCGAAACGCAGGCGGTACCGGCGTCTAACCCTTGCGCGTGTGCAGGAAGTAGTACACCAGAAACGCCACAAGAGCGATGGGCAGCAGGATCACCAGCGAGAACAAAAGGATGTGAGCGGCAGCAACAAACATGGGCTACGCCTCCTCTACAAGGCCGCAGATGCGTTGCAGCAGAAGGGAGACGCGCGCGCCGTCCTCATCCGTTTTGGTAATGAGCAGCACGGTGTCGTCGCCCGCGATGGAACCCAGGATATCCGGCAGGTCGGCCCCGTCCACAGCGGCGGCGATTCCCGATGCCATGCCCGGCTGGGCCTTGACGAGTACGAGGTTACCCGCACAGACCACGTCGTCCACGAGGTCCGACACCATGCGCTTGAGGTGCAGGTCCTCCGGCAAGACGTAGGTGCCCTCGGGCTGCTTGCGCAGGCCCATGGTGGCGATATCGCGCGAGACGGTCGCCTGGGTGCAGGTAAACTCGCGTGCGTGCAGCTCATCGACGAGCTCGCGCTGGGTGCGGACCTTGCCGTTGCGGACGATATCGCGGATGGCGTCTTGACGGCCGTTGCGTTTCCTGGGCATGAGGGATTCCCTTCGATATTCTGACGTATTCATTCTTATTGTATGCATAGAATAGCAGAATTATCTCCGTTATCTGAATATTAAAGGGCATTCCATCCGAAGGGTGGTGCATGCGTGATGCTCCGCAAAGAGGGGCCGGGCTCTGTGCGAGCCGTTGGCGCGGCGAGCATGCCACAGGACCCCGCAAGCAGGGCTCCCGGAAAGAAAGTCGCTGCTAGGCTACCGCCGCGTCGCGATGCGAGGTAGAAGAAGAACGCCCCGCTTTGCTGCCAAAGAGCGGTGCAAAGCGCGCCGAGAGACAGCAGATGAGCGCGTTTTTGCGCGCAATGGGCCCGTACATGATACCGAGATCGCGCCCTCCCACGCCGCGCAGAGCCGTCACCGCCTCGCGCGTGCTCGGCGCCTCGATCATATCGCGCACACGGGCGCACCGCTCGATGGACGAGATGTTGCGGCGGGCACAGACCTCCTCGATGCAGGAGATGATGCGCAACAGATGCGAGCGGTGGATCGCGAGGGCGAGCTGCTCGTCACTACCCATCCCCCAGCTCCGCGCCATCTCGCGCAGGCGCATGTAGGCGCGCTCGCAGCGCTCAAAGAGCTCGCGGTCGAGCACGGTCTCGGGCACCGGCAGCTCGGCAGCATGGTAGACGGCGTTCTCTACGCTGGCAACGCGCTCTGCATCCTCAAAGAAGGTGGCAAGGTAATCGGTCTCATCGCGCTTAAGGCCCGCGCGAAGCGCCAGGTCATCGATGCGCGTGCGCGAGAAGAGCTTGCCCGTGAGCTCGTCAAACGCACCGCCCTCTACAAACTCGTGCGCATGCGCCCGAAAGGCGGACTCAGAGCGGTACACCCCGCCGGGTGCCCCCTCCATGCGAGAGTGGCGCTCGCCATGAGCATCCAGGGAGTCGCAGGAGCGCTGGGGCAGCGCGGCGTCGAGCCCGTCGCGCGCGGCGGTATCTACCAAGCGCTCGAGAGCGCGGGGGCCGAGCCAATCCTCCTGGCGCATAAAGAGCACGTACGAGCCGCGGGCAACCTCGAGCCCGGCATCAAAAGCGACGAGCGTGTCAAGTGTATCGGCCTCGACCACGTCAAGCCGGACGTTGCGCTCCGCCGCGTGCTCGCAGATGGAGAGCGTGCGATCGCGTGAGGGCATTACCACGGCAACGAGCTGCACGGCGTCAAACGCCTGGCCGAGCACGCTCTCTAGCGCGCGAGAGAGCGTCGCCTCGGCATCGCGCGCAGCGAGAACGACCGACACGCTGGGGCGCTGTGATGCTCGGATTACCACGTTCGAGTCTCCCGGATACACGGTGGTTGAACTTGCGACCATGGTATCACCGGGTGATGAAGGTCCATTTCGGTCGGGGGCGCTGCACACTGAGTACAGATGTTCACCACGGCTACACCACACTTCGCCTGCGGCGGTGGGCCCGCTGGTTGGGCGGGGCGGTGAAGGGTCGGGCTCAGCACTTCGCGAAATCGCCCGACCCATCACCGCCCCGCCCGGCAGGCGAACTGCACCGGAGCCGGCTCCGTGAAGGAGTGTCCGGCCTCACGAAAGGAGGAAGACTGTCATGAAGATTCAGCCGAAGCGGCCCGAAAATGGCGCAAACGGAACACGTCCCCAAATGCACCACGCGCGCCTACGGGGCGAGGGTGAGGCTTCCTTCGGGGTAGCGCACGTACGAGAACACCAAGCCGTCTGCAGGCGCGGTGGGGCCTGCAGCCTGGCGGTCGCACGCGGCGAGTACCTCTGCCACCCAGTCCGGCTCGCGCCGGTGCATGCCCACCTCAACGAGTGTGCCCACGATCGTGCGGACCATCGAGTGCAAAAAGGCGTTTCCCGTTATGCGCAGCGCGAGCACTTCCTCGCCCATCTCCACCTCGCGCGTAAGGCCGACCTCCATGACGTTGCGGCAGGTGGGTTTGCCAATGGCGGAAGCCACCTTGCAGAAGCTCTTGAAGTCGTGCTCTCCGACCAGATGCGCCGCGCCCTCGGCCATGGCGGCATCGTCGAGCGGCTGGCGGAGCCACCAAACGTGCGGACGGGTGAGCACCGGGCGCGCCGGACGGTCGGCCATGCGATAGATGTAGGTGCGCGCCTGCGCGTCAAAGCGCGCCGAGAAACCGGGTGAGGCATGGTAGACGGCGCTCACCGCGATGTCGCGTGGCAGCAGCGCATCCATGGCGCGGAGCCACCTGCGCTGTGTGATGGCAAGCTCCTCCTCGTCCACCGCGGGCACGCTCACGTACTGGCTGAGCGCATGAACACCCGCATCGGTGCGACCCGCGCAGGTAAGCTCGATCTCGCGCCTCAGAAAGGTCTCGAGGGCGCGCCTGAGCTCGCCCGCAACGGTCGTCTGGCCGCGTTGCTCGGCAAAACCCGCATAGGCGGCCCCGTCGTACCCCAGGCGAAAGACGAGCGTCCCCGCAGCGGGCGCGGTGGTTTCGGTCGTGGGCATGACGAGTCCTTTCTTGCACGGCCTGCCCGGAGCGGTTAGCGCCCGGCAAGCGCGAGGTCGACGATGATGATGAGCCCCATGATGAGCAGCACGCGGTCCCGGTCGGTGAGCGGATGCGGCTCGTGCGGCCGGCGCGTCCCCTCATGGTAGCAGCGCGCGTCCATGGCGGCGCCGAGACGATCGGCCCGGCGGAAGAGCCCCACCATCACCGGAACGAGCACCGTCCCCCACACGCGGATGCGCACGGCGATGCCGCCCTCGTCAAAACGCACGCCGCGCGAACGCTGTGCCAGGCGCACACGGTTGAGCTCGTCCATGACGAGTGGGATAAAGCGCAGGGCGAGCGAGAGTACCAGGCCGATTTCGTCCACGGGCACGCGGAGCCGCGCGAGGGGGCGCGCCAGGCGCACAAACGCATCTGCCACGGCGACGGGCGTGGTGGTGGCCGTAACGACGACCGAAAACACCACCATGAGCGCGATGCGCGCCACGGCCGCCGCCGCACGGGCCGCGCCGGCCGTGTTGATGCCCACCGGCCCCGCCAGCTCAATGGCCGCCGAGCCGTCGCACGAGATAAGATTGGCTGCCACGATGAAGCAGAGAAGCACCGCCGCGGGCCTGAGGGCGCGCACCAGACGGCCGACCCCCATACCCCCAAGCCGCCCGAGCGCCAGCGCGATGACCACCCACACGACAAAGGCGAGGGGCTTCTGCGTTATAAAGAGCGCCAGAATCGCACAGAAGAGGAGCACGAGCTTAACCCGGGCGTCGACACCCGCCAGAGGCGACGAAGCCGATTCTGCGCCCTCTGAGGGCTTCTGAGCAGACGCGGCGCCCGACGCCGCCCGCGCACGTTGCGCCTCCGAGGCGGCGATGGATGCGGCAGCCCGTGAAGGGACATCGGCCGCCGTTGGTTCAGCCCTGCCGTCCGACGTGGGGCACCCAGCCGTAGCGGCAAGACGGCGTGCAAGCTCCCAAGCCTCCGGCGCGACAAGCCCGGCGCGCCCGAACGCCCCCGGGTCGCCCGCCAGCTCGGCCACGCTCCCCTGCCACGCGAGCGTACCGCCCGCAACGAGCACCACGCGGTCCGCCACGCCGAGCCATTCCTCGAGATCGTGGCTGATCACGAGCACGGCGCGCCCCGCATGGGCAAGGTCGCGCACCACCTTGTGCAGGCTCCGGCGCGATGCGGCGTCGAGCCCTGAGGTGGGCTCGTCGAGAATCACGGCCGATGCGTCGAGCGTGAGCACGCAGCCAAGCGCCACACGCCGCGACTGTCCGCCCGAGAGCGAGAACGGGTCGCGCGCAAGCAGCTCTCCATCGAGCCCGAGCGCCTCGGCGGCCTCGCCCACACGGCGGCGAACCTCCGCCTCGTCGCAGCCGAGCTGACGGGGACCAAAGGCGAGCTCCGCCTCAACCGATTCCAAGAAGAGCTGGTTCTCTGGCTGCTGGAAGGCAAGGGCAGGACGCCCCTCCCCCGCGTAGGCAACGCTCCCCGCCAGCGGCTCCGCAAGCCCGGCAAGGACCGTAGCGAGCGTCGACTTGCCCGCGCCGGACTCACCCGCCATAAGCGTGACCGTCCCCGCCTCAAGCGCAAGCGAAACATCGCGGAGCACGGCACGTCCGCCGTAACCTACCGAGAGCCCGTTCGCGCTCAATAGCGGCGCCGCCGCGGTTTGGACCCCATCGGCCGCACGGCGATCGCGTGCATCGCCCTTCTCAACGCCTCTCAGGCACGAGCGCACCGCATCGCAGGCACCGCGGCCCTCGCCCGCCAGCCAAGCCGCAAAATCCGCCGGCTCTACGCCAGAGGCAAGCCTATAGCCCTCATCGACCGCCGTACAAAACGCCCGCTCGTACGGCCCCGTCATGAGCACGCGCTCAAGAAGCTCCCGCTCGTTGCGAACGAGCGTATCCGGCTCCCCCGACCACGAGACACGACCCTCTTTGAGCACAACTACCCGGTCGGCGCCCAGCGCCTCGATGGGGTCGTGCGTCACCATGACGACGCCGATACCCCGCTCCCGTGCCAGACGGCGGACCAGCGCGCGCAACTGCGGACGCTCGGCGCTATCGACCATAGAGAGCGCCTCATCGAGCACGAGGTAGGCGGGCTCCATGGCAAGCACGCCGGCAAGCGCCAAGCGCTGCTGCTCCCCGCCAGAAAGGGCGTTGACCTCGCGCGCGCCGTACCCTGCAAGTCCCACGGCCTCAAGAGCCGCATCGACTCGCACGCCCACCTCAAAGGCAGAGAGCCCAAGGTTCTGCGGACCAAAACCCACCTCGTCCGCAACTACAGTGGACACCAGCTGATCTGCGGGGTTCTGCACCACAAGCCCCACCATACGGCGGACCTCAGGGCGCGAGTCCGGCTCCGAGCTATCAAACCCCTCGCAGACTACCGACCCCGCCTCAGGCAGAAGCGCGCCAGCAAGCAAGCGGCCGAGCGTAGACTTACCCGACCCATTGCCGCCCACGAGTGCCACAAGCTCTCCAGGCGTCACCGAGAACGACACACCTTGGAGCACCGGCTCCTCACCATATGAGAACGAAACGTCGCAAGCCTCAAGCACCGCGCGCACCTCCCTGCAAGCAACCAGTTCATCCTACCAGCATTCCGGCCCGTCTCGGCCAGGCTGAGGCGGGTCTTTCCTCTGCACTCGGTCGGCCCGCGGCCTCGCTTCGCAACTCGCCCACAGAAAAAGGCCCGTCTCAGCCCAACCGCCCCCTGCATCCTTTGACCTAAGCGAGCCACGTATTTAAGAGAGCGGGTCTGTCCACCTTTGCTGTCCGCAACACCCCAGCTCCGGGCTAGGCGCCTCGCTCTGGCGTGAGTCGCGAAGCGAGCCGAAGGCGCCGAACGCCAGAACGAAGCGCCTAGCCCGGGCGATCGGCCACGTAGCGGCAACAAAAAAGAGGGGCACCATCCGGTACCCCTCTCGACAATACGTGCGAGCGAGCGCTACTCGGCGGTAGCCTCGGTCTCGGTGGCCTCCTCGGTCGCCGGCTCCTCAACCGGAGCCTCCTCGACCTTCTCGACCTTGGCCGGCGCAGCCTTCTTGGCGGGAGCGGCCTTGGGGGCCTTCTTCACCACGGGCTCGGAGACGATCTCCATGATGACCATGGGGGCGTTGTCACCCTTGCGCGGACCGAGCTTCATGATGCGGGTGTAACCGCCGTTGCGGTCGGCCCACATGCCCTGCGCGGCCTTGTCAAAGAGCTCAGCCACGAGGTTCTTGTCGCCGAGCTTGGCGATGGCGAGACGACGGGAGTGCAGGTCGCCCTTCTTCGCCCAGGTGATGATCGGCTCAACGTAGCTGCGCAGCGCCTTGGCGCGCGTCTCGGTGGTCTTGATGCGATCGTTCTCGAAGAGCGCCTTGGCCAGGCTCTTCTTCATCGCACGGGAATGAGCGGCATCGGTGCCGAGCTTCAGACCCTTCTTCTTGTTGTGACGCATGGTCGGTTTCTCCTCTGATACGCGATAGCGTTAGTCCTTGAGGCTGAGCCCCATGGACTGAAGCTTGTCCTTGACTTCCTCGATCGACTTCACACCGAAGTTGCGGATGTTCAGCAGGTCGTTCTCGGAGAACTCGACGAGCTGGCGCACCGAATGGATGCTCGCGCGCTTGAGGCAGTTGTAGGAGCGGACGGAAAGGTCCAGGTCCTCAATCTGCTTGTCAAGCTCGGCGTTATCGCTGGTGACCTCGGGGGCGAAGATCGAAACCTCCTCCTCGACCTCGGGGGTCTCGGCAAGGTTCATAAAGGCGGTCATGTGCTGGTTGATGATGTTCGCAGCCTGCACCACGGCGTCACGCGGCGTGATCGCGCCGTTGGTCTCGATCTCGAGCACGAGGCGATCGTAGTCGGTGTGCTGGCCCACGCGGCACGCCTCAACCAACTTGGCGCAGCGACGCACGGGCGAGAAGAGCGAGTCAACATGGATGACGCCGATCGGGTCGTTATCGCGCTTGTTGTTCTCGTAGGAGACGTAGCCGCGGCCGTAGCCGATGCGCATGCTCATGGTGAGGTGACCGCCCTCGGTGAGGGTGGCGATGTGGTGGTCGGGGTTCACGAGCTCAAAGCCGGCCGGGACGAAGAAGTCCGCGCCCGTCACCTCGCAGGGTCCGTCGACCGAGATGGTCGCCTCGCCCTCCTCGACGGTATCCTGAGCCTTGAACACCAGGCCCTTCACGTTCAGGACGATGTCGGTGACATCCTCGACCATGTTGGGGATGGTGGTGAACTCATGCTGGGCGCCATCGATCTGAATCGCCTCAACGGCAGCGCCCTCGAGAGAGGACAGCAGCACGCGGCGCAGCGAGTTACCGAGCGTGTCGCCGTAGCCGCGCTCGAGCGGCTCGACGGAAACGCGCGCGGAGGTCTCGTTGATCTCCTCGACCTGAACCTGAGGCCTAATGAATTCTGACATGTAGTAACCTCCAGCCTCAGCAGCCCTGTGGGACTACTTAGAGTAGAGCTCGACGATAAGCTGCTCTTTGATGTCGGTGCTGATCTGCTCACGGGTGGGCAGGGAGAGCACGTTGCCGGAGAGCTTCTCGATATCGACCTCGAGCCAGCCGGGAACCTCAAAGCGCTCGGACTGGATGAGGGCCTCCTTGATGGGGAGGAGATCGCGGTACTTCTCGCCCACGGCGACAACGTCACCGGGCTTGACGAGGAAGGAGGGGATGTCCACGCGGCGGCCGTTCACGGTGAAGTGACCGTGGCGGACGGTCTGGCGGGCCTCCTTGCGGGTGCGGGCAAAGCCAAGGCGGAACACAACGTTGTCGAGACGACGCTCGAGCAGCGTCATGAGGTTCTCACCGGTGACGCCCTCCATGCGGAGTGCGCGCTCGTAGTAGTGATGGAACTGCTTCTCGAGCACGCCGTAGATGAACTTAGCCTTCTGCTTCTCGCGCAGCTGCATGCCGTACTCGGATTCCTTGCGACGGCGCTTGGGCTGACGAATCGATTCCTTCTTGCTGCTGTAGCCGAGCTCCACGGGATCGATCCCGAGCTGGCGGCAGCGCTTGATAACAGGAGTCCTGTCAATTGCCATGGTAAAGCGATCCTTTCAGAGTTACACGCGGCGACGCTTCTTGGGGCGGCAGCCGTTGTGCGGGATGGGGGTCTTGTCCTGGATGCTCGACACCTCGAGGCCGGCGGCCTGGAGCGAGCGGATGGCGGTCTCGCGACCGGAGCCCGGGCCCTTCACGAACACGGCGACCTTGTGCATACCGTGCTCCATGGCGGCCTTGGCGCAGGCCTCCGCGGCCATCTGGGCGGCAAACGGGGTCGACTTACGCGAACCCTTAAAGCCGACCTGACCGGCGGACTTCCAGGCGATGACATTGCCCTGCGGATCGGTGATCGAAACGATCGTGTTGTTAAAGGTAGAGCGGATGTGAGCCTGCCCCACCGAGATGTTCTTGCGGTCGGCGCGCTTGATGCGGGTCTGCGCGGCGCGCTTGTTCTTTGCGGTAGCCATCTAAGCGCTCTCCTTACTTCTTCTTCTTGGCACCGATCTGACGCTTCGGACCCTTGCGGGTACGAGCGTTGGTGTGGGTGCGCTGACCGCGGACCGGCAGGCCCTTGCGGTGACGCAGGCCACGGTTGCAGCCGATGTCCATGAGGCGCTTGATGTTCTGGCTCTGCTCACGACGGAGGTCGCCCTCGATCATGAGGTGGGCCTCATCGATGTACTTGCGGATGGTGTCAACTTCCTCCTCGGTGAGGTCCTTGACACGGGTGTCCGGGTTGATGTTCGTCTCCGCGCAGATCTTGCTGGCGGTGGTGCGGCCGATGCCGTAAATGTAGGTCAGACCGATCTCGACGCGCTTCTCGCGCGGAAGGTCGACACCGCTAATACGGGCCAACGTAGTCTCCTCTCTTTAACCCTGACGCTGCTTGTGGCGCGGGTTCTCGCAGATTACGAGCACCTTGCCATGGCGCCTAATGATCTTGCACTTGTCGCACATCTTCTTGACGGAAGGACGTACCTTCATGATGCGATCCTCTCAGTTGTGCTCAAACGTATACCTACTATCTACTCGTCCAGCCGCAGACGTGAATAACCGGCTGATACGACACGCCCCTCCCCCGGCTTGAGCGACCGGGAGCACGGCGCGGCGCCGCTTACTTGTAGCGATAGGTGATGCGCCCACGGGTGAGGTCGTAGGGAGAAATCTCCACCACCACGCGGTCGCCCGGAAGGATGCGAATGTAGTTCATGCGAATCTTGCCCGAGATGGAGCAGAGCACGGACGCGCCGTTCTCCAGCTCGACACGGAACATGGCGTTGGGCAGCGGCTCGGTTACCTTGCCCTCAAGCTCGATGGCATCTTCCTTCTTCACAGGCACATCTTTCTCTCGCCAACTTACAGCAGCAGCATATGATAGCGCACCAAGGCGCGCTATCGTGGATTTTTCGTATCGACTCCATAAATGGACAGCGTGTATCTGTCGGAGGGTCGGCCGCCGAAACGCACCCAAGCAGAGCGGCCAGACTTCCCTCGTACAGCTCTCGGGAGCGATATCCACACCGCAGGACCATACCGCAGTAAATCCGTCCGTTGAGACCTTGTTGAACTCTATCTTGTCCGCAAGCTTTTGGAATACACCCTTTCCGATCAAGGGTGAGAGATCGTAGACGTCACTCAATCCGTCCTCAAACCACAACGACAGCTTATATCCATTGAGCGGTTTCACACGCATAACATGGTAATACACGAAGTCTTTTCCCTTAGAGCGGCCTGATTGAGCGCGGAAATATCGTATCCACTTTACAAATACATGTGGCAAAATCGCGCATTTTAAAAGCTTTAGACCTTTTCTTTGTCTCTGGTCCTCAATTTGATAGTAACTGGTTAATAGCTAGGAGAATTATCCATTCAAGTTATTTCAAACGGCTTTGCTTTGCTACTCACCAGTATAATTGTGTCAGGTTCAAAGCTAGGGAGGTTGACATGACTCGTAAACCTACTTGGTTACTAGCAGGCATCCTTTCTATCCTTCTCATGCTCTTACCTACTGTTGCATACGCACAAAATGAGACATTACAAAGCCGCCTCAATGACTCAAACGATTATTCAACCATTGAGGTACTAATTCCCGTAATTGAATCTGACCTTTCATTTGAAGAGTTCATCAACTCGCAAGAAGCCAGCTCTTTACTTAATAGGACTTCCATCGAACCCAGAAGTGGCGTAGCTAGTGTTCATGGTGCGGTATTTAGAAGTGGCCCCATTGGTAACTATAGTTTACAACTAACCTGGCAAGGATCACTCTATTTTAATCAATTTTCACTAACCAGAGCTATCGTTAAATCGCCCTCCTTAATCGACACAACGACATATTGTGATCTATACAAGGGCGGTTCTCCCTATTATTATCCCGTCAGTGCAGCAACGAGTGGCTATTTTGAAGTCACTAGATTCTCAATGCCTGACAATATTGACCAAGTTTATCTACGAACAGAGAACTTGAAAGGATATGACTTATTAAATGGTTGGCTATCATTCATAAATGACCATGGGATTATCCATGTTCTAGGTTAATTTTTAATTTTGCATTCTTTTAATCAAGGGTCTGACTCCTGACAACTCGTTTATATTTTTGGGTTGTCAGGAGTTTTTTGATAAATCAATTTAAGAACCAAATGCGGTGTATCACATGAATTCATTAAATATCATAATGAAACTCCTAGAGAGCAGATACAGATTCTTTTCAAGTTTTGATAAGAAGTTCAACGAGCCTTGGCAGTCTATGTTGGAATATAACGTAGCGCACTCTCTGCTAAATGAGAAGCTTCACTTGCATCCGCGTGATATGTGTTTTACATATCTGGAGTTTCCACGTTGCTCCCAAAATGTACCTCTTTACGCTTCGGCTCCTGCCGAAGAGGAAGTATATCTCGTAGTAGAGACTAAATCGCTTTACCTCTGTTCGAATAGTAATCGACTTTATCTCGAAGCAAGGCTTCTGGCAGGTTTAAATTACTCAGACTTGATAGAAAAGAACTTATTATTTAGGGATTATCTAATTTGTTTATCTAGATATGTTACAGAATTCATTAACTGAAGTTAGTCTTATATTTTATAAGTATTCATCATGATTTTTGACTAAATATTAATTTATAGTTAGCTCAGTGGGTCAAAGATATAATATGGATATTAATGGACTGGGAATCTGTTCGGTAAGGTATGCCGACTCAGGTTGATGTCTCTCTTTCAACCAATATAACACACCGGACAAAATGCGTCTTCGTCGTCACCCTTTCCTCGATGCTACTATTATTTGTCAACCCTAGTCCGCAATAACCGGCAACCTTTCCTCAATCCTAGATAGTAGCGTTTTCACTCACCGATGGGCTTTCGCACCTTCTGTATGACACATAACAACAGTGTTCCAAAATGCAATCACGCGAAATGAGCGGGCCCCAGGTGCCGCAGATTCGCCTGAAAGAGGAGGGAGGGCGCCTTAGGGCGCCGACCGACGATTGAAGGCGAAGATGCGGTGCCTGGGGCCCGCGCAGCTTACATGACGCCGCCTTGGAGCGAACACCACGGCCCCTGCGCATCCTGTGTGAGGATGACCGGGCCATCGTTGGTAATCGCGATGGTGTTCTCGTAGTGCGCGGCAGGCAGACCGTCATCGGTGGTAACGAGCCAGCCGTCCGGACCCACGCTCACGTGGTGCGTACCGAGCGTAATCATGGGCTCGATGGCAATGACCATGCCGGCGGCAAGACGCGGCCCCCTCCCCTTTCGACCCCAGTTGGGGACATTGGGGTCCTCGTGCATCACGTGGCCCACGCCATGGCCCACGTACTCACGGAGCACGCCATAGCCATGGTGCTCGGCCAGGGTCTGAATGGCGTGGCCGATGTCGCCCACCGAGTTACCGGGCACAGCCTGCTCGATACCCGCCTTAAGGCAGTCGAGCGTGACCTCGCAGAGGGCCTTGACCTCCTGGGAGGGGTTACCCACGTAGAAAGTCCAGGCGTTATCGCCCACCCAACCGTCAACCGTAGCACCCGTGTCGATGGAGATGATGTCACCATCGCGCAGGATGATATCCGGGTTGGGGATGCCGTGCACCACGGCCTCGTTGAGCGAGGCGCAGATGGACCCTGGGAAGCCGCCGTACCCCTTAAAGGTCGGCACGCCCCCGTGCATGCGGATGATCTGCTCCGCAAGCTGATCGAGCTCAAAGGTCGACACGCCGGGACGAACCATCGCACCAACGTGCCGGAGCGCCATCTTGGACAGCGCTCCGGCCTTCTTCATCTGCTCGATCTCTTCTGCAGACTTGATCTTGATCATAGACCGAGCGCTTCCTTCACACGGTCGTGAACCTCGTCGATGGTGCCAACGCCGTTGACGACGTCGAGACGCCCCTGGCCGCGATAGTACTCCACGAGCGGGCTCGTGTTCTTCTCGTACACATCGAGGCGGTTGGCGATGGTCTCGGGCTTGTCGTCATCGCGCTGGTACATTTCGCCGCCGCAGTTGGGGCAGACCTCATGCGAGGCGTTGCCGGTAAAGCCGCAGGCGCGGCAGGTGCGGCGGTTGGAAAGGCGCTCGATGATGACTTTGGGCTCCACGTCGATGAGGAGCGCCGCATCGAGGGGGTTCCCCATCGCGCCCAGCTCAGAGTCGAGCGTCACGGCCTGAACCGTGTTGCGCGGGAAGCCGTCCAGGATAAAGCCCTTCTGGGCGTCATCGGCCTGGAGACGCTCCTTAACGAGGTCGATCACGAGCTGGTCGGGGACGAGCTCACCGGCGTCCATGTAGCTTTTGGCCTTGACGCCGAGCTCCGAGCCGCTCTTAACGGCAGCACGCAGCAGGTCGCCCGTCGAGATGTGGGCAAACCCAAAGTCGGCGACAAGCTCCTGGGCAACGGTACCTTTGCCGGCACCCGGGGCCCCCAACAGAACGATGTTCATGGCAGACTCCTCTCAAGCCTCTTTACTACTTGAAGAAACCGTCATAATCATACATCTTGAGCTGGCTCTCCACCTTGGCGAGGGTGTCGAGCACGACGCCCACCATGATGAGCACCGAGGTGCCGCCAAAGGACTGGATGAGCTGGTTGCCCGTGAACGAGAAGATGATGGACGGCACGATGGCCACGAGCGCCAGGAAGATCGCGCTCGGGAGCGTGATCTTGTTGAGGGCGTTCTTGATGTAGGCCGCCGTGGCCTTGCCCGGGCGCACGCCCGGAATGAAGCCACCCTGCTTCTTGAGGTTATCAGCCGTCTCCTCGGGGTTGAACACCATAGAAGTGTAGAAGTACGCAAAGAAGACGATGAGCACCACGTTGAGGATCCAGTTGATCCAGCCGCTCGCGAGCGCACCGGCCACGGCCTGCACCCAGCCGACGCCCGGGAAGAACACGGCCAGCTGCGCCGGGAAGTAGAGCAACGCGCTTGCGAAGATGATCGGCACCACGCCCGCGGTGTTGACCTTGATGGGGAGGTAGGTCGACTGACCACCCATCATGCGGCGCCCCACCACGCGCTTGGCGTACTGCACCGGGATACGACGCTGGCCGCGCTCGAGGAAGACGATAAGCGGGATCACGCAGAGGATGACCGCAAAGATCACCACGGTGACGACGATGCCCATCGTGCCCTCGGAGGCCGACGAGATGACGGCCTGCGGAAGCCCCGCCATGATGTTGGCGAAGATGATGA
Source organism: Collinsella sp. An7 (assembly GCF_002159335.1). Taxonomy (GTDB): domain Bacteria; phylum Actinomycetota; class Coriobacteriia; order Coriobacteriales; family Coriobacteriaceae; genus Coprousia. Next base: position 362,221 of record NZ_NFHP01000001.1, on the reverse strand, counting down.
GCGACATGCCGTTGCCGATGCCGCGCTGCGTGATGAGCTCGCCGATCCACATGATGAGCATGGCACCGGCGGTGAGCGTGCCCACGATCATGATGTCGAAGATGATCTCGGGCGCGCCGGCACCGTTGAAGTTGATGCCGTAGCTCTTAAAGAGGAACAGGTAGCCGATCGAGTTGAGGAGGGCCAGGGCCAGCGTCAGATAGCGAGAATACTGAGTGATCTTGGTCTGGCCGACCTCGCCCTCACGAGCAAGCTCGTGAAGGCTCGGCACCACGCTCTGGAGCATCTGAAGGATGATCGAGCTCGTGATGTAGGGCATGATGCCGAGGGAAAAGACCGAAACATAGGAGAGCGCTCCGCCGGAGAAAAGATTCAGCAGCGACATAGCGCCAGCGGCGACAGAGTTGTCGCCGCTGAACAGGTCCACCATCTCCCCGAAGGGGATACCGGGCACGGGCACGTGCGCACCGAGACGGTACAGCACGAGCATCGCTATGGTGAAGAGAATCTTTTCGCGAAGGTCCTTGATGCGGAAAGCGTTCTTCAGGCCAGTTAGCACGGGAGCTCGACCGACCCTCCAGCCGCCTCGATCTTGGCCTTGGCAGAAGCCGAGACCTTATCGACCTTGACGGTGAACTTCTTGGTGGTCTCGCCCTCACCAAGAATCTTGACGGGCTCGAACTCCTTCTTGGTGATGCCGGCGGCCACGAGCGCGGCGCCGTCGATCACCGCACCGTCCTCGAACTTCTCGTCGAGACGGGCAATGTTGATGGCCTTGTACTCGATGCGACGCGGGTTGCGGAAGCCCGGGAGCTTGGGCAGACGCATCGCGAGCGGGGTCTGGCCACCCTCAAAACCGGCGCCCTTGCCGCCACCGGAGCGGGAGAGCTGGCCCTTCTGGCCGCGGCCCGCAGTGGTGCCGTGACCAGAGGAGTTGCCGCGGCCGATGCGCTTGCGGCGGTGCGTCGAACCCGGCGCCGGAGTAAGATCGTGAAGCTGCATGGGTTACTCCTCTACAATCTCAACAAGGTGCTTGACCTTGAAGATCATCCCACGAACCGACTCGTTGTCGGTGATCGTGTGCGTGTCGTTGATGCGACGCAGGCCGAGGGCCTTGACCGTGCGCACCTGGTCCTGCTTGCAGCCGTTGGTGCTGCGGACCTGCTTGATCGTAATGGTGTCAGCCATCGTTACTGCTCCTTACCGACGAACATCTGAGCGACGGTGAGGCCGCGGCGCTCCGCAACCTCCTCGGGGCTCGAGAGCTCCTTGAGGCCCTCGGCAGCGGCCTTGATGATGTTGAGGCCGTTGTCGGTACCGAGCGACTTGGAGAGGACGTTCTTGATGCCGGCCAGCTCGAAGAGGGGGCGCACGGCGCCACCGGCGATAACGCCGGTACCCTCGATAGCGGGCTTGATGATGATCTTGCCAGCGCCAAAGTGACCCTCGACCTCGTGCGGGATGGTGCCGGTCTCGGTCACGGGCACGTGGAACATGTTCTTCTTGGCGTCGAGCGAGGCCTTGGAGATGGCCAGCGGCACCTCGGCCGACTTGCCCATGCCCAGACCCACGTTGCCCTTGCCGTCACCCACGACGACGAGCGCCACGAGGCTCATGCGGCGGCCGCCCTTGACGGTCTTGGAAACACGGTTGATGAAGACGACGCGCTCCTCGAACTCGGAGGCCTCGCGCTGCTTGTTATCTCGATTACGAGCCATGTGCTCACTACCTCCTAGAACTCGAGGCCGGCGGCACGGGCGCCGTCGGCGAGGGCCTTCACGCGGCCGTGGTAGATACGGCCACCACGGTCGAACGTCACCTGCTTGATCCCGGCCTCGATGGCGCGCTTGCCAACGAGCTCGCCGATCTTCTCAGCAGCCTCCTTGTTGGAGTTGTGGCCGCCCTTGAACTCAGCCTCGAGCGTGGAGGCGGAGACGAGGGTGTGACCCTTGGTGTCGTCGACGATCATGGCGTAGATGTTGGCGTTGGTGCGCACCACGCGCAGACGCGGACGCTCGGGCGTGCCGAAGATCTTGCCGCGCACGCGACGCTGACGGCGCTTGAGGCCCGCGAGCTTCGCTTTGTTCTTATCCATCGTTCTATCTCCTTCAAAAGGATCGTGCCAGCACCTGACGGGGTGCGGGACTTAGTTGTTGGCGCGCGGAGGCTACTTGGCGGCCTTACCGAGCTTGCGGCGGATGTGCTCACCCACGTAGTGGATGCCCTTGCCCTTGTAGGGCTCGGGGGGACGCTTGCCGCGGATCTCGGCGGCAACCTGGCCAACCTGCTGCTTATCGATGCCCTTCACGTTGATGTGCGTGTTGTCGGGCACCTCGAAGGTGATGCCCTCGGGGGCGGTGTAGATCACAGGGTGCGAGTAGCCGAGCGAGAGCTCGAGGTCCTTGCCCTTGAGCTGCACACGGTAGCCAACGCCCGCGAGCTCGAGCGCCTTGGTGTAACCCTCGGACACGCCCACGACCATGTTCTGGATGAGGGCGCGGGTGAGACCATGGCGGGCGCGGGTGTCGCGCTCGTCGTCGGGACGAACGACGGTGAGGACGTTATCCTCGATCTCGATGCTCAGACGATCGTACATCTCGAGCTCGAGCTGGCCCTTGGGGCCCTTGACGGTGATGAGCGAACCGTCGACTGCCACTTCGACTCCGGCGGGAATCTGGACAGGCTTCTTACCGATACGGGACACGGTGTCTCCTTTCCTTCTACGCGCCGAACCGTTTACCAGACGTAAGCGACGATCTCGCCGCCCACGCCCTTCTTACGGCAGTCGCGATCGCACATGACGCCGCTCGAGGTGGAAACGATGGCAGTGCCCAGACCGCCGCGGACGCGGGGAAGGTCGGCCACGCCGGCGTACTTGCGCAGGCCCGGCTTGGAGATACGGCGGATGCCGGTGATGACCTTCTGCTTCTTGGGACCGTACTTGAGGGTGATTGTGAGGGTCTTGGCGGGGGTGGTGTCCTCGACGGTGTACCCCTCGATGTAGCCCTCCTCGTAGATAACGCGGGCGATCTCGACGAGCTTCTTGCTGCTCGGCATCGAGACCGTGGCCTTGTTCGCAGCATTCGCGTTGCGGATACGCGTGAGCATGTCTGCGATCGGGTCAGTGAGGTTCATGCAGATTCTCCTTCGTTCTTGATGAACTCGCGCGTACGGTTCTCAGCCGCCCATAACGGCTGAGCCTTCGGCTACGCGCGCTCTTCCCTGCCTGCCGCCCGCAGGTGCTCCGGACGGGACAGGCGCTGGCAGTGACTTACCAGCTGGCCTTCTTGATGCCGGGAAGCTCGCCCTTGAGCGCAAGCTCGCGGAAGCAGACACGGCACAGGCCGAACTTGCGGTAGACCGAGTGCGGACGGCCGCAACGCTGGCAACGCGTGTACTCGCGCGTCGAGAACTTCTGCTTGCGCTGCTGCTTGACGATCATCGATGTCTTAGCCACTGATTACCTCCTAACACGTTTTCTCATGCCGCCGCCGGCCGGGGCGTGGCACCCCGGCCGGCGACAAGCTCGACTACTTCTTGAACGGGAAACCGAAGAAGTCGAGAAGGGCCTTGGCCTCCTCGTCCGTCTTCGCGGTGGTGACGATGGTGATGTCCATGCCGCGGGTGCGGTCGACGGAATCGAAGTCGATCTCGGGGAAGATGAGCTGCTCGGTCACGCCCATGGAGAAGTTACCACGGCCGTCGAAGCTCTTGGGGGAGATACCGCGGAAGTCGCGGATACGGGGGATGGCCACCGCGGTGAGGCGGTCGAAGAACTCCCACATGCGGTCGCCGCGCAGGGTCACCTTGGCGCCGATCGGCATGCCGGCACGCAGGCGGAACGAGGCGATGGACTTGCGGGCGCGGGTGATCATCGGCTGCTGGCCGGTGATGGCGCGCAGATCGCGCACGGCGCCGTCGATAGCCTTGGAGTCGGTGGCAGCCTCGCCAACGCCCATGTTCACGACGATCTTCTCGAACTTGGGGATCTCCATGACGTTCTTGTAGTGGAACTTCTCCTGCATCTCGGCCTTGACCTCGTTGAGGTACTTGGCCTTGAGGCGCGGAACGTACTTCTCTTCTGCCATCTTGAACTCCTTCTGGGGTTTTAAGCACGGGGCGTGGCCTCTTGGCGAGCGCGGTTTCTCGGCGTGCGAGCGGGCGCGCAGGCGCTCGGGTTGTCCTCGTGCCTCCTGCCGCACCGTGCTGCGAAGAGTCTGTCGCGACACGGCGAATGGCCGGCAGGAGCCGGGCAATACGAGTCGGTATGATACGCGTCTTGGACGGCAAATGCCAGAAAAAGTCGCGAAGCTGCGGATTTCCACAATTGCCTGCATGCAGGGCGATTGGGGCCGATGCGCCCGACGGCGCGCGGGCGGGAGAAAAACGCACCCGTCACCACACCCGCTGCTAGCTTTGGGGTCTATACTAAGTTCTATCTATCGATTCCGCAGAAGGAGTTACCCATGGGTCTGTTCGACATGTTCAAGAAGAAGGCCGAGCCCGCCGCTCCGGCCAAGCCCGCCGCCGTTGCCGCCACCGAGGCTGCCGACACGCTTTGCGCTCCCGCTAACGGCCGCGTCATTGCCATGAAGGACGTACCCGATCCGGTCTTCTCCGGCGAGGTGCTCGGCAAGGGCTGCGCCGTATGGCCCGATGACGAGATTGTCTACGCGCCCGTCTCTGGCGCCGTGACCGTTACCATGGGTCATGCCGTGGGTCTTGCCACCTCCGACGGCGTCGAGGTGCTCGTGCACATTGGCGTTGACACCGTGAACATGCAGGGCGATGGCTTTACGGGCTACGTCACGCAGGGCGACTACGTCAAGGCGGGCCAGCCCATCATCAAGATGGACCGCGCCAAGATCAAGGCTGCCGGCTACCCCGACTGCGTTGTGGTCGCCGTCTCCAACACCGCCGAGTTTGCCGACGTGGAGCTTATGGTTGAGCCCGAGTCCGCCGTTACCGCCGGCACCCCTGTGGTCAAGGTCGTGCGCAAGTAGGCTAAACGCGTCACAGTTCTCCACGTGCACAGAAACCTCCCCGGCAGAGCGCCGGGGAGGTTTTTCTTTGCCGCCATGCAGCAGCGCATGAGGAGGCTACTTGCCGAATCGCGAATTACGCTCTCACTTAGGGCCCGAACTCATCCCTTTAGGCCGACCTCGGGTCGTAAGTGAGAGCCTGGTAGTAGAGCCGCCGCGTGGAACAGCTCGCAGGCGCGTGAACGCGCGTGAACGCGCAGCCACGCCGCACGGGCGCACGTACGCCACGCCGCCCTCACCACTCCTCCACCACCGCACCCGTTCCTTTTGCTATACCTAACAGGCATTTATCTGTTGTGCACCCGTATCGTCACAAGGAGTTCCACCCGTGACCGACCGCCTCGCTTCATCCGGCACCACCAGCTGCGCCGCCCCTGTCCCGGCATCCCCCGCCGCGATGACCTCCTGCGCCGGCGCCTCCCGCCCCGAGCTCCTTGCCCCTGCGGGCGGGCCCGAGGCCTTTACCGCTGCGCTCGCCGCCGGCGCCGATGCCATCTACTGCGGCATGGGCTCCTTTAACGCCCGTCGCAAGGCCGAGAACTTTACCGACGACTCCTTTGAGGCTGCCTGCCGCGCGGCGCATCTTGCAGGTGCGCGCGTCTACGTCACGGTGAACATCGTCATCAAGGAGAGCGAACTCACACGCGCGCTCAAGCTCATCCGCCGCTGCGCGGTGCTCGGAGCCGACGCCTTCATCATCCAAGACTGGGGACTCTTTGCCGCCGTGCGCGCCTGCATGCCTGAGGTCGAGACGCACATCTCCACGCAGGCCAATATCCACGACGCACGCGGCGTTGCCTGGTGCCGCGAGGCCGGGGCCGACCGCGTGACGCTCTCGCGCGAGCTCTCCGTGCCTGAGATCGCCGCTATCCACGAGGCCGAGCCCACCGTGGAGCTCGAGGTCTTTGCCCACGGCTCGATCTGCTTCTCGTATTCGGGCGTATGTCTGCTCTCGAGCTTTGCCTGCGCCGGGCGGTCCGCCAACCGCGGCATGTGCGCCCAGCCGTGTCGGCTGCCCTACGAGCTGGTAGACGAATCGGGGCGTGTTCTCTCCCCTGCCGGCCGCGAGCGTGCGCTCTGCCCGCGCGACAACAACACGGTCGAGCTCCTTCCCGAGCTGCTCGCCGCCGGAGCGCACGCGCTCAAGCTCGAGGGCCGCATGAAGGCCCCCGAGTACGTTTTTGCCGTGACGGACGCCTACCGCGGCGCCCTCGACACCGCCATGGAGGGACGCACGCCCGACGACTCTGAGCGCTCTGCACGTAACCGGCAGCTCAAGCGGTGCTTTAATCGCGACTTTACGAGCGCCTACCAAGAGGGTTGCTCGGGCGACGAGATGATGAGCTACGAACGCTCCAACAACCGCGGCGAGCTCGTGGGCGAGGTTGTGGGGTTTACGCCGCGCCGGGCACGCACCAAGGGCGAGTCGATGCGCGACGCGGCGCGCGGGGCGCGCGGCATGGCGTGCATCCGGCTGGATGCGCCGGTGGGCGCGGGCGATCTGCTCGAGCTTCGGCACGACCGCGAGCCCGACAAGTTCCTGACGGGCCTTGTGCGTGCAGATGCCTTCGCTGGCTCCGAGATTGAGGTCGAGGTCGCCCGCCCCATGCCCACCGGCTGCAAGGTGCGGCTCATCCGTAGTCAGCGGGCGCTCGATGTGGCCGACGCCGCCCTGCACCGACCGTTTGCCCGCAAGCGAGCGGTCGACGTGCGCATCGTGGCACGGCTCGGCGAGCCCTTTGTTGTGGAGCTCACCTGCTGCGAAGACCCTTCGCTGGCGGCACGCGCCGAGGGCTTTACCGTCGAGACGGCGCGCAGCCGCGCCGTTACGGCGGACGATCTGATCGAACATGTGGGACGCATGGGCTCCTCGCCCTTTGAGGCCGCGTCGTTTGCCATTGAGCTCGACGAGGACTGCGGCATGGGCTTCTCAGCCGTGCACCGCGTACGCACCGAGGCGTGCGCGGAGCTGGAGGGGGCTATCCTCGTCCCCGCGCGTACACGCGCCGAGGCGTTGACGGGCCGCAAGCTCGACCTGCGCACCTGCCGCCGCGCGCTCCAACGTGCTGGCCTTGTCGATACGACGACGAGTACCGAAGGCCACAGCAGCTTCACGCCCGTCATCTGCGCCTCCGTCGCCTCGCTCGAGGCGGCGGAGGCCGCCCGTCGGGCCGAAGCGGAGCGCATCTATGTCTCCACCGATGCGCTAGAGCAGGCCGGCGTTACCGACCCTGAGCACGCCTCTGAGCTTGGCATTATCCCCGTGCTCGATGAGGTCTGCCGTGCGGGTGACCACGAGCGACTCGACCGTTGGGTCGCGCCGGGGCTGCCCGTGGCGGTTGGCAACATCTCCGAACTTGCCCTTGCTGCAGAGCGGGACGCCCTGGCTGAGCTGCGCTCGTGCATTCCCGTGCACAACACGTTCTGCCGCGACTTCCTGGCACACCGCGGGGCGCAGGCAGCCTGGCTCTCGCCTGAGCTCACTCTCAACGAGATTGCCGAGCTCGCCCGCACTACCCCGCTCCCCCTTGGCCTTATGGTCTCGGGCCGCCCCCGCGTTATGACGAGCGAGCACTGCATCCTACAGGTGGCCGACCGCTGCATCCACGACTGCGCGCGCTGCCGCCTGCGCACCAAGCGCCTGTGGCTCAAGAACATCGACGGCAAGCGCTTTCCCGTCGAGACCGACATCCGCGGCCGCTCGCGTCTCTACACCGACCGGGCGCTCGACTTAACGCCTCAGCTCCCGCAGCTTCTTGAGGCAGGCGTTTCGCGACTGCTTGTTGACGGTACGCTCGATAGCCCCGCTGAGGTGGCCGAGCAGGTAGCGCACGTCCGCCGCGCCCTTGAGGCCGTCCGAGCGGGCCGTCGCCCTGCCGAGCGCGAGCCAGACACCTTTGCCGGCTGCCTCTTTGTAGGGGTCGATTAACCGTGGAGGCGCCCATCCTCTACCTGAGCGATACGCTCGTTGCGGTCGACAAACCGGCCGGCATCATCGTTCATGGCGACGGCACGGGCCTGCCGACGCTCACCGACCTTGTGCGCGCCGCGCTGGATGCGGAAGACACCCCGGAGCCCTCGTCGAGCCGTTCCGCTGAGCTGCAAGCGCTCAACAGGCTCGACCGCGATACCTCGGGGGTCGTACTCTTCTCGCGCAGCAAGGCAACACAGGCTGCCTACGACCGCCTCATCGCCGAGCACGCCGTCGAGAAGCGCTACCTCGCCATCGTGGTTGGACGCGTTCCCTGGGGACATCGCACCTTTACTCAACCGATTGGGCGCGACCGGCACGACGCGCGCCGCATGCGCGTGAGCCGTACCGGCAAGCCGGCGGTCACGCATGCCAAGCGCATTGCTGAGACTAGCCGCCGCGGGCGCACGGTCACACTGCTGAGCGTGACCATCGAGACCGGGCGCAAACACCAGATCCGCGTGCACCTGAGCCATGCGGGGCTCCCCATCCTCGGCGACGGCCTCTATGGCCGCCCCGACCCGCGCGGCCTCATGCTTCACGCCCGTTCGCTTGCCTTTGGCGACCCCGTCACCGGGGAGCGCGTCCGCATCGAGGCCCCGGTCCCCCAGCGCTTCGAGCGACTCTTTCCCAACGTCCCGCGCAGGTAACCTCAGAGTACGTACGCCGTCTCGCCCCGTCGGCAAGGGTGCACGTCTCCCCAGGGCCACCTCGTCCCGCAACATCCCGCCACAAAAAAGAGCCCGGCTACCGTGTGGCAACCGGGCTTTTTCTAGCACATGCGGTGTGCGCGGGTTCTTTTAGAACTCAGCGCCGCACTTCTTGCAGACGCGGATGGCAGTCTTGTGACCGTCGAGCTCGCCCTGCTTGTGGCCGACGCGCGTGGCCTGCCCGCACTTGGGGCAGACGAGCATGGCGTTGGAGGCGTCGATCTTGGCCTCCTGCGGCACGATGCCGCCGGTCTGGTTCTGCTGGTTGGGACGGACGGCCTTCTTGACGATGGCCACGCCCTCGACCTTGATCTTGCCCTCTGCCGGATAGGCGCGGAGCACGGTGCCCTGCTTGCCGCGATCCTTGCCGGAGAGAATCTTGACGGTATCGCCCTTCTTGATGGACATCTTAGCCATGAGAAGTCTCTCCTTTCTGTTACAGGGTCTCGGGAGCAAGCGAGACGATCTTCATGTACTTCTTGTCGCGGAGCTCGCGCGCCACGGGCCCGAAGATACGGGTGCCCACGGGCGAGCCGTCGTTGTTGATGACGACCGCGGCATTATCGTCAAAGCGGATGTAGGAACCGTCCTTGCGGCGGACCTCCTTCACCGTGCGGACGACGACGCACTTGACGACGTCCTTCTTCTTGACGTTGGCGCCCGGGGTGGCCTCCTGGACGGCCGCCACGATCACGTCGCCGATCCCCGCATAGCGGCGCTTGGAACCGCCAAGCACCTTGATGCAGCGAACCTTGCGCGCACCGGAGTTATCGGCAACGTTCAGCATGGTTTGCATTTGAATCATGGTAGTTCCTCCGAACTTGGGCCGGTGAGAGGTGCGCTCGTGCATCCACGGTGCACGTCACCGGCGTGAACGTAGCGTGCGACCTTACTTGGCGCGCTCGATGATCTCGACCAGGCGCCAGCGCTTCATACGGGACAGAGGACGGGTCTCCATGATGCGGACCTTGTCGCCGAGACCGGCGGAGCACTCCTCGTCGTGCGCGTGAAACTTCTTGGTGGTGGTCATCATCTTGCCGTACTTGGGGTGGCGCTTGCGCTCCGTGGTCTCGACAACGATGGTCTTGTTGCCGGAGATGGAGACGACGACGCCCTGACGGACCTTGCGCTGGTTGCGCGTAGTGTCACTCATGTTCTCTCCTTGCGATCTACTCGGTGGCAGCGGCCTTCTCCGCTGCGATTTCGCGAGCGCGCTGCTCCGTGAGGATACGGGCGATATCCTTCTTCACGGTCTTAACGCGGGCGGTGTTGTCCAGCTGGCTGGTGGCCATCTGGAACCGAAGGTTAAAGAGCTCGGCTCGGGTTTCCTTCAGCTTCTCAGCGAGCTGATCGTCGGAGAGCTCACGAATCTCTGCGGGCTTCATTACTTATCCTCCTCGGCAGCGGCAGCGGCGGCGTCCTTGGCGGCCCACTCGGCCTCCTTGGCCTCCTCGGCCGCAATCTCGGCCTCGGCGCGCTCCTCGGCGTCCTTAGCGATGACGATCTTGGTCTTGATGGGGAGCTTGTGCTGCGCCAGGCGAAGCGCCTCGCGGGCGATGGGCTCGGTAACGCCGGAAATCTCGAACATGATGCGGCCCGGCTTGACGACGGCCACCCACTCCTCCGGGTTGCCCTTACCGGAGCCCATGCGGGTCTCCGCGGGCTTCTTGGTGATGGGCTTGTCAGGGAAGATGGTGATGTAGACGCGGCCACCACGACGCATATAACGGGTCATGGCAACACGGGCGGCCTCGATCTGGCGGTTGGTGATCCAGTGGGCCTCGAGGGCCTTGAGGCCGTACTCACCGAAATGCAGCTCGGTGTTACCCTTGGCCTGGCCCTTCATGGAGCCACGCTGCACCTTACGGTGGAGAACACGCTTAGGGGCAAGCACTACTGACCCCTCCTCTCGGAGTTGTTACGGCGACGGGGGCGGCTGGTGCCCTCGAGCGCGGGGTTGGGAACAGGCTGGCCGGGGAGCTTCTCGCCCAGGTAGATCCAGACCTTCACGCCGCAGGCGCCCATGGTGGTGTGCGCGACGGCGGTGCCGTAGTCGATCTTGGCGCGGAGGGTGTGCAGCGGCACGCGACCCTCGCGGTACCACTCGCGACGACCCATCTCGGCGCCGCCGAGACGACCGGAGCACTGGATACGGATGCCCTTGGCGCCCGCCTTGGAAGCGGACTGCACGGCCTTGCGCATCGCGCGGCGGAAGGCCACGCGGCCCTCGAGCTGCTCGGCGATGGACTGGGCCACGAGCGTGGCGTCGAGCTCGGGACGCTTGATCTCCACAACGTCAACGGAGAGCTGACCCTTGGAGACGCCGGCGACCTTCTCGAGCTCGTTGCGGAGGCTGTCGATCTCGGAGCCCTTCTTGCCGATCACGATGCCGGGGCGTGCGGTGTAGATGATGATCTTCACCTTGTCGCCGGCACGCTCAATCTCGGTGCGGGAGACGGCGGCGCGGGCGAGGCGCTTCTTAATGTACTTGCGGATGGCAAGGTCGTTGCCAAGCGTCTTGGCGTAGTCCTTGTCGGCGTACCAGCGGGAGCGCCAGTTCTCGGTGATGCCAAGACGGAAGCCGGTGGGATAGACTTTCTGACCCATGGCGCGTTACGCCTCCTTTCGAGGAGCGACGACGATCGTGATGTGGCTCATGCGCTTCAGGATGCGCGATGCGGAACCCTTGGCGCGCGGACGGATGCGCTTGAGCGTCGGGCCCTCGTCGACATAGGCGGCGGCGATCACGAGATCGTCGGCGCGCATGCCGTTGTTGTGCTCGGCGTTGGCCACAGCGGAGCGCAGGACCTTCTCCACGTCCACGGCGACGGCGCGCTCGCAGAAGTGAAGGATGTCAAAGGCCTGGGCCACGGACTTGCGGCGGATAAGATCGACCACGAGACGGGCCTTGGACGGAGACACGCGCACGTACTTGGCCGTGGCGCGGACCTCGCGGGTCTCGGTATCGGTAGCTTTAGTTGCCATAGACTAGAAACCCCCTACTTGGCCTTGTGGCCACGGAACGTACGGGTGGGCGCGAACTCACCGAGCTTGTGACCGACCATGGACTCGGTGACGTACACGGGGACGTGCTTGCGACCGTCGTGGACGGCGATGGTGTGACCAACCATCTCGGGGAAGATGGTGGAGGCGCGCGACCAGGTCTTGACGACGTCCTTCTTGCCGGCCTCGTTCATCGCGATGATACGCGAGAGCAGGCGAGCTTCTACGAACGGCCCCTTTTTGAGACTTCTGCTCATAAGTCGTTATCTCCTAATTCTCGGTATCGACTACTTCTTGCGACGACGGATGATGAGGCTATTCGACGTCTTCTTCTTCTTGCGCGTGCGATAGCCCTTCGTCGGCTTGCCCCACGGAGTGACGGACGGGCGACCAGAGGTGTGGTTCTTGCCCTCGCCACCGCCGTGCGGGTGGTCGACCGGGTTCATGACGGTACCACGGACGGTCGGGCGCACGTTCATGTGGCGCTTACGGCCGGCCTTGCCGATGACGATGTTGGCGTGATCGGCGTTGCCGACCTCGCCCACCGTGGCGCGGCAGGTGATGAGCACGCGGCGCATCTCGGAGCTAGGCATACGCAGGATCGCGTACTTGCCCTCCTTGCCCATGAGCTGGCAGGCGGTGCCGGCCGAGCGGGCGATGGCAGCGCCCTTGCCGGGCTGGAACTCGATCGCGTGGATGAGCGTACCCACGGGGATCTCGGAGAGGGGCAGGGCGTTGCCCGGCTTGATGTCGGCGCCCTCGCCGGAGACGACCATGTCGCCAACCTTGAGCCCCTTGGGGGCGAGGATGTAGCGCTTCTCGCCGTCGACGTAGTGGAGCAGCGCGATGCGTGCGGAGCGGTTGGGGTCATACTCGATCGTGGCAACTTTGGCGGGCACGCCGTCCTTGTTGCGCTTGAAATCGATGCGACGGTAACGACGCTTAACGCCGCCACCCTGGTGACGCACGGTGATGCGACCGTTGTTGTTGCGGCCCGCCTTCTTGGGCAGCGGCTCGAGCAGCGACTTCTCGGGCGTGGTGCAGGTGATCTCGGCAAAGTCGGAGATCGTCTGCCAGCGGCGGCCCGCGCTGGTCGGCTTAAGGTGCTTTACAGCCATTCCAATCCCTTTCAATCTCTATCCGCTCGCCACCGCATCAGGGATTCGGGGTCTCCCCCGGGGTGCGGTGACACCGGATTACCACGGTACCGGGCGCATCTACTCTTTAAGCCCGATACCTCGACCTCCCGGCCTCCCTCTTAAGGGAGGCCCGGAATCAAGCGAAGGCGGTCTTTAGGCCTGGGTGCCAAAGATCTCGATCGTCTCGCCCTCCTTGAGGGTGACAACGGCCTTCTTCCACTGACGCGTATAGCCCGCGACGTAGCGCACGCGCTTCTTCTTGGGCTTCACGTTGATGGTGTTCACGCGGTCGACCTTCACCGAGAAGAGCTCCTCGATGGCGTCCTTAATCTGGTACTTGTTGGCATCGCGCGCAACCTCGAACGTGTACTTGTTCTGCTCCATGAGGTCATAGGAGCGCTCCGACACGATGGGGCGGATGATGATGCTGTGGGCGTCCATTTAAGCAAGCACCTCCCCAAAGTGAGCGGCAACATCGGCGGGCATCAGCAGGGCGCCGTTGTTCATGAGGTCGTAGGTGTTGGCCTCGGACGGCGTGATGATGAACGTCTTGGGGATGTTGCGGAACGACAGGTACGCGTTGATGTCGTCCTCGCGGACGATGATCGTGAGGCGCTTGCCCTCAAGACCGAGCGCCTTGAGCACGGCGACGGCGGCCTTGGTGGACGGCTTCTCAAAGCCGTAGTCGTCAACGAGGACGAGCTCGTTGTCGCGCACCTTGGCGGAGAGCGCCGAGCGCATGGCGAGCTTGACCTCCTTGTTGTTCATACGCTTGGCGTACGAACGGGGCTTGGGGGCAAACACGACGCCACCGTGACGCCACTGCGGCGCACGGATGGAGCCCTGGCGGGCACGGCCGGTGCCCTTCTGGCGCCACGGCTTCTTGCCGCCGCCGGAGACCTCAGAGCGGCCCTTGGCCGACTGGGTGCCCGCGCGCCAGCACGCCATCTGGCACTTCACGATGTGATGCATGATGTGGGTGTTCGGCTCGATGCCGTACACCGCGGAGGCGAGCTCGGTCTCGGAGACCTTCTTGCCCTCGCTGTTCTTGACTTCAAACATAGCCATTTCTGTGTTCTCCTTGGTATGACGTGGCTCTGCGTACGTGGTCGGTAGCGTTTACGCCATACGGATGGCGACCAGAGCGTTCTTGCCGCCAGGGACAGCGCCCTTGACGAGCATGAGGTTCTGCTCGGCATCGATGCGGACAACGGAGAGGTTCTTGACGGTCACGCGCTCGTTACCCATGTGACCGGCCATCTTGACGCCCTTGAGGACGCGGGCCGGGTAGGCGCACTGACCGATCGAGCCGGGGTGACGCTTGAAGTGAGAGCCGTGCGTCATCGGACCGCGGCGCTGACCCCAGCGCTTGATGCGGCCCTGGAAGCCCTTACCCTTGGAGGTGCCGATGACGTCGACCTTGGCGACGTTCTCGAAGTCGGCGACGGTGACGGTATCGCCGACCTTGTGCTCCTCGCCGTTCTCGACGCGAACCTCGCGGAGGTACCGCACGGGCTCCACGCCGGCCTTGGCGAAGTGCCCGGCCATGGGCTTGTTGACGTGCTTAGCCTTGATGTCGCCGAAGCCGATCTGAACGGCATCGTAGCCATCGGTCGCCTGAGTTTTAACCTGCGAGACGGCGCAGGGGCCAGCCTGGATGACGGTGACGGGCACGACGTTGTCGTCGTCGTCCCACACCTGGGTCATCCCGATCTTGCGGCCGAGAATCATGCTGATCATGCTGATCCTAACCCTCTGTGGTCTTGGGACCGTGTGAGCACCCCTTGCGCTCACCCCCAGCGGACCACTCCTTCTGAGCGGCGCCTATGGTTTGCCGTTCCGCCCTGCCGCCCGACATGCCCTGCAACCCGTTTGAGCAGGCCGTTTGGTCGAGACAGAATCCTCCCCATAAAGACACCGTTGCTTAGTATACACGCCGCCGGGTGTTTCCCTTACCTTCCACAAAGTCTTCGCAATGGGGTTTGGCTCCCCTACCGGGGGCTTTGGGCGGAGGGGCGGGCCGCGGTGGCCCTGCCGGGCTCCGCGCCCTTCGGGCTCGCTTCGCGAGTCGCCCGGCGGGGCCACCGCGGCCCGCCCCTCCGCCCAAAGCCCCCTGCGCCGTAGCCCCCTTGCTGCGCGGGGTCATAGGACTCTGGGGAGCGTTTTGCTGATATGTGCCCTGAGCGCATGGCTTACTGGGGATGGTGCAAAGGGTTTCGGGGTATGAAGGGGGGTAATGCGACTTAGGATGTCGCATATATGGTCCACTTTGGGAGGGAGCCATTATGGGCATGCTCGACAACAAGATTGCACTCGTTACCGCCTCTACCCGCGGAATCGGACGCGCCTGCGCGCAGAAGCTTGCGAGCGAGGGCGCTAAGGTCTACATCGCCGCCCGCAACGAGGAGCGTTCGCGCGCGCTCATCGCCGAGATCGAAAAGGCTGGCGGACAAGCCGCCTATGTGCGCTTTGATGCCTCCGATAAGTCCACCTACCCTGGCTGCGTGAAGGATGTGGTGGAGCGTGAGGGACGACTCGACATCCTTGTCAACAACTACGGGTCGACCGACGTCAAGCGCGACTTTGATGTGGCCAACACCCGCGTGGAGGACTTTGAGGACATCGTGATGGACAACGTCCGCAGCGTCTACGAGACCTCGCAGCAGGCCATCCGCGCCATGAAGGACGTCGGGCCCCTCGCCATCGTCAACATCGCCTCCACCGGCGGCGTCTACCCCGACCTCTCGCGCGAGGCCTACGGCCTTGCCAAGGCGGCCATCATCCGCCTCACCAAGGACATCGCCATCCAGTACGCGCGCCAAGGCGTGCGCGCCAACGTGGTCTGCCCCGGCAGCATCGCCACCGAGGCCCTCATGGACAACATGAGCGAGGAGTTCATCAAGGCCTTCCTCACCACCATCCCGCTGAACCGTCTGGGTGAGCCCGAGGAGATCGCCAACGCGGTGCTCTTCTACGCCTCCGACATGTCGTCGTACGTGACGGGCGGTGTTATGGAGGTCTCGGGCGGCACCGGCCTCGGCTCGCCCATGTACCCGCTCTACCAGATGATGGACAAGCGCGGCTAACCCATTCATTTTGGGACGGGGTTGTTTTCGTTCCCCTCCCCTATCCATAGGTTCGATTCACTCGTGTTTTGAGCGGAATCCCGGGCAAAAACGCGTACGCTGAGTGAGAACGCCGGCCCCGCACCCGCACCCCCTAACGCAAAAAGCCCCCGGCTCGCAGGGAGCCGAGGGCTTTACGCAGCGTAGCTAGCGCGACAGCTTAGAGCTTGATGTCGATGTCCACGCCCGCGGGGAGGTCGAGACGCATGAGCGAGTCGACGGTGCCCGAGGTGGGGTCGAGGATGTCGATGAGGCGCTTGTGGGTGCGCATCTCAAACTGCTCGCGGGAGTCCTTGTCCACGTGCGGCGAGCGGATGACCGTGTAGAGGTTGCGCTCGGTCGGCAGCGGGATGGGGCCGGACACACGGGCACCGGTCTTCTGAGCGGTGTCGACGATGAGCTTCGCGGACTGGTCCACGACCTCGTGATCATAGCCCTTGAGGCGGATCCTGATCTTCTGGCTAGGCAATTGATACCTCCAAATTAAGCGCGAGAGACACCTCGCGACGTTCCAATAGTGCGAGGAGCCTTACGCGTTGCCGCCGGCCTTGGCGATGACCTCGTCGGTGACCGACTT
The DNA here is from genome assembly GCF_002159335.1 of Collinsella sp. An7. Lineage (GTDB taxonomy): Bacteria > Actinomycetota > Coriobacteriia > Coriobacteriales > Coriobacteriaceae > Coprousia. The sequence continues at coordinate 345,654 of NZ_NFHP01000001.1, read as the reverse complement.
GGGCGCGGGCTCGTAGGAATCGAACTGCATGGTGTAGCTCGCGCGGCCCTGGGTCTGCGAACGCAGGTCGGTCGCGTAGCCGAACATCTCGCCCAGCGGCACCTTGGCGCGGATGACCTTGTTGCCGGAGCGGTCGTCCATGCCCTCGATCTTGCCGCGGCGGCCAGAGAGGTTGCCCATGACGTCGCCCATGTACTGCTCGGGGGTCTCGACCTCAACGGCCATCATCGGCTCGAGCAGAATCGGGTCGGACTTCTTGAGGGCGTCCTTGATGGCCATGGAGCCGGCGATCTTGAACGCGGCCTCGGAGGAGTCGACCTCGTGGTAGGAGCCGTCGAAGAGGGTCACCTTGACGTCGACCACCGGGTAACCGGCGATGACGCCGGTCTCGAGCGCCTCCTGAATGCCCTTGTCGATCGAAGGGATGTACTCCTTCGGCACGACGCCGCCGACGATGGCGTTGACGAACTCGTAGCCGAAGCCCTCCTCCATCTTCTCGAGCTTGATGACGGCGTGGCCGTACTGGCCGCGACCGCCGGACTGACGCACGAACTTGCCCTCGGCGCGGTCGACGTCGTGGCCCGGAGCCTCACGGTAGGCAACCTGCGGCTTACCGACGTTGGCCTCGACCTTGAACTCGCGAAGCAGGCGGTCGACGATGATCTCGAGGTGCAGCTCGCCCATGCCGGCGATGATGGTCTGGCCGGTCTCGTGGTCGGTGCGCACCTGGAAGGTCGGGTCCTCCTCGGCGAGCTTGGCAAGCGCCATAGACATCTTGTCCTGCTCGGCCTTGGTCTTGGGCTCAACGGCAACGTCGATAACCGGGTCGGGGAACTCCATGGACTCGAGGATGATCTCGTGGCCCTCCTCGCAGAGGGTGTCACCGGTGGTGGTGTTCTTGAGACCCACGGCGGCGAGGATGTCGCCGGTGGAGGCGCCGTCGACGTCGATACGGTCGTTGGCGTTCATCTCGAGGATGCGGCCAAAGCGCTCGCGCTGGCCGTTGGTGGCGTTGACCACGTAGGAGCCGGCGTCGATATGGCCGGAGTAAACGCGGAAGAACGTGAGCTTACCGACGAACGGGTCCGTGGCGATCTTGAAGGCGAGCGCGGAGAACGGCGCGTCGTTGCTGGCCTCGCGGGTGTCGGTCTCGCCGGTCTTGGGGTTGGTGCCCTCCACCGGGGGAACGTCGAGCGGGCTCGGCAGATAGTCGACGACGGCGTCGAGCAGCTCCTGAACGCCCTTGTTCTTGTAAGCGGAGCCCACGAGAACGGGGTTGAGCTCGTTGGCGAGCACGCCGGCACGGATGGCGGCCTTGAGCTTCTCCACGGGGATCTCCTGATCCTCGAGAATCATCTCCATGAGCTCGTCATCGTAGTTGGCGGCGGCGTCGAGCAGCTCCTCGCGCTTCTCGGCGGCGATGTCGGCAAACTCGGCCGGGATCTCGTCCATCGGCTCGGGGTAGGTCATGCCCTTGTCGTCGGCCTTGAAGTCCCACGCGGTCATGGTCACGAGGTCGATGACGCCCCAGAAGTTGTCCTCGGCGCCCATCGGGACCTGAATGGCCACGGCGTTGGCGTGGAGGCGCTCCTTCATGGTGTCGATGGCGTGCCAGAAGTCGGCGCCCACGCGGTCGTACTTGTTGATGAAGGCGATGCGCGGAACGTTGAAGTTGCGGGCCTGACGCCACACGGTCTCGGACTGCGGCTGCACGCCGGCAACGGCGTCAAACACGGCCACAGCGCCGTCGAGGACGCGAAGCGAACGCTCGACCTCGGCCGTAAAGTCCACGTGGCCCGGGGTGTCGATGATCTGGATGCGGTAGGCCGGACCCTCGCCCGCCTTGCCGCCCTTGTGCCAGAAGCACGTGGTGGCAGCGGAGGTGATGGTCACGCCGCGCTCCTGCTCCTGGACCATCCAGTCCATGGTGGCAGCGCCCTCGTGCACCTCACCAATCTTGTGGGTCTTGCCGGTGTAGTAGAGGATGCGCTCGGTCGTGGTGGTCTTACCGGCATCGATGTGGGCCATGATGCCGATGTTGCGGGTCTCGGACAGCTTGTACTTAGCCTTAGCCATGAGTGTCTACCCTTTCCCTTACCAGCGATAGTGCGAGAACGCGCGGTTGGCCTCGGCCATCTTGAAGACGTCCTCGCGGCGCTTCACCGAAGCGCCCACGCCGTTGGAGGCGTCGAGGATCTCGTTGGCGAGACGCTCGGCCATGGTCTTCTCCTTGCGGGCACGCGAGAAGTTGACGATCCAGCGGATGGCGAGCTGGGTGGAACGACGGGAGTTGACCTCCATGGGCACCTGATAGGTGGCGCCACCGACACGCTTGGGCTTGCACTCGAGCGTGGGCTTGACGTTCTCCATGGCCTTCTTGAACACGGCGAGGGCGTCGCCGTCGGACTTCTGGGCGACGATGTCGAAGGCGCCGTAGACGATGCGCTCGGCGGTGGACTTCTTGCCGTCCAGGAGGACCTTGTTGATGAGCTGGGTCACGAGGCGGTTGTTGTAAACAGCATCAGGCTGGACCTCGCGACGATGAGTCTTGGATGCACGACGCGGCATGAATAATCTCCTTCGGTATCTGCCGGGCTGTATGGTTCTGGCGGGCGCTAGGCCCTACCCGGCGTTACGTGGGTGTCTCGTGTTAGTTCTTCGGACGCTTCGCGCCGTAGCGGGAGCGGGACTGCTTGCGGTTGTTGACCGGAGCGCAGTCGTAGGCACCGCGGATGATCTTGTAACGGACACCAGGGAGGTCGCGCACACGGCCGCCGCGGATGGCGACGATGGAGTGCTCCTGCAGGTTGTGGCCCTCACCGGGGATGTAGGCCGTGACCTCGATGCCGTTGACGAGGCGCACACGGGCGACCTTACGAAGGGCCGAGTTCGGCTTCTTGGGGGAGGTGGTGAACACGCGGGTGCACACGCCACGCTTCTGCGGGTTGTGCTGCAGCGCCGCGTTCTTGGACTTCGCGGGCTTGGACTTGCGGCCCTTGAGGACCAGCTGGTTGATAGTAGGCAAAGCTAACTCCTTCTCAATACTCCAGCTATTGAATAAAAGGTGCAACGGCTAGCCCCGGGGCGTCAGCATCCACCCACGAAACAGCAATGCTTGATTCTACGCGCGCGAGGTTCGGTGTCAACAGACCACGGCTCCGGGCGTATCCTGATTCTGACTCGATTGCGCGAAATCTCCACATGCAGCGGGGGGGGTGGGGCGTGAGCGCTCGGCGGGACCGGGCCGCGGCGGGCCGGTTTTCGGCGAGCGTGGCAACCGGATCGGCGGAGGGTCGAGACAAACCGGCGCACCCAGCGATTTCTCCTTGTAACTACCAGTGCTAAACTTCACCCTATCCTCCTCCCCACCATCTGCGTCCATCCTCGCAAAACCTCGCTTCCCACCAGCTGCGGCCACCCGCACCAACTCCGCTCCCCCACCGCCTGCCCTCCTGCTGTGCAAAACCGCGTGCAATGAACCCGGCAGTGAACCCGCAAATGCATCCTTGGAGAAACCGCTGGTCAGCTACCGTACATATCTTTCGCTCGTGAACCCTCGCTGACACAAACCCTCGAAATGCGCGAATTCGGGTTCATTACCGCGTTTTTTGCACAGTGAGGTTGGGCCGTCTGATGTCCTAGCACCCTCACCGCTCATGTTCATTCCTCTGTATCTAGCCGAGCCTGCCCCCCCGCAGCCAATTTGCCGGGCCCACGACTCCCCTACAGCCAGTGTCTTAGGACGAACCTGCGCAGCGCTTCCTGCCGGTCATCGAAATCAGCCGGGAATCGCGTTGCCCGCAACCCAACCTCCGCTCGGATCTTCGCGAGAATGCGCCGATACCTCATCGTATCGAAGAACGCCCAGCGCCAGATGCGCACCACGTGGTAGCCCATGGTGTCGAGGGCGTTGTCGCGTTCGCTGTCGTCCGCCTGGCGCTCCTCTTCCTCATGACGCATGCCCATGTACTCGATGAGCAGCCGGGCGGGGGCGATATACGCGTCGGCAAAGAACTCCCGCCGACCGGTCATGCGACGCGCGGTCCCCGTAATCGCGATGGAATGGTTCATGGTCACCCTGTGGATGCCGAGCCCTCCGTCTCGCCTCGGTAGCACGAGTGTCATGGTTGATGCCGTCTCCATAGGGCTGCGGGAGCCATCGCGAGCGTAGCGCACCGCACGCAGTGCCTGGGGGACACCGTGCATACCCCGCATGGACCGAAAGAACGTCTCGAGCTCGCAGCAGCTGGTGAGCGGCGCGACCTCCCGGTAAGACTCCCCCTCCTCAATCGGCAGCTCATAGCCCCCGCAGAGCTCGTAGTAGTATTCCACCAGCTCAAGGTAGTCAAGGTCCTGCCCCGCAAGGAGCGCACAGAAGCGCGGATCGACAGCGAAGATCCCCGTATCGAGCCGCACCAACGCATGCGCGGGCAGCTCGTGCCTGCAAACGTGGCATTTGATGCCTGGCATGCGTCGGCGCTCTTTGGGCTCAGATACCAGCAACTCGAGTGTTTCGAGCTTCGATGCCGGGATGCCGTATGAGATGAGGAGCGCCCGCGCGCGGGCAACCTCATCCGCCTGCGGAGCACCCGTTTTGAGGGGACTCGACACCCCAGGAAACTTCGGCAGGTAACGGGGCCGCGCGGGCGCGCGGTACAGCAGACGAACGGCGCTATGTGACAGGACGATACTCATGCCCTTATGTTCGCGCGCGATCGAGTGCAGGTGACGACAATCTCATTTTTCTGGTCCCGTTCTTGCCAAAAGCTGTCACGAATCTAACCGCCCGGTTAGATTCCCGTTAGATTCGTGCAAGAACTGGTCAGAAACTAGTTAGACGTTCGCTGAAGCGGTTTAAGTTTGCTGGTTGAAACTTTACTTGAAGCGAATCGCCACGCAACCTCCATGCCCCGTCGCGCTTGCGTGCCCACACCGCTGAAGACACCCGGCGCTCTGGATTCGCGCGCACCCGAGAGCCGGGTTCACGAGCGGGTTCATTGCCGCAAGTCCTGCCCGGGTTTTTCGCTGTTTGGCGCGCGCCGTGAACCCGGCAATGAACCCGGTAGTGAACCCGCAGCTCAGCGCGGTGTCCAAAAGAGGCGTAATCGACCGGCTCGATGGGCCTGGCTAGGGCGACTGCGGGGCGGGTTTCGGTTGCGGGTTTCGAGGAGGCGGACGGCGGGGCGGGATGATCGCCGAGGAGGCTAGGGCGGCCGTCAAGGGCGGAGGTGGCATGCGGCTGGGTGGGCCGCTGCGGGGCGAGTTGCGGCTCGCCCCGCGCCCGCGCCCGTCGCGCGACCTACCTCGATGAGAGGCTCTCGTGGTAGCGACGGCCTATCGGCACGCGGGTGCCGTCCGCGAGCTCGACCTTTGCGTGGCGCGCTGCGGCCACTTCGGCGCGGTTGACCACGTAGCAGCGGTGAATCTGCACGAACCCCGCCCCGCGCAGGCGCTCGGCATATTCCGAGATCTTGCCCCGCATCCGAAACGTTCCGCAGCGGGCGTAGACCATCAGATAGTGCCGACGAGACTCCAGGTAGAGAATGCTCTCGAGCGGGATGCGCACAAGGGCATTCCCGCTTTGCAGTGTCAGGTGCGCGCTTGCCATGGCGCTCACCGCCCCTCGGCTCGGTCGCCGTCGCGCTTGCGACCCTCTCGGTCGAGCCCCTCGAGGTAGGTGTAGATGCGCTCTGCGCACAGCGCGTCCTCCCCCATCTGGGAGAGCAGATGGTCAGGATCCTCAAGCGCAACGTCCCGCTCATCGATGAGGTAGCGCAGCGCCCGTCCGAGCGTCACCACATCGTAGTCGAGATGGTAGAAGTCGACGCTGCCCCCGCCCGCCAGCGTCATCTCCACGGTGATGGGATACATCGGCGTCGGGATCCCGCGCGTCCACGGTGTGGTAACGATCTGCCGGCTCCAACTGAGGCGCACGCCCGTGACCGCCGCCGTGGCGATGCGGATGTCCACCTCGGGATTCCGCCCGCGCAGCACGTCCCAGGCATAGCGCGGCCAATCCGAGGTCACGCCCAGCGAGCGGCAACGGATCTCGTCTTCGGTAAGCTGCCAATAGCGAGCTGAGGTAATCACCACCGACAGCACGAGCATTCCGAGGAGCAGCGCTAGAAGCACGCTCAAAACGCAGCGCGCAACAGGCGGAAGGGAGGCTAGCGCCACCGCGTCGTTGCCCAGAAGGGCCCACTGCCCCGTGACTGCCGTGATGGCGGCCAGACACGTCAGTGCGCAGATCAAGACGATGGTTGCCCGCGAGCGCGTCTTTCCGATGGTAAAGGTCTTCATGGCTCCTCCCTGTCGAGCGTCTTCACATCGCCCGGCCGAGCGTTCGCCATGAGTATAGCCAGCCCGCACGGCGCCTACGCCGTCCGTGGCACGAACGACATACCAAAGCGGCCCGCTCCCCTTGCGGAAAGCGGGCCGCTGTCAGCGGACTATGGCGGTAAGCGTCCTTGCCTAGCCGATGGTCTCCTCGTCGTCAACGTCGGAGTCATCAGAGTCGACGAGCTCGTTCAGCAGCGCGTCGAGCGAGGCCATGTCCTCGTTGATCACGTCAGACGACGCGCTCTGGCTCGAGGTGTCTGCCGGAGCGCCGAGCATCTCCTCGTCGGAATCGAGGTGGTGGCGCGGGGCGCTCGTGCCGAGCAGAATCTCGTCCGGGCCGTCCGGCGAGAAGACCATCTGCAGCAGCTGCGAGAGGTCCTCGGCGTCGGCCTTGTCGCCGTCGTTGTCGAGGATGTAGAGCAGGTTGTGCTGCTCAAGGCCGGCGCGCAGCTCCTCGAGGGCTTTGTGGCCGATGCCGTCGATCCGCAGCAGGTCCTCCTCGGACTTACCCACCAGGTCGCCGACGGTCTCGATGCCCACCTCGCTGAACTTGTTGGTCCAGCGCTGGCTCACGCCGAGGTCGTCAAATAGGTAGAGCTTGGCCTCCTCCGCGGTGACCGTGCGGCCGTTGCGGGTGAGCGAGCCGTCGCCGCCGCCGAGCTCGTCGTAGCTCGTCCAGTCAACATCGGGCGGAAGCTTCTCGTCGAGCTCCTTGAGCTCCTCGGGCGCCCAGTCGGGCAGCGTCTTGGCCGCAGGCGAGGTCGGGCCTTCGATGGGCTCGTAGCCGTCGGCCGTGCGGTAGGTGAGCTGCGCCTGCGCGTAGGGCTTGAGGCCCGTGCCCGCGGGGATCTTCTTGCCCACGATGACGTTGCTCTTGAGGTCGAGCAGGTGGTCGACCTTGCCCTCGATGGCCGCCTCGGTGAGCACGCCCGCCGTACGGATGAACGAGGCCGAGGAGAGCCAGGAGTCAATGGACGCGGCAACCTTGAGGGTGCCCAGAATCGCGGGCTCAGCCGCGGGAGCCTGGCCACCCATGCGGGCGATGCGCTCCACCTCGTCGGCAAACTCGTAGCGGTCGACGTACTGACCGAGCAGGTACTTGGAGTCGCCGGGGTTGGTGATCTGCACGCGGCGCAGCATCTGGCGCGCGATGACCTCGATGTGCTTGTCGTTCAGCGCAACACCCTGCGAGGTATAGACCTCCTTGACGTTCTCCACGAAGGTATGCATCGTCGACTCGATGTCGGTGAGCTTGCGGAGGTTGCGGAAGTTGACGAAGCCCTTGGTGAGCTGGTCGCCGGCGCGGACCTCGCAGCCGTCCTTGATGTCGGGCATGAAGCGCACCGACGCCGGGACGCGGATCTCGTCGATCACGCGGCCGGGGTTGTCGATGTCGGAGATGGTGAGCACGTACTCGCTCTTCTCGGGCTTGATGGAGAGCAGACCCGAGTGCGGCGCGAGGTCGGCCTCGCGACCGAGGATCTTCTCGTTAACGTTGCCGACGACGTCGAACATACGGCCAACCGTAGGCAGACCCTGGGTAATGTCGTCAACGCCTGCAACGCCGCCGGAGTGAATGGTACGCATCGTGAGCTGGGTGCCCGGCTCGCCGATCGACTGAGCGGCGATGATGCCCACCGCGGTGCCGATGGCAACGGGGCGACGCGTGGAGAGGTCCCAGCCGTAGCACTTCTGGCACACGCCGTACTTGGAGCGGCAGGTGAGGAGCGCACGCAGCTTGACCTTCTTGAGCCCGGCGTTGAGCATCTTCTGGATGTCGGCCTCGGACTCGATGTAGTCGTCCGCATGGAAGAGCACCTCGCCCTCGGGCGTCACGACGTCCTCGATGAAGCAGCGGCCCACGAGGTCGGCGTTGAGCTTCTCCTCGCCGTTCTCGTTGGTCATGAGCTTGTAGGTCACGCCCTCGGTGGTGCCGCAGTCCTCCTCGCGCACGATGACGTCCTGCGCCACGTCGACCAGACGACGGGTGAGGTAACCCGAGTCGGAGGTGTGCGACGCGGTGTCGACCAGGCCCTTACGGGCGCCGTAGGTCGAGATGAAGTACTCGAGCGGCAGCAGGCCCTCGCGGAAGTTGGCCTTAATGGGAAGGTCGATCGTCTCACCGGACATGTCCGCCATGAGGCCGCGCATGCCGCCGAGCTGACGCAGCTGGGTCTTAGAACCACGGGCGCCGGAGTCGGCCATCATGTAGAGCGGGTTCTCCTCGTCGAACATGTCGAGCATGAGGGTCGACACCTTGTTGGTCGCCTCGGTCCAGGCGTTAACGACCTCGGTGTGGCGCTCCTGCTCGTTGATGAAGCCTTCCTCGAAGTAGGCGTTGATCTGGTCGACGTCCGCCTGGGTCTTGGCAAGGATCTCGGGCTTCTCGGACGGGATGAGCGCGTCCCACAGCGAGATGGTGAGGCCGGCGCGGGTAGCGTAGTGGAAGCCGGTGTACTTGATGTTGTCGAGGATCGGCGCCACCTCGGCCTGCGGATAGCGGTCGCAGCAGTCGGAGACGAGGCGCTTCACGTCGCCGGAGTTCATCTTGTAGTTGATGAACTCATAGTCGGCCGGCAGGCACTGCTTGTTAAAGATGATACGGCCGATCGAGGTCTCGAAGCGCGCGGTCTTGGCGCCCGTGACGTCGAGCTCAACGATGTCGCCGCCGCCGTTGTTGATGCGGAACGTGCGGGTGCCGTCCTCGGCGATCACGTTGGCGTCGGCGGCGCTCACGCGCACCTCGATCTTGGCCTGAAGGTCGATCTCGGTACGGGCGTCGTAGGCGTTGAGCGCGTCATCGAAGCTCGCGAACACGTGGCCCTCACCCTGCATGCCCTCGCGCATCTGCGTGAGGTAGTACACGCCGATGATCATGTCCTGACGCGGGGTGTTGACGGGCTTGCCCGATGCCGGCGAGCGCAGGTTGTTGGACGAGAGCATGAGCACGCGCGCCTCGGCCTGAGCCTGGAGCGAGAGCGGCACATGGACCGACATCTGGTCGCCGTCGAAGTCCGCGTTGAAGGGCTCGCAGACGAGCGGGTGCAGGTGGATGGCCTTGCCCTCCACGAGCACGGGCTCAAAGGCCTGGATCGAGAGGCGGTGCAGGGTAGGCGCGCGGTTGAGGAGCACGAGGCGGCCCTGAATGACCTCCTCGAGGATGTCCCACACGTAGCTCGCGGAGCGGTCGATAGCGAGCTTGGCGCCCTTGATGTTCTCGACCTTGCCGAGCTCGACGAGGCGCTTCATCACAAACGGCTTGAAGAGCTCGAGCGCCATGGTCTTGGGCAGGCCGCACTGATGGAGCTTGAGCTCCGGGTCGGTAACGATAACCGAACGGCCGGAGTAGTCCACGCGCTTACCGAGCAGGTTCTGACGGAAGCGGCCCTGCTTGCCCTTGAGGGCCTCGGCGAGCGACTTGAGCGGACGACCGCCACGACCCACGACCGGACGGCCGCGACGGCCGTTGTCGAAGAGCGCGTCCACGGCCTCCTGCAGCATGCGCTTCTCGTTGTTGACGATGATCGCCGGGGCGTCGAGGTCGAGCAGGCGCTTCAGGCGGTTGTTGCGGTTGATGACGCGACGGTAGAGGTCGTTCAAGTCCGACGCAGCAAAGCGGCCGCCGTCGAGCTGCACCATCGGGCGCAGGTCGGGCGGAATGACCGGGATGACGTCGAGGATCATGTTGGCCGGGTCGTTGTGGCCCTTGAGGAAGGCGTCGACGACCTCGAGGCGCTTCACGGCCTTCTCGCGGCGCTGCTTCTGGCCGTCCTCGTCGGCGATGATGGCCTTGAGGGTCGCGGCCTCCTGCTCGAGGTCGATGGCCGAGAGCAGCTCGCGGATGGCCTCGGCGCCCATGTCGCCCGAGAAGTACATCGAGTAGTAGCGCTTCATCTCGCGGAAGAGCGGCTCATCGGAGATGAGGTCGCGCTCGTGGAGCTTCATGAAGGCGTTGAAAGCGTCGGTGCGGAGCTCCTTCTCGTCCTTCGTCTCCTCCTCGATGTCAATGATCCCGGCGGCGATCTCCTCCTGGGTGAGGGGCTCCTCGTCGGAGAACTCATCGAAGTTCTCGGGGTTGCCCTGCTCTTTGAGGCTCTCGATCTGGCGGGCGCACTCGGCGTCGAGCTCCTCGAGGTCGGCGGCAAGCTCCTCGCGCAGGTCGTCAGCATCGGCCTCGCGGGCCTCGTAGTCCACGTGGGTCACGATGTAGCTCGCGAAGTAGAGCACCTTCTCGAGGTCCTTGGACTTGATGTCCAGAAGACGACTCATGGGGAAGCTCGTGGGGCTCTTGAAGTACCAGATGTGGCTCACGGGCGCGGCCAGCTCGATGTGGCCCATGCGCTCGCGGCGCACCTTGGCGGTGGTCACCTCAACGCCGCAGCGCTCGCAGACGATACCCTTAAAGCGGATGCCCTTGTACTTGCCGCAGGAGCACTCCCAGTCCTTTGCGGGACCGAAGATCTTCTCGCAGAACAGGCCGTCCTTCTCGGGCTTGAGGGTACGGTAGTTGATGGTCTCGGGCTTCTTGACCTCGCCGTGCGACCAGGAGCGGATCTGGTCGGCGGAGGCAAGCGAGATCTTTACCGCATCAAAATCAGTAGCTTCGAAATCTGCCACAGTCAACTACTCCTTCTCGGTGGTGGTGGCGAGCTCGTCGATGAGGGCGTCGACCGCCTCGACGGAGGTGTCGAGGTCGTCGATCTTGTCGAGGCCGACGAGGTCGTCGGACTCGCCCTCGGCCTCGGCCGGAGCCTCGTCGACGCTCTCGGCGCGCTCGGGCTCGGCGTCGTGCAGGGGCTCGATGTCGAGCGCGAGGGAGCGGATCTCCTTCACGAGCACCTTGAACGACTCGGGGAGACCGGCCGTGGGGATGTTCTCGCCCTTGACGATGGCCTCATAGGTCTTGACACGGCCCACGGTGTCGTCGGACTTGACGGTGAGGATCTCCTGGAGGACGTTGGCGGCGCCGTACGCGTAGAGCGCCCAGACCTCCATCTCACCAAAGCGCTGGCCGCCGAACTGGGCCTTGCCGCCGAGCGGCTGCTGGGTAACGAGACTGTAGGGGCCCGTCGAGCGCGCGTGGATCTTGTCGTCGACCATGTGGCCGAGCTTCAGGATGTAGGAGGTACCCACGGTGATCGGCTCGCGGAACTCCTCACCGGAGCGGCCGTCAAAGAGGCGGGTCTTGCCGCGCTCGTCGAGCTGGGTCACAAAGCGCGGGTCCATGTGCTCGCCGTAGCGCTCAGTAGCGAGGTTCAGCATGTTCTTGTTGGCACGGCGGATGACCTCGGCGATCTCGTCCTCGGTGGCGCCGTCAAAGACCGGCGTCGAGACAAAGAACGGGCCGGGCACGTACTTGTCGGAGTCGGCGCTCTCGGGGTCCCAACCGCAGGCAGCGGCCCAGCCGAGGTGGCACTCCAGCAGCTGGCCGACGTTCATACGCGAAGGCACGCCGAGCGGGTTAAGGATGATGTCCACCGGGGTGCCGTCGGCCATGTAGGGCATGTCCTCGACGGGCAGGATGGTGGAGATAACACCCTTGTTGCCGTGGCGACCGGCAATCTTGTCGCCCTGCTGGATCTTGCGGCGCTGCGCCACGTAGACGCGCACCTGCTCGTTGACGCCCGGGGTGAGGTCGTCGCCGTTCTCGCGGCTAAAGCGCACCACGTCGATAACGCGGCCGTAAGCGCCGTGCGGCATCTTGAGGGAGGTGTCGCGCACATCGTGGGCCTTTGCGCCAAAGATGGCCTTGAGCAGGCGCTCCTCGGCGGTCTGGGTGCTCTCGCCCTTAGGCGTGACCTTGCCGACCAGGATGTCGCCGGGGCCGACCTCGGCGCCGATGCGGATGATGCCGTCCTCGTCGAGGTTGGCGAGCATCGACTCGGAGAGGTTGGGCACCTCGCGGGTGATCTCCTCGGGGCCGAGCTTGGTATCGCGGGCATCGATCTCGTGGCGCGAGATGTTGATGGTGGTGAGCAGGTCCTCGGCCACCACGCGCTCGGAGACGACGATAGCGTCCTCGTAGTTGTAGCCTTCCCAGCTCATGTAGGCCACGGTGAGGTTCTGGCCGAGCGCGAGCTCGCCATGATCGGTCGACGGGCCGTCGGCGATGGGCTGGCCCTCGGTCACGGTGTCGCCCACGTTGACGAGCGGACGGTGGTTGATGCAGGTCGACTGGTTGGAGCGCTCGTACTTGGGGAGCACGTAGCTGTCCATACCGCCGGAGTGCTTGATGGTGATCTTGGAGGCGTCGGCAAAGATGACCTCGCCGGCGTGGCGCGCGAGCGTAACCTCACCGGAGTCGAGGGCGGCGCGGCGCTCCATGCCCGTGCCCACGTAGGGGGCTGCGGGGTGGATGAGCGGCACGGCCTGGCGCTGCATGTTGGCACCCATGAGGGTACGCTTGGCGTCGTCGTGCTCGAGGAAGGGAATGAGCGTGGCGGCGACCGAGATCATCTGGCGCGGCGAGACGTCCATGTAGTCGACGTCGTCCACCGGCACGTCGGCCGGGGCGCCGAAGGAGCCGTCGAAGTCGCGCGTACGGGCCACGATGGTGTGCGGGCGCACGAGGTTGCCATCGGCGTCGAGGGTCACGAAGTCGCCGGTCTTGGGGTCGACGGGCGTGGACGCCGGCGCGATGATGTGGTTCTCCTCCTCATCGGCGGTCATCCAGTCGATCTGGTCGGTCACGTGCCCGTTCTCCACGCGACGGTACGGAGCCTCGATAAAGCCGTACTCGTTTACGCGGGCGTAAAGGGCAAGACGACCGATAAGACCGATGTTGGGGCCTTCGGGGGTCTCGATCGGGCACATACGGCTGTAGTGCGAGTTGTGAACATCGCGGACGGCCGTCGGCACGTTGGTGCGGCGGCTCGAGCCCGACTTGTGACCGGCAAGGCCGCCAGGGCCGAGCGCGGAGAGGGTGCGCTTATGCGAGAGGCCGGTCAGCGGGTTGGACTGGTCCATGAACTGCGAGAGCTGCGACGAGCCGAAGAACTCCTTGATGGCCGCCACGATCGGGCGGATGTTGATGAGCGACTGCGGCGTGATCTCGTCGATATCCTGCGAGCTCATGCGCTCGCGGACGACGCGCTCCATACGGCTCATGCCGATGCGGAACTGGTTGGCGACGAGCTCGCCGACGGTGCGGACGCGGCGGTTGCCAAAGTGGTCGATGTCGTCGACCTTAAAGCCGGGCTCGCCGGCGGCAAGCGCGAGCAGGTAGCGCAGGGTGGCGACGATGTCCTCGTCGGTCAGAATCTGCACGTTCTCCTCGGTGGTAAGGCCGAGCTTCTTGTTGACCTTGTAGCGGCCCACGCGCGCCAGGTCGTAGCGCTGCTGGTTGAAGAAGAGGCCCTCGAGGAGGCTGCGGGAGGCGTCCACGGTGGGCGGCTCGCCCGGGCGCAGGCGACGGTAAATCTCGATGAGGGCGTCCTCGCGGGTGAGGGCCGTGTCGCGCTCGATGGTGCGGCGGACCACGTCGGAGTCGCCGAGGAGCTCAAAGATCTCGTCGTTGGTGACGGCAATGCCCAGGGCGCGAAGGAACATGGTGGCGGACTGCTTGCGCTTGCGGTCGATGGAGACCACGAGCTGATCGCGCTTGTCGACCTCAAACTCGAGCCAGGCGCCGCGGGCCGGGATGACCTGCGCCTTGTAGACCTGCTTGCCGCCGTCCATCTCCTGCGAGTAGTAGACGCCCGGCGAGCGCACGAGCTGCGAGACCACGACACGCTCGGTGCCGTTGATCACAAAGGTGCCCTGCTCGGTCATCATGGGGAAGTCGCCCATAAAGACGAGCTGCTCCTTGATCTCGCCCGTCTCGCGGTTGGTGAGGCGGACGTCGGTAAGCAGCGGCGCCTGATAGGTCATGTCCTTCTCACGGCACTCGTCGACGTCGTGCGCCGGGTCGCCAAACTGGTGCTCGCCAAAGGTGACCTCGAGCACGTGGTTCTGGCTGCGGATCGGGCTCGACTCGCGGAACGCCTCGCGAAGGCCGTCGGTCATGAAGCGCTCGAAGGACTCCTTCTGCACCGAGATGAGGTTGGGGAGCTCCATCGCGTCGGCGATCTTGCCAAAGTTGACGCGGGCGCGTTCCGTTGGCGTTGCTTGCGGGATTAACGTTGCCACCAGCTTGTTCCTCCTTCTACCAAAGGCGGTTTGTAAGATCGGGAGCCCACCTGCCCCGCTCGGCGCTGTGCCGACGGGACGCTTGGTGAGTTCTCGACCGAATTAACGCATCCTAGTAGTTTACGCACCGGGGTACCGTTCGGCAAGTTTGTTCTTGACGTTTGACCGTATTTGGAGTAGTCAAAATACTTAGTTGCATTTGCGCTGGTACCTGGCTTGTTTCGAACATGTGTTCATGCGTTTTATGTGAGCGGGCTTGGGATTTGCTGCGTCCGGCACCAAGTTGTAATGCAACGGGTCGACACGTGGCGCGCAGCCACGCCTAGCCGCATGCCCCAGATTCGCCCGGCGGCACCCCACGACACCCTTTCGCGCCCGCTGGCCACGCGTCCGGAAAACTCAACCCTCGATGTGAGTGCATCTTTTGGAAACGTCTTGTATCACTTTATTATACGAAAGCACTCAGCTGGGATGTTGTCGTGTTTTATCGCCCGAAAGCGCCGTGCTACTGGCACATCCCAAAAGATGCACTCACATCGGGGGTCGAGATTAATCAGGGCACCATCGCAATCGCCCACGCGGGCTGGTGAGTGCCACGCAGGGCCTCCGACTGCCCTATCGAGCCGCTCGGTCCGCCCGCAGCTGATTCCCCACCCGCTCTGCGACGATGTAGCGCGGGCGCGCCTTTGCCTCAAGGTAGGTCTTGCCCACGTACTCACCGATCACGCCGAGGCTCACGAGCTGCACCCCGCCCAAAAAGAAGATCGCGCAGATCATAGACGCCCAGCCCGAGACCGCGTGGCCCGTCGCCACGGTGACGATAGCCCAGACGATGCCCGCCACGCTGCCGAGCGCGATGATGAGTCCGAGCACCGTGATGAGGCGGATCGGCCGGATAGAGAGCGAGGTCACCCCGTCGAGGGCAAGGCCGAGCATGCGGCCCACACTGTAGCGGCTCCACCCTGCCGCGCGCGGCGCGCGCTCGTAGGCAACCTCGCAGCTTTTAAACCCCACGAGCGGCACAAGACCGCGCAGGTAGAGGTTGACCTCGGTAAAGTCGGCAAGGGCCTCGAGCACGGGGGCTGCCATGAGGCGAAAATCGGCGTGGTCGGGCACCACCTCGGCGCCGAGGAGCCCGAGCAGCCGGTAGAAGGCACGAGCCGTAAGACGCTTTACTGCGCCGTCGCAGTCGCGTCGCGAGCGCACGCCAAAGACCACGTCGTAGCCGGCACGGTAACGCGCGACCATCTCGGGGAGCACCGACGGGTCATCCTGCCCGTCGGCATCGAGCGTTATGACGGCATCGCAGTGGCCGCGCACCTCGTCGAGCCCCGCTGCGAGCGCGTTCTGCTGCCCGCGGTTGCGGCTCAAACGCACCCCGCGCACGCGACGGTCCGCTGTGGCAAGCGCCCGCACCACGGCCCAAGTGTCGTCGGTGGAGCCGTCGTCCACCACCATGAGATAGCTCGCCGGGTCCACCGCACCGTGCGCTGCAAGCTCGGAGAGAGCAGCTAGAAAGAGAGGCGCCGTGCGCGGGAGCACGGACGCCTCATTAAAGCAAGGTATGACGAGCGCGAGCACGGGAGCCGGACGGAGGTCGGCGGGGCAGAGCTTCTGCTCGACGCCCTCCTCCGTGTGCGCCGAGGACGCAGGGCCAGACTCGGCACCAGCGGCCGCGCCGACGCCAGACAGCACGTCCACGGGCGGCACGCTACCGCTTGAGTCCGCCGCGGGCGTCGACGGCCTCCCAGAACGCGCCCGAGAAGCGCGGGTCGGAGGCGGCCATGAGGGCGTTGGTGGCCATCCAGCCCGAGGGCGTGCCCGTGTCGTAGCCCGAGAGCGGGTCGATCACGACGGCGTACATGGCCTCGCGGTCGAGCGAGCGGGCCATGGCGTCGGTGAGCTGCACCTCGCCGCCGGCGCCCGGGGCCTGGTCCTCGAGGAGGTCCATGACGAGCGGCGAGAGCAGGTAGCGGCCCACGATGTAGAGGTTCGAGGGGGCCTCGGCCGGGTCCGGCTTCTCCACGAGCCCGGAGACGCGCCACACCGCGCCCGGCTCGGAGTCGCCCGCGCCCTCGCAGCCCGGCAGCGACCCGGCGCGCTCGCCGGCCACGATGCCGTAGCGGCTGACCTCGTCGGGGGCGCAGGCGGCCACGGCGATCACCGAGGCGCCGCCGCGGGAGGCCGAGACGGCGAGCATCTTGTCGCAGATGTCGCGCGCGGGAACCACGTAGTCGCCGAGGAGCACGAGGAAGCTCTCGCCGGCGACGGCGTCGGCGGCGGAGCGGATGGCGTGGCCCAGGCCCTTGGGCTTGTACTGGAAGCGGAAGTCCACGGGCATGGAGCCGGCCTCGGCCACGGCGTCGGCGTAGGCGCCCTTGCCGCGCTCGCGCAGGAGCTGCTCGAGCGAGAGGTCGGGCTGGAAGTAGCTGAGGAGCTCGGGCTTGTTGGGCGAGGTCACGATGATGGCGCCGTCGACCTCGTCGGGCTCGAGCGCCTCCTCCACCACGTACTGGATGACCGGCTTGTCGAGCACCGGCAGCATCTCCTTGGGGGTGCACTTGGTGGAGGGCAGGAAGCGCGTGCCGAGGCCGGCGGCGGGGATGATTGCCTTCATGGCTGGTGACTGGTCCTTTCTTGGGCGCGCCCGCGCGGGGCGCGGCACCGGGCCGGGGCCCGGACGTCGACTAGACTTATACGCGGGGTATCGTAGCGCAGGGTGCGCGGGCCCCCTCAAAACTCAAGCAAACTCCAGAGTGCCGGGCGCGCGGGCACCGCAAGCGGTCGCTTAGGCCGGGCGAGCGGTCGGCGGTGAGGTTGGATGTCCCGCGCTCGACGCGGCAGTCAGGACCGAAGGGCTGCACGCCATCGATCGCGTGGCACCTTCAGCGCTCGACGCGGCGGTACCAGCGGCCCCGCGCACGGCACAGGCAACCCGGCGCCCCGCGGCAACAACGGGGCGGCTCGCCTCTCCCCTGTTTGGAAGAAGCGAGCCGCCCGTCAACGTTCTTTCAACGGCGAGGTGCGGCGCCATATGCCCCTACGCCACATAAACCGCCCGCCTGCGCACCTTACCCTTGGCGGTAATGCGCAAAGAAGTCGGCCAGATCGGTGAGCGCCTCGTGCAGGACCTCCATGCGCGGCAGGTACACGATGCGGAAATGGTCGGGCTTGCCCCAGTTAAAGCCGCCACCGCGCGTGATGAGGATGCGCTTCTCGTGCAGGAGGTCGAGGGCGAATTGCTCGTCATCGGTGATGTTGAACCGCTCGACGTCCATCTTGGGGAAGATGTAGAACGCCGCCTTGGGCTTGACCACGCTGATGCCCGGAATCTCGTTGAGCGCCTTGTAGACATACTCGCGCTGCTCGTAGATGCGCCCGCCCGGCTCTACGTAGCGCTCTACGCTCTGGTAGCCGCCGAGCGCCGTCTGCACAACGGACTGCGCCGGCACGTTGGAGCACAGGCGCATATTGGAGAGCATGTTGATGCCGTAGATAAAGTCCTTCATGCAGCGCTTGTTGCCCGAGAGCACCATCCAGCCGATGCGGTAACCCGCGATCATATGGCTCTTGGAGAGGCCCGAGAACGTCACGCAGGGCAGGTCGGGCGCGAGCGAGGCGATCGAGATGTGCTCCACACCGTCCATGCAGAGGCGGTCGTAGATCTCGTCCGAGAAGATCATGAGACCGTGCCGACGGGCGATCTCGACAATCTGCTCGAGCACCTCGCGCGGGTAGACGGCGCCCGTGGGGTTGTTGGGGTTGATGATGACGATGGCCTTGGTATTGCTCGTGATCTTGGACTCCAGGTCGGCGAGGTCGGGGTTCCACTCGGCCTCCTCGTCACAGACGTAGTGCACGGGCGTGCCGCCGGCAAGCGTGGCGCAGGCCGTCCAGAGCGGGTAGTCGGGGCTCGGAATGAGGATCTCGTCGCCGGTGTCGAGCAGGGCGTTCATGCAGAGCTGGATGAGCTCCGAGACGCCGTTGCCGGTGTAGATACCGTCCATCGAGACGTTGGGGATATGCTTGAGCTGCGCGTACTGCATGATGGCCTTGCGCGCCGAAAAGAGGCCCTTGGAGTCGGAGTAGCCCTCGCAGTCGGGGAGCTGCTGACGCATGTCGGTCACGACCTCGTCGGGCGTGCGGAAGCCGAAGGGCGCCGGGTTGCCGATGTTGAGCTTAAGGATGCGCAGACCCTCGTCCTCCATGCGGGCCGCCTCGTCGGCCACGGGGCCGCGGACATCGTAGAGAACGTTATCGAGCTTGGTGGATTTTTTGAACTCGCGCATGGGGGTGCTCCTTTGGGTGGAACGCGGGCCGGGGCCACTTTGGAGGACGGACTCGGACGCCGCGGTGGATGACGGGAAGGGGGCTGCGGTCTCAGGCCGCGCGGCGGCTCGCGCCGGGGTGGGCGGGGCCGCGGCGAATGCAGAGGCCGCCGAGGCCGTGGCGGCCGCCGAGCTGGGAGCGGCGGGACCGCTGCCGTCAGTGGCAGTAGGGGCTCCGGAGGCCGCTGGGCCCTCCCCTGCGGCAAGCCAGCGCTCGTCCACGTTGAGGAGCTCGGCTAACAGGCGCATCACGCGCGGGCGCGGCAGGGTCTTGCCGCTCACGTACTGGCTCACCTGGCTCTTGCCGAGCTTCTGCCCGCGCGCACCCGCCGCGCGGATAAGGTCTGCTTGCTTGAGGCCGGCGGCGTCGAGCGAGCGGTTCAGCCGCTCGGCAAACGTGCTCCCGGTGCTCTCCCCCATCGCGCCTCCTCTCACCGAAAAATTGAACTCCTGCGCCTCAGCGGACGGTCAGAAGTTCAATTCGTTCAATTGCAGGCAAGTGTACCACGCCAGGAGCATCCTGCAAAGTTCAATTTTGTGACAGTGGGACATTTGGGGACGTGTTCCGTTTGACCCATTTGCAAATGGGTCAAACGGAACACGTCCCCAAATGCCCCACTGTCACGCTAGAGGGCCTCGTCGCCGTGCTCGCCCGTACGCACCCGCACCGCATCGATCACGTCGGTGATGAAGATCTTTCCGTCGCCAAACGACGCACTCCCCAGCTCCGCAACGAGCGTATCGACCACCTGCTCGGCAAGCGCGTCCTCCACCACCGTGCGCACCGAGACCTTGGGCAGGATCTTTACGCCGCGGTCGTCGTCACGCGTATAGACCTGCTTAAACCCATGCTGATGCCCATAGCCAAACCCCTGCGCCACAAAGATGCCGCTCTTGCTAAACGTCGACAGCAGCTGCATGACGCGGTCCAACTTGTCGCCGTTGATGATGAGCTCGATCGCCTTCATCGTGCACTTCCTTTCAGCTGTTTTATCCTGCGTGTCCCCGCCTTATCCAAAGAGCTTCAGATACCGGTCGACGAGCCCCATCGTTCCGTCCAGATACCCCTCCATATAGCCCTGCACGGGCGTTGAGTCCTGATGGCTCGCGAGCCACGCGAGCATCTGGATGCGGCGCTGCAAAATGAACGTGTCGATCTCTACAAAATCGGTATCGGTAAACGGCAGCACCTTGCGGTAACCGTCGAGCCACGCGTTCACCAGGTCGGGCACGTCGTCGCGCTCCTCGATAAAGGTGAGGGCACCGGCGAGGTCGTGCAGGTGCCAGCCAAAGCCGAAGTCGTCGAAGTCGATCACCTTCACCGCGTCGCCCTCCACGATGATGTTGGTGTCGCGCAGGTCGGCATGGATAACGCCGTAGTTTTGGGGCGTCTTGCCGTACCGCTCGAGCCGGCGGTAGATGATGCCCACGCAGCGCTCGATCGCCCCCTGCGTCTCGGGCGTGAGCTCGGGATAGGCCCGCCAGTCGCCCCAGATGGCGTGCGGCCCGATCATGTTGTCGCAGTCCCAGTGGGGGCGGACGATTTCTTTGGTGCCATTCCAAATCTCGGTCTGACGGTGCAGGTAGGCCGTGATCTCGCCGAGCATCTCAAAGTGCCGTGGAACGGCGGCGGGGTCGGTCTCGTGCTCGAGGGTCTCGCCCGAGAGAAATTCCGTTGCCATGCAGAAGTAGACGTTGCCCGTTGCGGGGTCGGTCACCTCCTGGATAAAGGACCCATCGCGCGCGGGAATGGGATTTGCCACGGTGAGCGGCGTGTAGTCGTTGATCTGCCGGAGCCAGCTGATCTCGCTCTCGTACTCCGGGCGGGTGTGGTAGCCGGGGCGTCCCACACGCAGCACGCAGAGCTTCTCACCGGTTACGGGGTCAAAGATGAGGTACGTGGCGTTCTCGGAGAAGGCCAGCAGACGGCAGCCCGGGTTATCGAAGGGGTAGCGCGCGGCCGCCTGCTCGGCCACCCATTGAAAGAGCTCGGGGTTATCAAAGTTGGTTGCCATGGGGGATCATCCTTTCCTGCGAGGGTGGACGGGGCGATGGGTTGTGGAGCCGTGCGAACGCAGGCGGGACGGGGCGTGGGCGCTCCGCACCCCGCACGCGGCGCGCAGGCGCTACACCCCCAGCGCCGTGAGCGCCCGCTCGAGCGCGGCCACAAAGAACGCCAAGTCGTCCTCATCAAACACGAGCGGCGGGCGAATCTTGAGCACGCTGCCGTAGGGGCCGCAGAGCGAGATGAGCACGCGCTCCTCGCGCAGCTGCTCGATAAGCCGCACCGCGAGCGCGCGGTCGGGCTCGGTCGTGCCCGGAACCACGATGTCCACGCCCACAAACAGGCCCGTCCCGCGCACATCGCCGAGCACGGGGTGCTTCAGGGCCATGGCGAGCAGCTCGTCCACCAGCTTGTCGCCGATCGCGTCCACATGCTCGAGCACGTGCTCATCCTTGAGGTAGTGGAGCACCGCCAACGCCGCGGCCATGGCCACGGGGTTTCCCGCAAAGGTGTTGAAGTAGGGATAGGTGCGCGCAAAGGCGTCGAGCACCTCGTGCTTGATCGCCATGCCTGAGCAAGCGATGCCGTTTGCCATGGGTTTGCCCATCGTCACGATATCGGGCACGATGCCGTGGCGCTCAAAGCCCCAGAACCCCTTGCCCGTACGGCAGAACCCGGGCTGCACCTCATCGGCAATGTAGACGCCGCCCTCGGCATGCACAAGGTCCACCACCGACTTGAGAAAGCCCGGCGCGCCGGGAATCACACCGTCGGACGAGAAGATGCTGTCAAAGATCACGCCTGCAAACTCGATCCCGTGCCGGCGCATATCGGCAATCTGCGCGCTTATCTGCTCGCACATCCACGGGCCGATCTCGTCGGTGCCGAGCCGGTAGGTGTCGGGGCTCTCGATCATGCGCATCGTCCGGCTCATGGGCACGTCCTTGCCGATGGAGGGCGAGACGCCCGAGACGAGCTCGGTGTTGCCGTGGTACGCCTCGGAGGTCACGATAATGCCCTCGCCGCCCGAGTAGAGCTTGGCGCAGCGCAGTGCGAGGTCGTTGGCCTCGGAGCCCGAGAGCATGAACATGATGCGGTCGATAGGCTCGGGCAGGGTCTCGAGGAGCTCGTCGGCGTAGTCGAGCAGATTCTCATGCACGTAGCGCGTGTGCGTGTTGATAAGCTCGAGCTGGCGCGTCACCGCCTCGGTCACCACCGGGTTGGCATGCCCGATCGAGGGGATGTTGTTATACATATCGAGGTACTCGGTGCCGTCGGCGTCAAAGAGCCGGCACCCCCGGCCGCGCACCAGGTGGAGTGGTCGCTGGTAGAAGAGCCGGTAGCAGGGGCCGAGCACCTCGCGGCGGGCAACGAGATCGTGGAGCTCGCCGGTGAGCGTGGGCAGGTCGGCCATGTCAAAGCTGTTGGAATTGAGGATGCCTACGTTCTCCTCGGGGACGGAAGGTTGAGCCATGGGAGGCCTCTTTTCGTGAGTGGGGTTTGGGCTGGGGCAAAGGAGCCGGACACCGGACGGTGTGGGACGGGGACTGTGCTAGGCGAGCTCCGCCTCGGCCGCGGCGAGGGCCGCGAACTCCTCGTCCGGGGCATTTGCCACCAGGTGGTGACGCGAGTAGACGAAGAAGTAGACCATGAGCGCCACGAGCACGGCGAGCGTGCAGCCGGCGGCGACCACATCCACGAAGAAGGTCGAGACCAGGGCCACCAGCGCGAGCACCAGCGAGATCGAGGTGAGCGCAATGCCGCCGGGCGCCACGAACGCGCGCTCCATCTGGGGCTCGTGGAGGTGCAGCAGGATGTGCGAGAGGTTCATCATGGCGTACGAGACGCAAGCAGCAAAGACAGCCATGTTGAGCAGGGCGCTGCCGTTGCCGATGCCTACGGCGAGGACGACCTCAATCACGCCGAGCACCACGAGCGAGACGAAGGGCGTCTTGCGCGAACCGGTATAGGAGAGGAACTTCGGCAGGTAGCCGGCGCGCGAGAGGGCGAACGCCTGGCGCGAGGCGCTGTAGATGCACGAGAAGAACGATGCCACGAGTCCGGCGAGGCCGGCCACGTTCACGAACGCGGCAAAACCGGGGGCGCCGACCTCGTTCAGGGCGTCGACGAGCGGGGCCGCGGCGGTTCCGGCAAAGAGCGCCCCCGCACCACCCGTGACCAGCATGACGGCCGCAAAGCCCGTGATAAAGAGCAGGAGCATCGCGCCGATGATACCGCGTGGCATGTCGCGCTCGGGGTCGCGCGCCTCCTCGGCCGCAAGGGGCACGCCCTCAACGCCCAGGAACAGCCACATGCCGAAGGGCAGCGCCGCGATCACGCCGCTCACGCCAAACGGCAGGGCCTCGCTCGCACCGGAGGCTGCAGGAGCGATATCAAAAAGGTTTCCCACCGAGAACGACGGGGTGATCCCCACGGCAAAGACCACAAGGGCGGCGACCGCGATGAGCGTGATGCCAAAGGTCACCTTGAGGGCCTCGCCCACGCCCACGATCTGCAGCCCCACGAACACGGCGAAGAAGACGGCGATGATGAGCGCCGAGGGCACGTTGGAGAACCAGCCCAGCGCGTGCACATAGTCGGCGATGAAGGTCGAGATGGCGGCGGGGCAGATGGCAAAATCAACCAGGATGGCAAACCCGGTGAAGGCGCCGCCCACCTTTCCCATCGCGCGGCGGGCGAAAGCGTAGCCCGCACCCGCCGTGGGCATGGCGCACGACATCTCGGCGAGGCCGAACGACATGAAGAGGTACATGGCGCCCATTACCAGAAACGCGATGAGCATGCCGACCCAGCCGCCCTGCGCGATGCCGTAGTTCCAGCCCGAGAAATCTCCCGAGATCGCGTAGGCCACGCCGAGCCCCATGAGCATCACCCAGCTCACCGAGCCCTGCGCAAGCGAGCGCTTCTCAAAGTATTCCGAGGTCTCGGCCGCTGGGGCGGCCTCCCTCCGTGCGTTTGTCGTCATATGGATCACTCCCCCTGTTCCGTTGGTTTGCGGGCGCGCAGCCGCTGGTACCGGGCAGGCCGCACGGGGCATGGGAGACGTCTCGGGCGCACCGGGATGGGAACGGGCCGAGCGCCCGGGACGTGTCCCCGAGTCGCGCGCGAGGGGTTAGCGGGCGCGCGACACGACCATCCTAGGGCGCGCTGGGAGAGGCTCCGGGCGGGCGACGGCAAGGTTACGGAAGCGCAACCGCGCCGAAAACGCGCAGAAAACGCCTCGTAACCGGCTTGTTATCTGTTTGTCAGCCCGAAATGAACCCGAAAACGGGGAGAAACATACGAAATGGGTCAAACGGAACACGTCCCCAACTGACCCATCCGCCGCACATGACAATGGGGACAGGTTGCTTTGTCACGTGACAAAGCAACCTGTCCCCATTGTCACGTCTCAGCAACGGAGCCGGCCCGCCGCAGTGCGCCAGATTGCCGTGAAGCGAGGCGGCATAGGCCTTCGTGCCATGCACGAAGGCTTGAGGGGCAAGGTGGCGTGCCCCTCCGCTACGGAGCCGGCCTCCTGTAGTGCCCGAGATTGGCCTGAAAGAGGAGGGAGGACGCCTTGCGTGCGCCGACCGACGATTGAAGGCCAAGATCAGGTGCTACAGGAGGCCGGCCGGGTCGAGAAGGCTACTCCCGGCCGTTCCAGCAGTACGTACACACCTGCGTGGGGTCGATGCCGATGGCCTCGAGCATGCCCGGCAGGCTCTGATAACCAAGCGAGTCAAAGCCGAGCTGCTCGCAGATCTTCTTCAGCATGCACTTGCCGCGCTCGGTGGAGCTGTCGGCGTACTCGTCCAGATGCTCGTCGCCCTCGGGCCCCTCGAGCTCGCGCACCACGCGGCGCGCAATGAGGTCCTGGTCGGACTTTCCGCGCGAGAAGCTCAGATACTTGCAGCTGAACATAATCGGCGGGCAGGCGGAGCGCATATGCACCTCAGACGCGCCGGCTCTGTAAAGAAAGTCGACGGTCTTGCCGAGCTGCGTGCCGCGCACGATGGAGTCGTCAACCAAAAGCAGGCGCTTGTCGCGGATGAGCTCCGGCACGGGAATCTGCTTCATCTCGGCGATGCGGTCGCGCACGGCCTGGTTCTGCGGCATAAACGAGCGCGACCAGGTGGGCGTGTACTTAATGAACGGCCGCGCAAAGGTGGCGCCGCACTCGTTGGCGTAGCCGATGGCGTGCGGCAGGCCCGAGTCGGGCACGCCCGCCACATAGTCGACCTCGGGAAGCGTCCCGGCGAGCGCCTCGTCGCGCGCCATAATCCGCCCGTTGCGGTAGCGCATGACCTCGACGTTCATGCCCTCGTAGTTTGAGTTGGGATAGCCGTAGTACACCCACAAGAAGGCGCAGATCTTCATCTGGCCGCTCGGCGCCACCACGCTCTCGTACCCCTCGGCCGTAACGCGCACGATCTCGCCGGAGCCCAGCTCATAGGCGTCCTCGTAGCCCAGCTTGTGGTAGACGAACGACTCAAACGAGATGCAGTAGCCATCGCCCGCTGCGTCGCGCCCGATGAGCACAGGCAGGCGCCCCATGCGGTCGCGCGCAGCGTAGATAACGCCATCTTCTGTCATAACGAGCAGGGTGAGCGAACCCTCAATCACCTGCTGCGCATAGACGATGCCCTCAACAAGGTCGTCCTTTTGGTTGATGAGCGCGGCCACGAGCTCGGTGTGGTTAACCTCGCCCGAGCTCATCGCCATAAACTGGGCGCCGCCCTCCTCAAAGTACCGCTCGATGAGCTCGTCGGCATTGTTGATGATGCCGACCGTGGTGATGGCAAAGGTCCCATGGCGCCCGCGAACGAGCAGGGGCTGCGGGTCGGTATCGGATATGCAGCCGATGCCGCTTGTACCATGAAAGCGGTCGAGGTCCTTCTCAAAGCGCGAACGGAAGGGCGCACTCTCGATGGAGTGAATCTCCTTCTGAAAACCGCCCGTACCCTCGCAGAAGACCATGCCCGCCCGGCGCGTGCCGAGATGCGAGTGATAATCGACCCCAAAAAACACGTCGAGCACCACATCGCGACGCGACGTCGCCCCAAAGAAACCGCCCATTGGCACCCCTCTCGCCCGGTTTTGCTACGGCAGCAGTATACCGGGTTGAGCGGTGCCGGAGCGGCAGGGTGGGGCGTCGATTAGATAGACGGGTGACAGGCGGGGCGGGATGGTGGACGGCAAGCAAACGTGGGCGGGCAGCGGACGGGGCGAGAAGGCTGATGATGGGGCAGCAAGCTGGAACGAGGCTCGGCGGTGCAGCAGCCCGCCGACCGACAGGGCGACCGGCACGGTACAATGGGCGGCAAGACTCGACCCTCAGGAGGACCCCATGGATATCCAGGCCATCATCGACCAAGTCGTGCAGACCGTGACCAACGCACCCGAGAAGATCAACGACATTCTCGCCGACCCCCGCGCCGCCATCGAGGACATCACCGGCCAGACGCTCGGCGAGGGCGACCTCACCCAGATTGTGGACGGGGTCAAGGACCGTGTGCTCTCCGGCGGCATCGACCTCTCGGCCATCGACCTTTCTCAGATCGACCTCTCCAAGCTCGGCGGCATCACGAGCCTCCTCGGTGGCGGCTCGGGCAGCTCGCCGCTCGGGGGCATCATGGGCGGCATCGGCAGCCTCTTTGGCAAGAAATAACCCACAGCATGCAAAGCGCCTCGGCACAGCCCGCCAAGCTGACAGACCGTACCGGGGCGCACATGGGCCAGTTGGAACACGTCCCCAACTGACCCAACTGACCCTTAGAAGATGCTGTGCGAATCGTGGCGCAGATAGACGGCGACCGTACCCGGCTCGTCGAGGTCGGCTACGAGCGTGACCGTCCAGTTGGAGGGGTTGAGCACCATGCCGCCATCGTCGGTGATAAGCACCAGATCGGCCTGGTCCACCCCGTAGGAGGCGAGGATGCGCTGCGCATTCGCCCAGTTCTCGCCCACAATGGCAAGAAGATCGGCGGCGCAGAGATTGTCGGGGTCGATGGCGTCGTCCTCATCCGCATCGTCCGCAGCCGCACCCGAGCCCGAGGTGCCGCCCACATCGTGTGATCCGGAAGCATCGGCCGAGCCGCTCGAGCCCACGGAGCTACCGCCCACAACACCTACCTCCGTCTGAGGCGTGCTGGGGTCGCTCGGCCCCCAGACAGACCAGGCAAGGGCACCAACTGCGCCCGCCAACAGCACCGCAACGCACGCGAGAACAACGACCGCCGTCCGCAGGCGCTTGACCCGCGCACCCAGGCCGCGCAGCTCCTCGCGGAGCTCATCCGCCTCGGGCAAGGGCGTCGCAGCTGGGGGCGGAACGGGAGCGGGCAGGGTCGCGTCGGGGACGGCGGCGGCAGCCTCCGCACACGGCGGGACGACGGTCGTCCGCGCGGCGTCATCAGCCGGCGCGGCAACACGGGTCGCTCCCGCGCCGCCATCGGCAGGCGCGGTAACACGGGTCGCCCCCGCATCGGAAGCACCCTCATGCATCCCCTCGTGGCGCTCGGGAGTAAGGTTCTCGGTCATACACGTTCCCTTTCGGTGTCGAGCGCCCGGCAGGGGCGCGGCACGCTATCGGGAGAGAGATACCCCGCGGCGCGGCCGCCCAATCAGCATCACGCAGCACACAAGACCCGCAAACGCCACCGCGGCGCCAACAACTCCCACAAGGCCGATGCCCGGGCACGTCACTACCGTGCCACCCAGCCACGTACCCAAGCTGATCCCCAGGTTAAAGAGCCCCGAGAAGATCGAAACTGCAACCGCGGCGGCCTCCGGCGGCGCCAGGCGGATGATCTCGGCCTGAAAGGCCACGTTAAACGCCGTGGCGCACAAACCCCAGAGCACGCAGACGGCGCAGGCGCTCGCAAACGAGGCGCTCGCCGGCAGCATGAGCGCGAGGGCCGCGGCAACGCCGCCCACCATGATGCGGATAAAGGCCGCGCGATGCCCGTCAAAGCAGCGCGAGAAGAGAAGGCTCCCCACGATACCCGCGCACCCAAAGACCGTGAGCGCAGCGGTGACCTCGCCCGCCGCCAGATGCGCAACCTGCTGCATAAACGGCTCGATGTAGCTGTAGCCGGTGTAGTAGCCCGTCGCCACGAGCACCGTCGTCACATAGATGGCCACGAGTCCGCCGTTTTTCATAAGCGACGGGAGCTCGCGCACGCTAAAAGGCTCGCCTCGGTCGAGCCGGGGCATCACTGCCGCCAGCAGCAGCAAGACCGCCCCCGCCACCACGGCAACGCATACGAAGGTCATACGCCAGCCGAGGGCAAGCCCGATCACGCGGCCGAGCGGCATGCCAAGAATCATGGCCACCGATGTGCCCGTAACAACCATGCTCATGGCGAGCGAGGCATGGCTCTCGTCGGCAATGCGCGAGGCATAGGGCGAGGCGATCGACCAAAAGACCGCATGCGCCGCAGCCACGAGCAGGCGCGCGGCCACTAGCAGCTCAAACGTGGGCGCCACCGCCGAGAGCACTTGTCCAGCAAGAAAGAGCCCAATGACTCCCAAGAGCAGCCGCTTGGGGTCAAAGCGCGAGCATACGACCATGAGCGGCACCGAGAGCACGAGCACGGCGAGCGCATAGACCGAAATCATGGTGCCGGCCTGCGCCTCGTTGAGCGCAAACGACGCTGCGATGTCACTCAGGAGCCCCGTGGGGATAAACTCCGACGTGTTAAAGATAAAGGCCGCGACCGAGAGCCCCACGAGCGGCGCCCACATGCCGAATCCTCCCGAGCCGCCCCCGCGGCGAAGCTGCTGGTTCACAATAGCCCCCTCATTACCCAAACGACGGCGGGCGGAGCGCCCATGCCGCTCCGCCCGTCTCGCGCGTCCTGTTCGTTCTGCCTGCTCCGACCGTTCGCTCGCCTATCCGAGCTCGATCGCATCCGCCTCGTCAATCGTAAGATCGGCCTCAAAGAAGGCCTGGAGTGCCTGCGCGGCAAGCGTCACGTCGCGCACACCGGCCGTCTCGTACGACGAGTGCATCGCCAGCTGCGCACAACCGACGTCGACCGCGTGCATGCTCGCCTGGATGTTAGAGAGGTTGCCGAGCGTTGAACCGCCCGCCATGTCGCTGCGGTTCGCAAAGGTCTGGTACGGCACCCCCGCACGATCGCACACGGCCTCAAACGCCGCGCGGCTAAAGGCGTCGGTGCAGTAGTGCTGGTTTGCCGCCTCCTTGATCACCAAGCCGCCGTTCAGCCGGCAACGGTTGCCCGCGTCGTGCTTCTCGGGGTGGTTGGGATGCACCGCATGCGCGTTATCGCAGCTCACGAGCATCGACTTGGCAAGCGCGCGGCGGTAGTCCTCCGGCGTGAGGCCGAGCGCGGCGGTGAGCCGGGTGAGCGTGTCGGCCAGAAGCGTCGACATCGCGCCCTGCTTGGTGTTGGAGCCGACCTCCTCGTTGTCAAAGCAGCAGTACACTGTCACGCACGCGGGGTTCTGCGCAGCGAGGAACGCCTCGAGCGAGACGTAGGCGCACATGAGGTCGTCGAGCTTGGGCGACGAGACAAACTCCTGCGCCGCGCCCCACACGCACGCCGGCTGACGGTTGACGAGAAAGAGGTCGCGCGCGAGCACCTGCTCGGGTTCAACGCCGACCGCCTTGGCCACATAAGCGTCAAAGGCGCCCTCGCCCAGCTCGCCCGCGGTAATGAGCGGGCAGAGGTCGACCGCGCGGTTGGGCGAGAAACCGTCGTTGACCGAGCGGTCGAGATGGACGGCGAGGCTCGGAATGAGCGCGATGGGCTCCTCGGGCGCGATGAGGCGGCTCTCCACCCGGCTCCCCTCGCGCACGAGCACGCGACCCGCCACCGAGAGCGGCCGGTCAAACCACGTGTAGTCAATCATGCCGCCGTAGGCCTCGACGTTGAGCCGACGAGTGCCCTCCGGACCCTCGAGCTCGGGCACGGCCTTGATCTTAAAGGTGGGCGAGTCGCCGTGCGCCGCGGTGAGCTGAAAATGAAAGCGCCCGTCCTTGGCAAGCGCGCGCTCCCCCACGCGGAAGGCGATCACGCTCGAATTGTTGCGCTGCGTGTAGTACGCCCCGCCCGGCTCGACCGTCCAGGCGTCGCCCTCCGGCAGATAGGTAAAGCCCGCCGCGTCGAGCCGGCGGCGGATCGCCGCGCAGGTATGGAACATGCTCGGACTCTCGCCGATAAACGCGAGCAGCCCCTCGGTAGCCGCGACCTCGTCGTGTGACATGAATGGCCTCCTCAGTGCGTGATGCCCGGTTGTGCGCACCCGGGCCAGCACAGGGCGGCCTGGGCGCAAAAGGCGGGCGCTAGACGAGCTTGCCCGCACAGTGGTCGATCGCGTGCTGCACGACCTCGGCCGTCCACCCGTTCAGGCGCTTCGTGCGGCTCACGAGGTTCTCGCCCGAGAGCACCTGGTACGACACGGTGACCATCTGGAAGCGGCGCACCTCGCTCGGCTCCTCGAGCGACAGGCAGCTCTCCTGCGTCTTGTAGGGCTGTGCGCCGCGCTTGATCTTGGGGTTGAGCATCACGGCAACGCGGTCGCCGTCGCGGTAGGCAATGACGGCCTTGGTGGAGCCGATCTGGTTGGCGGCGAGGCACACGGCGTCGTCGAGCGACTCGAGCGTGTCGCGCAGGTCCTGCACCACCTCGGCGTCGGCCACGGTGGCCTCCTCGGCCGGCTTGCTCAGAAACTCGCGATCCTTGACGATCTCTTTGATCATGAAACTACCCTCCACGAATCCGCCGCGTCCCGCGCGACGGCATCTTATAGCACCCGGCATGATACGAGACAGACGGGCCAGTGGCAAACGGTTTTGCCCGCAAAGGGACGAGCGGGCGGGTTGACGTGTCTGATTGTTTCTACTGGGGCGTCTGATTCCTTCTGTTAGCGGGTCCGACCCCCCCTGTCGGCGAACGCTACGCGAGCTCCTCGGCGATGTAGCGCCCCGTGACGCTCTCGGCGCAGGCTGCCACCTGCTCCGGCGTGCCCGCACACACCACGCGCCCACCCGCGTCGCCACCGCCGGGGCCCATGTCGATCACCCAGTCGGCGTTGGCGATCATGTCGAGGTCGTGCTCGATCACCACCACCGTGGCGCCGTTGGCGATAAGCCGCTCCAGCACGCCGAGCAGCACCTCCACATCGAGCGGATGCAGGCCGATCGTAGGCTCGTCAAACACAAAGAGAGCGTCTGCCTGGTCGCGCGTGAGCTCGCTCGCGAGCTTGAGGCGCTGGGCCTCGCCGCCCGAGAGCGCCGGCGTGGCCTCGCCGAGCGTGAGGTAGCCGAGCCCCAGGTCGGAGAGGGTCTGCAGCTTGCCGAGCACGCTTTTGAGCGTAAGGCCGACGAGCACCTCGCGCGCCTGGTCCACCGTGTACGACATGAGCTCGGGCAGGCTGAGGTCGCCCGCGAGCTTGATGTCGAGCGCCTCGCGACGGTAGCGCCCGCCCTGACAGTCGGGGCAGGGAATGTCCACGTCGGGCAAAAACTGCACGTCGAGCGAGATCTGGCCCGTGCCATCGCAGGTGGGGCACCTGAGGCTTCCCGTGTTGTATGAGAACGCGCCTGCCTTGAGGCCGCGCTCGCGCGCCGCGGGCGTCTTGGCAAAGGCGCGGCGCAGGTCGTCGAGAACACCCGAGTAGGTGGCCACCGTCGAGCGCACATTGGCGCCGATGGGCGTGGCGTCGATGAGGTGCACGCGCCTGAGGTCGCCGGGGTCCACACTGCGCACGTGGCCGGGCAGCGCCTCCCCCGCAATCGCCGCGCGAAGCCCCGGGATGAGGCTCTCGAGCACAAGCGTCGTCTTGCCCGAACCCGACACGCCCGTCACCGCCGTGAGCCTGCCGCGCGGCACCTCGACCGCCAGCGGCTTGACGGTGTGGATGGCCCCGGTCTCGAGCCGCACCGCCCCGCGGGCAAAGACCTCGTCCGCCGCGGCGCGCTCGCGCACCCGCACGCGGCGCACGCCCGAGAGAAAGGGCCCGATGCGCGTGGACGAGCTCTGCTCAACCTCCTCCACGCTCCCCTGCGCGATGACCGAGCCGCCCGCCGTGCCCGAGCCAGGGCCGATCTCTACCAGATGGTCCGCATGGCGGAGCACCCGCACGTCGTGGTCCACCAGCACCACGGAGTTGCCGTCGGCCAGAAGGTCGTCCATCACGCCGAGCAGACCCTCCACGTTGGAGGGGTGCAGGCCGATTGAGGGCTCGTCCAGCACGTAGAGCACGCCGCAGGTGCGGTTGCGCACGGCGCGGGCGAGCTGCACGCGCTGACGCTCGCCCGTGGAGAGCGTGGAGCTGGCGCGGTCGAGCGAGAGGTAGCCCAGGCCCAGCTGCTTGAGC
The DNA here is from genome assembly GCF_002159335.1 of Collinsella sp. An7. Classification (GTDB taxonomy): domain Bacteria; phylum Actinomycetota; class Coriobacteriia; order Coriobacteriales; family Coriobacteriaceae; genus Coprousia. The sequence goes on along the minus strand of NZ_NFHP01000001.1, from coordinate 313,509 downwards.
CGCTCGATGGGCTCGGCCATCTCGGCGACGATGCTCTGGGCCATAGGGCGCATGGCCTCGGGCATAAGGGCGGGCACGCCGGGCACCCAAGCCGCAAGCTCGTCGAGCGTCATGCGGGTGGCCTCGCCGAGGTTCATGCCGTCGATGACGGGGCCGCGGGCACGCGCATTGAGGCGCGTGCCGTGGCAGTCGGGACAAACGTCCTCTTTGAGGAACTTTGCCAGGCGCGCAAGGCCCTTCTCGTCCTTGACCTTAGAGAGCGCGTTCTCCACCGTGTAGACCGCGTTGAAGTAGGTAAAGTCCATCTCGCCCACGTCGCCGGTCTTGGAGCTCTGATAGAACATGTGGTGCTTCTCGGCCGGGCCGTGAAAAACGATCTCGCGCTCCTCGGGCGTGAGGTCGCGAAACGGCACATCGGTGCGGACGCCCATCTCGCGGGCAATATCGCGCATGAGCTTCCACATGAGCTGCTGCCACGAGGCAACGGCGCCCTCCTCGATGGAGAGCGACTCGTCCGGCACGAGCGTGGACTCGTCCACCGTGCGCACGATACCCGTGCCGCCGCAGGTAGTGCAGGCGCCCGCGCTGTTAAAGGCGAGATCCTCGGCGCCGGGGCCGTAGAACTCCTGGCCACAGGAGGGGCAGGTGGTGGGGCGCATGAGGGCGACGTCCATGGAAGGCGGCACATGGGTGCCGCAGTGGGGGCACTGGTGGCTGCCGAGGCGCGAGAACATGAGGCGCAGGTAGTTGAGGAGCTCGGTGGAGGTGCCTAAGGTGGAGTGCACCCCGGGAATGCCCGGGCGCTGGCGCAGGGCGAGCGCTGCCGGCACATGGCGCACCTCGTCGACGGTGGCGCGGCCGACCTGTCCGATGCGCCGGCGCGTGTAGGTGGAGAGCGCGTCGAGGTAGCGGCGGCTGCCCTCGGCGTAGAGAGTGCCGAGCGCGAGCGAGCTCTTGCCCGAGCCCGAGACGCCCGCGATGCCCACGAGGCACCCGAGGGGAATGTCGACGTTGATGTTCTTGAGGTTGTGGACGCGGGCGCCGCGGACCTCGATGTGCGTCGGGGCTGTGTAGGCGTGCGCCGGTGCTGGGGCGGGAGGCGCCGGGGTCGGGGTCGGGGCGACCAACGCTCCGCTATTTTCCGCGCTGTTTCGAACCGATTCTCGCTCCATCGCGTCCCCTCTCTCATGTCGTTTTCGACGCCTACGGTACCACGTCGCAAGCGGCGCCGGCGCGAAACGTTGTTTCGCATTGGCCGGTGCCGATGGGCCTCAAACCGTGTGCAGATTTTGCGCGCGATCGCCACACACACGCGAGGGGGGGGGCGAGGCTATACTTGCCTCGTTTCGTTGCTTGGGGTGGCGGTCCAACCGCGTCCACGCGCGCTGACAGTCCGCCGGAGCCGCAGCTCCGGCCCACATCCGCCCGCCCTGCACTCGGAAAGGAGCCGAGATGGATACGATCCTACCCCTGGCCCTCGGCATTATCACCGCAGGTCTCGGCGTCTACATGTGCGTGACGGGCGACGTCCGCCTGCTCCACAGCTACCATTACGCCACCACGCCCGAGGCGCTCCGGCCCCGGCTCGCGCGAATGACCGGCGCGGGGCTCATCGGCTGCGGTGCGAGCATCGTGTTCCTTATCTCCAGCCTCCTGCCCGATTGGTTCACCATCTTAGGGATCGTGCTTCTGGTGCTGTCGATTGCCGAGATGCTCCTCGCCATCGTCCGCTGCAACGGCGGGCTCATGACCTTTCCCGGCGACTCTGTCACGCGCCGCGGCTTTCTGCCCAGCCTGAGCATGCCCGCCCGCATGGCTGTCTTTGCGCTCATCGGGGTGGTGTGCGCGCTCTTTACCATCGTGCCCGGCGTGCAGATGATCGCCACGGGCGACGTTACCCCGCTCCACAGCTACCATTACGTCAACGTCTCCCCCGCTAACCTGCCGCGCCTTGCCACGGCCGAGGGAGCGTGCATGATCGCGCTCGGCGTAGCCCTCGTAGCGGGCATGATCGGCTCGGCGGGTATGATGTCGGGCCAGAGGCCGACGCCGCTGTGGAGCAAGATTACCCTAGGGTTTGCCGTCCTGCTCCTCTGCGCCGCGCTCGCCGGGATGTTCGGCGCCATCATCTACTTCAACGGCTCGCTCATGGGCTAGCGCAGGGTCCGACGCGCCGCCCACCGTGCGGTGAAGCATCAGCCTGTGGACAGGCGCTCGCACTGCCAGACGGCGAGCGAGGCCTTTTACCCGGCAGACGGCCCGGACCCCCTCAAGCAGTGTTTCCGTTCCATTGCAAAGGGCGCCGTGCGCACATGCCGCTGCCGCGCGGGTACACGATGGGTGCACAACACGAGTACCGCGCGCCTCGAAACGCGCCCGCAGAAAGGCGAGCCATGACACGCACACCCCAAGACAACCAGATTGAAGTACATTCCCACGCTATCCGCTACGTCGCACCCGACGGCACCATGCTCGCCGAGGTCACGTTCCCCGAGGAGACGGAGGGCACGGTCCAGATCAATCACACCTTTGTGGACGAATCGCTCCGCGGCCAGGGCATTGCGGGCATGCTGCTCGAGCAGACCGCGCGCGAGCTCAAGGAGACCCACCGCAAGGCGCACCCGACCTGCTCGTACGCCGTGGGTTGGTTTGCGCGCCACCCCGAGTGGGCGGAGCTTGTGGCATAAACGGCGTGCCCCGCGCACGCTGGGGCGTTCTCCCTCGGTCCGCCGCCCATCCCACACAGCACCTCACTCCGCGACCAATCGCCCCTCAGAAGAGGCGTATGCCATCCTTCCCGCATATTTGATGCAAAAAAGCGCCACGATAGGGTCCGAGCAAGACCCATCGCGGCGCTTCTTGCATCAAATACTCCGTGCCGAGCGGTCGCCTCGCCCGAGAAAACGTCCCGGGACAACGCGACCGCTCGGCACGGGCTCCACGTCACACTACGCGTCAAACACCTCGGCGCACTTCTTGAGCAGCTCGATCACCGGAAGGCTCTGCGGGCAGGCGCCTTCGCACTGTCCGCAGGCGATACAGTCGCTCGCGCGTCCGGCGCCCTCGGCCGAGACCGCCTCGGCATAGCGCTTGCGCGCGCCCTCGTCGTCGTCCCACACCAGACGGCGGTTGTAGGCCGAGAAGATGTCGGGAATGGGGATGTTCTGCGGGCAGCCGTCGGTGCAGTAGTGGCACACCGTGCAGGGGATGGAGTCAACAGAGGTCAACTCCTGCCGCGCGTGCTCGATCACTGCGAGCTCGTCGGTGCTGAGCGGCGTGAAGTCGCGCATGTACGAGACGTTGTCTTCCACCTGCTCAAGATTCGACATGCCCGAGAGCACCGTGATGATGCCGTCGAGCGACGCGGCGAAGCGGATGGCCCACGAGGCGTACGAAGCATCCGGGTTGGCGGCGCGCAGGATGTCGGCAACGCGCGGCACGGGGTTGGCAAGGAGCCCGCCCTTAACCGGCTCCATCACCACCACGGGGACATTGTGCCGGCGCGCGACCTCCCAGTTGGCGCGCGATGCCTGCTTGGGGTCCTCCCAGTCGGCGTAGTTGATCTGCAGCTGAATAAAGTCAACGTCGGGGTGCTCGGTGAGGAGCTGGTCCAGAAACTCTGGCGAGTCGTGGAACGAGAAGCCCCAGTGCTTAATGAGGCCCGCATCGCGCTGCTCTTTGACAAAGTTCCAGGCGTCGTACTCGTCGTACTTGGCGATGTTGTTCTTCTGGACGGCGTGGAGCAGGTAGTAGTCAAAGTAGCCCGCGCCGGTGCGCTCGAGGCTCGTGAAGAACTGCTGGTGCGCCGCCTCTTTGGTGGGCGCCTGCATCCAAGCGTTGAGCTTGGTGGCAACGGTAAAGCTCTCGCGCGGGTAGCGGTCGATGAGCGCCGCCTTGAGGGCCGCCTCGGAGGCGCCGTTGTCGTAGACAAAGGCCGTATCGAAGTACGTGGGCCCGGCATCCATGAAGCGATCGACCATCTGCTTGGTCTGCTCGAGGTCGATCGTGCCGTCCTCGAGCTTGGGCAGGCGCATAAAGCCAAAGCCAAGCTTGGGCGTAGACTCTCCGAGATAGCGGTCCATGTTCTCCCCTTTCCTACCGCCGGCAGCCGCTTGCCGGCGACGGGCTCCGCGTATCCACCGCGGGATGTGGCAATCAGCTTCCTTATTCCCTTGAAGTGCACTCCAATAAACAGACGGAGATTCGAGCAGCAACATTGACTCTTGCCGTATCGAAAGGGTTGCGCAGAGCACACCGTAGCTCGCACCCCCATCAACCAATTATGTGCGCGGAGATATCCTCCAGCACATCGATAATCTCGTCCGCCTGATAGACACCCTGCAATGGGCGTTTCCAACCTTGCGCGGCATATCGTAACCGCATGCACACTCTAGGATGCATGCTTGGTTCTCCATGGCCTAGCGAATTTATCATAATCATGATAGTGTCTAAGCAAACAAAGTACGGAGGTGCGCGATGCAACAGATTCGTCCTATCTCGGATTTACGCAACAAGTTTGCGGAAGTCTCTCGCGATGTTCATGAAACGAACGAGCCGGTGTTTCTCACCAAGAACGGCGTGGGCGACATGGTGGTCATGAGCATGGAATCGTTTGCAGCCCTCGAATTTGATAGCACGGTTTACGCCAAGCTGCAGGAGGCAGAGCGTGAGGCCGAGGCCACCGCAACGCGCTATTCATCGGCAGAGGTCTTAGCAACACTTCGCGAAACACTGGAACCCCAGGTTATCGGCACTCCGCCCGCAGTTCCCTCATCCTCAAGTGTCGAATCGCGCACGGCCGACGTCAAAACAACAGCTCATGTATAGCGTCGCATATCTCCCGATCGCCCTGCGCGACCTTCAAGAAATCGTTCGCTATATCGCGGACTCGCTGCACAACCCTACCGCGGCGATGCAAGCCGCCGAGGGAATCGTCGCGGCGATAGAGCGTCTCGGCACCATGCCGTATCGCCGAGCCGTCTATGCGCCCATCTTGCCCCTCTCCCATGAATTCCGGACCATTCGGTACAAAAGCCATGTGGCCTTTTACTGGGTCGAAGAGGATTGCAAGACAGTCACGGTCGCACGCATCCTGTACGCAAAAGCGGACATTAGCAAGCGGCTTGCCGAAGCGGAGCGGCAGCTGCCGTAACGGCAATCGTGCCGCACCGCCCCGGGCTCGCCGAGGCGAGCATGCTGAGCGAACCGACGATCTGCGCCGCCTCGCCGAAGAACGGGTATCAGCCGCTCCTACCTCTGGAAGATCGAGACGGGAACGGCTGATATCGGTATCGATGTGCTTATCAAAATCGCACGCGCACTGGACGTGCGCGTGGGCGACCTCATTGAGTTTTAGTCATTGTGCTCCGACCGAAACACGATGCGACGCCGTTTTATACAACATCGCCATCTCAACAATAGAACTTGGCGCTCCCAAAATAGATCACCCATTGATCGATAATCTCCGAGCTTTTCGCTTCGATGATGCGCATTATGTTGCGCGGGGGTTTAGGTGGGATGCGAGAATTGTTATGACATACTTTTCCCAGCACCCCAGCGAAACCGTCGCAAATCTCGCCGCCCACCTCGGGTGTTCCAAACGCTCCGCAGAACGCATCGTGGCAAGTCTCCGCGATGAGGGCCTCTCCAGCGCGAGGGCCCCGCGCGAGGTGGAGTCTGGATTGTTAGACGCGATGCAACGGGCACGGCTCACAACGGGTGACGCTGGGCACCCTACGGTGCCCAGCGCAACAACAACCAATTTACTGCGTCACGCTAGCGAGCTTGGCAGTAATCCGTCCTGTCACCTCAATGTAGTACGCATAATCTGCCGCCGACAGGTTGTTCTCGTCGATGCTATCCATCGACTGCGTCATATCGGCATACCGTGCCATCATATCAGCATATTGAGCCAACAACTCAGGTGAGCTGGCATTCGCCTGATACGCCACCATGAAGTCGGCGTACTCGCTAAAAAACGCCTCGTAGCTGTCCATCGTCGCCTTAAAGTCGGGACTTACTCCGCCGGTGTCTGCAGGTGCCGCATCTGTCGCAGGCGTCTCCGCTGTGGTGGGCTCGGCAGAAGTATCCGCTTGATCAGTACTCCCCGTATCGGTCGACGCATCCTCCATCGAAGCAGAGATTGAAATCCCCATCATGCCGAACCGTTTCCACATAAGGCTCACGTGCACACCTGCAGCATTATCGGCGTGGAAGTAGTCGTCTCCCTTGTCGTAATCCACGGTGAAACCCGCCCCCATGCAGGTATCCGCGTAAGCGTTAAACGACTCCGCCGTGAGACCGTCAACGGTTGCGGTAAATTGCGATCCGCTGTTAACGGTAACCGAACCATGGGTCGAGGGAGGAACTGGCACCGAAGCCGCAGGTCCCACCGTAGGCCAAGCGAAATCAGCCATCTCCAGGGCAGCCTCGAGGTCGATATTCAATCTCTCGCTGCTCGAATAATAAGAGAGTGATAGGTGCTCGCCCTCTTCCGTGAAGCCATCGAAACTATCGGACTCGCTTTCGATATCCACCGTGAAGCCCTTGTCCTGGCACTCCTGAACATATGCCTCATATGCGTCCGCAGAAACCTCATCGATATGCACAGACAGCTGGTCTTCGTCATTGATCAGAACGGTTCCCTTGGTGCTCGGAGGATCGGGGAGGAGCTGCGCCAACCCGCTCGACGGCCACTGTAAATCTTCCGAGCCTCCTCCCGAACAGCGGCTTATCGCCCCTCCTACAATCGCTATCAGAATGATGACGGCAATTGCGATAAGGCAGCCACGACGCTTCCTCGGCGATTTCTTGCCTGTGGACGCTGCTTCCCACTCCACTGGTACTCCAATCCCCAAACGGCAATTCGTCAGCTTGATTGTGAGTTCGAAGCGCATTGAATTCCTCAGCTGGCAACTGAATCGAGTGCACGGTATTCAGTTGGCAACTGAGGAATTCGGAGTTATCATCACACAAACTTGAACTGTCGGCCCCATGGGACGGACTGCACACGGCTAAACAACGGGTTCGACGGGAAAGACTGCCAAGCCCGTTTTCAACGTGCACACGGGATGCTGACGAACAACTTGGGCCATCCCCATCGATGGCATCAGGCGCGTACAGAGTCATGCCGACGTGAGGGGAGGGTTATGGCAGACTGGCTGTCCACTGAGGAACTGCTTCAACGGCTGCGCAGCGTTGCTTCCCCTGACGACTATCTTGAGCATGGGGCGACGGTCGAATGCACGCTTCGGGAGTATCTCAACCGTTTGCTCGACAAGAGAGGAATGCGGCGCGCAGAGGTAATCCGAGCCTGTGGTCTTCATCCCACCGTTGTATATGACATCTTCGCAGGTAAAAGCCGTCCCGGCCGTGACCATGCCATCATGCTCGCCTTTGGTTTGCATGCTTCCCTTGATGAAGCACAGCAGATCCTGCATTTGGCAAACAATGCCGAGCTCTGGCCCAACACCAAACGCGACGCCATCATTATCTGGTGCCTTGAGAACGGCAAGACACGAGCCGAATGCGACGACGAGCTTTGGCGCTTACAAGAAAAGACACTGCTCAAAACAGATAAGAGAGCTAAATCCCTAGAATCTGGCGTTTCTTTGCCGCAAACTCCTCCTCAGTCACAACACCAGCGTCCATAAGACCCTTGAGCTTCTCGAGCAGCTCGAGCTGTGAAGCAAAGTCATCAGGAGATGACTGGTCCCCCGGTCGACCGTCCTGAGGCACAGAAGCCCCCGGTGCGCCCGACAACATCGCTCCCGCCTGAGACGCGTTTACTGGATTTAGCCCGCTCGCAAGGTTCATGCCAAACAGCATGCCGCCGGCATCTCCCAAGCCATTATCCCTAACTCCTTGAGCAATCATCTGCTGAGCGGCAATATTTGCGGCGGTCTGGGACACATCCTCATAAGCTCTGACGCTCATCCGCTGCTCGGCAAACTGCTGAATCAGCGCACGCGACTGCTCGGAAAGCTCGATATTCTCAATCCCAACCGAAACAAGCTCAAGACCAAAGCGCGCCGCCCAGGTTCCGGCGTTCGCCGTATCCTCCACGATTCGCCCGCGAATTTCATCTGCCTGCGAGGGCAACATGGACACACGGTACTGCGATGACAGCTCTCCCACTGCGACAATGAATGAGTGGAGAAACTCAGTAAGCATCTGAGAACGTACCGCCGGATCATTGAAACTATAAGAGACAACGCCTGCGGGAACATAATTCCGGACGAATAGGACCGGATCGGTTACCCTCACCGTAAAAGAACCATATGAGAAGATTTCGAGATCGCACTGGTAGTACGAGTCGTTATACACCAAGGGGCCACGCGTACCGAACTTTATGTTGCGAATCTCGCGCAGATTAACAAATGCAACGCGCTTCTCTTCGGGCGACATGCCAGAAAAGCCAAAGCGCTCCCCCGCTTCGTCGAGCAAGATCTTACCGATGCCCTTGCTCTTGCGGCTCTGCTCATCAAATACGCTCGCTTCACCATCGCGATACTCGTAACCACCGGGCTCAGTAATTACCTGTTCGATTCCCGATTGGCTGAAAATGAAGGCGGCCGTGTTCTCGGGAATAAAGATAATCGAACCGGTTGAGAGAATGTCATCGCTCCCTCGGTTTGCCCCAAACCCACTCTGCTCGCGCTTACGAATTCCTGGAGCAACGACCGTGTGCTCGTCAAAGGGAGCTGATGTGACAACATCCTTCCACTGGTCGGCAAGCATACCCTCAAAGGAATCGAATGCTGAATCCAAGATACCCATGATATCTCCTACAAGGTATACGGCGAATCGCAGTAGGGGCAGGTCACCCTTGTCCCCTTCCTTCCGCTGAGTGGCGCGTGGCAACTGGGACAAACCGCCGAAACCATGGCGGGCTTGTTCGCTTGTTTGCCGGCGCCTTCTCGCACCATTCTCGCACCCGCCCCGACGATGCTGCCGAGCAAATCCTTCGCTCCTCCAACAACACCCGCAAGCTCCGGAGGCATCACGCTCTCCGAAGGTACGCCGGAAAGATCACCCAGTGCCACGTTTTTGATGGCCGTTGCAAGACGCTCTGCCTCTAGACGATTGTTGTTGGCATTTCGCAAGCGAAGCACTTCGTTACCAAAAACAGCCTGAACCCACCAAACTCCTTTAAGCTTAGTGGTCATGACGGCTGGAGCGCCCTGCTCGTCGAGCACGCGATCCAAAGGGCACTTCATAACCATGGGGACCTTCTTAAACAGGCCCTGCTGAACCTCGTTGACCAAAACGAGATTGCGGCTAGTCAGCACGATTTCGCTCAGCTGCTTCTCGCGTCCCGCATCATCCAGAATCCAGCGTTCCCCATGTAGGACAACCAGTTCGTCAGGTGCCGGCTCATAGGCTCCCATCGCATGCTCCCATCAGCGATATCAATAGCACTGTCTTCCTATGCTATTGAGCCTCTGACTCATTTCATCAGTTGCCAACTGAATTCAAGCTGAGGGCGTGCAGATGTCGGCCTCTCCAAACAGCCTGTGACGTCAAACGACAACGGCACGAAGCGGAGCTCGTTATCCGTCTGTTACCACGGGTACGCATGGACCTCCACGGTCGTGTAGGCAGGCACATCACTCCCGAGCGACGTCACCTCGAACGGAACGGTTGCGCCCACCGCGGGCTCGGACACAAAGCCAACCTCGCCCCATACCATCTGTCCCTGTGCATCGCGGCCAATCGCCACGATCGCCACCTGGTTGCTCCCGTACGCCTCGTCCCCGCGCGCAACGAACGTCAGCTCCCCCGTCACTACCGTTCCGCCCAGCAGGTCCTGCGAGGTCATCACGCCCGATACGGTATAGGAGCTCGATGCACCCGACCCCTGCTCGACCTCCCAATCACCCGGACGCGCGATGCTAAACTCAACGCTTGCGGGTGCGGCCCCATTACCGGCCTGCCCTCCCCAATAGTGCGTCTCACCGGGAAACAGGCTGTTCAGCACCTGCGTGTCTGAAAAGAGGACGTTGCCGTCGGCATCGCGCCCTGTAATCAGAACGGTGGGAAAGAGGGCCGTCACATCATCGTCCGTGTTGGCGATACCGACCGCATAGCGCACGAAGCCCCCAGAGCTGACATACCACGAGCTCTCGGTAATCGTGAGGGCCTTCGCCGCCTCCTCCACCAGCTCGCCTGTGGAGGTACCGGCCCCGACGGTCGTCTGACCGCCTGATGGCGCGCGATCCTGCTGCTGCACGGCACCTTGCTGAGCGTCCCCGCCACGGTCGCCCGCAGGGTCAGCAGGGGCAAAGAGGCCGCCCGACGCAAACCACGCACCGCAGGCGATCGCCGCCACAAGCACCAGCGTCGCCACCGCAAGCAGCGGGCGGCGCATTGACCGCCGGGGGCGAGGGCTCGCGAAGTCTGGGGGCACGGTAGGCGACGGTGCGCCGCCGAACGCCGGCGCACCGGAAGCGGCCTGCACTTCGGCCGTCTGCTGCCCCGAGGCAGCCTGGCTCCCCGCGCCCGCGCCGGACGCTGCCCCGGCAAAAGCTGCGCCGAGGTCTGCCGCCGTCTGATAGCGCGCGCTCGGCTCAAAGGCGCATGCGCGCTCAATCACCGCGCGCAGGCCCTCGGGCAACCCTGCAATGTGCGCACGAAGCTCCCGGGCAGAGTTGCCCTCGGGCCGCGCCCCGGTTGCCGCGTACGCAACCACACGGCCCACGGCATACAGGTCCGCCCGCGCATCCACCATCGTGAATCCATGCTGCTCGGGCGCCGCAAAGCCCCATGTTCCCTGCGGATTCTTTTGGCTATCGTCCTCAAGCGCCGGCACGCCCGCGCACCCGAAGTCGATAAGATGCGCCCCGTCTTTTGCCAGCACGATATTGGCGGGCGCAACGTCCCGGTGCACCGCGCCGTGCGCATGCAGGTCGGCAAGCGCCTCGCACAGATCGTGCGCCAGGGCACGCGCACGCTCGGGGGCAAGCGCTCCCTCGCGCTCCACAACCTCGGCCAAGGTGTCTCCCGGCACATAGTCGCATACCACCACAAACTCATCCGGCAGCTCATAGGTCGTCCGAATCCTCGGCAAACGTGAGCTCTCGCATTGAGAGAGCACCGCCCACACCACGCGGTGGGCCCGCTCGCGCGGCAGGCGCTTGCGCACAAAGGGACCCACGTCGCCCAGCGTCACGAGCTCCGTCGTGCCCGCCGGACCGCACGCCAACCTCCGCTCGACCACGTAGGCGTCGTCGATATTCATGCCGTGCAGCGTTGCATGCTCGTCCATCGCAGATTGCCCGCCCCTCACGCGCGGCCGCCGTCGGCGTCGTCTTTGGGATCGAACAGGGGCCTCTCGCCCAAGCGGTAGAGTTCGTCGTCGCACGCCACGCGCGTCATGCCGTGCTCGATGCACCAGAGGATGATGGCGTCGCGCCGGCGCTTGGGCCACAGCTCGGAAACCCCGGCGAGCCGCAGCAGGCGCTGGGTCTCGCGCACGTCGCAGGAGAGCCCCAGCGCGAGCATGATGGCGTTATCGCGCCCCGGCATGCTCTTACCCTTGAAGATGTCGTACACGAACGTGATGTTGACGCCCGATCGACGCGATAGCTCGGAGCGGTTGATGCCGCGGTCGGCCAGCAGCTCGCGCAGGTAATCGGTAAGCGCGCGGTCGATCACGGCGTCGCGCTCGCCCAGATACGCTTCGGGCGCCTCGGCGGCGAGCAGGCGCTCGAGCAGGTCCTCGGTCAGGCGCTCCTGCTTCATACGCCCTCACGCCCTGCCCGCGCGCGTGATGCCCTCGCCCTGCGAGCGGCGGCGCGGCGGCGTCTTGAGGCTGGTCGCGCGCGCCTTCAGGGCGGCGGCAGGCGCCTCGATGTTGATGCCGAGCAGAAGATTTGCCATCCACAGGTAGAAAACCAGCACGAGAACGGGAATGAGGCACGACGTTACGATCATGACCGCAAACTGCTCGATGAGGTTGTTGAGCTGACCCAAGATCTCGCCGGACACGCTCGCAAGACCGCTCGCCACCGCGTCGGGAATGCCCTGGAAGAAACCGAAGAGGCTGTCGATGGGGTTCCCCGCGCCCCCCGACTCCCCCTGTTGCGCCTCATCCGCACCGGCCGCGTCTTCGGCCGCCTCAGCCGCCGCCGAGGCCTCGAGCGACGTCTGATACGTTTTGTCGATGGTGTTGGTGACCCACACGCTCGTGGGGATCGTGCAGAGCAGAACCGCCGCAAGCACCACGAGCTTGAGAGCGAGCTTGGCCATGACGTTGCTGAGCGTCAGGCGCCCGTACGTCATGACGGCGATGATGCCGAAGACGCACCCCACAGGCACCAACAGCCCAAACGCCGCCGCCCCAAAGATTGTGAGCAGGTATTTCTCCAAAAAGACGATGGCGAGGATGATTCCGAAGTTACCGGCCAGCTCGATGAGCTTCTCTGCGATGGGCGTGCCCGCATCGCCGGGTATGGCCGAGAGGCCGGCCGATGCCGCCGCAGACGCCGCCGTAAGCCCCATAACGTTATCGATCTTGGTGTCGAGCGTCTGCGTAAGCCCCACGTACGTATCGGGGTTGGAGAACACCATGCGCAGCGGGATGAAGGAGATGAGCGCGACGACGACGAGGACGGCCGCCACGATGCGCCGATGGCGCGACAATATCTCGCCCAGAATAATCGGACCGTCGCCCGCAGAAACCTCGACCGTAACCGCCTCGTAGGTATCCGCGGGCTCCAGCTGCCCCTGAGGATCGTTGTTCACATCCGCCATAGCTCCCCCATTCCCCGCGAGGCGCGCCGCCGCCCCCGCAACCTCTTCGTTGGGTCCACTATAGCAGGCAGAAAACCCCTCGCGAACGATGCCTTGCCATGCCCGCGAGTACTTATCTGCCGTTTGAGGCCCCTTGAGGGGCGTCGGATGGCAGATAAGCACTCGTCAGCGAGCCGGGAGCGTGGGAAAACGGACCTGCCGCCCCTTGCCCGCTGGCTAGACTGAACGCCCCACAGAGAGGGCAAGAGCCAAACAGGTCGAGCGTTACTACCATCTCTGGCGGAATAGTGAAGTAGCCGGCGCGAGGCGGATAAAGAACCCGCAGGTAGAGCGTGTACGCATGCATGGGCCTACTCGGAGGCGCCTCCGGAAATTGCAGTAAACCTCGATGTAGCGCCCGCGCACGTGGCAAAAGAGGCTCTATGCGGCCTGCGCGAGCGCGATCTACCACCACCCCTCGGCGTCACCCCCTATTCGACGTTTCCCAAGGGCGCACGGCCTCCTAGCATGCACAACACGTTCGCCGAAGAGCCTCGATTCAGTCCACCCTCTCACCCTCCTCAACCGCATCATTGATAACCACCGCTTCAACCTCATCGGGGTCAACAACACGGTCGGCGAGGGTGAGGTCGTACGTCACAACGGCTTGGCCGTTGGCATTCCTACCAATGCTTGAGGGCATTGCGCCAACGTATTGGTCGTCATCAATGCCCAGCACCCGGATGCGCTCACCATCTCGCATGACTACATCAAGCGATGCGAGTGCAAGCCGCTGAGCCTCCCGATTGATCGACCCGGCATCAGGCTGAACGCCCTGGCCATCGGAGCTCTGCGCCCCATAAGTGACAAGCGGCGCTGTATCCACCGTATAGCGCACATGTATGCTCACTGGAGACATCTCGAGTGCGGTAACCTGCGCATCATGACCGCCCACGGAAACGGTCTGGCCTGCCGTGAACGCGCAAGGCCCCTGCGTATAGGCCAACGGAACCTCCAGCTCCCAAGTGCCGTCGGCGACGGTCTCCTCTCCCGAGGTGTCCCACGTGCACAGACGGGAGAACCGAACGGACGCCGCTGGCACCGCATCCCACGCCCCATCAAGCTGCCCCTCGCCAAACACGAGGCGCTGCACCACTTGAACGGCGTTGTCAGAGGGGTCGGCGTCGTAGAGCGAGAGACTCGTCTCACAGGGCATCTCCCCGTTCACACGCGCCTCAACCTCAGAGAACGCCAAGCGCAGCAACGGATATGCGTCCCCCTCCCCTCCGACGCTCAGCAGGTACGCATCGCCCGTCCTGCTTTTTACCACCAGTCCCGCCGTATCAAATGCGTCGCCATCTACCGTGGAAAGCGAGTACACGATAACGCAAGAACGCGCATCTCCCACCACCGCCTCAGCCGTGAGCGTGAGACCGGCATCGGTGCAGGATACACCTGGGACAGCGGCAACACCCTCGGACTGCGCGGTCTCGGCCGATACGGGGCCAAACAGATCGGACAAAGCCGCCCCAAGAGTGCGGAACACGCCTGCCGCCTGCACCGATGTCACTCCCGCAAGGCACATCAGGAGCAAAACCGTCGCAGCGATACGGTACGGATATGTCCAGGAAGCACCGGCGCGCTGGAGACGTCCGGTGCGCCTGGGCTGCCAGGGCAGGACAGCGCGCTGGGGCCGCCCGGAGGGCGACGGCGCCAGGCCCGACACCGCTGGTGGGTGAGACGCAAAAGGCACACGCACGCTACATTCGGGCATCGTTGGATCCGCACCGCCGACCTCCCCCTCATTCTCCAGCGCGGCGACCAATCGCGTGACCATGCGCGCCTTCACCTCAGGCGCAAGCGCAAAACCGTCGAGAGCCTCCCGATACAGCTCAGAAGTCGAACTCATCCCCTACAACCCCCTTCAACATGCCGCGCAGCCGCCTGCGACCGCGCGAGAGCCGTGCCGCGACCGCGGCCTCGGTGCAGCCGAGCGCACGGGCAATGTCACGGACCTCGTACTCTTCGTAATAGCGCAGGTAGATGGCAATGCGCAGAGATGCCGGCAACCGCATGACCGCATCTAGAACGCATGCCATCCGGTCTTGCTCCGCCGCCTCGCTCTGCACGCGCGGCGCGACAAGCTCCGGAGCATCCTCCAGCGAGACCGAGCTGCGCAGCCGATTGCGCCGCAGAATGTCCTTGCAGGCGTTCATGGCCACGCGGAGAACCCAGGCGCGCTCGTGCTCCTCGCTCTCAAAAGGCTCCTGGCGTCGGAGGGCCTTCAAGAGCGTCTCTTGGCAGATGTCCTCCGCATCCTGCGTAGAGTGCAGATAGGTGTAGCTCAGGCGCAAGATGCAGTCCGCATACCTCTGCACCAACTGCTCGGCCCGAGCCGCCGCGACATGGCCCCTCAAAAGCTGCCGGTCTCTCCCGTCGCCCGAAGTAGACAGCTCCTCTTCGCCACGCATCGTCTCACCCCCTGAGGAGATTGCCTCCCTTTACCTACTACACGAAGAAAGCCCGCGGTTCTGACAGATTATTTCGGCGTCGGCGCTTGTGCACTTTGCCCGCGCCGCGCACGACGGAAAACCGAGCACCGGAGCGGAAGGCGAAGGTGCGCGACATGGGCTTTGCAGGGAGATGGCACACTCGCGACGGAAAACTGCACGAGAGACGAGGCACCCCGCGCAGCCGCATAACAAATAACGCCCTGACCTGCAGCATCATCATGCAGATCAGGGCGTGTATGCGGGCAGGTCCCGTTCTTACTCAGTTTTCCGTCGCGAGTGGGCCAGAGGGCGCGCGGCACTCGGCAGGCACCCCACGCGCAGGGCGCGCGATCTGCGCGGCGGCCGCAGCTGCGCCTCCGTAGGACTCTACAGGTGCGCCACCACCTGGTCGCCCATGGCTGCGGTGCCGAGCACGCACTCGGCGGGCGTCTCGGCGTCAGCGATGTCGCGCGTGCGCCAGCCCTCATCGAGCACGACGGTCACCGCGGCGCGCACGGCGTCGGCAGCCTCGCCCATGTCAAAGCTATAACGCAGCATCATCTCAACCGAAAGGATCTGCGCAAGCGGGTTGGCAATCCCCTGGTCCGCGATATCGGGTGCGCTGCCGTGGCTTGGCTCGTACAGTGCCACGCCGTCGCCCAGGCTCGCCGAGGCGAGCATGCCGAGCGACCCCGTGATCTGCGCCGCCTCGTCGGAGAGGATGTCGCCAAACATGTTCTCGGTCACCACCACGTCAAAGCTCGCCGGGCGGTTGATGAGCTGCATGGCGGCGTTGTCCACGAGCACGTCCTCGAGCTCCACGTCCGGGTACTCCGCCTCGCCGATGCGGTGGACGATCTCGCGCCACATGCGGCTCGTCTCGAGCACGTTGGCCTTGTCCACGCTCGACACCTTACCGCGACGCTTGCGCGCAGCCTCAAACGCCTGCCGCGCGATGCGCTCGACCTCGTACTCACGGTACTCGAGCGTGTCGTAGGCGCGCTGACCGGCCGCGCCGTCCGTGCCGGCGCCGGGCTCGTCGTAGAAGCGCTCGCGGCGGCCAAAGTAGAGTCCGCCCGTGAGCTCGCGCACGATCATCATGTCCACGCCATCGATGATCTCCGGGCGCAGCGTCGAGGCGCCGGCGAGCGCGCCGAAGATCTGCACGGGGCGCAGGTTGGTGTAGAGGCCGAGCTCCTTGCGGATCTTGAGGAGCCCCTGCTCTGGTCGAGGTGCGGCGGGGTCGGTGGTGTCCCACTTGGGGCCGCCCACCGAGGCCAGGAGCACCGCGTCGGCCGCCCGGGCCGCCTCGAGCGTCTCGTCGGGCAGAGGGTTGCCGCACGCATCAATCGCCGCACCGCCGATGAGCGTGTCCTCGCAGGCAAACGTCACGCCATAGCGCGCGCCCACGGCGTCGAGCACCTTCTTGCCCTCGGCGATGATCTCGGGGCCGATGCCGTCTCCCGGCAGGCAGCAGATCTGGTAGGTCTTCTTCACGTTGCAACTCCAATCTTGCGAGCTCGGACCCGCGGCAAAGGGGTTATCGAGCGGCATGACGGCTCCTTTCTGAATGGGTTAACGGAACACGCCCCCAAATGACCCATGGGCTTGAGCGCCAAAATACGGTGCCTCAGTTCCCGCTGGCGAGCTTCTGGCGCGTGCGCTCCACCAAACCGCCCGCCTCGATGATCTCGGCGATGAACGGCGGGAACGGTTCGGCCGTAAAGGTCGCCCCGGTGTCGAGGTTCGTGATGGTGCCGGTCTCGGTGTCCACCGCCACCCGCGCGCCGTCGGCAATGGCGTCCACCGCGTCCGGACACTCCATGATGGCAAGCCCGACGTTGATGGCGTTACGGTAGAAGATGCGCGCAAAACTCTTGGCGATCACGCACGAGACGCCCGCGGCCTTGAGCGCCACCGGCGCATGCTCGCGGCTCGAGCCGCAACCAAAGTTCTCCTCGGCCACCACGATGTCGCCCGGCTTGACGCGCGTGGCAAACGTGGGATCGATGTCCTCCATGGCATGCGCAGCAAGATGCGCATGGTCAGAGCTGTTGAGATAGCGCGCCGGAATGATCACATCGGTATCAACGTCGCGCCCATACTTAAAAACAGTGCCTTCAAAGTGCATGGCTGCGTTCCTTTCGAAATGACTGAAAACAACCCCGTCCCAAATGACCCATTACAGGTCGCTCGGCAGGGCGATATGGCCGGCCACGGCGCTCGCGGCGGCAACCGCCGGGCTCGCCAGGTAAACCTCGGAGGTCGGGTCGCCCATGCGTCCCACAAAGTTGCGGTTGGTGGTCGAGACGCAGCGCTCCCCCGCCGCGAGGATGCCCATGTAGCCGCCAAGGCACGGACCGCACGTGGGCGTGGAGAAGACGCAGCCGGCATCGATGAAGGTTTCGGCCAGGCCCTCAGCCATGCACTGCTTAAAGACGGCCTGCGTGGCGGGGATCACGATGCAGCGCACGTTCTCATTCACGCGGCGGCCGGCGAGCACCTCGGCGGCGGCGCGCATGTCCTCGATGCGCCCGTTGGTGCAGCTGCCGATAACCGCCTGATCGATCTGAATGTGGCGGCTCTCCTCCACGAGATGGGTGTTGCTCGGCAGGTGCGGCCAGGAGACGCACGGCTTGATGTCCGCCGCGTCGATGCGGATCACGCGGGCATACTCGGCGTCCACATCGGCGTGGTACTCGACGTACGGGCGCTCCGTGCGGCCCTCGAGCCAAGCGCGCGCCACGTCGTCAACCTCGATGATGCCGGCCTTGCCGCCTGCCTCGATCGCCATGTTGGAGATGCACATGCGCCCCTCCATAGAGAGGTTGCGGATGGTGGAGCCGGTAAACTCCATCGCCTGGTAGAGCGCGCCGTCCACGCCGATGAGCCCGATGATGTAGAGGATGATGTCCTTGGCGGTGGCGCCGTCGGCGAGCTCGCCCTCAATCTCGAACTTGATGGTCGGGGGCACCTTGAACCACGCGCGGCCCGTGGCGAGGCCCACGCCGGCGTCGGTGGAGCCCACGCCGGTGGAGAACGCGCCCAGCGCGCCATAGGTGCAGGTGTGACTGTCGGCGCCGATCACGAGGTCGCCCGGCACCACAACGCCCTGCTCGGGCAGAAGCGCGTGCTCAATGCCCGCGCACCCCTGCTCCCAGTAGTGGCGGATCTTCTGCTCGTGGGCAAAATCGCGCATCTTCTTGGTCTGCTCAGCGCTCTTGATGTCCTTGTTGGGCGCGTAGTGGTCGGGCACGAGACACACGCGGTCGCGGTCGAAGACTTCGGTCGCGCCGAGCTCGCGGAACACGTCGATCGCAATCGGGGCGGTGATGTCGTTGGCGAGCACGAGGTCGAGGTCGCACTCAACGAGCTGGCCGGGGCGCACCTCGTCGAGGCCGGCGTGGGCCGCGAGGATCTTCTCGGCTACGGTCATGGGTCGTGGCATGGATGCTGTCCTTCCTAGGGTTGTTCTGACGCTCCGGACAGGCAGGGGCCCGCCCGGCTGGCGCGGACGAGAGGGTTAGGCGCTGGCGACCTCGCGCTTCTCGCGCTGGACCGAGATGAGGCGGTTGAGCGCGTTGATGTAGGCCTTGGTGGACGAGACGATGATGTC
Organism: Collinsella sp. An7; assembly: GCF_002159335.1. Classification (GTDB taxonomy): domain Bacteria; phylum Actinomycetota; class Coriobacteriia; order Coriobacteriales; family Coriobacteriaceae; genus Coprousia. The sequence goes on along the minus strand of NZ_NFHP01000001.1, from coordinate 294,669 downwards.
GTTATCGGAGCCGCGGCCGGTGTAGACCTGGCCGTCGGCGGCCGTTACGCGCACCGTGACCTCGCCCAGCGCGTCGATGCCGCGGGTGATGGCCTTGATCGCAAACTCCGAGAGGTCGTTCTCCACCGAGACGATCTGGTTCACGGCCTTGTAGACCGCGTCGACCGGGCCGGTGCCAAACGCCGCAACCGTGTGCTCGGCGCCGTCCTCGCCCACAAGCGTGAGCGTGGCCGTGGGCGTGAGCGGGAAGCCGCACGAGACCTGCACCGCGCCGAGCGTCCAGATGGCCTTGGTCTCGCGCTCGCGCTCGTGCACGATGGACTCCAGGTCCTCGTCGTAGACCTCCTTCTTCTTGTCCGCGACCTCGAGGAACGCCTGGTAGATGTTCTCAAACTCATCGTCGGCAAAGGTGTAGCCGAGCTCGGCCATGCGGTGGCGCAGCGCCGCGTGCCCCGAGCGCGCCGAGAGGATGATCTGCGAGCCGCCGGCGCCCACGTCGGCCGGGTCGATGATCTCGTAGGTGTCGCGCGCCTTGAGCACGCCGTCCTGATGGATGCCCGAAGAGTGCGCAAAAGCGTTGGCGCCCACGATGGCCTTGTTGGGCTGCACGTTGATGCCCGTGATGGAGCTCACGAGCTTGGAGGCGCGAGTGAGCTCGGTGGTCACGATATCGGTATGCGCGTCGAGCTCCTCGCCGTGCATGCGGATGGCCATGACGACCTCCTCGAGCGCCGTGTTGCCCGCGCGCTCGCCGAGCCCGTTGATGGTGCACTCGACCTGCGTCGCGCCGTTGCGCACCGCCTCGATGGCGAGCGCCGTGGCCATGCCGAGGTCGTTGTGGGTGTGGACCGAGATGGTGGCGTCCTCGATCCCCGCCACGCGGTTGCGCAGGTCGGCGATGCGCGCGCCAAAGGACCACGGCATGTTGTAACCCGTGGTGTCGGGGATGTTTACCACCGTGGCGCCCGCCTTGATGGCGGCCTCGATGATGCGGCAGAGGAAGTCCTGGTCGGCACGACCGGCGTCCTCGGCGTAGAACTCGACATCGTCCACAAAGTTGCGCGCGAGCTTGACGGCGCGGACCGCGCGCTCCACGGCTTCGTCCTCGGTGAGGTGGAGCTTATCGTGCAGGTGGCTCGGGCTCACACCCAGACCGGTGTGGATGCGCGGACGCTTGGCGGTCTTGAGCGCATCGGCGGCTACCTCGATGTCCTTGTCCACCGCGCGCGTGAGGCCGCAGACGGTGCAGGCGTCGCCCGCGATGCGGCCGATCTCGGACACGCTCTTAAAGTCGCCGGGGCTCGAAATGGGAAAGCCCGCCTCGATAACATCCACGTTCATGCGGATAAGCTGGCGCGCGACAATGAGCTTCTCCTCGGTGTTCATGCTGGCGCCGGGCGACTGTTCGCCGTCGCGGAGCGTGGTGTCGAAGATGGCGATCTTGCGGGTCATACGGTCCTCCTGTTGCTCGTGCCGGTGCGAGGTGCTCGCCCGGCATGTGGCCTTGGTCGGGCTCTGCAGGAGGTGGCGTGATGGCCGATATCGTTACACGGAAAAGAGCACCCCGTCGCGCGACGCCCTGCAGGGCAGTGGGTAGATGCGCGGTGGGGTGCTCGTAGACGGTCGAGGAATCAGACGCGGTGACGGCGTACCCTAGCGCACATCGGCAGCAAGTAGTAGCTCGTCAAGGGATAGCGGGCACGCGGCAGCGCAGACGGGGCGGAGCGCCTCGCGTGCGATGATGTCTGCCTGGTTGCCCATGCGTCGTCCCTTCAGTCGAGCGTGCCGGACGGCATGCTCATGTGCTGTAGTGTAGCAAAGTGTGCCCGCCGCGCAAGGGACTTTGCGGCGAGCGGCGGTTTGCGTGGGGCAAAACGGTAGGCGGTAGGGCGGGCAACAAGGCTCACGACACGCCGCACTGCCCCCGCAGCCAAGCGAAGCTCGAGCTAAACGAGGTAGCGGGCGCGCAGCGTAGCCTGGGCGTCGGCGTCAACGCCGAGCACATCCTCAAGGTAACGCTCTATGCCGCCAAATTCGCGGTTGAGCGCATCAACTGCCGCAGCGAGAAAGCGCGGGTCCACGCCCTCGAGCGCCTCCATGGGCTCGCAGGTCTTGGGGTCGATGCCGTAAAAGATGTTGGTGGCGAGGTAGTCGCGCTCCACGAGCTCCCACGGTACCCCGAGCGCGACCTCCGTCAGCACGCTCGCCATGCCGCAGCGGTCCTTGCCAGCCGAGCAGTGCCAAATCGCAGCACCCTCCTCGTGGGCGAGGAGCTCGCGGAAGAACGTGGTGTACGCATCGATGCCCGACTGGTCGAGCACGATATGCGGATAGAGCGCGATCATGAGGTCTGCGGGCTGAATCTCCCCTGCACGGACGCGGGCCTCGACCACATCCATATCCTCGGCGCTGCGCGACACGCCCGCCCCACCCTCCGAGAAGACCGGCAGATGCACGTAGCGAAGCCCGGGAAAGGCGTCGACCGGGTCGGGGCGCTCGGCGCACTCGTCGTTGCTGCGCAGGTCGATATCGAGCGACAGGTGGTACTCATCACGCAGGCGGGCGCGATCATGCTCCGTGGCCGGAAAGAGCGTGTCCGAGCGCAGCAGCGCCCGCGGGCGGATGTGCCGCCCGTCCGCGGCCGGCAGGCCACCGAGATCGCGCGCGTTGCGCAGTCCCTCAAAAACGATCTTGCCGTGGTTGACGTGCGTGCTTGCAGTCCCGGTCGCCTCGCTCATGCGGTCTGTCCTCTCATATCGAGTTGTTCGGGCATCACCTTACCAGAGCCGGCCACCCGCGCCTGTCAGCGTTCCGTAATATCCACGGCGCCTTCAGCGCGCGACGCCCCGCCGTATAACGACGGGACGCCGCGCCACTTCATCTCATCTTCGTCTTGGGACAGCTCACACTCCGCGCATGCTAGTTGGTCTCTGACCAATCGGCCACGTTCTCAGCAAACTCATGATGGTCCATGATGAAGCCCTTCACCTGGTCCCATGCGTCGGTACTCTCGAGCAGCGAGCTGTTGAGCTGGGTGACGGCATTGCCGCTCGTGTTGGCAAAGCACTGCTCCACCCGCGTGCGGTCAAAGAGGTACGTGTCTGCATCCCATTGGCTGTCGTACGCCTCCTGGAGCGTCGCCCGCACCGCGGAGATATCCGGATAGACCGCAAAGATCGCCGCGACGTTGTAGACGAGCGCGCGGTCGAGGGCATCGCCCTCGATATCGCCCGAGACCTCGGTGTAGTCGAGATAGGCGGTAGCGGCGTTGGCGGTGTCGATACCCGCCTCGCGGAGGTTAGCGCCGAGCGGAAGCTCCGCGGCGAGCGCTGCCACCTCGGAGGTGTTCGCGCGGCCCGCATATGCCTGCAGCGGCGTGACGGGGCTGTCAGCAATCTCGTTGACGAGCGCCGTCGTCGTCTCGTACTCACGTTGATCCTCAGGGTCGACGTACTGTTGGGTTCCCTGATTGCTCGCGCCGTTGCCCGATCCGTTACCCGAACCCTTGCCGTTGCTCGTCCCCTGCTGAGCGCCTGTCCCCGCGCCCGTTGAGGAGTCGATAACGTTCTCCACTGTGTCCTCAGCGTAATCGAACGCAGGCTCCACCACCACGTTAAAGAGCAGCATGAGTGCTAGGCCCACCACGGCCACAGCGGCGATGATCCCCACCACGATCGGCCAGCGCTTGCGGGTAGGGGCAGGGGCTGCTACCACTTGGCCGTCAGCGGCGGCACCCGGGGGCACCGGCGCACCCTCCACACGCGGTATAGCTGTCGTTGGGGCAACACCCTCCCCCGACTGAACGTCAGCCGCGGAAGCATTTGCATCCCCATCAACCGCGCCGGAAACTGAAGCCCCGCCGGCCATCACCCGCGTCTGAGCCGCGCCCTCCTCAGGCGAGCCCTCCTCCGCGAGCACGTCGTCCACGCTTGTAAAGCTCGCCTTAGTCTTCTCGAGCGCCTCAGCCTCAGAGAGACCGCTAGCCACGTAGTCCTCGTAGCGCGCCACGAGGTTGCCATAGATCTCTTCTTTAAGCTCGATATTCTCCGCAGTCAGCACCTTGCCCTCAAACAGGTGCTCGACGTACATCCTAAGCTCGTTCATCGGTCTCCTCCATCCTGGTTGAGCAGCTGATCGATAATGTTGCGCACGCGCACCCAACGCTTCGTCGCCTCGACAAGTTCGCGCATGCCCTCCTCGGTTACCCGGTAGTACTTCCGACGCGCGCCCTGGGTCTCGTCGCCCCAGTAGCTCACCACAAAGCCTTGGCCCTCCAGGCGCTTCAGGCTCGTGTAGAGCGAGGGTTCCTTCATCTCGTACTCGCCCCGGCTCGCCGCTGCTATCTCCTTGAGCACCTCATAGCCGTAGCTGTCGCTCCGCGAGAGGACATTCAGAATGATGGCATCGATGTTGCCCCGTATCAGATCGCTCACCGCGTCCCGCGTCGCCATGCCGTCACCTCCTAGATGGCAGCCCAACCTGTCCTCTACAAGGTAACACAAACTACTATGTGTGTCGATGTACTTTTTTAAATGAAATATCTCTAGCGGATTCGGAATCAATACTTATGCGTTGTAGGGCACTTTTTTACAAACGACAGGCATAGGTGCCCGATGCCCTCTCGATTGTTCGATAAAACACCAGCTGAGCACTTTACCTAACTAAAGCTCTGTCGATCTCCGCCTAGAAAGTGCCCTACAACGCGACATCTTTGCGCAGAACATCGCCCCGCGCCCGCATCCGCCGGACAACCGACGGGAACGGGGCGACGGTTCCCCGCCGTGTCGCTAGAGACGGGGCAGCACGATCTCAAAGCACGTGCTCCAGGGTTCGGGAGCCTCTTCGAGGAGACGCAGCGAACCCCCGTTGAGTTCCACGAAGCGCCGTGCGATGGAAAGCCCCAACCCGGAGCCCTTACCGATGGAGCGCGCGGCGTTGCTGGTCACAAAGGGCTCGAACAGCGTCGAGACGAGACCGGGATCGATACCCGAACCGGTGTCCGCCACCTGCACGCGCACCACCGGACGCCCCTCGTCATCGGTGTCGCAAAATCCGATGACCCCGACCCGCGTGCCCGGCGCGTTATGCACGCACGCGTTGGAGACGAGGTTGGTGATGGCCCGGCGCACCAGCTCGATATCCACCTCCACCTCGATCGGTCCGGTCTCGATCCGCGCCTCGAAGCCGTCTCCGTACTGGTCGGCAATCGGCTCGAGGCCGGCGCAGATCCGCTCGAGGTCACAGGCGAGGTCCGTCCGCTCGAGCTCGCAGCGGTATTCGGGGTGCTCCGCGGCAGCGTACTCCCCGAGCGCCTCCACCATCGAGGTTGCCACCTCTGCCTTAGCGCAAAGCGCCTGGGCATACGCGGCCGTCCGATCGGGAGGAACCACCCCGTCGCGAAAAGCCTGCGCGTAGCCGCGGATCGCCGTGAGAGGCGTCTTGATATCGTGCGAGATATCGGCGATCATACGCTGCTTCTCCGCCTGCGCGCCCTCGAGGCGCTGCGTCAGGTCGACGAAACCGTCGTAAACGGGAATGAGCTCGGAGGCGATCTTCTCGGGCTCCGCCTCCACCCGGTGCGTCGCGCTGTATTCCTCGATCGCGCGCACCAAGGGCCGCGTCGACGAGCGGATGAGGCGCGTCTCGACGACGAAGAGCACGATGGTCGACACCGCAATCACTGGTACGAGGGCGAGCATGATGCCCTGCGACTCCGCGAAGACGCGGTCGTAGTCGGCACTGTTTATTACCGGAATCGCCTTGACGATGATCCGCGTCTCCCCCTCGTCGTTAACCCCCTGCGTGCGGCTGATCACGTACTGTCCCTCCCGCAGGATCATGTTGAACGGGTAATCGTCACCACTGGAATCGTCTACCGCGGCGGTGGAGACATTGGGGAACTCGATGACGCCGTTCAAGAGACCGAACTGCTCCGGGGTGATCGACGTGCGATCTCCGAAGATCGTGCCCTCGACGATATTGAGGTCGTGGTCGATGAGGGCATATCCCATGATGGTCTCGAAGCCCGTGTTGTCGTGACCGCCGAGCCATAGCACCCGGTACATGGTCTCGCCGTCGACCCGCTCTTCGAACACGCTGAAGCGCGCGTCCCATTCCTCCTCGTTGATGAAGGCGATATCGTCCTTGCTGATCGCCTGGGAGAACATGGAGCTCGATGAGTAGAGGGTCTTGCCCGACTCGTCCAGCACCAGCACCTCCATGCCGGCGAATCGCTTCTCGGCAAGGACGGAATAGTCATCGTTCAGGACCGTCTGCTTGACCTCGTCGAACTCAGCGTCGGATACGAAGGCATTCGAGATGTGGGCATCGGAAAGACCCGCCACCGTCATGACGCTCAGCGCGACGAAGGCGGCGTAGAGCCCTGCAACCGTGAGGCAGCGAGCGGTGAGGCTCGACCCGACGCCCTTCAGAAAGGATCCGAGCGATGCGACGCGGCGGCGGATGGATCCGCGCACGCGCTTGTCGACGGCGCCTCTGTGATCTTTAGGCTTCAAGGCGGTACCCCAATCCCCGCACGGTCTTGATGTAGCGCGGATGAGACGGGTCGATCTCTATCTTGGCGCGAATGTTCGAGATATGCACCATGACACTGCTCTCGCATCCGGCGGCGGGGGCCGACTCGTCGCCGGTAACGCAGGCGTAGAGCTGCTCTTTGGTGAATACGCGACCCGGCGCGGAGAGGAGCCTCGTTATGATCTTGAGCTCCGCCGCGGTAAGGGGCACCGGCTCTCCGGCGCGTGTGAGGGTGAGGCGCTCGGTATCGAGCGCAAGGTCGCCCGCATGCAGCACCTGGCCCTCGTCCGCGACGTCCACGCGGCGCAGCACCGCCCGGATGTAGGCGGTCACCTCCATGGGATCGAACGGCTTGGTGATGTAGCCGTCCGCCCCGAGATCGAGCCCGAGCACCTTGTCGGCAGCCATGCTGCGCGCCGAGACGATGATGATGGGGGCACGGGAGAACGCACGGGCCTCGCGAATGAAGTCATAGCCGTTCATGCGGGGCATCATGATATCCGCGAGGACGACCGACACCGGCTGCTCGCGCAAGATCTCGAGGGCGCTCGCCCCATCGGGGGCGGCGAGCACGCGGTAGCCCGCCCCCATGAGGTAAAGACGCAGGATCTCGACGATGTCGGCATCGTCCTCGGCGATGAGCACGGCCACGGTAGCGTCATCGGACATGGTCATCCTTTCATCCGGGAGGGCGGAGAGCGGCGGCGGGCCGGATCATCCTGCCCAAAAGGTACCACGCCCAGCGGGCTCAGAGGGGCGGTGAGCGAAGCCTAAAGAAATACTTAGACTGCGCTCAGGCTCGCTTAATCGGGCGCGCGCATCATGGTTGCCACCTTGAAGTCCGACCAAAGGAGCCGCCATGTGCGCCAGCGCCCTCACCCTGTTGGAAGATGCCGCCGAGCGGTATCCCGATAAGCCCGCAATCGTCGATGAATGGGGCGCGTCGACCTTCGCCGAGCTACGAGACCTCGCCCGCCGCATCGGGAGCGGCCTCGTCGAGCGCGGGTACGCCGCATCCCCCGTCGTCGTGGTGCTCGAGAAGGGCTCCCGCGCCCTCGCCGCCATGATGGGCGTACTCTATGCCGGCGGCTGCTACGTGCCCATCGACCCCGTTGCCGCACCGGCGCGCCTCGCCCCGGTCTGCCAGGTCCTCGCCGGCCCTGCCGTCATCACGGACGCACGGGCAGGAGAGCTCCCGGCCGGAGATGCTCGTGAGACGTTCGATGTGGAGGAGCTCCTGCGCTCCGCGGTCGACCCCGTCGAGCTCGAGCGCATCCGCGACCACGCGCTCGACACCGATCCCGCCTACGTCCTCTTCACCTCGGGCTCGACCGGCACTCCCAAGGGCGTCGCGGTGTGCCATCGTGCCATCGTGGAGTTCATCGACTCGTTCACCTCGCTTTTCGGCATCGCCGAGGACGATGTGATCGCAAACCAGGCCCCCTTCGACTTCGACGTATCCGTCAAGGACATATACAGCTCGTTCGCCACCGGAGCCACCCTCGTCATCCTGCCCCGGCGCCTGTTCTCTGAGCCGGCGCGCCTGGTCGAGGCGCTCGTGGAGCACCGGGCGACGACCCTCACCTGGGCGGTGGCCGCCCTCTGCCTGGTGAGCAGCCTGCATGCCCTCGAGGGCGTCGACCTCAGCGGCCTGCGGCGTGTGCTCTTCAGCGGCGAGACCATGCCCGCAAGGCATCTCGCCACCTGGCTCGAACATGCCCCTGAGGCGGAGTTCGTGAACCTGTACGGCCCTACCGAGGTCACCTGCAATTGCCTCTATCACCGCATCGACCGGAATCGCTCCTATGCCGAGGGGATCCCCTTGGGCGTCCCCTTTCCCAACCACGAGGTCATGCTGCTCGATGAGCAGATGCACCCCGTCACCGAGCCGGGCGGCGTGGGCGAACTCTATGTGCGAACCCCGCAGCTCGCCCTGGGTTACATGGGCGATGCGGAGCGCACCGCCGAGGCCTTCATCCAGAACCCCCTCAACCCCTGGGTGCCCGAGACCGTGTATCGCACCGGCGACCTCGCGCGCCTGACCGCAGGGGGCGAGCTCATCTTCAGCGGAAGGCACGACAACCAGATCAAGCACCTGGGCCACCGTATCGAGCTCGAGGAGATCGACGGGGCGATCGAGCGCCTGGACGGTGTGAGTCGGTGCCGCTGCGCCTACGACGAGCGGCGCCATCGGATCTTCGCCTTCTTCGAGGGCACCGCCGGGCTCGACGAGCTCGCCCATGCCGCGCAGGCATCGCTGCCGTCGCACCTCACACCGAACGCCTTCGTATCCGTCGAGCGCATGCCGCTCACCAAAAACGGCAAAGTCGACCGCCGCGCCCTCCTCGAAACCGTGCGCGCGAGAAGACGGCGCTGAGCGAGCCTGTAACCTTCCGATCATCTGCAAGACCGCCCAAGGAGGCAACCATGACCGACACCGAGCTCCTCGACCTCGCACGCACCTTCGGAACGCCGCTCTACCTGTTCGACGAGCGGAGCCTGCGCAGCCGCGTCGAGACCATCGCCCAAGCCTGCCCGGACCGCACCGAGCTCTGCTTCGCCATCAAGGCGAACCCCTTCGTCGTCCCCCAGATGGCGACGCTCGTCCCTCGGCTCGAGGTGTGCTCGCCCGGCGAGCTCTCGATCTGCGAGTCCTGCGACATCGACCCCGACAGCATCGTCGTCTCTGGCGTCTACAAGGACCCCGTCCTTATGGACGAGCTCGTCGCGGCACCGAAGCTGCCGCACCGCTTCACCATTGAGTCCCTCGGCCAGCTCGAGCTGCTGCACGGGCTCGCCGTCCGTCACGCGCGCATCGTGCCCGTGCTCATCAGGCTCACCAGCGGCAACCAGTTCGGCATCGACGCCGAGACGCTGCGCGAGGTGATCGATGCACGTGAGCGCTATCCCAACCTCGCCATCAAGGGAGTCCAATTCTTCTCGGGAACCCAGAAATCGGGCCCGCGGCGCATCGTCCGCGAGATCGAGCGTCTCGACGAGATGCTGGGCCGTCTCGAGCTCGAGTACGGCTGGCGTGCCGAGGAGCTCGAGTACGGCCCCGGCCTGCCGGTCGCGTACTTCTCCGACGACGCGTTCGACGAGCAGGCGCTTCTGGACGCCATGGGAACGGCTCTCGCAAACCTGCGCTTCCCGGGCAAGGTGACGCTCGAGGTCGGCCGTTCGCTCGTCGCCGCCTGCGGGACCTACCTCACGCGCGTGGTGGATACCAAGTGCGACCGGGGCCAGCGCTACGCCATCGTTGACGGCGGCATCCACCACCTCGTGTACTACGGGCAGTCCATGGCCATGCGCCAACCCCCCTGCCGCATTCTCCAAGACGGGTCCGGGGACGGAGGGGCCGAATGCGAGACGACTTGGAACGTTTTCGGCTCCCTGTGCACCGTGAACGACATCCTTGCCAAGCAGCTCCCCCTCGCCGGCCTGGAGCCGGGAAGGATCATCGCCTTCGAGCAGGTGGGCGCCTACAGCATGACCGAGGGGATATCCCTCTTCCTCTCGCGTGACCTACCGGCCGTCGTCACCGTGGGAATCGACGGAGCTCCGCGCCTTTCGCGCGCCGCCGTTCCCACCCACCCCTTCAACACACCCTATTGCTAGACCATCCCGAACAACCATCTGATCCATTCACCGAACGATCCGCAGCCATACGAAAGGAACAGCACCATGGACACCATCATCGACATTCTCGAAGAGCTCAAGCCCGGCATCGATTTCGAAACCGAACAGGGGCTCGTTCGCAGGCGCGTCCTCGATTCGCTCACCATCATCGCCCTCATCTCCGAGCTCGAGGATGAGTTCGACATAACCATCCCCGCAGTCGAGATCGTTGCGGACAACTTCGATTCCGCCGAAAGCATCCATGCGCTCATCGAGCGACTGCTCGATGAGGACCTGTAGGGCGCTCCCCCATGAACGGACATATCATCAACTCCTTCTGCTCGCTCGCCTTCCTCGGCGCCTTCGTGCCCGCCACGGCGCTCATCTACACGCTCTCGCCTCAGCGGGTGCGCCCTTGGGTTCTTCTCTTGGCGAGCTACGCCTGCTTCTGGCTCATCAGCGGCAAGCTCCTGGTACTGCTCATCGCAACGACGCTCGTCACCTATCTCACCGGCCTCGTCCTGGGTCGCGTGCGCGCCGAGCAGCGCGAGGCCGTGGCGGGCACGCGTGACCGCGCCGAGCGACGGGCCATCAAGGCGCGCTATCGGAACCGAAGCCGCATGGTCGTCGGATTCTCCGCGCTCGCGAGTGTAGGCATCCTCGTCTCGGTCAAATACCTCGGATTTCTCGGCGGGATCGCGTCCTCTCTCGGCACGCTTGTGGGATTTGAGTGGCATCTCGTGCCGCCCAAAATCGGCGTCCCCATCGGCATCTCGTTCTACACGCTGCAAGCGCTCTCCTATGTGTTCGATGTCTACCGCTCGACGATCGAGCCTGAGCGCAACCCCATGCGCCTCGCCCTGTTCATGGGGTTCTTCCCCCAGCTCATGGAAGGCCCCATCTGCCGCTATGGGGAGACCGCCGACCAGCTTGCAGCTGGCGAGCCGATTCGCACGGACAACCTCGTAAACGGCCTCGTGCGCATCGCATGGGGCGTCGCCAAGACCATCATCGTGGCGGACCGCCTGAACCTCTACGTCAAGCCGGTGTTCGCCGATTACACCGCGTGGAGCGGCACGGTGATCGCCCTCGGCGCGGTCCTCTACACCTTCCAGCTGTACTGCGATTTCTCCGGTACGATCGACATCGTGATCGGCGTGGGACGCATCTTCGGCGTACGCCTGCCCGAGAACTTCCGTCAACCGTTCTTCTCCCGCACCGCCTCCGAGTTCTGGCAGCGCTGGCACATCACGCTCGGCGCATGGCTGCGCGACTACGTGTTCTACCCCGTCTCCCTCTCGTCTCCCGTTAAGCGATTCGCCCGCGGGGCGCGCAAGGTCTTCGGCACCCGTACCGGATCGGTACTGTCTGGCGGCGTTGCCCTCTTCTGCGTCTGGATCCTTAACGGCCTCTGGCACGGTTCGGGCTGGCAATACCTGTTCTTCGGCATGTACTACTTCGTCACCATTCTGGCCTCGGGCCTGCTCGAGCCCCTCTTCAGCGGCATGAGGCGCGCACTGAAGATCGACCCCTCCGCGCGGCCCTGGATCGTTTTCCAGGTGCTCCGGACCTGGACCATCGTGTTCGTCGGCGAGCTCATCTTCCGCGCCGAGGGAGTGCGCGCGGGAATCGGGATGCTCGGGCGTATCGCCAGCGGATTCTCTCCCGCGGCGCTGATCGACGGATCGGTCCTCGCCCCCGGCATGGATGCGGCGGATTTCGCCGTGGTGGCGCTTTTCGCGGTAGCGATGCTCTTCTTCGGCCTCTGGCGCGAGCTCGGCTGCCGCACCCCACGCCCCGCGCTACAGCACCGCATCGGCATCAGCTGCGCCGCCCTCGCCGCAATCTGCGTCGTCATCATCGTCTTCGGGGCCTACGGCCAGGGATATGTCCCACTCGACCCTATCTACGCACAGTTCTAGCCCCTCCGCCGGCGCCCGGCCCCGCACCTCATGGGCGCCGGCACTCGATTGAAAGCGAAACAACATGAAGCGATTCCACCTTCCGCCCCTTGCGTGCATCGGGCTATCCGCCGTAGCGGTGCTTGTTGCCTGCCTCGCGTTATCATCCCTGTTCGTCCCCAAGAACAATCAGGCCTCCTTCGGACAGATCGACGAGGCGGCCTTCGGTGTTCTCGGCGAGCCCTCAGACTCCCTCGACGTGCTCTTCGTTGGGGATTCCGAGGTCTACACCTCGCTCTCTCCCTTGCAGATGTGGAACGAGCAGGGCTTCACCTCCTACGATATCGCCACTAGTGGACAGCCCCTTTGCTACAGCAAGACGATCCTCTCCCATGCGCTCGAGAAGCAGAATCCCCGGGTCGTGGTCTTCGAGACCAACATGATCTTCCGCAAGATGAAAGCCGACCAGATTCTCTGGCGCGAGGCGGCAAACCTCTTCCCCATCATCGAGTACCACAACCGCTGGAAGCATCTCACCCCTGCGGACCTGACCGCTCAACCCAAGACCACTTGGACGCACCCAGCAAAAGGATTTCGCCCCAACGAGCAGGTCGTCCCCTCGAAGATTCGCGACCACATGAAACCGACCACCGATCGCGAGCGCATCTCACCGTTGAATGAGTGGTATCTGACCTCGATGATCGACATGTGCCGCGACCGCGGTATCAAGGTGGTGCTTCTCAGTACTCCCAGCACGAAGAACTGGAGCACGCAGCGCCACAACGCAGTGCAGGCGTTTCTGGATAGCAAGGGATACGGGTCCGATGTCAGCTACCTCGATTTGAACTTCGATGGCACCGAGGTGCCGATCGACTGGCAGGTGGAAACCTCTGATGCCGGCGACCACCTCAACATCAAGGGCGCCCGGAAGGTCTCTCACTATGTGGGTGACTGGCTCAGAACGAATTACCGCCTGACCGATCACCGTGGGGAGAGCGCTTATCGCCAGTGGACCCAGGCATCGGCGAACCTCGGTTAAGAGGCCGCGGGCCGCGCGGCTCCACCGCCCCCCCGCGGCCCTCTTGGGACCCATCATAAGGCTTAGACGGACCGAATCAGGCCAACATCGTCCAAAGGTGCGCGTTGGTAGGGCACTTTTCCCGAACGACCACGATACCCAGTGGGAGCGTAGTGGGATTTCCCCTGGTAGCGGACGGAAGGTGACGGCGCCACATCCGGCATCAGGGCAAAGGTGCCCTACTACGCAGCTTTTTCGGCGCCGTGCGAATGAGACTCGAGGCAATACAGGAAAAGCCCCGGATCGCAGCTGCGATCCGGGGCTTCCTTACCTCGCTGTATCCTATGCGAAGCTACAGGGCTACTCAGCCATGAAGTCGCGCTGAACGGTCGAGTCGACCTTAACGCCGGGGCCCATCGTCGAGGAGATGGAGATGCTCTTGACGTAGCGGCCCTTAGCGGAGGACGGCTTCACGCGCAGCAGCTCGGTGTAGAGCGCAGCGTAGTTCTCCACGAGCTTCTGGTCATCGAAGGACACGCGGCCCAGCGGCACGTGGCAGATGCCGTAACGGTCGGCGCGGTACTCCACGCGGCCGGCCTTGAGCTCGCCGACCATCTTGGCCACGTCCATGGTCACGGTGCCGAGCTTCGGGTTCGGCATGAGGCCACGGGGGCCGAGGATCTTACCGATGCGGCCGACCTTCGCCATCATGTTGGGGGTGGCGATGGCAGCGTCAAAGTTGATCTCGCCGGCCTGAATCTGAGCCACGAGGTCATCGGAACCCACAATATCGGCGCCGGCCTCCTCGGCCTCGCGCGCCTTCTCGCCCTCGGCAAAGACAGCCACGCGGACGGTCTTGCCGGTGCCGTGCGGCAGCGAGATGGAGCCGCGGACGTTTTGATCGGCCTTACGGGTGTCGATGCCCAGACGGAAGTGGGCCTCGACGGTCTCGTCAAACTTGGCCGGAGCGACCTCCTTGACGAGCTTCACCGCCGCGAGCGGGGTGTAGAGCTTCTGGCTGTCGACCTTGGCGGCCGCAGCGCGGAAATTCTTTCCATGCTTTGCCATTGTTTACCTCCTGTGGTCAACGGGCGTGCGCCCTCCCACATCGTTATGCGCCCTCAGGCGCGCGGAGCGGCCGCCTCAAGACGGCCACGGGATACCAACGTGCTACTCGGCGATGGTCACGCCCATAGAACGGGCGGTGCCGGCAACGATCTTCTTGGCGGCCTCGATGTCGTTGGCATTGAGGTCCGGCATCTTGATCTCGGCGATCTTGGTGAGCTGCTCCTGGGTGAGCTGGCCAACCTTGTCGCGCTGGGGCACAGCGGAGCCGCTCTTGAGCTTGAGCTCCTTCTTGATAAGGTGAGCCGCCGGCGGGGTCTTGGTCACAAAGTCAAACGAGCGATCCTCGTAAACGGTGATCTCGACCGGGATGATGTCGCCCATCTTGTCCTGCGTGGCGGCATTGAACGCCTGGCAGAACTGCATGATGTTGACCTGAGCGGCACCGAGCGCCGGGCCAACGGGAGGAGCGGGGTTGGCCTGACCGGCCTGGATCTGCAACTTGATGACGGTTGCAACCTTCTTCTCAGCCATGGTGGAAACCTTCCTTACAGCTGGTTTGATACGTGCTATATCGTAGACACGCCTGTGCTAGAAGCACCCTCCGCGTTGAGCGGACGCGGCGGGAACACCGACGCGAGAACGAACGAACTAAGAGATGATGGCCACCTGGTCAAAGCCAAGCTCCACCGGGGTCTCGCGGCCAAAAATGACAAGCGTTACCTTGACCTTGCCGGACTCGGCGTTGACCTCGGCAACCTGACCGTCAAAGTCGGCCAGCGGGCCCGACGTCACGCGCACCGACGTGCCGACCTCAAGGCCGACAGCCGTGCGCTTGGGAGCATCGCCCTTCTTGGAGCGGCGCATCATCTTGTTGTACTCGTCGCGCGAAAGCGGCGACGGTTTACCGTTGGCGCCCAGAAAGCCCGTGACGCCCGGCGTATTGCGAACACAGGTCCACGCGTCGTCGTCCATCTCCATGCGGACGAGCACGTAGCCCGGGAAGATCTTGACGTCCTTGGTCTCGCGCTTACCGCCCTCTTTGATCTCGGTCACGCTCTCGGTCGGAATCTCGATATCAAAGATGCGGTCCTGCATGCCCATGGTCTCGATACGATGCTCGAGATCGGTCTTGACGCTCTTCTCATAACCCGAATAGGTGTGAACCACATACCAGCGCTTAGACATGGCTTACCCCCTCAGGCCCGAGAACAGCACGAGGCCCTCGCTGATGCCAAAGTCGAGCACCGCGATAACGATGCCCACGACAACGAGCGAGATGCACACGGCAACGGAATAGTTGATGAGCTCCTCCTTGGTGGGCCACGTGACGCGCTTCATCTCGGAGCGCACCGCAGAGAAGTACTTCTTGATACGGGTAAAGATGCCGGGTTTGGCAGCCTTGCCGTTCTTGCCCTTGGCCTGAGCCTTGGACTGCTTGGCCTTGGCAGCCTGCTTGGCCTGCTTGGCCTGCTTACCCTTGGCGGTCTGCTTTGGGCTCTCGGCCTTCTTGGCATTAGCCTTGGAAGGGGCGGCAGCAGCCGTATCGCCCTTCTTGGTCTTCATGTTCGCCATGATCGACAACCTCCGGCAAAACCTGCTCTTACATGGTAAAACCGTAAGCCCCGAGAATGGGGCTTACGGATTGGTTACTGGCACGCCAGGAAGGACTCGAACCCTCAACACTCGGTTTTGGAGACCGATGCTCTACCAATTGAACTACTGGCGTATGTTAAGAAGACTAGCGGGTCTCCTTGTGAACCGTATGACGACGGCACCAGGGGCAATACTTCTTGATCTCCATGCGGTCAGGCATGGTGGCCTTGTTCTTGGTCGTCGTGTAGTTGCGACGCTTGCACTCGGTGCATGCAAGGGTGACTAGGGTACGCATGAAACTTATTACCTCCCAATACCGCCCGGACGGGCACGGTGGAATACATTAGCATCTGTCTGATGTGTCTGTCAACAGTATCCTACGCAGCCCGCTTCATCTGCAAAAACGGTACATAACCTGACGACAGTCCTGCACAGAAAACAACCCGGCTCCCGCGAGGGAACCGGGTTGCACAAGCCGTGAATGACCGAATAACGGAGTTACTCGATGATGGTGCTCACGACGCCCGAGCCGACGGTGTGGCCACCCTCGCGGATAGCGAAGCGGAGGCCCTCCTCCATGGCGATCGGGTGAATGAGGTCGCCCTCGATGGTGATGTGGTCACCAGGCATGGCCATCTCGGTGCCCTCGGGGAGCTTGACGGTGCCGGTCACGTCAGTGGTACGGAAGTAGAACTGCGGACGATAACCATCGAAGAACGGGGTGTGACGGCCGCCCTCCTCCTTGGTAAGGACGTAGACCTCGCCGGTGAACTTGGTGTGCGGGTGTACCGAGCCGGGCTTGCAGAGAACCTGACCGCGCTCGATGTCCTCGCGCTTGATACCACGGAGCAGGATGCCGACGTTGTCGCCAGCCTCGCAGAAGTCCATGGTCTTGCGGAACATCTCGATGCCGGTGGCGACGGAGGACTGGGTCTCCTTGATACCGACGATCTCGACCGGCTCGTTGAGCTTGAGCACGCCACGCTCGACACGACCGGTGGCAACGGTACCACGGCCAGAGATGGTCATGGTGTCCTCGACGGCCATCAGGAAGGGCTTGGCGTCGTCGCGCTCGGGGGTCGGGATGTAGTCGTCAACGGCCTGCATGAGCTCGCGGACGGAGTCCATCCACTTCTCCTCGCCGTTGAGGGCGCCGAGAGCAGAGCCGCGGATGACGGGGATGTCGTCTCCCGGGAAGTCGTACTCGGAGAGGAGCTCACGGGTCTCCATCTCAACGAGGTCGATGAGCTCCTCGTCGTCGACCATGTCGCACTTGTTGAGGAACACGACGATGTAGGGCACGCCGACCTGACGGGCGAGCAGGATGTGCTCGCGGGTCTGAGCCATGGGGCCGTCGGTAGCAGCGATGACCAGGATAGCGCCGTCCATCTGGGCAGCACCGGAGATCATGTTCTTGATGTAGTCGGCGTGGCCGGGGCAGTCGACGTGAGCATAGTGGCGGTTGGCCGTCTCGTACTCGACGTGGGCAACGGAGATGGTGATGCCGCGCTCGCGCTCCTCGGGAGCCTTGTCGATGTTCTCGAACGCAGTGAAGTCGGCCTTGCAGCCATCGGTCTCGGAGAGAACCTTGGTGATGGCGGCGGTCAGCGTGGTCTTACCGTGGTCCACGTGGCCGATGGTGCCGATGTTAACATGCGGCTTAGTGCGCTCAAACTTTTCCTTGGCCATTTAGCCCTCCTCCTTAAAGGTCGTCCCCCGATGGGACAATGCCTTCTTTAACTAAGTGGCTCCCCCGCCTATCAGGGAAGCCACCGCGTTACCTGGTAGCGGTGACTGGATTCGAACCAGTGACGCCACGGGTATGAACCGTGTGCTCTAACCAGCTGAGCTACACCGCCGTACTGGAGCCTGCGACCGGACTTGAACCGGTGACCTCCTCGTTACCAACGAGGTGCTCTACCGACTGAGCTACACAGGCACTTGCTGGTGGGAGCGCAAGGATTCGAACCTTGGTAGGCAGAGCCAACGGGTTTACAGCCCGTCCCCATTAACCACTCGGGCACACTCCCACAATGCAAGTCGTCGCTTTGCTGCCGTCCCATAAGGGACCTGCACCTCCGCGAGCAAAAGGATAGTATTACGTGCAACGGCCCCCTGTCAACTGATTTGTCTCAATACACGGCCCCGGGCGTATCTCTACTGCTCTAACCAGCGGTTTTGTTCACTGCCGTTTTGAATATCCTATGAATCCCGAGGTCGGGAGGGCACGGGCAGAACGGCTTATCCCCTATGTAGCGCCGCCACCCCTCTAGGAGGCTCTTCTCGTCACGCGCAAGAGCAGGGAACACGCCCGGACGTTCGGGCGGCAGAGCGCCCGGGCGTGCCCTCAGCATCTCCTAATCGTCGTCGAAGATGCTTTTCACGCCCTTGTAGGTTATGTAGGTCTTAGCGAGCGAGTCGTCATCCTCGCCGTCCCAGACCGACGTCGGGCCGTCGTCCGCCTTCTCACGGTCCCACGTGCCCTTCTCGGTGGGTCCGCCGGGCGAGCGCATCGTCAGGGCAAGGGGAGCAGCCCCGAGCAGTCCCTCGGCGATGAGACTGAGGAGCCACAGGATCAGACCGAAGAACATGACCACGGTATAGAGGATCTGCACGGGCACGGCGATAATCGCGTAGGGACCATACTGCGCGATTCCGCCGATGACCCAAGCTCCGAGCAGAAGCCCATACGCCGGAATCAGCACGGGGAGATACATCTCCTCCACCGCGCTGGAGCCCCAGCCAAGGCCGCAGCTCATGATGGTCACAAAGACCAGAAAGGCCAAAAGGCAGGTCATGACGGTGCAGAAGTCGGACTCAACGCACTTCTTGAGCGAGAAGGCGCGGCGGCGCCGACGGTGGCGCCTCGTGGACGTGCGTGAAGAGTTGGATGCTGCCATAGAAATCGCTCCCCTTCGTGTCGGTGCCCATCGGGCATGTGGAAAACATCTAGAACATGAGCTCCCGAGCACGAATCCGGTGAATGTTTTTCCGAAGCGATTCCTATGCGATTGTTTTGTCTTATCTAACCACGACGGAGGATGACCGGCAAGGCTCGGCCCCGGCACGGGGGCGAACGGCGCCCAACGCGGAGCGAACGGCGTGGAACCGCCGTACCCCGCTCTCCGATGCAACCTGCCATGCGCCGATGACCCGCCCCTCGACACGCGGCCCCGGCATACACTGTAGGCGCGCAGGCCACCGTTACGCACTGTGCCTCGTACCTTCCAACCTCAACCCAAGGAGCTGCCATGCACGCCACCGCCCCTTCCCTCTCCTGGCTTACCGAGCCCGCCGTCTTTGAGGTCAACCGGCTCCCCGCCCACTCCGACCATCATTGGCGCGTTGGGGGGCGGGAGCTCGCGCAGACGCTCGACGGCGCATGGCGCTTTTTCTACAGCCCACGTATCGCCGACCGGCCGTCTGACTTCTGGCGCCCCGACGCTGACCTCTCCGATTTTGGGACCATCACCGTCCCGGGCCATATCGAGCTCCAGGGCTACGGCCAGATCCAGTATGTGAACACGCAGTACCCGTGGGACGGCCTGAGCGCCCTGCGCCCACCCGAGATCGACGCCGACCGCACCGCCGTGGGGTCGTACGTGCGCGACTTCGAGCTCGACCCCGCATGGGCGGACATGCGCACCTGCGTCTCGTTCCAAGGCGTGGAGCGGGCGTTCTACCTGTGGTGCAACGGGTCGTTTGTGGGGTACGCCGAGGACAGCTTCACCCCGTCGGACTTTGACCTCACGCCCTACCTGCACCCTGGGACCAACCGGCTCGCCGTCGAGGTCTATCAGCACGCGAGCGCATCGTGGCTCGAGGACCAAGACATGTTCCGGTTCTTTGGCATCTTTCGCCCGGTGGTGCTCTACGCCAAACCCGCGTGGCATATCGAGGACCTGTGGCTGCGCGCCGAGCTTGACCAGGATAACGCCACAGGCACGCTGCGGCCGCGGCTTGTGATCTCGGCACCGGAAGGCACACCGGCCGACGCGCTGCCCCATGCGCACATTACGGTGGCTGACCCGACGGGCACCGTGGAGCTCGCCCGGAGCTGCGAGCTAGTGGCAGAGGCGAACGACGTCGGGGGAGAAGTGGCGGATGTTGAGGTGGACGAGCTGCCCACACACCCCGGCGCTCGAACGTTCCGCACCGCTGAGGAGCTCCGCATCGAGCCGGTCCAGTGCTGGAGCCACGACGCCCCCGCTCTCTACACCGTCACCCTCGCCCTGTACGATCCGTCCGGCACCGAGGTAGAAAGCGTCTCGTACCGCATTGGCTTTAGGCGGGTCGAGATCATAGACGGCGTGCTCACCCTTAACGGCGATCGGCTCTTCTTCCGCGGGGTCAACCGTCACGAATGGAGCCCGACGGCCGGCCGCGCCATCGGCATCGACGACATGCGGCGCGCGATGGAGACCATAACGCGAAACAACATCAACGCCGTGCGCACGAGCCACTACCCAAACCAGACTCCTTGGTACGACCTCTGCGACGAGCACGGCATCTACCTCATTGACGAGGCGAACCTCGAGACGCACGGCAGCTGGCAAAAGCTCGGGCGCATCGACCCCGCGTGGAACATCCCCGGGAGTGACCCCGCCTGGCTCCCCGCCGTGATCGACCGGGCGCGCTCGATGTTTGAGCGCGACAAGAACCACGCGTCGGTCGTCATGTGGAGTTGCGGCAACGAGTCGTTTGCCGGCGAGGTCATCGCCGCGATGAGCCGGTACTTCCACGCAAGCGACCCCAGCCGCCCAGTGCACTACGAAGGGGTATTCCCCACCCGTGGCCATGAGTCGCACCGCGCGGCGTGGGAGGAGATCTCTGACGTAGAGAGCCGCATGTACGCGTCGCCTGCCGAGGTGCGCGCCTACCTGGAGGGCACGGACGGCACCCCCGGGCCGCGCAAGCCCTTTGTGCTGTGCGAGTACATGCACGATATGGGCAACAGCCTGGGCGGCATGGAGGACTACCTGCGCCTTGGGGCGGAATTCCCGCAGTTTGCCGGCGGTTTTATCTGGGACTTTATGGACCAAGCCTTGTGGCGGCGCGATGCCCTGGACAGGCGCGCGCTGGGTTATGGCGGTGACTTTGGTGAGCGCCCGAGCGACTACGCCTTCAGCGGCGACGGCATCGTCTTTGCCGACGGCACCGAGAAACCGGCGATGCAGGAAGTGCGCTACTGGTATGCCGACGAGCCCACGCGTGCGGCGCACGATGCGCAGCGCGATAGCGCTGCCAAGGAGAACGCACGGCGCTTTGCCGAGTGCGCGGCGGAGCGCCGTACGGCGCGCGACACCGCAGACGATCTTGTTGTGGTAGAAGGCGACGTTAACCTGGGCGTGCGCGACGGAGAGCTCGAGGTGCTCTTCTCGTGGGCGGAGCATGGCCCGGTGAGCATCAAGCTCAACGGAACCGAATGGCTCTACCGCGCACCGCGCCCGGCGTTCTGGCGCGCCGCCACCGAGAACGACCGCGGCTGCGGCTTTGCCGAGCGGGCGAGCGCCTGGCTCGCCGCCGATGCCAATCCGCGCTGCATCGACCAGCAGATTGAGGAGCGCGGCCCGCGGCGGGTCAGCGTTTGCTACCGGTTTGCGAGCGACGCCGTCCCCGGAGCCGAGGCTTCTCTTCGTTACACCGTCGAGGCGGGGTGCGGCATACTCGTGGAGGCGGAGTACCACGGCGCCCCAGGACTCCCCGAGCTCCCCTGCTTTGGCCTGAGACTCGCTACGCCCGCACCGGTGCGCGAAGTCGTCTGGACGGGGCTCTCGGGCGAGACCTACCCCGACCGGTGGCGGGGCGGGCGCTTTGGCCGATGGAGCGAGGAGCCGCATGTTCCGCCCTACCTTGTGCCGCAGGAGTGCGGTTGCCACGTGCGCACACAGGAGCTCGAGCTTGTGGGGATGCCCGGGCCTGAGCGCTGCGACAGGGGCGGTGCGGGCGCAGCAGCGCGGTTGAGGGCGGTCATGGAGGAGGTGCCGTTCTCCTTCTCCGCCCTGCCGGCGAGCGCGCTTGAGCTCGAGACTGCCGACCATCGCGAGGACCTGCCCAAGAGCACACACACCCACGTTACACTCTACGGGGCCATGCGCGGTGTGGGCGGCATCGACAGCTGGGGCTCCGACGTAACCGAACCTTATCGGCTGAGCAGCGCGGCGGACTATCGACTCGCAGTACGCGTGCTGCGCTCGTAGGTGTCAGCTCCGCGCCCTTGCGGGTTCGATTCTTGGCTTTCGCTTACAAAAAGCCCGGAACCGCGAGGGTACCGGGCTTGCCAATCTAATGGAGCCGGTGACAGGAATCGAACCCGCAACCCAGTGATTACAAATCACTTGCTCTACCGTTGAGCCACACCGGCGATGTGAGATGCAAGGGTATCACAACTTGCCGCGCGACGGGACGCCATCCCGCATACCGCGCATGCCCCTTACCGGCCGCGGAGAGATTGCAGCTTGGCAAGCGCCTCAGGCGAGAGGCGGCTGCCGAGCGTGAGCTTGATATCGGGTGCGGCCTCGACCTCCGCCACGTCGGCATCAATCTGCCGGATCTCCTCCACGAGCATGCGCGCCGAGATGCGCGTCACGCCCTTGCCCATCACCGTTGCCTGGATGGTGCCATCACTTGTTACCACCGAGCAAGCCCGGCCCGCCTCACGCGCCTCGGTGCACAGGCGCTGCACCACCGTGTCGGCCGAGACACCTGTGGGCGAAAACTCGATCCGTACACCCGCCTGAGGCAGGTTGGGCCGGTCGGCCGAGACGTTGCCCGCCCCGTCAAAGACGATCACCGCCTCGTAGCGACCCTGCGCAAACGCCGCCACATCGGCGATGAGCGCCGTACGGGCGCGGTCGTACACGTCGTTGGAGTACGGGTCGTCCGAGTGGTCAAAGATGAGATGCTCGTAACGCGGCGTTGCGTGGATGATGTTGTAACCGTCCACCACCAGCAGCTCGCGCTGGCCAGCGCGGTTGGTGCCGCGCGGCGGATTCGCAGGCTCGCCAAACGCAGCGCTGAAGGCGTTACCCACCCCAAAGGTGCTCGCCGAGACGATCGGCTTGGCCGACCCCTCGCCAAACCGCTTGACCTTGACCTTTGCGCGACCCTTCTTGCTCATACTCCCCCTTTACGTGCCGACCGGGCGCGGGCGACCCACCTTGGCACCGGGTGGACAATGCAGCCGCCCGGCGGCAGGACGAACCAACACCGCACCCGTTCCTCTTATTGGTTGCAGCGCAGCCACTCGTAGCAGAGTGCCGTGGCCGCCTGCGCCACGTTGAGGCTCTCGGTCTGCCCGCGCTGCGGCAGGCGAGTGAGGTCGTCGCAGGTATCGAGCACCAAGCGGCTGATCCCCTCGCCCTCCGAGCCCATCACGAGGGCGATGCGCCCCGTGAGCGGCGTTTCCCAGCACGTGCCCTCGGCGTGCTCGCTCGCCCCGATCACCCAAAAGCCGGCGCGCTTGAGCTCCTCGAGAGCGCGAGCGATGTTGGGCACGCGGGCGATCGGCAGGTGCATGACGGCGCCGGCCGACGTCTTGTAGGCGCCGACGTTGACCTCGGCGGCGCGCTTGTTGGCAATGACCACACCCGCCGCGCCCACAACCTCGGCCGAGCGCACGATGGCACCAAAGTTGCCGGCGTCGGTTACGTGGTCGAGCACCACCACGAGGGCAGGGCCCTCGCCCGCGCGGGCGAAAACATCGGTGAGGTCCGTATAGGGAAAGGCGCCGACCTCGAGCATGATGCCCTGGTGGCTGCCATGGCTCGAGCGCGCGTCGAGCTCGGCGCGCGGCACATGGCAGACGGGGATGCCCGCCGCCTGAACAGCATCTACGAGCTGGGCAAGGGTGGCATCGGGCGCGCCCTCCGCCACGAGCGCCCGCTTAACGGGAAAGCCCGTGCGGAGCGCCTCGGCCGCAGCGCGGCGGCCCTCGATGCAGTCCGCCGCGGGGCGCGGGGCGCTCGGCCGCCGCTCGGGACAGCCGGTACGCTGCGGGCGCACCCCATCCCGCTGCTGGCGTGCGGGGCGCTGCGAGGAGCCTTGCTTGCTCCTACGCCGGTCGCCCTCATGGCCCTGCCGCTTCTGCTGCATATCGCTTCCTCTCGTCTATCGTCATCCAAAGTATAGCCAAGGCCGCCGAGGCGCCCGGCGCTCTGCGCGGTGCCGTACACAACCCCGTGCAACGGGCGGCGCCAAAGGCCGCCGACGGATCGCAAAGGACCCCCCTACTCCCAGCCCTTCCAGACCTCGGGCTCGTAACCCACCGTTGCCCGTTGGCCGTTTCGCACGATGGGCTCGCGCAGAACCTGCTGGTTCTCGAGCAGCTTGTCAAACTTCTGGCTCTCGGTGAGGTGCATGATGAGCGCCACGGTGTCCTGGTCCTTGGCCTTGGGGTCCACCGCCGCGTCGATGCCGCCCACCGCGCGCAGCACGCTCTGGAGCTCGCCTTTGCTCATGCCCTTCTCTTTGAGGTCGATGAACTGAAAGGAGATGCGGCGCTCTTTGAAGTAGCGCTGGGCCTTCTTGGTGTCAAAACTCTTCTTGGTACCAAAGATCTGGATGTTCATGCGGGGCTCCCTCTGCCGGGGCGGACGGCGCCGCCCGATACGCTGCCCGTCATGATACGGCCTTTTGCCGCAGCGCAGGCCTGCGGCGGCGCGATTGACTGGCGCGACCGCGAGAACCCCATGGGGCAGACGGGCCGGCCGGTACCGCTTGGGCGCGGAGCCTCCCCACATTTGATGCAAATAGGTCCATGATAGAGCCGGATTCTGCCCCATCATGGTCCTTTTTGCACCAGATGTGCGGAGGGCAGGGGGGGGCAAAAGAACGGGACAGACGCAGGTGGCCGAGGGACAGAACAGGAAGGCACCCATAGCCGCGGCACCAGCCCTGCCACGGCGTTCCCCACTCCGCGCCAACCGGCTACCGAGCCAAGGCCACCGCTCCGCGCCAGATTGCTTGACGCATATCTCCTGAGCTGGTGAGATTAAGAAAAGGCGCAGCTCATCGCATGCGCGCCACGTTGTTTTTTTGCGCTGCGCGCCCCGCTGCGCCAGACCCATGCCGGGCCACGAGAGAGGGGACGCCATGCGATACGTTTGCAGCATCTGCGGCTACGTCTACGACGAAGAGAAGGAGGGGACGCCCTTCCGCGACCTGCCAGAGACGTGGACCTGTCCGCTCTGCGGCGCGGCAAAGTCGATGTTCGAGCCCGAGCGGGGCGCAGACGGGGACGCAGCCACGACCACCAACACCGGGGACGGCGCGCCACCCTCCGCCGGCACCCCATCCGACGGCAATCCCGAGGCTACCTACCCCGTCCCCCAGGCGTCGGGCGAGCTCCGCGAGCTCTCCCCCGGTGTCATTTCCGCCATCTGCTCCAACCTCGCCCGTGGTTGCGAGAAGCAGTACCACGAGGAGGAGGCCGCGCTCTACCGCGAGCTTGCCGACTACTGGGGAGCTCAGGCCAAAAAGGCTAACGCGAGCACCGAAGGATCGGCCGACGGCTCCGCAGCCGAGAGTAGCCCCACGGAATCCACCGGCGCCGACGCGCTCGCCAACCTCGCCGAGCTCCTTGCTGGGGACCTCGCCCAAGCTTATCCCGCCCTCCGCGCCGCCGCGACCGAAGCGGGAGACCGCGGGACCCTGCGCATTTGCACCTGGGGCGAGAAGGTGACCAGCGCGCTTGCCTCGCTCGTGGAGCGATACCGGCGCGAAGGGCCCGCCATGCTCGCGGGCACGCGCATCTGGGTCTGCTCGGTTTGTGGCTTTACCTTCGTGGGCGAACGACCGCCTGAGCTCTGCCCGGTTTGCAAGGTTCCTAGCTGGAAGTTTGACGAGATCACCGGGAGGGTAGACGCATGAAGACACGTGTAGCCGTACGGAATCTCCGCCTGTGCACCAAAGACTGCCTCTGCCTCTACGTGTGTCCGACGGGGGCGACCGACACCGAGAACAGCATCATCGACACTGAGAAATGCCTTGGCTGCGGGGCGTGCGCCGATGCGTGCCCCAGCGGGGCCATCTCGATGATGCCGCTCGACCTTCCGCCGCAGCAACCCAAGACGAGCGCCGTGCTCGCCCGTTCCGACGAACTTGCCGAGCGCAAGGCGCAGGAAGAGCTTGCCGCCCAGCGCCTGAGCGCGCATGCCGAGGACGAGGCGCTCGGACGGCTCGCCGCCGCGGTGGCGCGCGCCGCGCGCCTGGTAAACGAGGACATCATGCGGGAGGCGGGCTATATGCTCCCCCAGAGCGCAAACGCCCGTGCGTTACTCGACGCGCTAGCCACGCAGTCGCTATCGGCTGACGCACCACACGAGGTAGCACGTCAGCTGCTGGAGCGCATCCCCATGAACGAGGGCCAGGCGGCGGAGGGCGGCGACAACGACCCCTCCCCCATCCCCGCCGGTGCGACTGCAACCTACCGCTGCCTCATGTGCGGCGCGGTCTTTGAGGTCCCCGAGGGCGAGGAGCCGGTCTGCCCCGTCTGCGGAGCGCGCGGTAGCAGCCTCGAGAAGATCTAGCCAACCCGGCCCCGCGGTACACGAAAGCCGGCGGCACCCGTACAGGTACCGCCGGCTTTCGGCTGGAAAGGGGGATCTTACTTGGCGGGCCGACCCTTGGCGGCAGGTTGGGCCTTTGCGGCGGCCGGACCCTTGGCCCCGGCGGTACCGCTCCTGCCGATGGCGGGCGTAGTGGCGAGGGCCGCGAGCACGATCACGGCGCCCACTGCATAGGCAACCCGCACCGAGTCGTAGCGAGACTTGGCCTCGATCTTTACCAGCTCGGCACGCTCGGTATCGGTAACGTCAAGCCCGGCGATCTGCTTCTCAAAGGTTGCGCTGCTGCCCAGGTTGATGTTGATCTGGGAGAGCTGCTCCTGCGCATGCTCCGAGATATCGCCGCTCGCGGCAGCACCGCTACGCACCGACCCCGTGATCCCAAAGAGCAGGACCGCGCCGAGAAGTGCGACGCCAAGCGCCTGGCCCACGTTGCGCATGGTGCTCTGGATGCCGCCCGACTGCGCCGCCTCGCGCTCGGGCAGAGCCGCCGCGACGACGTTGCTCGCATGGGATGAGACGGTTCCGGCGCCAACGCCGGCGAGGAACGCACCTAGGTAGACGAGCGGGGCATTTGAACCGCCGGAGGTAACGGAGAGCGCCATGACGCCAAGCGCAGCGGCCATGATCACGTACCCGGTCTGGATCACGCGGCGCGGATGCGCATGCGGCATGAGCTTGGGGATGCCCAGAGAGAGGGCAAATGTGGGCACGCCCGTCACGATGGAGATTGCGCCCACCGCCACCGGCGACCAGTTAGACACGAGCTGCAGATACGGAGCCATGAGGATGGACTGCGCGCCCATGAAGAAGAACGTGACGGCGCAGGCGACCAGACCGGCGCGCACCTGCGGCGTGGTGAGGAAGGCACTCGGCAGCACCGGCGTCTTGCCGGCGTTCTCGACCCGGCGCTCGTAGGCGATGAGCCCCGCGAGCACCACCAGGCCGAGTGCGACGAGCGGCAGGGCGGGCGAGATGCCGAAGAGGGAGAAGGGAGCCCCGGAGAGCGGCTCGATAAGACCCCACGACGAGATGCTCGACATGCCAATGAGCACCATAAAGAGACCAGATGCCGAGAGCGCGACGCCGATCACATCGAACGAGGTGTCGGCCTTGGGCTGCGTGATGGCCGGGAGCGCGAAGGAAAGCGCGAACACGACGACGAAGTACCCGGCGAGCACGAGGAAGGTTACGTGCATGCCGGCGACCTCCATGACGACGCCGAGCGCAAGCGGCAGCAGCGCCGAAAGCCCGGACGCCGCGCCAATGGCGCCAAAGGCGACGACACGATGGGGGCCGTGATAGATGAGCGGGACGAGGCCGAGGACCGACGGGATCATAAAACTCGCCCCGAGGCCCACGAGCACGCGTGCGCCCCAGATGAAGATGTCCATCGTGGGCGCGAGGGCGGCAGCCACCTCGCCCAACGCGCACAGCAGAATGCCGGCGCGGAAGGTGCGCTTCCACCCCAAGATGGTGCCACCAAGGCCGCCGGCGATCATAAAGGCGCCGCCCACGAGCGGGTAGATCATGTTGGCGAGCTGAATCTGCGCCGTGGTGGCGCCGAGGTCGGTCGTAAGCGCCGTGGCCGCCAGCGAAAGAGCGCCGTTATCGCCCGTGGCGCCCATCTGGGCCAAAATGAGGATGATGATGGGAACAACGAGGAACCGCCCGGCGACGCTGCCGGATTGAGCGGTACCGGCAGGCTTCGCGGCCTGCGATGCTACCTGTGACATAGCTGTCCTTTCCGCTATAGGCTGTGCAGTGCGAGATGCGGGCTCGCCCTTACGCGGCCTCCTGGGCAACGAAGGGCTCGGTAGCCGTCAGGTCGCAACCGGCGAGCGGATAGGCGCGAATCTGCGGGTCGTCGTAGGTGGCGTGGTAGTAGGTGCACGTCGCGGCGGAGAAGCAACTCGTGTAGAGCGTGATCTCCGAGGAGCCGTCCGGCATGCACGCCGCGCCGCGCGGCACGGCAACGGAGCCGAGCGTGCGGAAGAGCCTCGTGACGTTATCGGCCTCGGACTCCTGCACCGGGTAATGGCTGTTGACAAAGGCGGCCTTCACGAAGCGCGCGGGACCGCTGTAATCGCCAGGGATACCTTGCATGCCCATGCCCGTGCCAAAGGGCGCGAGCTTGGCGCGGTCCCACGTGGCGTCCTTGGGCTCGGCGTCGGTCAGGGTGAGGTAGTTGCGCAGGTTGGTGCGGTGCCAGCCAAAGTCGGGCTCGTTGGTGAGCGCATCGACGTCGTTCTCCCACACGCGCAGGCCGTCCTCGAGGCACTCTGCCACGATGCTACCCGTGGCATCGCCGATGAGCCAGTGGAGCTTGGCTACCGGGAGCTGGGGCGACACGGGCTTGGCCACCACGACGGTGCGGGCGAGCGCCGCGCGCACCTCGTCGAGCGTGGCAAAGTTGCGGGCGACCCAGAAGGGGAACTCATAGGCGGCGACGTAGATGGTCGAGGTGCCATCGCCCGAAGCCGCGGGCGTTGCAGGGACTGTCGACGGGTCGGCGTACCGCGCGCTCTGCGGGAAGTTGAGACCCGCGGCCGCAAGGCCGGCGTCGTTGCCGCAGTCGAAGTAAAGCGGGATGGGCCCAGCCGTGATGCCCATGCCGATCACCGTGTGGGCGTGGGCAGCGTCAAGATCGTCGGGACGCTCAAACGCCGTCGGCGGCGTCGCGGCGGCAGGGGTAACCACCACCTTCTCACCGTAACCCTGCGTCCAATCGAGATTGCGACCGAAATACATCGAGCCGGTCGCGCCATTAAAGCGGATACCCGTGCACATAGGGCCCGCCCCCTTCCCTACCCGGGCAAACCCCCGGGTCGACGTGGTAGATTTTTTACTTCTGCCCGTGCACGGCAATTAATACGCTTAAAAACTGGTTAATTTGAACGGCGAAATGCTTAAGCAGGACGGCAGACGCGAATGCCGCCGTCTTGCGATCCCCCGCGCGCCCCGCGGCCCGGAGTTGCTTCCGGGGTGCGGGGCGCCTGCGGGGCGCGGCTACTTTCCCGGCACCATGGTGAGCGAGATCTTGCCGCGGTCACGGTCGACCTTCTCGACCCAGACCTTGACCGTGTCGCCCACGGCCACCACGTCGCTCGGATGCTTAACGAAGTGCCGCGCCAGCTTGGAGATGTGCACCAGACCGTCCTGATGCACGCCCACGTCTACAAAGGCGCCAAAGTCGACCACGTTGCGCACGGTCCCCGTGAGCTCCATGCCCGGCTCGAGGTCGTCGATGGAAAGCGCCGCGCGGCTAAAGACCACCTCGGGCGCATCGTCGCGCGGGTCGCGACCCGGCTTCTCGAGTTCACCCAAGATATCGATGAGCGTGAGGATACCGCAGCCCAGCTCGCCCGCGAGCAGGGCAACGCTCCCCACGCGCTGCTGGATGTCGGGGATGCCGCCGCACGCCGCCAGGTCATCGGCCGTCACGCCGGCACGCTCGAGCACCTCGCGCGCCACCTGGTAGCTCTCGGGGTGCACGCTCGTGGCGTCGAGCGGGTTTGCGCCGCCCGCGATGCGCAGAAAGCCCGCGCACTGCTCAAACGCCTTGGGGCCGAGCTTGGGCACGTCCCTGAGCTGCCGGCGGTCGGTAAACGCCCCGTGCTCCTCGCGATAGGCCACGATGTTTCTCGCCACCGTCGGCGTGATGCCCGAGACGTACCCGAGCAGGCTCGCGCTCGCCGTGTTGACGTCCACGCCCACGCGGTTGACCACGTCCTCCACCACGTGCCCGAGCGTGCGCGCAAGCTCAGCCTGGTCGAGGTCGTGCTGGTACTGCCCCACGCCAATGGATTGGGGCGGAATCTTTACGAGCTCCGCCAGCGGGTCTTGGAGACGTCGACCGAGGCTCATGGCCCCGCGCGTGGTCACGTCGAGGTCCGGGTACTCCCGGCTCGCCAGCTCGCTTGCCGAGTAGACTGAGGCGCCCGCCTCGTTGACGATGGTGTAGCGGAGCTCCGGCGCCTCGTCGGCGATAAAGCCCGAGACAACCTCCTCGGTCTCGCGGCTCGCCGTGCCGTTGCCGATGACGATGGTGTTGATGTGATAGGTGCGCGCAAGCCGTGCGAGCGTGCGGCGGGTGCCCGCCACATCGCGGCGCGGCGGGGTGGGATAAACGACCCCATGGTCGAGCAACTTGCCCGTCTCGTCGAGCACCGCCACCTTGCATCCGGTGCGGTACCCCGGGTCGAGCGCGATCACACGCGCGCCGCGCACCGGGCGGGCCGAGAGCAGGCTCTCGAGGTTCTTGGCGAAGACCTTGATGGCATCGGTCTGGGCGCGCACCGTGAGCTTGGCGCGGAGCTCGCGGTCGAGCGAGGGGGCCATGAGGCGCTTGTAGCCGTCGGCGATGGCGGCGTCGAGCACCGGCGCAAAGATGCCCTGACGACGCGGCCAGCGGCGGCCCAGGCGCGCAACCGCCGCCTCGCCATCGACGCGCACGTGCACGCGGAGCTTGCCCTCGCGCTCACCGCGGTCGATGGCGAGCACACGATGGTTGGGAATCTTGCGCGCGGGCTCCGCAAAGTCGTAGTAAGGCTCGTAGGGAGTCTTCTCGTCGGCATCCGTCGCCACGGTCACGATCTCGCCCGTACCCTCGGTAAAGGAGCGCAGGTCGGCAACGTTCTCGGCATCCTCGGCCACCGTCTCGGCCACGATATCCGCGGCACCGGCGAGCGCCTTCTCGGGCGTGTCGTAGCCGGCCTCGGCGGCCTCGGGCGTGACAAAGCGCGCAGCGGCATCCTCAGGCGTGGCCGTGCCCTTGGGCGAGACCTGCATGATGATCATGTTGGCAAGCGGCTCGAGCCCGGCCTCGCGGGCCTTCTGCGCGCGCGTCTGGCGCTTCTTGCGGTAGGGCTTGTAGAGGTCCTCGACGCGCTGGAGCTGCGTGGCCGCGCGGATTTCGGCCTCGAGCTCGGGGGTGAGCTTGCCCTGGGCGCCAATGAGAACGATGACGTCCTCCTTGCGTTGCTCGAGATTGCGCAGGTAGGTGAGGCGCTCCTCGAGCGAGCGAAGGGCGACGTCGTCCATGCCGCCCGTCGCCTCCTTGCGGTAGCGCGCGATGAAGGGGATGGCGTTGCCCTCGTCGATAAGGGCAACGGCCGCCTCCACGGCGGTGCGCTTGAGGCCGAGCTCCTCGGCAAGTGCGGCGATGATATCCATACGGGCTCCCGGGTCGTCGTTAGTTTGGGAGAAACAGGATACCCGCCCGTGCGGACAGCCGCAAACGACATGGTTGAGGCGGCTTGGGCAGACCCGATGGGCTGCACGGCAGGCGGCCAGTGCGGCAGGCGAGTCGGACGCCGCCGCCACAGCGGGAATACCTAGCGCAAGCGCCGCGCCAAGCGAAGCGTCACCGCGACCAAGCCAAACGCCACAACCGAGCACACTGTGCCGACGGCCCCGACCCACGGCAGACCAAGCCCCGTTACGACCGCACCGCCGAGCGCCGTGCCGGCGGCGATGCCGATGTTGAACGACATGGGCTCAAGCGAGCTCGCCAGCGTGAGGGCCTTGGGATGGCGGCGCGCGGCCGTCTCCATAAAGAGCGAGATGCAGGGCACCGACACGAAGTACATGGTAAAGCCAATGGCCATAACCAGAACGAGCGCGAGCGGCATGGCGCTCCCCGCCCAGAACAGGCTGGCGAGCAGCAGCGCCTGCACCGGGAAGGTCACCAGCAGGGCGCGCATGCCAAACCGCGCGTCGAGCCAACCCGAGATGAGGTTGGACGCAAAGCACATCACGCCGTAGACCATGAGCGCGCCCGAGGTTGCGAGCGCATCCATGCCCAGTACCTCCTCTAGGTACGGCGTCACATAGCCGTAGAACACGTACACCGAGCCCACGCCAAAGACAAAGATGGCCATGCAGGTGAGCACCTGCGGCTCCGCAAGCAGACCCGCCTGCTCGCGGAACGTGGCCGGCGCGTCGGTTGCGCCGGAGCGCGGCAGCACGAGCACGAGCGCGACGCTCACCACCACGGCGAGCAGACACGCCGCAACCATGATGGCGCGCCACGAGGCCATCTCGGCAACGAGCTTGCCCATGGAGGTGATGACGACCATCGCCACCGAGAACGCTGCGTACACGACCGAGATCGCCATCGAGACGCGCTCTCTGGCCACCAGCTCGGGCAGATAGGTCACCCCGAGGGCAAGCAGCGCTCCGGACACGCCGCCGATGAGCACGCGGCTCGCCAGTAGCATCTCAAAACTCGGCGCAAGCGCCTGGAGCAGGTTTGCCAGGCAGAAGACGATCGAGTAGACCACAAGCAGCTGAAACCGCCGGAAGCGCCCCGTTGTGAGCGCGAGCACTGGCGTGAGCACCGCGTAGGCAACGGCAAAGAGGCTGATGAGCTCGCCAACGCGCGCAAGCGACACGCTGTAGCTCGCGGCGATGTCCGCCTCCACG
The DNA here is from genome assembly GCF_002159335.1 of Collinsella sp. An7. Lineage (GTDB taxonomy): Bacteria > Actinomycetota > Coriobacteriia > Coriobacteriales > Coriobacteriaceae > Coprousia. Next base: position 261,946 of record NZ_NFHP01000001.1, on the reverse strand, counting down.
CCGATGACCACAAACTCCGAGCACCCGAGCGCAAACCCGAGCACCACGATGAGCGCCACGCAAAGCAGCGCGCGAGGATTCCTCTCCACCGTTCGTCTCCCCTCCCCGTGCGTTTCGTCCGCTAGACACTCTATCGTAGAGGCGGGTAAATGGGCGCGCAGATTAGGCGCCCGCTGAAAGGGCCGGCTGGAGCCGTGGGTTTCGTCCGCGCACTACGCGACACGCGCGGCCCTGGTGATTCGGCTATTGTGGGATTGCCCTATTCCTCAGACGCCGGCCTGATGAGATAGGTGACGGGGATATCAAAACCCTTGGCGATCTGCTCAAGAACCTTGATGGTGGGGTTTGCTACGCCTTTTTCGATTTTGTTGAGATAGGGTCTGCTGAGGTTGATCATTAAGCAGAAATCGGTCTTGGTGAGGTTCTGCTCCTCACGAAGACTGCGCACGCGCCTGCCAATTCTCTGTTCGATGGTCTCCTCCATAGAGTCGACTTTGCATGGCCATCGCGTCAGTGGGTTAAACTATAGTTTACGTTTTGACGAATGCGCAGGTTCTGGGGATAAGTCTGCACAATTTGGCCACAGGATTGCGGCAGGCTTGCGCAGCGGTCGAGGCCAATCCCCGGCCATCGCGCCGGCTCGCACGCCGACTCGGGTGAGTGTCGCCGGGCGCCCCCCTTGACTCTCGCGCGTCCGCCGATTCGCGCGCCAGCCACCCCCTGCGCCCGACTGCCTTGGGCTAGGCTATACCCGTGGCGGTACCGTTTGTTCGGTGCCGCCGGCAAGCAACCCAAGCCCGCTGAGGGGAGGCGCCCCACCATGTCCCTTCTTGCCGCACCAGCCATCCGCCGTCCCGTCGAAGTGCGCGTTGTGGCGCGGCGCTACCTCCCGATGCGTCTCGGGTTTGGCATCGTTCTTATCGTGATGCTCGTGCTCGGCCTCTCCGGCTGCTCGGACCTCGGTGCCTTTGACGAAGACGCCGTCGCACGCCAAGCGGAAGACTATTACGCAGCAAAGTACGGCGAGCACGTTGCCGTGACCGACGTCTGGGAGGACCGCGGCTATTCGCTCTTCTCCTACTATTCGCTCAACCGCGCCTTCTGCACCATGGAGGACGGCTCCTACGTGCTCGTCGATTTTGAGGAGGGGCCGCTCGGCGACACCCGGCAGGAGGCCGAGATCACCGCGGCGTACGAAAAACGCTTCCGCGCTGCCGTCGTCGAGGGCAAACGGCTGCTGCAAGACGCCGGCTACACCGTCTCCCTCGTCCTTATCAACGGCTACGACCTGACCGAGAAGGGCTTCTTTACCGGCTGCATCTCGCCCTATGACTGGGATGACAGCGAAGGGGGCGGCAATCGATCCGGGTCGTTTTTCTACACGCGCTACACGGGGGACGAGCGCTTTTTTAAGGAGGAGGCCGCCCGCATCACCATCCGAACACCCCAGATCACGTTCGAGATCGCCGGCGCAGACGCCGCGTACGCGAACGGGTTTCCCACCGGCGTGCCCGACGTTCCCGGCTGGACCCATCCCATCGACGCGATGTGCCGCGAGCTCCTCCCCCTCACTGCGGGAAACCCCCAAACAGAGGTGCGCGTCTATCAGGAGGGCTTTTACGAGATCGCCACGAACGATAACGGCGAGAGCGGCCTCCTAGGCGAGCTCTCCCCCTTCGACTACACACGCGACGTGGGCGATTGGCTCATCGTCGACTGGATCGGGCTCGGCCACGGCGTCTACCTGACCTCCAACGAGCACGGGGTGCGCCTGCATCCCGGCGACGTAACGCTTGAGGAGACGACGGCCACCTATACGTTTGACGACCTCGTAGAGAAGAGCAACCTCACCAACAACGACGTGCGCGCCCATGACCCCGCGGTCTTCGAAACCTATGAGCTCGCACCCGCCGACGGCCTGTTTGCCGCATTGCCGACAAGCGTGCAGGACAAGGGCTGGTTCAGCATCCGCATCGCGTATGACAACACCGATCCGGAAGCGGGGCTCGCCGACCTCGGCGTCACGCCCGGCACCCTCACGCCCTCCCTTTATTCGGTGGAGGAAAACCCTGCCATCGAGGATTTTCCCGAGGGGCCCGAGCTTACCATCGGCTGGATGCGCGAGACACCGCTTGCCAACGGCTATCAGCATCGGGACGGCACGCTCTACCGCGACGAACCGGTGCGCTTGGTGCGCCTCTGAGGTAGCGCCGTCAAGCGGGTCCCCGGCGCCCTCGTCTCACCGTGCGATCCGGACGGCCGCGCATGGCGGCGCCGGCAACGCGTCCTGCCTACACGCGCTCCGCCACCGCCTTGACGAGCTTCTTCTTGGATCCGCGGGCAACGATGGCGCCGTCGTACTTCACGTACGCCTTGCCCTCGAGCTCCTTGTGCTTTTTGGCACAATGGCCAAAGCAGCCGGTGCGGATATCGCCCTTGGCGACAACGCCCTTGAAATCCTCGGGCGAGACGCCGGAGCATTTCTTGCAGAGCTTGAGGCAGGCACCCATCGTGGTTACTCCCAATAACGGCATGCGGGCGGCGACGCCCGTCGGTAATATGCTATCTGGTTTATACCATATCTTTCCGCTCCGGGTATCGCACGGTGGCGCGTCCTGCAAAACGAGCCGGAAAGCCGCCCGGCGCCGCCGCCTTACGCCCGTGCGACGCGCCGCGGCGTGCGGGCGCTCACGAGCCCATGGCGGTTGCAATAGGCAACAATGATGCCCGATTGACCGCACCGGAACCGTGCGGCGGCCTCTTGCTCGGGATAGAGCTTCTTGATCGTTACGCCATCGGTGGTGACATAGGCGATAAAGCTGATGTAGTGGTCCTTGCGCATGGGGTGATCGAGCGTCACGTACCATTCGTCCTCGATGCTCTCGACCACGAGCGCATGGCCCTCATCGGGCTCCTCGGCCTCGGCGGGCGCAAGCGCGACGCCGCAGCACGAGTACGAGCCCTCCCCCAGCGCATACAGCACGTTGCCGCACACCGGGCACACGTAGAAGTGCGACCGCAGCAGGTTACCTGCGCGATTGGCGTTTTGACGGACGTCACCGGTCAGAAGCTCCGCCACCGACACGCCGAGCGCGGCGGCAAGTGGCTCCACCAGCGAGATATCGGGCAGCCCGCGCCCCAATTCCCACTTGGAAACAGCCTTGTCGGTCACGCCCACCGCCTCGGCGAGGGCGCGTTGGGTGAGCTTGCGCCCCTCGCGGAGCGTCTTGATGGTATCGGCAGTCAGGTATCCGGCCATGAGGGTCCTCTTTCTCAAAAGCGCCGTCGCGGGCGCATGTCACAACGGGACCAGTATCTCCCGCACCACCGTGCAAGGCTACCTACGGACCGTAGAGCGCACGGGACACGCCCTATGACCAGCCCTTCCACGTATCGGGCGCGTACCCCACCGTCGCCTGGCGCCCATTGCGCACGATGGGCTCGCGCAGGACCTGCTGGTTCTCGAGCAGCATCTCAAAGCGCTGCACCTCGGCGATGTGCATGACGAGCGCGGCGGCATCTTGAATCTACCCCGATTCCGTTTACACCCTTACGCCGCCATCTTGACGGCGCCCTCCATATTCCCCGCCTCGAACTCCTCGGGGCTGAGGCTCCCCAGCGCGGAGTGTATCCGCACCCTGTTGCAGGAGCACTCGATGTACTCGAAGATCTCCAGCGCCGCCTGCTCGCGCGTCTCGAACGTGCGGGCGTGCACGCACTCGGCCTTGATGAGCCCCATGAGCGACTCCATGGCCGCGTTGTCCCACGGCGACGATATCGAGCCCATCGAGGGCGCGATCCCCACGCCCCGCATGGTCCTGCCGAGCTGCGGCGACACGTACTGCGAGCCGTGGTCGGAATGGTGGATGCAGCCCCTCGGCGGGCGCCTGCGGGCTATCGCCATCTTGAGCGCGTCGTCGGCGAGCTCGGCCGTCATGCGCGCGGACATCGACCATCCGACGATCCTGCGGGACCATATGTCCATGACCACGGCGAGGTAGAGCCACCCCTGGTGCGTGCGGACGCAGGTGATGCCGGCGAACCGCGCCTCGTCGGGGCCGTCCGCGCTGAAGTCGCGCTTCACCGGGTCCGGTGCGGCGTTCGCCTGCGGCGCGGCCGGCTTCTCCCCGCCCTTCGGCCTCCTGGCGCAGCCGCGCGCGGTGCCGGACAGGCCGTTCTCGCGCATGATGCGCGCCACGAGCCTGCGCGAGGTGCGCACGCCGTACCGCCTGAGCTCGGCGAAGACCTTCGGGGCGCCGCAGGTGCCGCGGCCGGCGGCGTGGATCCCCGTGATCCTCGACGCCAGCTCGGCGTCCCTCTCGTCGCGCGCTGGGGCCGCGGGATCGCCACGCGTAGCAGCCCTGCCGGGTCACCTTGAGCGCCGAGCACATCTCGGAGACCGTCCAGGCAGGCCCCCTCGTTGGCCTTGACGAACGCGAACTTCGCCCCCTCCGCCCGCGAGCCTACGGCTGCCTGCCGGCGAAGAGGGCGCCCGCTTTCAAAAGCATCTCGTTCTCCCCCTTCAGCCGCTCGTTCCCGCGCCTCGGCCCGCGGAGGTCCCCCGCCGTCTGGAAGGGGTTGTCCCCTGCCGGCGCCTGCGCGGCGCCGGCCCTCCCGACCCGGTCCGACGGGCTCCCCGGGTCGACGCCGGGCTCGCGGGCGGTCTCCGCGCAGGCACCGCCCCGCTCCCTGTGCAGCCTCGCCGCCTGCTGCCTGAACCCTGCCGAGTACTCGGGCGGCGGATGCCCCGTCCCATGCCCCCTTTCCCCGTTCACGGCATCATGCCGAAACGGAACTCGATGTGTCAACGGAAACGGGGGAGATTCAGATTCAGATTCAGATTCAGCGGATGCACGCGGCGCGGGCGCTGCTCGCGTCCGGATGGACGGTCGCCGCGACGGCGCGGGAGACCGGGTACCGCTCCTCCACGAGCTTCTCGGCCGCGTTCGCACGAGCGTTCGGAACGTCGCCGCAGCAGTTCAAGCGCGAGGCCGGCGCGAAGGTCGTCGAGGTAGCGCGGGAAACGGCGCGGGGGTCGCCCGCCCAGCCGCCCTACGCTGGCTCTTCGACGACCTCGTAGCCGGCGGTGCGCCTCCTTCGCAGCCGCACCCGCCGCCGTGCCCGATGCGCATCATCTGACGAGCGAGGATGAACACCGCAAGCGCGAGAGCGGCGCCCACGATAAGGTAGTCGAGCATGACCACCTCCTTGATACCGGAACCGAAGCTGTGAGAGGTTTCCCTTAAAAGTTAGTTAAGGCTAACACTACACACGCAACGCGCTAGAATCGAAGAAAGTTATCCATATCTATCTTTTGGAGGAACCATGCCCGACTCACCTAGATCCATGCAACTCGTGCTTATCCGCCACGGGGAGAGCGAATGGAACCGCCTTAACCTCTTCACCGGCTGGACGGACGTCGACCTCTCCAAAGCGGGCCGCTCTGAGGCGGCCGAGGGCGGACGGGCCCTCGCGCGCGAGGGCTTCGACTTCGACATCTGCTACACGAGCCGGCTCAAACGCGCCATCCACACCCTCGACATCGTGCTCGACGAGCTAGACCGCGCATGGCTGCCCGTCGTGAAGGCATGGGAGCTCAACGAGCGGCACTACGGGGCGCTCCAAGGCCTCGACAAGGCCGAGACCGCAGCGAGATACGGTGAGGAGCAGGTGAGGATCTGGCGGCGCAGCTTCGACGTGGAGCCGCCCGCGCTTGAGGCCGGGGATGCGCGCGACCCGCACGGCCAGGCGATGTACCGCGACGTGCCGGCTGCGTGCCTTCCGCTCACCGAATGCCTGGCGACCACCGTCGAGCGCGCCTGGCCGTACTTCGCACGCGAGATCCTGCCCCAGCTGCACGCGGGGAAGCGCGTGCTCATCGCCGCGCACGGCAACAGCCTGCGGGCGCTCGTCATGAAGCTCGAGCGGCTCACGCCCGAGGAGATCCTCGAGGTCAACATCCCCACCGGCGTGCCGCTGGCCTACACGCTCGACGCCGACCTCAACGTGCGCAGCAAACGCTACCTCGGCGACCCGGACGCCGTCGCCGCCAAGATGGCGGCAGTGGCCAACCAGGGCAAGGCGCGGGGTTGAGCTGCGCCCCGCCTCGTCCCCACACCCTGACCGCCCGCGTCGGTCCGGCATCGCCCCGGGCCGACGTGCTATGAGGCCAGGATGCCGGCCACGCACTCCAACAGGGCCCGTCAGCGCCGTTATCCTGAAGAGGCAGGTCTTCACGTTGACCGTCACTTTCGTGCGAATAGCAGCGCCGCTTGTTTTAGGACATCGACCTCCACCCTGCGGCGGGCGTTCTCCAGCCCCAACTCGACGAGGCGGTTCTGCTCGGGCGTCCGGTTGTCGGCCGCGGCGGTGGAGCCGCACGCGTGGACGAGGCGGATCCAGCGGTCGAGGGTCGACTTGCCGAAATCGTACTCGCGCATCACCTCAGCGTGCGGCTTGCCGGAGTCAACCAGCGCGACTATCTGCCTTCTGAACTCCTCGGAGAACTGCCTGGGGTGCTTCGGATCCCGCATGGGGCCTCCCTTCCTCGAGGGACCCTCAGACTCTCATCGATGTGTCCAACTATGTATGCATTTCGGACTACCTCTTGGACGTCCGCATGAGCCGGGCAGAGGAGCTGATCAAACACGGTGACTCGCCGGTGGCCGACATCGCGCACGCCGTGGGTTACGCGAACGTGAGCAAGTTCTGTGAGGTATTCAGGCGGAAATTCGGCATGACGCCGTTGAAATACCGTTTTCAAACTAGAAGCGCTGCGCACGCGTAATCTCGGCAAAACCGGCGGGCTCCGCGCACCTGTGACATGACCGTAGCCTGCGACGGCCGGCTCGCACTCCACCCGCGCAACGTTCGCGTCCGTCGCCTAAGGCAGCCTGGCTCTCGCACGGGCAGTGCCTCCGCTCGTGCGGCTGTTATTTGCGAAGCCGACCGAACTTTGCGCGCGCTACACCCTTCTGCTCGAAATTCTTCTTTCGAACGTGCGGTTCCAAGCTCTCCGAGAGTATACTAAGGTTAACATTTTATACAAGAGCGAGCCGTCTCGTTCGAATGGAAGGAGGGAGTATCATGGCAGATTTCATCATCGTCGCAGCCGCCATCGTCCTGGTCGCCGTAATCGCCGTGCGCTATGTGCGTCGAGTTGGCTCCGGCGGTTGCGCCTGCGGCTGCAGCGACAGCGAGCGCGCACCCAAACCAAAGCGGGTCGAAGTCGCGGACACCGACGAGGCGCACTATCCGTATGCCGCGGAGCTCATTATTGGGGGCATGAGCTGCGAGGGGTGCGCGCGCAACGTCGAGAACGCGCTCAACGCGCTCGAGGGCACCTGGGCGCGTGTCGATCTTGGCCGCAATACAGCGCACATTCTGTCGAAGACGCCCATTGACCGCGAAGTCTGCGCACTGGCTGTCCGAGACGCCGGCTATTCTGTGCGCGACCTGTAGGATGGGAGAACCATGCCACTCGTCCTCACATTCATTGCCCTCGGCCTTCTCGGATCGCTGCTCATGTTCGCCGGCGACATGCTGCTCTACTTCACGCCCGGCGCCTACGACATGGACGGCACGCTCAAGCCCTATATGCACGTCATGAGAGACATTCCCGCCGCGCGCGTGCGCGTGGGAGGGGCGCTGGGACCCGTCGCCGCCTTCCTCTACGTGCTCGGTTTTCTGGCGCTTCCCCTTACGGCGCGCAGCGACCTCGCCTGGCTTGTCTGGCTTGCGGCAGCGCTCCTTACCTTCGCACTCATCTGCGGCGGCGCCTACCACGCGCAGTACGCCTACCTCTCCATCATCGCCAAGGCGGGGCACGAGGATCTCTACGAGGAAGTCTCCGCCAACATCATGCTTCTCATGCGCCTGGCAACGACCCCCATGTACGCCGGGTTCATCCTGTTCGCCATCGCCATCGTGCTCGGGCAGACCGTCTTCCCCGTCTGGTTTGTCGTCTTCACGCCCATCGTGACGAGCTTTTTTGGGCTCGTGTGGATGCGCGTGCCGCAGCCAGCGCGGTGCATTCTCTTCGGCGGGTGGAGCAATCTCGTGTTCACGATCATGTTCACCGCGATGCTCATCTACCTGCTCACCTAATCACCACCGAACCTATACTATATGCAGACCGTCACAATCGTCTGCGGATCGCTTGTCGGCGGTCCTCCCTCGCCGCATCGAACGCCAGCCGCCCGCCGGGAAAGCGCTCCGCCATGGATGCGACCAGCCGTCGCATTCTTTCGAATTCTTGACAGCAAGTTCTTCCCAATTCGCAAATCACACCACTCCCCTCCTCAGAGTGAGCTACAGTTAACTTGTAATTGTTTACCAAGGCGTACTGTTGTGCGCGGAGAGGAGTTTCGCATGAGTGCTCTGGGCTTTCTCAAGGGGACGCACGGTCTGCTTCTGGGCGCGGGCGTACTGATCGGGTCTGTTGGCGCCAAGGTGCTTACGAGCGACGGGGCGAAACGCGTCTACGTCGAAGCCGTCGCGGCTGGGCTGCGCGCGAAGCAGGCCTGTGAAGATACCGTCGAACGCGCGCGAGCCGAGATGGACGACATCGTCGCCGAAGCCGCGTATCTCAATGAAAGCGTCTACGGCGTCGAGGACGAAGAAGACGGCGCGTCGGATACCGCCGCAGAGACCGTCCCCGCTAAAGCGTAGGCGCGCCCGTGCGATACGTCATCGAACACGAGGTGCCGGGGCGGCTGCGTCTTACGTTTGCCGATCACCTTGACGCGTCCGACGCCCTCGCCCTCGAGGCCTCGCTCTCTTCGTGGACAGGCGTCGAGCGCGTGCGCTCCTACCCGCGCATTCGCTCGGTCGCCATCTGGTACCGCGACGCCCTTGCAAGAACCGCCCTGCTCGATCGGCTGAACGAGCTCAGCCGCGTCCAGCTCGATGCGGTGCGCGCCCAGGCGCCCACGGCGCTCGCGCCCGCGGTCCCGTCCGCCGCGCGCAGCATCATCCGCCTAGTGGGCAACCATCTCATCCGCCGCTGGCTCCTCCCACCCGCACTGAGGGCGGTATGGGCCGGCCTTCACTACCTCGGTTTTCTGCGCGCCGGCCTCACCTCGCTCATGCGGCACCGCCTCGATGTGCCGGTACTCGACGCCACGGCCATCGGCCTGTCGTTTGTCAAGCGCGACCCCAAAACCGCGGCGAGCACCATGTTCCTCCTCGACCTGGGAGAGGTCCTCGAGGACGCCACCCGTGAGCGCTCAGAGCACGAACTCATCCGCTCCCTCATGGCCATTCCCCAAAACGCCCGGCGCCTCGAGGACGGCGAGGAGGTCACCGTGCCCACCCAGAGTCTCCGCGCAGGCGACCTCGTCGTGGCGCGCACCGGCATGCCCGTGTGCGTCGACGGCGTGGTGGTATGCGGTGCGGCCATGGTCAACCAGGCGGCACTCACCGGCGAGCCGCTTGCCGTCGAGCGCATGGCCGGCGACGACGTCTTCGCCGGCACCGCGGTCGAAGAGGGCGAGATCGTCATCCGCGTGGGCGCCGAGCCCGCATCGACCAAGCTCCGCTCCATCGTGAATCTCGTTGAAGCCTCCGAGCAGCTCAAAAGCGAGGTCCAGACGCGCCGCGAGCACCTCGCGGACCGCTTCGTGCCGTGGAACTTCCTGCTTGCGGGGCTTGTGGCGGCGACCACGAAAAGCCTTGCCAAGACATCGGCCGCCCTCATGGTCGACTACTCCTGCGCCCTCAGGCTCACGTCGTCCATCAGCGTGCTCTCCGCCATGAGCCAGAGCGCGCACGAGGGCATGGCTGTCAAGGGTGCCAAGCATTTCGAGGCCATCGCCGCCGCCGACACCATCGTGTTCGATAAGACAGGAACGCTCACCGAGGCGACGCCCCGGGTCGCGCGCGTGCTCGCCCTCGTGCCCGATTGGACCGAGGACGAGGTGCTGCGCACCTCGGCCTGCCTGGAGGAGCATTTCCCGCATCCCGTGGCGCGCGCCGTGGTGGCGGCCGCCGCCGCGCGCGGCCTCGAGCATCGCGAGCGCCATGCCGAGGTCGCCTATATCGTGGCGCACGGCATCGCATCGGCGCTCGATGGCAAGCGCATCGTCATCGGTAGTCGCCACTTCGTGATGGAGGACGAGCACGTCGAAGTCGCCCCCGAGGCAGAGGCGCGCATCGACGGCGACCTCGAAGGCCTCTCACCGCTCTACCTCGCCCAAGACGGAAAGCTGGTGGGCGTGCTCGGCATCGAGGATCCCTTAAAGGCAGGAGTGCCCGAGGCAATTGCGGCGCTTCGCTCACAGGGCATCGACCACATCATCATGCTCACCGGCGATAACGAGCGCACCGCCGCACGCATCGCCACCGAGGCGGGCATCACCGAGTACCGGGCCGACCTGCTCCCCGAGGAAAAGCATGCCTACGTGGAGGCGCTCGTGGCTCGCGGACAACGCGTCGTCATGGTGGGTGACGGCGTTAACGACGCGCCGGCGCTCTCCGCCGCCGATGTGGGCATCGCCATGGGCACGGGCACCGCCATCGCGCAGGAGGTCGCCGACGTCACGCTCGCCGCGGGCGGGCTCGACGCCATCGTGCGCCTGCACGCGCTCAGCCGCTCCCTCATGGGGCGCCTCGACCGCTCGTTCACCGCGGTTATGGGCATCAACTCGGCTCTTCTCGCTGCGGGAATCGTCGGCATCATCCGACCCCAGACCTCGGCGCTCCTGCACAACGGCACCACCATCGCGCTGGCCGCAGAAAGCGCTCGACGTCTCTAGGAAGCACCAATCGGTCCGCTGTGGGGCCTGTCGTTGGGAAGTGGAGGCATGGAACGGTTCACCGTCGAGCAAGACGGCTTCTTCGGATTCCTCCACTTGCCGGAGCGGCACGTCGAAGCGTACTCCGGCAAGGCGCTCATCGTGCTCGGCGGCAGCGAGGGCAACGAGAACATCCCGCGCAACCTCGGTGCGCGTTTCGCACGGGGGGGCATCGCCGCGCTCGGCCTGTGCTACTGGAACGTGCCGGGACTCCCCGACGGGCTCATCGAGGTGTCGATCGAGCCAATCGAGCGTGCCGTCGCCCATCTCCGCCAGCGTGGCTTTGACCGCGTGGGGATCTACGGCATCTCCAAGGGCGGCGAGCTTGCGCTTCTCGCCGCCTCGCTCATGCCTCAGATCACCTGCGCCGTCGCCATCTCCCCGCTCGCCTGCGCCATGCCGGGCATCACCGGCAACAAAAGCCTTGCCGGCAAGGGTCTGAGCGACCGCTCGAGCTGGACCTGGCGCGGCGAGCCCGTGCCCTGCGCGCGGGGCGGCGGGAGGCTCCCCTACCTCGGCATCATCCGTCGTATCGTCACCGAGCGCCAGCTCGACATGCGCTTCGTCTACGAGCGGATCGTCGAGCGCGCACCCAAGGAGGCCTGGATTGCCGTGGAGCGCATCAACGGGCCCGTCCTTCTCGCCAGCCCCTCGCATGACGCCATGTGGCCGAGCGACGAGGCCTGTCGGATCGTCGAGCAGCGCCTCGCCAAGCACGACCATCCCTTCGAGATCACGCGACGCTCCTACGAGTACGCGAGCCACATCCTCGTGCCCATGGAGACACCCTCGCTCAGGCTCTTCCGCGTCGAGCGCGCCAACCCCGAAGCATGCCGGCAAAGCCGCGAGGACGCCTTCGCCCAGACGCTCGCATTTCTCGCCCGGTGGTAACGGATGCTTCTACAGCGACGCCTCGTAAGCGTCAATCATCAAGCTCGCCGCTAGGCCGAATACCGCCCCCTAGCAGCCTTACCGAACGCGCGGCTTCCATCCCAGTAGAAGCGCGGAGTTGACGATAACGAGCACCGAGCCCGCGTTGTGCACGAGGGCGCCCACCACAGGGTTCAGGACGCCCGAGATGGCGAGCGCGATCGCGATGAAGTTGAGCGTCATCGAGAACGTGAGGTTGATCTTGATGGTCGTCATCATGCGGCGGGAGAGGCGCAGGAGGTGCGGCAGCTCGGCGATGTCATCGTTCACGAGCGCGATGTCCGCCGCGTCAACGGCGATATCGCTGCCGACGCCTCCCATGGCGATGCCCACAAGCGCGCGCTTGAGCGCAGGCGCGTCGTTGACGCCGTCGCCGACCATACAAACGCCCTTGCCCGCGCGCTCCGAGTCATCGATGAAGGAGAGCTTGTCCTCGGGCAGGCAGGCGGCCTTGTAGGTGGTGATGCCGAGTTCGGCAGCCACGTGGGCGGCCGCCGCCTCGTGGTCCCCCGTGAGGAGCACCGGCTCCACGCCCGTCTCCCACACTGCCGAAAGCGTAGCGGTGGCGTTCTCGCGCACGCGGTCGGCGAGTGCGATGAACCCCGCTGCCGTGTCGCCCCAGCCGAGATAGGTGATCGTTGCCCCCTCGGCGCGCGTAGCGTCCACGCGCCTCCCCAGTGCGTCCGGTATAGTCAGACCGTGCTCCGCCAGCAGCGCAGCGCTGCCGGCGTACACCGTGCGCCCGCCCACCTCGGCCACTACGCCGCGACCGGGCACCATGGCAAAGGACGTTGGGTCCTTCGGCGCCGCTCCGGCGTGCTCCGTGGCCGCGGCCACGATGGCGCGCCCGAGGGGGTGCTCGGATCGCTTCTCGGCCGCGCCGGCAACCGCGAGCAACGCGTCCTCGCTCACGTCCTTCTCGCCCGCGCACACGGCAACCACGTGCGGCTCCCCCGTGGTGAGCGTGCCCGTCTTGTCAAAGCACACGCGCCTGACCTGCGCCAGGCGCTCGAGCGCGTCCCCCTCACGCACCAGAAAGCCGTGCCTGGTGGCGTTGCCGATCGCCGCCATGATGGCCGTGGGTGTGGCGAGCACGAGCGCACACGGGCAAAAGACGACGAGGATGGTGACCGAGCGGATGATCTCGCCCGTCACGAGATAGGTGAGAACTGCTGCCACAAGGGCGATGACGACGATCCACACCGCCCAGCGGTCGGCGAGGTTCACGATCTTGGCCTTGTCGGCGTCTGCCGACTGCACGAGGCGAATCATCCGCTGGATGGACGAGTCCTCGCCTACGCGCGTCGCGGCCATGTCGAACGAGCCGAACTGGTTGACCGTGCCGGACGACACCTCGTCCCCCGGGCCCTTGTCCACCGGCAGGCTCTCGCCGGTCATGACCGCCTGGTTCACCGAGGTCTGACCGGAGACGATGACGCCGTCTACGGGCACGGCCTCCCCGGGCAGCACGCGTAGGATGTCGCCCACCTGAACGGCTTCCGCCGCGATGGTCTCCTCCGCCACGGGGCGCGGCTCCCCGCCCTCGGCCGTTGCGCGAGCGATGCGCCGTGCCGTGCGCGGCGTCAGATGGACGAGCCGTTCGATGCCGGCGCGGGCGCGCGCCACGGTGAGCTCCTCGAGCAGCCCGCCGAGCTGCATGATGAAGGCGACCTCGCCCGCGGCGAAGTCCTCGCCGATGAAGACGCTCGCGATGAGGGCGAGCGAGACGAGCACGTCGGCCGTGATGTCGAACTCCGTCACGAGGCCGATGACGGCCTCCAGGATGATGGGCACGCCGCACAGGATGATGGCGACCCACGCGATCGAGAACGGAAACGGCTCAACGCCAGCGAGCGAGAGCGCGAGCGCCGCGCCCGAGATGGCGAGAAACGCGATGTCGCGCTTAGCGCCGCCCCACTCCAGCAGCTTCTCGAGACCTTCGACCATGGGCTCCCCCGTCCTTCTCGCCGGCGCGTTTTGATACCTATACCCCTATGGGTATAATGCTTTGAGGAAGAGGAGTCAAGCCGAAGTTCTTTTTTCAGCTGAGGTACTAAATCATGTTGGCGAAACGCTCGACGGCCTTGGTGAAGTCGGCAACGGTCTTGTCCGCGTCCCCGTGCTCGATACCGTCGCGCACACAGTGTTGGATGTGCCCCTCGAGCACAACCTGGCCGCATCGGTGCAGGGCGCTCTTCGCTGCGTTGATTTGCGAGAGGATGTCCTCGCACGGCACGTCTTCGTCAATCATGCGATCGATGGCCTGCACCTGGCCGATGATCTTGTGCAGACGCCTGTGAAGGTTCGCCGCATCCATGCACTGCCTCATCGCATCCCCTCTCCGCGCCGCGCGCGATTACCAAAACCTTTCCGCCATCATAGCGCGCCGGGCCGGACAGCGCATCGCAGATGGTCTTCGTCCTGCTACGGCCCCCTTTTGACGACCCTGAACACACGCCATGTCCCGCCTATACCCGATAGGTGGAGCATTCACATTCGAGGATGCCCGGAAAGGCGTTGACGACGTAGAGCGGAACGTTTACCAGCCAATCCTGTTGCTTCAACCCGCGCAGCGGGAAGCGCACCGCCATCGTGGCAAGGCCCGCGACGAGCTCATCTGCGGCGATCGCTCAAAGTGTGATCAGATACTAACCGTTTCCCACATGTACTGATACAGGCAACCCTAAAGACAGCCACGCAAGACGATCACGCGCACGCACGGATCGCGTCGCGCAGGAACTGCGCCGCCCCCGGCGCAACCTTTCCGTAATAGGCTTGGAACCGCTCGTCGGCAACATAGCCGTCCGCCAGACCCTTGTGCGCCTCGGGTGTGTAGGTACCCTCCGGCCAGTACATGCGCAGCCAGCGGGCGCGCATCGCCACGAGTTTTCGTGCCTCGGAGCCCGCCGGGTCGCCCGCCTCCATCGCACGGCGCAGCTGCTCGTTGATGGCGACCGCCAGCTCTTCTGCCTGCAGGTGCGCCGCCTCGCCCACCTCCAGGTATTACTTGTTTGAGGCATCCACCACCTCGTCGCCGTAGGCCGCGCGGGTCTCCTCGCCGTAGGCCTTCTCGTTCTCGGCGACCTCACGCCAGCGGCGAAGCGTCGACAGCACCGCGCCCAGAAGCGACGCCGCCTCGTCCACAGTCCAACCCATCACCTCGGCCATGCGCGGCGCGCAGTCTTCGATCATCTCATCCATCGAGATCTCGTACGTGTAGACACCGTTCTCGTAGCACCAGCGACAGAAATCCTCGGCCTCGGAACCGTCCGCCTCATGACCGTGCTGACCGGGAGCGGTGAACATCATGCTGAATCTGAATCTACCCCGATTCCGTTTACACCCCTACGCCGCCTTCTCGCTCGGGAGCACCAGCTCCCGCTGCATGTTCGCGTCCACCATGGCGACGACCGCCTCGTCCTCGCTCATATTCCGTATTATGGCGGGAACCTCCGAGAGCCCCGCGAGCTCCGCCGCGCGCTTGCGGCGGTGGCCGCTCACGAGCTCGTATCGGCCGTCCCCCTTCGTGCGCACCACGACGGGCGTGAGCACGCCGCGCTCGGCGACGCTGGAGGCCAGGTCGGCCATCTCCTCGTCGCCGCGAACCCGGAACGGATGGTCGGGGAACGGGTCTATGGCGCCGAGGGGGAGCTCGGAGACCTTCTCGCGCGCCGCCTCGTCCCGCTCCTCCTGCGTGGTGAACAGGTCATCGACCGACGAGAGGCTGATGGGAATCTCTCGACTTCGGGCCAACCCCGCTCACCTCCCTCGCGAGGCGTGCGTAGGCCCACGCGACCTTTCCCGAGGCGTCGTAGGCGAACACGCTCTTCCCGTGCGCGCTGCTCTCGGCGGCCTTTACGGCGACGGGGACGGTTGCCTCGTACACGCGCAGGGCCTCCCCGTACGAGCCCCGGATGCTCCTCTCGACCTGGCGGGCGAGGTTGGTGCGCGCGTCGACGAGCGTGAGCACGATTCCTTCGATGCGCAGGCCTGGGTTGATGTGCCTCCGCACGCGGCCCACGGTCTTGACGAGCTGGGTCATCCCCTTCGCCGGGAGGTACTGGGCCTGCACCGGGACGACCACCCCGTCCGCCGCCGTGAGCGCGTTGATGGTCATCATCCCGAGCGACGGCGGGCAGTCGATGATCGCGAAGTCGTACCCGCGCTTCGCACGGTCGAGCCACGAGCGCATGGCGTGCTCGCGGCTCATGGCGTTCACGAGCGCCACCTCCGTCCCCGAAAGCTCGATGTTGGCGGGCATCAGGTCCACGCCCACCGCATGGCTCAGGATGCCCGCGCGGCAGGGGAACGGCTCGTCGAGGACCGCTCGCTCGAGATGGGTGGCGAGCGTCACCTCGAGCTCGTCCGGGTTCCACCCGAGCGATGTGGTGAGGTCCCCCTGCGGGTCCGCGTCGACGAGCAGGACGCGCCTGCCGCGCATCGCGAGGGCGACGCCCAGGCTCGCCGCCGTCGTGGTCTTGCCCGTCCCTCCCTTCTGGTTCGCTATCGCCAGGACCTTGCACGGGCACATGGTTCCCATGCTCCTTCCGATTGTCTTTGGACTCAGATACGGCAACGCCCTCCGAGCGAGGAGGCCGAGGCCCCCGACCGCCCGGTGCAGCGGGGAACGGGCGCATCCCCTCGCCGTCCGCACCGCCCGTTCCCCCGGCAGAGGGGGCGCGCGGCGCCTCTGCCGCGCCAACCGCACGCGAGGGGTCGCCGACGGCCCTGCCGCCCGGCGCGCTCTCTCCATACGCCCCATCGATCTAGCCTCCTCGGTCGCGCAAAAACAAAGGAGCCCCGGCGACCGCTCGCCGGGGCTCCCCCTGATACATATGAGACGCAATCGGACGCGCGGCATCGTTTTGTCATCACCGCGCCGTGTGTCGAGATGAAAACAGGCTATCTACCTGCCGTTTCTTTCCCTGTGTTATCCATATTCTCCTATTCCCACTCAGTAATCAAAATGTGCACTCTCATCACCGTTCGTCTACGTGGTGTACCGTCGTCTTCCAATTAACCGAAATGAACCGCATTTCGCATCTCCGAGTTGAACTCAAATTGAACTCAACGCCGTTCTATCGGCCGGGGGCTTCCAGGCAGAAATATGCAAAAAAGCCGACACCACAAGGAAACGCCCATTAGGGATTTTATCAAAAGGGGGGGTCAAGCCGGCGCCGCGGGACCGATCGCGCACCCAGCCGTCGAAAAAACTTCGTTAAGGGGGCATCTGCTCGCGTTCCGGCAAAGAATGCCCCTTTAACCGCCGAAATCTACCTTCCGGTGAACCCGCGCTTCCAGTCGAGGTACTCCTCCTCGGAGATCTCCCCGGAGTCCCGCCTCGCGCGCATCGCGGCCCACGCCCTGACCGCCGCGTCGAGCTTCTGGGCGCCGGGCGCCGCGGGGTCCACGGCGACCCGCGCGCCGTCTGCGTCCGCCTCGGGCCTCGCGCCGAAGCTCTCCTCGAGCCGGAACAGGACCTCGATCGCGTCGCGCGCCGTCTCGACCCCGTAGTCGGCGAGCGCGGCGGGGGCGACCCCGAGCGCCCTCGCGAGGGCCTCCAGGTGCTGCGGCCGGGGCGTCCTGAGCCCGAGCTCGTAGTTGCGCACCGCGGACTCGGTCACGCCAGCCATCTCGGCGAGCTCGCGCTGCAGGAGGCCGCGCCTCGTCCGGAGCTCGCGTATCCTGCTGCCGTCCGCCATGTCTCCCCTGTCTCTCTCGTATATCTGGTGTACCTGCTTATCTCAGGATAACGCATCAGGATATGAAGGATTGTCATGTTGACCGTTCGATTTCGTGCTGCTAGTATCCGAACTGACAGCACGTTTTCGTGCTGTCGCGAGATTGGAGAGAGATGGAGAGCAGAACCATCGGCGCGGACGAGGTCGCCGAGGCCCTCGGCATGTCGCGCGCCTACGCCTACAAGCTCATCCGCCGGCTCAACAAGGAGATGGAGGAGCGGGGGTGCATCACCGTGCCCGGGCGGGTCAGCCGCGCGTACTTCGAGAAGCGCCTGTTCGAGGGCGAGGGGGATTCCGATGTCGGTGACAAGGGATAAGCGGAACGGCACCTGGTACGTCCAGGCCTGGTACAAGACCTACGACGGCAAGCGCGCCCACAAGGTGAAGCGGGGCTTCAAGACCAAGCCCGAGGCGCTCTCGTGGGAGCGCGACTTCTACGCCGTGCAGGCGGGCGACATGGACATGAAGCTCGTCGACTTCCTCGAGCTCTACAAGAAGGACATGGGGCCGCGCCTGCGCCTGAACACCTGGAAGACCAAGGAGTCCATCATCACGAAGCGCATCCTCCCCTACCTGGGCGAGAAGCGCATGAACCAGATCGCCCCGGTCGACATCGTGAGGTGGCAGAACGAGCTGATGGCCCTCGAGAAGCCGAGCGGGGGCGGGTTCTCCGCGACCTACCTCAAGACCGTCAACAACCAGCTCTGCGCACTCTTCAACCACGCCGTGCGCTTCTACGGCCTCTCGTCGAACCCGTGCCGCAGGGCCGAATCCATGGGCTCGAAGTCCGCCGGCGAGATGAGGTTCTGGACCAAGGACCAGTACCTCAGGTTCTCGGACGAGATCATGGACAAGCCGCTCTCCTTCCACGCCTTCGAGACGCTCTACTGGTGCGGCGTGCGCGAGGGGGAGCTGCTCGCCCTGAAGCCGCGGAGGTTCGACTTCGAGCGGGGGACCCTCACCGTCGCGGAGTCCTACCAGCGCATCGACGGGCAGGACGTCCTCACCGACCCGAAGACCCCGAAGTCGAAGCGCGTCATCGCCATGCCGCACTTCTACGCGGAGGAGATGGAGGCGTTCCTCTCCGGGCGCGGCCTCGACCCCGACGAGCGGATCTTCCCCGTGACCAAGTACTTCCTCAGCCACGAGATGGCGCGCGGGAGCAAGGCGGCCGGCCTCGAGCCCATCCGCATCCACGACCTCAGGCACAGCCACGTGTCGCTGCTCATCGACATGGGCTTCACCGCGCTCGCCATCGCGGACCGCATGGGCCACGAGGCGGCCGACATCACCTACCGCTACGCCCACCTGTTCCCCAGCGTCCAGGCCGACATGGCCCGCGCCCTGGACGGGGCGAGAAGGGAGAACTGACATGCCCTGCCCCAACTCCGCCCGCGAGAGGAGCGTCACCATCGGCTTCCGCGTCACGCCCGAGCAGGCGAGGCGCATCGACCTCATGGCGCGCGCCTCGGGCATGACCAAGCAGGACTACCTTTACAAGCGAGCCCTCGAGGAGGAGGTCGTCGTCAAGCCCGACGTGCGCGTCTACAAGATGCTCCGGGACGAGATGGCGCGCGTGTACCGGGAGCTCAGGCGCATACGGTCCGCCGACGAGGTCGACGAGGGGCTCGCCTGGACGGTCGACTTCCTCGCGCGGGAGTTCTCCGCCATGCGCGGCGAGGCGGAGCCCTCGGACGTCGAGCGGGAGGACGCCCTCATCTTCGGCATGTCCCGGAGGTGAGGACACGTTCCCCGCCCCAGTCGACGCCAGCGCCTCCGCCGCGCGCAGACCCTCTGTGCCGAGATTATGGAGCCCTTCCGATGGATGGCCCACACTTCCCGAGCGCTTCCCCCGTTCGCCTCAATCGGGTATACTTCAGTCATTGTGAAAAGCCCTAGGGCTTTTAGCGGCTGCGGGTACCTGTACCTTCAGCCGCATTTTTCTTATCTTTTGGAGCCGATATGGAAGATCCCGGCACCGCGACAACAAAGGAACGGCCGCTCATCGACGCCGCCCAGCAGGTCCGCCACCTCAAGGAGCGAGGGGTCCGCTTCGAGCTGACGGACGAGCGGGAGGCCGAGCGATTCCTGCGGGAGAGCAACTTCTTCTTCAAGGTGAAGGCGTTCGCGAAGTGCTTCTCCCGCTACACCAACCCCGGCTCGGAGCGCTTCGGCTCCTACATCAACCTCGATTTCGCCCACCTCGCCGAGCTCACGAGGCTCGACCACCACCTCCGCGAGACGGTCCTCTCCCTCACGCTCGACATCGAGCACTACATGAAGGTCGAGCTCAACAGGATGATCATGGACGCGGGAGACGACCCCTACGAGCTCATGGCGTCCTTCTTCGACTCCGAGCGCGAGAGGAAGGTCAGGGTGCTCGAGAAGAGGGTCGACCTTTGCTCCATTCGGTCGAAGGCCCCGGTGGTCAGAAGCCTGTCCGGAGACCTGGCGACATCGGACGCCAGATCCGTCATCTCCGCCCTCGCCTCCCTGCTGCACCTGGCATCGGACGCGCTCGGCGGGATAGACCCCGACCACACCGAGAGGAGCCTTGCCGGGCTGGGCGGGTCCTCCTACACCCGTGGGCTCGTCGAGAAGTACGGGGACCCCGGGCACATGGCGGTCTGGAGCTACCTCGAGCTCGCGTCCTTCGGGGGCGTCATCTCGCTCTACAAGTACTACGTCTTCGAGCGGCGAGCGATGAAGGACGAGGAGGAGGTAAAGGGCCTGCTCTTCCCGACGAAGGCGCTGAGGAACGCCGCCGCCCACAACGGGAACATGCTCAGCACGCTCAGCTCGAAGCTGAGGAAGCCTGTCGGCTCCATCTCGAGGATGGCGGTCGAGGAGCTGGGAATCGACCGCGAGCTCGTGTCGCTCACCAAGAGGGCGCCCATCATCCACGACTTCACCGCCCTCGCCCTCTGCTACATGCACCTGGTCAAGAGCGAGGACGCGAGAGGGGACGCCGCGGAGAAGCTCCGAGCCCTGCGCAGGCGATTCACGGCGCACAGGGACTACTTCTCCAAGCAGGGCGAGCTGAAGAACGGCCTAGCCATGCTCAGCGAGGTCATGGACAGGGCGGCCGGCCGGCTCTCGCTCCCATAGCGGACACGCCTCGTAGCATCAGAAGTCAGCTCTCCGCATCCATCGCCGCCCAGCTCACAGGCGCAATACCCGGAAGAGACATCAGACAAGAGGGACAGGTGGGCTGATAGTCCCCGGATTTTGTCCTGCGTTGCATCGAGGCGGAGACGTACACCGCCTTTCGAGCGCGAGTGACGCCGACGTACAGCAGGCCGATTTCTTCGATAAGCCCGTCTGGCATTCTCCTCATATCGACAATCCGGCAACTTTGCGCGGAACGTGAGCACATACCAGCCCTGTCGCACTGAATGCACATTCCTCCGGGCCAATCTAAACGCGTGACGCCCGGGATGAAAACGCTGTCCCACTCGAGCCCCTTGGCGGAATGAACGGTCATCATCGAGACGCCGGCATCGAGGTAATCCGAGAAGCGCCGCAGGGAGCCCTCGGAGAAGATGCTCAAGATATAGTCGCGCCGCTCCGAAGGGCTCATCGCCGCGCAATCTGCCGCAAGGTGTTTCCTCAACGCTCCGAGAAGCATGGCGTAGGACCGCCCGTACTCGAATCCCTTGGAGCCGGAAAGGAGCTCTTCGGAAACGGACTCGATGATTCTGTTCGCAGCGGACCGACTGACGCCTTTTTCACCAGGTGCTGCATCGGCAATCTTGGAGAGGGCAAGCGCGTTGAACGCCATGAATTCCGAGCTTGTATCCGAGAAGAGTCCGTTGAAGTACGAGACGCCCTCTTCGTCTAGCCCGTCCATGATGAGGTCGGCAAGGGGGCCGCGTTTGCGAACGAGAATTGCGGTTCTCCCTCCCTCGCCTTGCGCAAGCTCTGCGACTTTGGAAACGATGGCAGCCGCTTCGCCTTGCTGCGTGGAGCTGATGAGGACGGGCAGTCGGGGTGTTCCGCCGACAGGGCCTCCCTTCATGTTGGAGCGAATCGCGGCACCGAGCTCTCCGATGATAGATCCTTCGGAAAACCTATGGTTATGCTCGAGTTCAAGCGGCAAGAGGCGTAGGTCGGTAGATGCCTTTTCCTTTAGTCCCGTCATCGCGCCAATAAAGCCGTAGACGCGCTGGATGGGATCGCCGAACATGCAGATTCCCGACTCTTCTGAAAGCAGACCGTTTAGGAAGATATAGCACAGGGCATTTGTGTCCTGCGCCTCGTCGACAAGCACGACAGGATAAGCTGCCGACAGATAGGACCTCAGCTTCGGACAGAGGGCAAGCAATTCGATTGCAAGGGAGATCATCGCGGAGTATGGCAAGATGCCATTCGGCACGAATCTATCCCTGATGACTTTATTAAAGGGGCAAATCAAGCGCCTCAAGTCTTCGTCTCGACCGCGTCTCATGGAGCTGAGAAAGCTGTCGACGACATTCTTTTCATCGTAAGTCATGCCGCCGCCTCGCGAAATCAGCTCGCCGACGGAACCGTTGTCATCAAGCATGGAAAGCTCGTCGACGCAGGCTGGCAGAGAGAGCGATCTCCAGTACCTTCGCAGCAGAGCCCATGCGAGGCCGTGGAAGTTGGTTGTCATGACTCTGCCCTCGAAGCGCCGTGCCGCGGGACCGGGAAGCGCCGACAAAGCGGCGCTCATGTCCGCTCGCATCCTCCGCGCCGCGGCGACGCTAAAGGTCAGGGCCATGACCCTTTTTGGTGGTGGGACTTCACCGGATGCCAGCAGCCAGCATGCCCGTCCGGTCATCGCCGTCGTCTTCCCATAGCCCGCCGGCGCTTCCACGAAGACCCTCCTCGATCGCGTGAGGATCGCCAAGAGCTGCGATTCGTCCCCACCGCAGCGCCCCTCGATTACGACCCTAACGCTATCCCTCAAGTCGCCTTGGCTCCCCGGCATCAGAGTCCCGCCGCCCTGCGAATGATGTTCTCATAGCATGCGGGAATGCCGTCGACACCGAGCGCCTCCGCCAGGGCAACGTCAAATCTGACGCCTTTGTTCGACGAGAGCCAGGCATACATGAGAGCTCGCGATCTGGGCGTGTCCGCGAACTCCCCCTCGAACTCCTCTCCCTGAAAATCGTACTCAGAATCCATTAGGCTTACGTTGTAAGTCGCACATGCCTTTTTCAGAGCTCTGCTGTTACCTTTGATAACCACGGCCCTCTTCCGGCGCTCTTCTGATTCGAGGAATGTTATGAACGTACTCTGGCTGCCTTTGGCGAAGAGAGCGTCGATGACCTCGGACTCGAAATCCCAATCCGTTGTCGTTATGTGATCTCCTGAAGCGATTGGCTCCCCGTCGTCTCTGTCGACAATGGAATAGTTTGGTATCTCAAACTCATCTAGAAGCTCGCAGAGCGGTCCCACGTTTTCTTTCCCTCCGGCCCTGATTGCCACAACTCCACAATCGTCCAAATCCATCCCAAGGCTGCGCGCGAAGACCGGAATGGCGCCGGACTCCGCCTCCCCTTCAAAGGCCAGGACAGACCGGGCGAAAAAGGCCTCCCGTATCGAATCAAAGCCCAACATGAGGTGCTTTTCCGCCTTTCTGGGCAAGGTGATCTCCGTTCCGCACTTGACCGTCGGGGAACCTTCGCCCTGTCCAAATCGCACGATGTTCTTGTAGCCGCGAGCCAGAATGTTTGGGGAATGCGTCACCATTATGAGCTGGGCCCTGATTGAATCGATTCCGAAATAGGCCTTAAGAAGGGCGTTGAACTTGTTGTCCTTCCCCTCGCAAATCCTGTGCAGGCTCTTCGAGAGTCGCCTCTGCATATACGGGTGGAGGTGGGCCTCGGGCTCGTCGTATGCCAGCACGGCATGCAGCACAAGCTTGCCGTTGGCACCCAAGCAGAGGCTCTCTGAAAGGCGTGTTGGCGAGAGGCGCATAATGCTCTCGACTATCGAGAGAGAGGCGATGGCGAGGTACTGCAGGCCTACCCCCGCCTTTTTGAAATGGACGCCTCTTTTATCCAGCAAGGTAACCAAGCTTCCAAGCGATCCGCCATCCGACGCATCGACGCCCGTCTTCACCCCATACGACGACAAGATGGGGACGTCGTCGACGATTGCATTGAGCTCTGTAGCAAGACCCTCAAGCTCCTCTTCGTCGAGAAAGTCGGAAACTCCCTTACCCTCTTTTTCAAGATAAAGCGCGATGCCCTTGGTGAGAACCTTACCGACACCTCGGGTACCGTCAAACGCCAGGTCTCCCCTGTTGAATGATGCCGTCGAATACCTGAACATGTGAACGGACCTCATCAGTGAAGGAGGGATCTTTTCCCCGCTTCCCTCGAGTTCGAATTCTATTCGGGAATCCGGGTCGTCGGCAAAGGCGCGCACGGTAATGGTGTCTCCGGTCATGGGGTCGACGTCGAGCCCCGTCGTTCCGAGCTCGTCCTCGTCCATCTTTAGAGTGACTACAGCCCCTGACCGCTTTCCGACGTCAGCGAAATCCTCTTCGCTGAGCATTGCTTGATTGAAGATTGTATTGAGCAGGTCGAGCACGTTCGATTTGCCGAGGTTGTTCTCCCCGACGATATAGTTTACGTCCTCGTCAAACTTTATCGACACGCCATCGAGGTTCCGGTAGTTCTCGATCTTCAATTCGACAATCCTCATGTGGCCTCCGACCTTTATGGTTCCGTAGCTTCCATCAGTCTGACACGTTGCTTGTTGTGCTGAGCCGAATCCGGCGGATGCCGGTTATTCCTCGTGCGCGCAGCCTGTCACGGGCCCCGCTTTCCCCGCAAGGGCC
Source organism: Collinsella sp. An7 (assembly GCF_002159335.1). Taxonomy (GTDB): domain Bacteria; phylum Actinomycetota; class Coriobacteriia; order Coriobacteriales; family Coriobacteriaceae; genus Coprousia. Next base: position 237,671 of record NZ_NFHP01000001.1, on the reverse strand, counting down.
GCGATGCTTTTCCGGCTTCTTTCGAGCTCGGCCGCCCCCGCTCAGAGCGGTGCCGGCGAAGCTCGCCCGAAACAACCGGTCGGCGGCGCCTCCCTGCCGGAAAACCAGCGGCTCCGCCTTCGCTTCCCCCCTTGCGGCGCGCGGGATCCCGCGCGCCCTCCGCTCCCGCTCCGGGCGGTCGGCAGCTAACGAGGCATAGCCGGTTACGGAAGGAGCGTGAGGACGATGAGGGAGAGCCTAGAGGTCGGCCGTGTTCTCCACGAGGCCGAAGCGGGCCCCGAGCGTCACGAGCGCGTCCCCGTCGAGGTACCGCAGGGGCCCGCCGGAGGGAACGCCCCTCGCCTCGTCCACGTCGGTGACCGAAGCGTTCCAGTCGCACCCCGGGCAGTAGAACGCAATCTCCCCCGGGCGGCGGGAGTACCGGAACATGCGGAGCTCCCCGCCGCACGCGGGACAGCGCCGGTAGGGACGGTCGCCGGGATGCTCCCTGAAATGCTCGAAGACGCCCATCTCGTCCCCCTTCCGAGGCCGCCGCCAAACTCCTGTTCCCAGCATTCTACCCCGCCGAGGGGACGCGCACCTTGACAGCAGCATACGACCGCAAAGGACATGCGCCCGGCAGCGCGCCGGGCGCGGGACCGCCGCCAAGCGCGGCGGGAAGGAGGAAACTATGCCAAGGAGAAGATTCACGCCCCCATCCGACATCGAGCCCCTTTTCCACTTCTGTCGTCACTGCGGCGGCGACTACACGCCTCAGGAGGACGGCATCGAGGGGGTCTGCCCGGAGTGCGCGCAGCGCCTCTACACGCGCTGCGACGAGTGCGGCGCGACCGTGCCGGCGGCGGACGCGCGCCGCCCGTCGTCGGGCCGGACCCTCTGCCGCGAGTGCGCCGAACGCCTCTGCTACACCTGCCGCGAGTGCGGAGAGCTGCACGAGCGGTCCTCGACCGACTTCCTCGTGGACGCCTACGGCAGGACCATCTGCTCGTCGTGCTGGGACGACTGGGATGCGTGCTCGGAGTGCGGGGAGTACTTCCCCGCAGACGACCTCGAAGAGGGAGAAGACGCGGACGAGCGCCTCTGCCGGAGGTGCGCCGCGAGACGAGGGAGCAGGCTCATCCACCCCTACTCGTACAAGCCGGAGCCGATATTCCATCGTGCCGAGGGGGAGGAAGCGAACGCGCTCGCATTGGGAATCGAACTGGAGATGGACGGGGGCTCGCCGGAACGGGCGGCGAGGGGCATCCTCGCGCTCGCAGGGAGCGACTACCTCTACTTCAAGCGGGACTCGAGCCTCGAGGACGGTGCCGAACTCGTCACGCACCCGGTGAGCCCGACCGTGCTCCTGTCGCCGGAGGGCAAGGAGCTCTGGCGCTCGATATGCAGGACGGCCGAGGCCGCGGGCATGAGGAGCCACGACACGAGGACGTGCGGCCTGCACGTGCACGTGAGCCGGGCGTACTTCGGACAGAGCCCGACCGCGCAGGCGCTCGCCGAGTACAAGATGCTCGCCCTCGTCGACCGGCTGTTCGAACCGCTCGCGATTTTCAGCCGGAGGAGGCGCGAGCAGCTGAACCGATGGGCGAGGCGCCCGGACGCACCGGTGGGCAACGATGGGTGGATAGAGACCGCGCGCCTCGTCCACAGGACGGCCCGCCACGACCGCTATCAGGCGGTGAACATCCAGAACGAGGCGACCATCGAGCTGAGAATGTTCCGGGGGACGCTCAGGCCGGAGACGCTGTTCGCGACGTTCGCGCTCGTCGCGGGGATGTGCGCCGTGGTGAGGGAGCTCACCCCCGGCCAGCTCGACCGGCTCACGTGGTACGCGCTGTGCGACGAAATACTGGAGAGGTGCCCGGATGGGGCGGGCGAGCTGGCGGCGTACCTCGCCGACAGGGGGCTCGCCAACGCCGCCCCGCCGTCGGGCACCGCGACCGCGATGGGAGCCTAGCATGTGCATCATCGTCTACAAGCCGGAGGGCGCGACAATGCCCTCGACCGACACCCTGCGCCGCTGCTTCGAGGAGAACCCGGACGGCGCGGGCTTCATGTGGCCCGAGAGGGGCCGCGTCCAGCTCCGAAAGGGGTTCATGGGGTGGGGCGACCTCGAGTCGGCGCTCTCAAGCGAGCTCCCGCGCGACGCGCGGGGGCTCCCCGTCGCCCTGCACTTCCGCATCGCTACGCACGGAAGGGTCAAGCCCGGGTGCTGTCACCCGTTCGCCGTGTGCAAGGACTACAGGGCCATGCGCGCGGAATCCGCCAGCGCCGCCGCGGGGTTCATGCACAACGGGACGCTGGCCGGGCTCGACACCTCGCCGGACGTGTCCGACAGCATGGCGTACGCCCGCAACGTCCTCGCCCCGCTCAAGGGGATGCGCGGCGGCCTCTCGGGCGCGGCCCAGCGACGCATCGTCGAGGCAACCGCACAGGGCTCGCGCTTCCTGCTCATGTCCGGGGACGCGCGCGTCCTCACGTTCGGGCGCTGGGTCGCCGACGGGGGCTGCCTCTACTCGAACGAGAGCTTCCGAGGGCGCGGGCGGACGGGACGCCGGGGCGCTCAGGCGTCGCTATTCGACGCTCCGGGATGGCTGGCGGCGGGAGCATGGCCCCCGGGGCCGTTCCCGGCGTGCGGCGGCTGCCCGCTCGCGGGAGAGTGCTCCGACCTCGGGCCGTGGTGCGGGGACGCCGAGGAGGCCGAGGAGGTGTCGGGCATGACGTCCTGACAGGGGGGATGGCCCGGCGGCGACGCCGGGCCGCCCTCGGCGACCGGGGCTCCCCGCCCCGGCCCCGGGCAAGGGGGCCCGCCCCCTTGCATCCCCATCCCGATTGCGAAAGAGCCTAGAAGAGGCCGCGCCTACGAGGCGATCTCCCTCGGGATGAACCGCGACGCGACCAGGCCGGCGACGGCCGCCACGCACACCGCGCCGAACACCGCCGACGTGCCCGCAGCGGTCGCGGCGGGGGCGAGCATGCCGCACGCCGCAGTCGAGACGGTGCCGCCGAAGCCTCTGAAGAACATGGCCATGGAGGTGGCGCGCCCGGCGTCGGCCGGGTCGGCGCCCGTCTGGGCGGCGAGGTTGGACACGGGCATGCCGATGCCGACGCCGAGGCCCAGCGCCGCCGCGACGGCGGCGCAGGAGGCGACCGCCAGCATCGGGGACATCACTGAGAACGCTGCCGCCGCTGAGAGGACGACGACGGACGACACCGCTGCGATGGCGCGGAGCCGCTCGGTCGCGCGGAACGCCGCGCCGGATGTGTTGCTGCCGACCATGAGGGCGAGCGTCATGGGGATGAGAACCGCGCCGGACGAGGCCGCGGCCATGCCCAGCCCCTCCTGGAGGAGCCGCGGCAGGTAGGTCACGCCCGCCATGAGGGCGAACTGGACGCAGAAGCCGGAGGCGAACCCCGCCACGACCTGCCCGCGTCGGAACAGGCCCGTGGGCACGGTCGGGGCGACCTTGCCCCTCTCCACGCGGGCGAGCGCGGCCGCGAAGACGAGGAACAGCGCGACGAGGGCCGCGAACTGCGGCGAGGCCATGGGGAAGGCGCTGCCCGCCAGGCTGAAGGCGAGGACGAGGCTCAGGACGCACAGCGAGGCGACGACGCTCCCCGAGACGTCGAAGCCAACCGCAGGGGCCCCGGGAGCCCTGCCGGGCAGGCAGCGCCCCGACAGGAGCAGGGCGACGATCGAGATGGGGAGGTTGACGACGAAGATGACGTGCCAGGAAAGCCCCTGGGCGACGGCACCGCCGATGACGGGTCCCACGACACTCGCGATCCCGTACATGGCCGAAGCCGCCCCGAGATACGGCCCCCTGTCCCTCGGCGCGAGCATCATCGCCGCGGCGATGAACACACCTGCCTCGAGCACGCCGCCACCAACGCCCTGGAGCAGGCGGAACGCCGCCAGCGCCTCTATCGTCGGCGCGAGGGCGCACAGGACGGACGAAGCGGCGAAGAGCGCGAGCCCTGCCACGTACACCCTCCTGAGGCCGAACGAGAACGCCAGCCCGCCGCACAGGAGGGTGGACACGGTGCTCGCCACGAGGTAGGCGGTCATCGGCCAGGCGTAGTGGGCCTCCCCTCCGAGCGCCGCGGCGACCGTCGGCATGGCGGTGGCCACCACGGTCGAGTCGAGCGCCGCGACGAACAGGGCGAGCATGAGGCCCACCACGGTCGACTTACCGACCGCCCCTGGCACGGGAGCGGCCATCGGTTTTTCCTGCATGTTTCTTCCTCTCTCCTCAGCGCCCGCCCGCGCGGGCGCCGCGGGGCATCCCCCGCGTCGGACAAAAGGAAGGACGGATCACCCCTTGGGCCTCCTCGCCACGGGCATCCAGATCTCGCTGCGGTACCCTCTCGACGAGAAGTCGCCGCGCGGGTACACCTCGAGGCTGACGTCCCCGGCGAGCTCGTAGCCCGAGGACGGGAGCCACTCGGAGAAGATCCTGCGGTAGTGCTCGGCGGTCGCGACGTCGCACGGCCCGGTGCAGTCGAACACGGCCCACGTGCCGGCAGGAACGTGGATCTCATCCGCCCAGCCGGGAGCCTCCCCCGAGGACGCCACCGCTATCCGGTAGCTCGACTCCCCGCCCTCGGACACGTTGACCCCGAGGACCCCCTCGGGACCCGAGCCGTCGGCGAGGGCGAGCAGGGCCTCGATGCTCCCGGAGCGCGAGGCACCTCCCCAGAACCTCCCGAGCTCCCTCCTCCCCTCGTCGCCCATCTGGGCGAGGACGCCCGCCTCGGACGGCCCGCACGGGAGGGACACCCCGACGAGGCGCATGCCGCCCCGCGGGACGACCCTCCACGACAGGGGCTCGGCGCCCGTGACGGTGAGGGAGAACGAGAGCCGCGGGAAGAGGGAGAGGCGGGCGCCGGGGCGCTTCGCCTCGCTGGGCGAGACGCCGAGGGCGTCCCGGAACGCGCGGGTGAACGCCGTCGGCGACCCGTAGCCGTACCGCACCGCGACGTCCACAACGCGCTCGCCCCTCGAGAGGTCGAGGGCCGCGCAGGAGATGCGGCGGCGGCGCACGTACTCCCCGAGACCGATGCCTGCGACGTAGGAGAACATCCTGCGGAACTGCCCCTCTGTGCAGGCGGCGAGGCGCGCCGCGCAGGCGACGTCGAGGTCCCCCTCGAGGTTCCTCTCTATGTAGTCCATCGCGTCGTTGAGACCCTCGATCCAGCCCATGGGGTCACCGTCCTTCCGAGATGAAGAGCATGGGGCAACACAGTAGCGCAGTCCTCGCTTGTGCGGGTCGGATTGTGCGAGATTTTGATGAACGGGCGGTCGCGGCCACACCCGCGCGATGGTAGACTGTCGCCACGCGGATCCGACCCGCGCAAACGCCCCGGATGGGCCGGGGCGACCTGACGCTAAGGAGAACGCCATGAAGGAGGACGCCCGCCGCGCCGTGATGCGCGCGGCACACCCACGACGCGACAGCTGAAATCGAAAGCCAGGGAGGGACGTTAGCCACTGGGTTAGCAAGTAGCCTGTTCCGTGCGCACAGCGCCAGGAACAGCGGCCCGCGGCCCTCCCTCGGCGCCCGCCCGGGCACCGAGCCGGGCGCTCGCCCGGACCCGCGGGAGCCCCGCCGGCAGCCGCGCCCCGCGGGCGCGCCGGCTGGGCTGCGGGGGATCCCCCGCTCCCCTCAGGGGTCGGCTGCGCCGGCCGCCGTCGAGAACGAAGGGGCGTGAGCGACGTGGAACGGTATCCCGAGAGGCTCTTCGTCCGCATCGCCCCCGAGGACAAGACGGGGGCACAAGAGGTCGCCGACGCGCTCAGCATCAGCCTCTCCGACCTCGTCCGTTCCCTCGTGCGCCTCGCCGCGGCGGAGCCCGACGACGCGGCGAGGGCGGTCGCGGCGTCCCGCCCCATCCTGCTCGACACCGGGTGCGCCCTGCGCATGGCCAGGGAGCTGAGGAAGTGGGGCGTCCACTACAACCAGGGCATCCACGCGCTCAACACCGTCGCGCTCCGCATACGCCACGGGGACCGCGACTTCACGGACATGCTGGAGGCGGTCGAGCGGGCGGCCGCGCTCCTCGAGGAGACCGAGGCCGCCGCCCGGGGCATGCGATCCGACATGGCGACGCTCACCGGTCGCCCCGCCCTCTTCCTGTAGGGGGTGACGGATGGGAATCGTCAAAGCGATAAGCGGGCACACCGGGGCCCGCGGGGTCATGCGCTACCTCGAGAGGGACGGCAGGGCGCTCGCCCGCGACTTCCTGAACATCGGGGCGCCCATAGAGGGCTGGGAGGGCGATCTCCCGCGCTACGGCGCCTGCGACTGGGCCGCGGAGATGGACTCGGTGAGGGAGGCCGCCGGAAACGGGAGGGCGTGGCGCGGGCGGGCCGCGAGGACGTGGAAGCACTACGTCCTCTCCCCCGACCCCGGCTCCCGCGTCGACCTTGCCACCCTGAGGGGGCTCGCCGTCGAGTGGGCGTCGGAGCACTTCCCCGACCACCAGGTCGCCATCGTCTACCACGACGACAACGGGGGGCGCATCCCCCACGCGCACGTCGTGGTCAACAACACCTCGCTCGAGACGGGGAGGCGGCTCCAGGTCCCCGACCCCCTCGAGCTCAATCGCTCCTTCCAGCGGCTCGAGGCGGAGCGCGGCCTCCCCCACCTCTCGAACGAGCCCCTCGCCCGGCCCACGGCGCGGGCCAGACGGAGCCGCGGCGAGCGCGCGGCGGAGGCGCGGGGAGAGAGGTCGTGGGTCGCCGACATCCGGGCGAGGGCCGACGTCGCGAGGGCCCTCGCCGCATCCCCTGCGGAGTACCGCTCGCTCCTCGCGGCCATGGGGGTCGAGCTCGCCGACGCCGCCAGGAGAGGGCCCAGGAGGGACTGGGTGTACTCCCTCGCCGACAGCCCCTCGCGGCGCATCCGCGGGGAGCGCCTCGGCCTCGACTACGGAAGGGCGTCCGTCTGCGCCGCCGTCATCGGCGGAGCCCCTCCCATCGACCGCGGCGCGGCGATCCGCGCGGCGAGGGAGGCGGTCGCCGTGGGCGGCCGCGCGGAGCTCGACCGGCTCGCCGACGCCGCCTCCACCATATGGAGGCGCAGGGCGCGCAGCCTGGCGGCGCTCGACGGCATGGCCGCCGCCGCGGAGAGGGCGGGGCGCTACGGGGAGGCGGAGGCGCTCAGGCGCGCCCGCGAGTTCGCCGCCGAGAAGGGCCTCCTCCCCCAGAGGTCAGAGCGGTCGCGGAGGAGCCCCGCCCGCGGCGGGGGCGAGGCGGGCGCCCCGTGCCGGCAGACGACACGGGGCAGGGACCCCGAGCGGAATCGAGACGAAGGGAGGAGGCAGCGTTGATCGTCGAGATCGTCTACCGCGACAAGCCCCACAGCGTGTTCGAGGTGCAGCCTCCGGGACATGCGGATGCGTGCATCGCAACCGAGACCAGGCTGTCGCTCGAGCCCGACGGGCTGTGGATCGAGGCGGACCGCTACGAGATGGGCGCCGCGGGGGACGGGACCGCGCCGGTGGCGGTGCGGCGGCGCTGGTGGCGCCTCCTCGCCGCGAGCGCCGAGGAGCTCTCCTCTGCGGAGGCGGTGATCCGCGACGGGAGGGCGGCATGGTGGAGGCTCGGCGACGGCTTCGTCGACGACAGGCTCCTCGAGGCGGCGGACCGCAAGTGGCTCGAGCACGGGGGCGGGAGCGCCATCGGCAGGGTCCTCAAGGTCGACGCGCTCCTCGAGCGGGCGAACCCGTCCGCGCCCCTGGAGGAGCGGTGCGCCGCCATGGGGGTGACGCCCGAGATGAGGGACGCCGCGGCGCTCGCCGCCGAGGCGCTCGGGGAGGAGGACTATGAGGATCTTGCTTAGGGCGGCGCGCTGGCTGTTCCGCGCAGTATTTCGCTGGATGTAGTGAACGCGCCTGCGCCACGGTATGATTGGCTGGTGGGAGGGGCCGTCCGTGGGGATTGATCGGTTGGGCGGCTCCTCCCATACTTGAGACGGCATCCGACGCTCTTTGCCTGGGCTGCAGTCGCTCTACCGCTCGCGGACGAGCCTTCCGCGCTTGAGGCGGAGCACCCGGTCCGCGCGGCGGGCGAGGTCGCGCGAGTGCGTGACCGCGACCACGCAGCGCCCCTCCTCGTGGGCGGCCCGCACGAGCAGGTCCGCGATCTCCTCCGCGGTGTCCTCGTCGAGGCTACCCGTGGGCTCGTCGCACAGCAGCGCCCGCGCGTCGCTGCCCAGCGCCCGGGCGATGGCCACGCGCTGCTGCTGGCCGCCCGAGAGCGCGAGCACGCTGCGCCGCGCGTCCTCGGCGGAGATCCCCACCTTCTCGAGGAGCGGCAGCGCGGGCAGGCGCGTGGCGAGCGCCACGTTCTCCGCGGGCGTCAGGTAGTCGACGAGGTTGTAGCCCTGGAACACGAAGGCGACGTTCTCGCGTCGGTGCCGGGCGAGCCCGCCCCGCCCGAGCGGCGCGCCGGCAGCCGCGACCTCGCCGGACACGGGCACGTCGAGGCCGCCCAGGAGCGAGAGCAGCGTGGACTTGCCGCAGCCCGACGGGCCCACGACCGCGTACATCACCCCCTCCTCGAACGAGGCGCTGACGCCGTTCAGTATCTTGAGCCGCGGGCGCGAGGCGTAGGCGTAGGTCACGTCGCGCAGCTCGAGCGCGGGGGCGCCGCCCCCGCGGGTCGCAGGGTTCTTCTCCATGGTCTTTCTCCTTAGCTGAGCGTGGACAGGATCTCTCGGGGGCCCATGCGCCTGAGCGGCAGGCTCGCGAGCAGCACCGCGGCGGCCGAGACGGCGAGCCCCACGCCGAAGAGCGCCGCGACGGACTCGGGGCCCACCTCGACCTCGATGTCGGTGAACGAGGCGCCGTCGACCTCGAAGGTCGGGGCGAAGGGGTCGCCCGAGACGGTGGACACGCCGTCTGCGGTGCTGACCCCTCCGTCGCCGCCGCCCGTCTGGACGCTCTCGGACGCCGAGCCGAGCAGGGCGCCCCCCATCGTGCGCGCCGCGAGCGAGCTCGCCGGCACGGCGAGGGCGAAGGCGACCGCGGCCACGAGCAGCACCTCGCAGAGGTACTGCCCCACCACCGATGCCCGCGTGAGGCCGAGCGAGAGCAGCACGCCGCTCTCGTGCAGACGGTCGCGGACGCGGCCGGAGAGCACGAGGTAGAGGACCACGGCGCCCACGGCCACCGCCGCGGCGGCGAGCGCGGTCACGAGGCGGTCCATGTTCTCGAGCGGGGCGCTCACGGCGTCCACGTCGGAGGTGTCCGCCGAGACGCGGTAGCCCTTGCCCGCGAGGGCGTCGAGCCCCTCCACCTCCCTCACGATGCGATCCAGCTCGGCGGGGTCGTCGACCTGGAAGGTCACGCGGTCGTAGCCCTGCTCGGCGGTGCCCTCGCGGGCGTGGTCGAGCGTGGAGATGGTGCCGAAGATGGCGTTGTCCATGGACCAGCTGGCGAGGTCGGCCTGGGACTTGGCCGTGGGCTCGAAGATGCCGGCCACCCTAACCTGCGTGCGGGTGTCCTCCACGTCGATGCCCGCCATCTGCGCGTGGACGGTCGCGCGGCGCACGCTGAACTCGTCGCCGACGGCAAGTCCGTTCCTCTCGGCGAAGTCCCGACTCACAAGCACCCCGTCGCCGGAGTCCTCGGTGACGGGGTCGCCCTCGACGAGGCGCAGGTAGCCGTTGGCGAAGTAGGAGTCGAAGGCGCTGTCGCTCACGGCGTAGAACTGCACCGTGCGCCCGAAGTCGTCGCCCGCGTAGGCCGCGGCGAGCGAGGAGTCCCCGTCGGCGCCCTCCACGAGCTCGAGCGCCGCCGAGCCGTCCGTGGTCTCGGGGATGAGGACGTTGGACACGCTGCCGGAGCCTCCGCGCACGCCGTCGACCCCCTCCACGACCTCGCTCACGAAGTCGGCCGTGAGCGGGTCGCCCTGGAACGTTATCTGCGAGCCCGAGCCCACGCTCGAGCTGCCCCAGTTGGACATGTTGGAGGAGTCGGGCTCTACGGTGAACGTGCCGCCGAGCGCCTGCCGGACGTTCAGCTGCGCCGTCTGGGCGGCGCCGCGAATCGACCAGCTCGTGAGGGCGAGGGCTGCGACGACGAAGAGCAGTGCGAGTAGCGTGAGGGTCTTGCCCCTCTTGCGCGCGAGGTAGAGGAGCGCGCGTCTGGGAAACGGCATGGTGCCACCTTTCCGTCGGGTTCGGCGGCCGGGGCCGCCCGTGCGACCCCGATGGTGGCTCGCGCCCGTTCGCGCGCGGTCCTCGTTCGGTTAGTCTTCCGTTCGCGCGGGCGCCGCGAGGCCGGAGAGGTCGGCCTCGAAGGCGAAGGCCCCTCCCTCGCAGGAGACCGAGAGCGGCGCCCCCAGGCGGTCGAGGGCCCGCGCTGCGAGGTGGAGACCCAGCCCGGAGCCCCCGCCGTCGCGCGAGCGCGAGGCGTCCGCGCGGAAGAAGGGCTCGGTGAGCCGGGCCGCGGCCTCGGGCGGCAGCGGCTCGCAGCGGTTCTCCACGCGCAGGCGCCCGCCCTCGAGCGAGACGGTCGCGCGGGTCCCGGGCAGGGCGTGGCGGGCGGCGTTGGAGACGGCGTTGGAGACGGCCAGCTCGAGCTGCGCGCGCTCGGCCACCACCGGGCAGGGCGCGCCGGGGAGCAGCGCGAGCTCCACGCCGCGCGAGGAGGCGAGCTCCCGCGACGCCGCCACCGCCGAGGCCGCGACCTCGCGGGCGTCGAGGGCCTCGGGGGCCGCGGCGGGGGCGGACTCGGCCCGCGCCGCCGCGAGCATCTCGCGCACGAGGGCGTCCATGCGGTCGAGGGCCGCGAGCGCCCGGGGCAGGTGGGCGCCGTGGTCGGCGAAGTCGCCGATGCCGAGCATCATGCCCTCCACCTGCGCCCGCGCCGCGGCGAGCGGGGTCTTGAGCTCGTGGGACGCCGCCGCCAGGAAGTCGCGGCGCTCCCGCTCCCGGGCGGCGGCCTCCTCGGCCTCTGAGCGCAGGCGCTCGTTCGCGCCCCTGAGCTCGCCGATGGTGCGCTCGAGGCGCGCCGCCATGACGTTGAGGCTGCGCGCGAGCACGCCCACCTCGTCCGCGCGGCGCTCGTCGCAGGACCACGTCATGTCGAGGCGCGACAGGCGCTCGGAGACGTCCGCGATCTCGACGACGGGGCGCGCCACGAGGCGGGCGCAGACCCACGCGCCGGCGGCGGAGACCGCGAGGATGAGGGCCGCGGCGGCCGGGAAGAGGCGCAGGAGCGCGTCGGCGATGATCCCGAGCGACCCCGAGGAGTCGGTGATGGTGACGAGCTCGCTCGACCCGTCGGCGAGCTCGACGGCGACGGAGACGGTGTAGGCGGAGCCCTCCGGCGCCCCCTCCCCGGCGGACGCGGCGCCGGGCTCGCCGGAGAGCGTCACCGCCGCCCCGTTCTCCGCGGCGAAGCGCTCGACGATGTCGGAGGCCTCCCCCGCGTCGGCCCCGGAGAGCTCGGCGGCGAGCGCGGCGGCCGCCTCCTCGGCTCGGGCGGCGGAGAGGGCGCGGTAGCCGCCCGGCAGCGCGAGGGCCACGGCGACGTAGAGGGCGAGGCACCCGACGGCGAGAAGCGCCGCCGTGAGCAGGAACACCTTCGCGGAGAGGCTACGAGCGATCGCGCGGCACACGGTAGCCCACCCCCCTCACGGTCTCGACGACGTCGGCGCCGAGCTTGCGGCGGATGTTCATGACGTGGAGCTTCACCGCCGACTCGCCGGCGGTGGGGTCGGCGGGGTCGGCCTGCCCGCCGGCGGAGGCGAGCTCGGCGCGGGAGAGCACCCGGCCCGGCCGGGCCATGAGGGCGAGGAGGACGTCGAACTCGGTCCTGGTGAGCCCCACGGGCGCGCCGGCCCGCACGGCCTCGCGCGAGGCGGGGTCGAGGACGACGTCGCGCCAGGCGACGACCCCCGCCTCCCCGCCGCGCCCGGGGGCGGACCTCCTCAGCAGCGCGCGCACCCGCTCGAGGACCACGGGCAGCGAGAAGGGCTTGGGGACGAAGTCGTCGGCGAGCAGGGAGAAGGCGCGGAGCTGGTCGTCCTCCCCGTCGAGGGCGGTGAGGACCATGACGGGGACGTCGGAGGAGGACCTGATCGCCTCGCAGAGCGTGAAGCCGTCGATCTTGGGCATCATGACGTCCAGCATGACGAGGTCGAAGGGCTCAGCCCCGAGCGCCGCCTGGAACGCGCGGAGGCCCGCGAGCCCGTCCGCCTCCCCGCGCGCCTCGTAGCCCGCGTGCGCGAGCAGCTGCACGAGCGCGTCCAGAACGTCTGGCTCGTCCTCGACCACGAGCACCCTCTCCGCCATGGCCGCCACCCCTCTCTCGTCCGACCCCGCGGGAACCATACCGCGCGGGCGTTAGCTTACGGTTAGCTTCCCAGCTGAGGGCCGTCCCGGGGCCGCGATTCGAAAAAGTCGGAAATTTCCCTTGCACTGTGTATAGGTGAGTATATACTGTAGCTATCGGGTATATACGGTATATACCCGACGGGGAGGCGCGAAGACGTCCGCCGCCGCCCCGCGCCGCCGAGGGGGACGCCCCGCGGCGGCAACCCCCCGAGGGGACGCCCGAGGGGCGAGCAGGAAGGATCGGAACTTGGACATCATCATCTCGAACTCGAGCGGCAAGCCCATCTACGAGCAGATCACGGAACAGATCAAGGCCGCGATCGTCAAGGGCGAGCTGGCCGAGGGCGAGCAGCTCCCCTCGATCAGGGCGCTGGCCAACAGCCTGCGCGTGAGCGCCATAACCACCAAGCGCGCCTACGCGGACCTGGAGGCAACGGGGCTCATCGAGACGGTGCAGGGCAAGGGGAGCTTCGTCGCCGGCGGGAACGCCGAGCTCATCCGCGAGGAGCAGATGAGGGAGGTCGAGGGCCTCATGGCGAGGGCGGTCGAGAAGGGCCGCTCGGTCGGCCTCACCGACGACGAGCTCACCGAGATGCTCGCCCTGGTACTGGAGTAGCGCCCGCGACGGGCGCGCAAGAAGGGACGTGAATATCATGACCAAAGGCTCGAGCGCGGCTCTCATCGAGGCCCGCGGGCTCACCAAGCACTACGACGGCTTCTCCCTCGAGGGGGTGAACCTCGCCGTGAACGAGGGCGAGGTAGTGGGGTTCGTCGGCCAGAACGGCGCCGGCAAGTCCACCACCATCAAGGCTCTCCTCGGCCTCATCCGGGTCGACGGCGGCGAGGGGAGCGTCCTCGGCACCCCGAGCGACGAGCTCACCCGCGCATCGGGCGCGGCGACGAAGGAGCGCGTCGGCGTCGTCTTCGACACCGTCTCGCTGCCCGGGCACCTCAGGGTGGCAGACGTCGGGCGCATCTATGCGAGCGCCTTCGCCTCCTGGGACGCGCACCGCTTCTCACAGCTCACCCACGACCTCGGGCTCGACCCCAAGAAGGCCGTGAAGGACCTCTCGCGCGGCATGGGCATGAAGCTCAGCCTCGCCTGCGCGCTCGCGCACGACCCGCAGGTCCTCATCCTCGACGAGGCCACCGCGGGGCTCGACCCGATGGCGCGCGACGAGGCGCTCGAGCGCCTGCGCGACTTCGTGGCCCAGCCGGGGCATGCCATCCTCATGAGCAGCCATATCACGAGCGACCTCGAGCGCATCGCGGACCGCATCGTCTGCATCGACGCCGGCCGCATCGTCTTCGACCTCGAGAAGGACGCCATAACCGACTCGGCTGGCGTCGCCCGGTGCCGCGTGGCCGACCTCGAGAGGATTGCCTCCTCCGGCATGATTCCCGACTCCGAGCTCCGCTACCTCCGCCACGACTACGGCATCGACGTGCTCGTTCCCGACCGCTTCGCCTTCGCCGAGATGTTCCCCGACATCCCGTGCGACCACATGACCATAGACGACTACATGTCTCTCACCCTGAAGGGCGGTGTCCGATAATGAAGCGCGCATACCTCATCGAGCTCACCATCTTCCGCGACTACGGCAGGCAGCTCCTGGCCCTCGGGTTCCTCGTGGCGGTGCTCGTGGGCTGCGGGATGCAGACTGTCCTCGCCGCCCCCTCGATCATCACCTGCATGTTCTTCATGATGGGCGCGATGGGCGCGGCCGCCTACGACGAGCAGAACGACTGGGGCCGCTTCCGCCTGACGCTGCCGCTCTCCCGCCGCGACGTGGTGCTCGGCCGCTACGGCGCCATCGTGACGCTGGGCCTGGGCGGCATGGCGGTCGGCCTGCTCGCCGCGTTCGCGATCAGCGCCGTGGCCTCCGCGGTGGAGCTCCCCGGCGAGCTCTCCCAGGCCCTCGCCCTTGACGCCGACACGCTCTCAGCAATGGCCTTCGCCACGACGTTCTGCCTGCTCATCGGCGTCGTTGTGGCCTCCGTCGTGACGCCGATCTACTTCCGCCTCGGCCAGACCAAGGCCACCCAGCTCCTGCCCACGATCATCGTCATGATCTTCGTGCTGCCCGTGGTCTTCCTCGGCAACAGCGGGCTTCTCGACGGGGCGCTTCCGGGCCTCGAGCAGATCTCGGCGTTCCTCGCCTACATCGAGACCCCCGAGGGCCTGGCCGTGGGCTGCGCGGGCATGGTGGCGGCCGCCGTCGCAATCCTCGCCGCGTCCGCCGCGATCTCCCTCAAGCTCTACGAGACGCGCGAGCTTTAGGGGGACGGGATGGACCTCACGGTGCTCTTCGTAATCGGACTGATTATCGTGGCAGTGCTGGTGCGCAACTACCTCATCCGGCGCTGGCAGGATAGGGATTGACGCCGAGCTCCTTCTCAGGGGGGCTCCTGAGGGGGCGGGTCCCGCGGGGTCCGCCCCCGTTTTGAGTTGAGGGCTTCTTGACCTTGTCTGGGCAACATTGACGGGTTCCGGGCTGGATAGAAGGGAGCCATGGACGTGACGCTCGACGGGAACAGGGGCGCGCCCCTCGCCCTCATTGTGGACGACGAGGCTGACATCGCCGACATACTCGAGTCGCACTTCAGGCTCGAGGGCTACCGCACGCTCGTGGCGCGCGACGCCGCGGGCATGGTCGAGGCGTCGGGCGAGACGATGAACTCGCAGGCGAACTGCCTGCCGCCGACCCAGTAGACCATCCAGCCCCACTTCTCGTGGAGGGCCTTCGTGGCGCCGGGGCGCGAGAGCAGGCGGGCGTCTATGCGCGAGAGGTCCATGGTCGTCCCTAAGCGACCGGGTGCCGGATGACGGTCCTGAGGTTCTCGGGCTTCGTGCGCCTGGGGTCGCCCAGGTAGATCTCGTGGTGGAGGCGGACGGAGGGGACGCCGCCGTCGCAGTCGAGCGCGCCGAGGACGTCGCTCGGGCGCGAGCCTCCCGCCTCGCCGATGTCGAGGCGAAGGCCCTGCGCACCGACGAAGGCGGCGAGCTTCGAGATCGTGGCACCCTCCTCGTCGTAGGGGCCCCTGTGCATGGACTGCGCGCAGCGCCCCTCCGAGAACCGCACGAGGCGGAGCTCGCCCGACTCGAGGGCGCCCGCCAGGTCGGGCTTCTTCTCGGCAGCCATCTCGCGAATCGCGGGGAGGGTCCCGGGCGTCACGAAGTCGGGCTGGCGGATGAGCGACACCCACGAGAGGGCCGCCTTGTCGGCGACGCCCGTCCCGTCGAACGCGCCCCCTCCGCCCCACCACAGGCCCTCGAGCGGCGGCACCACGTAGTCGAAGTAGCCCTCGGGCTGCCAGTCGCCCATCTTCGACATCTTGACCGTGTAGGAGAAGGCGTACAGGAGCTCGAGGGCACGCCTGTAGGCGCCCCCCTCCTCGTTGGGGTCCCCCGCGCCGGCGACGGCGGCGAAGGTCATCGCCGGAACGTCGACGAGCGCCGGGGCCGTCTTGGGCTGGTACAGGTCGCGGAACTCCCTCTTGAAGTCGTATGCCATCGTGGCCTCCGTCCTCGCTCGTGGTAGCATCATGATACAGGAACATACGTTCGTTAACAAGGGGGGTTCTCATGAGGAGAGAGCTGGGGATCGCGCGGTGCGGGCTCGCCTGCTGCCTGTGCTCGGAGAACGACGGGTGCGACGGCTGCGAGTCCGAGTCCTGCCCGGACGCCGCCACCTGCGAGGTGAGGTCGTGCTCGACGGGGCGGGGGCTCGCCCACTGCTACGAGTGCCCGAGCGCCTGCGACGCCATGGCGGGCGCCCAGCTCAAGGCGCGCGCCTTCGGCGAGTTCGCGCGCAGGTTCGGCGAGGGGCGCCTCCTGGACTGCCTCGAGCGGAACGAGGCTGCGGGGGTCGTCTACCACCGCGAGGGCATCACGGGCGACTACGACGACTTCGACGACCTCGAGGAGCTGATCGCGTTCATCGAGACCGGGCGCCCTGTGTCCGCGCCCTAGCCGCCGCAACCTCGCCCAATGCCGCCTTTGGTTGACGGATCGCCAACCGTCGTTGGTGGCGCCAGGGCCCGCCGCACGGTTCCATGGTCTCGCACCCAGGCGGTGCGGACCGCAGGACCGACCGAAAGGAACGACCATGAACTTCAACGACAGGCTCGCCGACCTCAGGAGGAAGAGGGGGCTCTCGCAGGAGCAGCTGGGATACGAGCTCGGCGTCTCGAGGCAAACGGTGTCAAAGTGGGAGCTCGGGCAGTCATATCCCGACTTCCAGAGGCTCGTCCTGCTGTCCGACTACTACGAGATGAGCCTCGACGAGCTCGTGAGGGGCGTCGACGTGGGCGACGTGCGCGCGCTCAACGAGTCCGAGAAGCAGATCTCCTCGATCTACTCGGACGTCGAGCGGGGCAAGGAGGCGGCGCTCAGGGCCTGGCGGGCGTTCCTCGTCGTCGGGTGCGTAGTCCTGGCGCTCTTCGCCCTGGTGGTTGCCTACGGGGTTCTCAGCGGGGGCCTCTTCGTGAGGTAGGAGCCGGCGGCGGGAGGCGACGGGGAGGGGCCGCCGTGGGGACTTCTCGTGGCGGCCCCTCCAACCGGCGTCACTCGCCCCAGCCCGGGCCCGGGAGACCGCGGCGGGCGACCGCACGGAGTGCGGCCAGGCCGGCGAGCGCGCAGGCGGCGGGGGCGGCGAGGTTGATCGCGGCCGACGCGGCGGGCCCGAGGGAGCCGGCGGCGGTCGCCGAGAGGAGCCCGAGGCCGAGCGAGGCGAGGGCCCCGCAGAGCGCCCCGACCATCATGGGCAGGCCGCGCTTGACGACCTCGGCGGGCGTGGTCCAGGAGAGGTTGGGGCGCGAGGCGTCGATGGCGAGCGCGAGCGCCGCGAAGCCCGTGAGCATGCCGGCAGCCGTCACGACGCACTGGAGCACCAGGAGCGGGGCGGCGCCGCCCGCCAGCAGCGCGACGGCGGAGGCCGCAATCGCCACCCCGCCGAGCACGAGGTTGGCGAGGAGCTTGGAGCCGAGCACCGTCCCTGCGCCCACCGGTGCCGTGAGCATGAGCCAGCTCGCGCGCGCCTCGAGCGAGACCGAGGGGGCGGCGGTGAGCGACATCGCGCCGCAGAACCCGAAGACCCACGGCAGCGCGGCGTCGATCTGGCCGCGCAGGGCCGCGACAGCCCGCGCGTCGAGCTGCACGCCGTTGATGATTCCCGAGGCGAGGAGCGCATCCGCGCCGAAGAGCGCGACCGCGCCCGCGGCCACGACCATGAAGATGAGCCCCGCGCAGCAGTTCAGCGCGTAGAAGGGCATGGAGCCGATGCGGCGGAGCTCCTTGACCGTGAGGGCGCGCAGCGGGCTCGCAGCCGAACGAGATGCCTCAGCCGCATGCGCACGGCGGTGCGGCCCGGAGGTCGCCACGGCGTTCGCGTGCGGATAGCACGCCGCGAGGGCCCCAGTGACAAGCGCCGGAAGCGCAAGCGAGAGCACCACGAAGGCGGCAAAGCCCGCAACCGAGCCCTCGCCCACCGCCGAGGCAGCCCACGCTGCCGGCGGGTAGGCAGAGGCCACTGCTGTGGAGAGCACGCCCGCGACGTCGCCCATCGCGGCGAGGGCGGCGGCGTCATCCGCCCCCGAAGAGGCGCCGCCGAGCGCGAACGACCCGACGACGACGCCCGTCACCACGAGCACCGAGAGCACGAACTGCACCGCCCCCGCATGCCGGAACCGCACCGCGACCGACGTGAGCGCAAGCGACACGAGCGTGGCCACCGCCGCCGGCGCGAGCGGCGCCAGCACGGACACGACGACCGCCGTCGCGACCGCTCCCGGGGTCGGAGACACCGCCGAGAAGTACGCGACGTAGAGCGGCGCCGACAGCAGCGCGGAGAGCGCGGCGCCGAACCCGTATAGGGGTGCCGTCCGCGCGAGCACCACCGTGCGCACGGGGACCGGCAGCGCCGCCACGAGGTCGTAGTCCCGGCATCCGAAGACCGTGCCCGGGGCCTTCACGAACACGAGCGCGACCGCGGCCAGCGAGCCCGCAAGCGCGGCGAGCGCCGGGATCGCCTCGGCCGCGCCGACGGCGACCATGCTACCCCCGAGCACCCACATGTAGGCCGCCGCCATGCCGGCGAGCAGGACGACGAGCGCCGCGGCGCCGAGCAGCCGCGCGCGGCCCCTCCCGCCCCGGAAGCCGAGGCCGTAGAGGAGCGAGCGCGCCTGCAGCGAGAGCAGCGGGCGGAGCGCATGACCAGGACGAAGGGCGGGCATCGCCATCACCTCGTCCCCAGGAACACGATGGCGGCGGTCGCGAGGAGCGCGACGGCGGGGGCTATGTAGTACATGGCGGCGCGCCCCTCGCCCCTGCCCGCGAGCCTCGCCGAGGCGAGGAGGCCGATCGCGACGCAGGCGGCGGGCACGCCGAACACCACGGCGTCCCGCGGCCAGAACGAGCTCGCCTCGCCCGTGAGGCCCCACTGCATGGGGACCTGCTCGGGCAGGGCGCCGCGGGCGGCGAGGGTCACGGCGAGGGTGAGCGCGCACAGGACGGTGCTGGCGACGACGTGGGTCTTAGCGGACTTCATGGCTGTTCCTCCTTGGTCTCGGGAGCGGGTCTAGCGGCGCGACGGGATGGCGGCGTCCTTCTCGTCCACGAGCTCGAGGAACACGTCCTCGAGCGAGGCCGAGCCGCGCACCTCGTCGGTGGGGCCGGAGACCACGAGCTCGCCGCGGCGGATCACCGCCACGGTGTCGCAGAGCCGCTCCACGACCTCGAGCACGTGGGACGAGAAGAACACCGCGCCGCCGGCCGCCGCGCGCTCGCGCAGGATGGCCTTGAGCTCGTGGGAGGCGCTCGGGTCGAGCCCCACGAAGGGCTCGTCGAGCACGAGGAGCGTCGGGTCGTGCAGGAGCGCGCCTGTGAGCACGAGCTTCTGGCGCATGCCGTGGGAGTAGGCGGAGACGGGGTCGCCGAGGGCGTCCGCGAGCTCCAGGCGCGCGGCGAGCTCGCTCACGCGCTTGCGGCGCATCGCCGCGTCCACGCCGAACACGTCGGCGACGAGGTCCAGGTACTGCATGCCCGTGAGGAAGTCGTACACGTCGGGGTTGTCCGGCACGTAGGCCATGAGGCGCTTGGCCGCCACGGGCTCGCGCCACACGTCGCGGCCGCAGACGCGGACCGTGCCCGACGTGGGCGGCTGCGCGCCCACCACCGAGCGGATGAGCGTGGTCTTGCCGGCTCCGTTGTGGCCGATGAAGCCGCAGATCTCGCCGGGCGCCACCGCGAGCGAGAGGTCGCGCACGGCGACCTTGCCGCGATACTCCTTCCGGTAGTGGCTCACCTCGAGGACGGGGGTCTCCATGGCCCCTCCTTTCGTTCGGTTTGTTAGTTCTGCTATAGGGCAGCTATAACAGTTGACGGCATGCTACCACTCATCTGATCCATTTGCTATAGTTCATATAGAACAATTTTCGGAAACGGTCACGCTATGGTCATCACCGTCGACAAGCTATCGGATACCCCGCTCTACCTGCAGCTGCGCGACGCCGTCATCGCAGGCATCGCCTCAGGCGAGCTACGCCCCGGCGACGCCCTGCCCTCCGTGCGCTCGCTCGCCGAGGACCTGGGCATCAACCTGCACACCGTCAACAAGGCCTATGCGACGCTGCGCGACGAGGGCTACGTCATCATGCTCGGCCGACGCGGCGCCTACGTGGCGGACGTTCCCGCCAACCCCGCCGCCGGCATGGACGAAACCGCGCTCGAAGCGGCCCTCGCCAAGCTCGCCACCGAATTCAAGGCGTCCGGCGGCACCCGGCACGCATTTCTCGCGGCTGCCAAACGCGCCGCACAGAACCTGGACTAAGGAACGCACATGTCCCCTGACCTCATAGCACTCATCACCAACGCGTCGATGGCGCTCATCACCTTCCTCTCCGGCTGCCTCATCGCCGCGACGCCCTGGCTCACCCGCGGGCGCGAGGCCTTCGCGGTGAGCGTGCCGGAAACCGCGCAGGCAGACCCGCGCATCCATCGCATGCGCTGGATCTTTCTCGCCAGCGTCCTCGCCATCTCGGCCGCATCCGCCGTCGCCACGCTGGCGCTTTCCTCCACGTTTCCGCTCGCGATGGCGGCAGTGGTGTGCGTGCCGGTCGCGACGGGCTTCGCGCTCATGCTCGTCTTCCGCGCCCGCGTGCAGGCCATCAAGCGCGCCGAGGGCTGGGAGACGCACGCAGCCCGGCTTTCCGCTGTCGTCGGTATTGCCGAGGCGAACGCACCCCGTCCGCTTCCGCTTACGTGGGATCTCCTCTATGTGCCCGTGATCTTGGCAACGCTCGCCCTCTCGCTCGCGCTCTATCCCGCCATGCCCGACCCCGTGCCCGTGCACTTCAACACTGCAGGCATCGCCGACGACTACATGGCCAAGGGCTGGCAGATCATCGCCATGCCGCTCGCCATCCAAGCGTTCATGGCACTCTGCCTCACCATGTCGCATTGGCAGATCTTGAGGAGCCGCCGGCCGGCCTCGCCCGAGCACCCCGTCGCCTCCGCCATCGCCTACGGCGCGTTCGCCCGCGCCCAGAGCACGGCGCTCCTCGTCACGGGCTTGGTAATCACCATGTCGATTGCGATCATGCCACTCGCCTTCGCCGGTGTGATCAGCTCGGACCAGTCCATCGTGGCGCTCGTCGCGATCATCATCGGCGCGATCCTCCCCAACCTCGCCGTCTCGCTCGTCTACGGGCAGGCGGGCTCGCGCCTCCTGCGGCGCATGACCGCATCGAACGCGCTCGACTACGATGACGACGAACGGTGGCACCTCGGCGTCTTCTACGTGAGCCGCGAGGACCCCTCCGTCGTGGTGCCCCGGCGCTTCGGCGTGGGCTGGGCGATGAACTGGGGCAACCCCAAGTCGTGGGGGATCGTCGCCCTGCTCGTCGCGGCGGTCGCGGCGTTCGTCGCGGTGGTCGAGGTCCTGCTCAGGTAGGGCGTGCGGCCAGCTCGTCACCGCAGGAGGCCTGACCCCCCAGGCGCCCGCGCCCCGGACGAACCGCCGGGGCGCGGGCGCCCTCATGCCCGGCCGGCGGCCGGAGCGGCGGTCGGCCCGTCGCCGACCGGGTGGCGCCCTCGCTTCGCAGCCTCAAGGGCGCATGCAAAACCTCGCACAAACCTCCGCGCGGCTCCGGTTGGTGGAGGTTGCGGGCGCCCGGCGCCCTTTGCAGACGCCCTTGACCCCGCTCCGCTCCGGCGCGGCTCCTCGGGGAGCAAAGCCGACGACGACGCGCGGCGTCGCCATTCGGCTTTGCCCGCAGGGGGCGAGACGCTTGGGGCCTGAGGGCCCGGAAAGGGGGCTGGCATGGAGGAGCTCATCACGAAGGGCGCGGTGACGGTCGGGTACGAGACCAGCTGGGGGGAGCGCGTGAGGCTCGCGGTGTGCGCCGACCGCTACGAGCGGGGCGGCGCGTTCGCCCTGCTCGCGCTCGACGCGACCGACCCGGGCGACGAGGACGAGTTCCTGGAGCTCTGGTGCTCCCTCACCGTGAACCTCCCGGGCGACCCCGTCGCCTCGGCGTGGTGCTCGGAGGAGGGTCACGTGGTCCTGGACGCCAACAACGTCCCGGCGGTGCTCGTGGAGGCGCTCGTCGGCGCGGGCGTCGTCGAGCTCGCGGGCCGCTCGGTCCGCTCCGGCTTCTGCTCGTACCCCCTCGCCGGCGTCCCGCAGGACGTGCTCGAGAGGCTCCGCGGCTACGAGGAGACCGTGCGGGCGCTCGCCTCCCGTGCGGGGTGAGGGAGCGGGCGTCCGCGGTATGATTGGCTGGTGGGAGGGGCTGTCCGTGGGGATTGATCGGTTGGGCGGCCCCTCCCATGTGTAAAGCTCTGGTCAAGCTTCCAAGACCCTCGCCGCCGAGAGGACTGCGACGGGGAGGTATGCGCACGCCAGGCACGCGCGCTCCCACCATCCGCCCCATGAGACCCAGGTTCCCGCGAACGCGGCCTTGTCGGCCATGACAAATAGGACGAAGAAGGCCGTGGAAGCGGTGAAGCATACCAAGGACAGGAGGGAAAAGGCCGGCTCCTGCGTCTTGAACGCGATCCCGAGCAGCATGGGGACCGCGACAAGCGCCATGAAGCCCAGGGCCGAGCCTGCGCCATGAAGCGTCGCCGGCAGGCGGCCCGACCCCGAGCCGGGGAAGGCGCCCGCAACGACCCCGGCCCCTGTTCCGAACGCGACCAGGCACGCGGCCGACGCCGCCGCGAGGGGCGGGCTCGAGGACGCCCGGAGCACCTCGCCGTGGACGAGGAGGGCCCCGACGGCGAAGGCCGGGCCCAGCCACACGAGCCAGGCGCGGTACCAGAGCCGGACGGGGCTGTCGCCGGCGCCGAGGGCGCTCATCGCCTGGAGCCTCGGGTCGTACCCGGGGACGCCCCTCTCGAGGACGGCGCAGACCGCAAACTCCCCGACGATGGTGAGCAGAAGGGCTCCCCACAGGGCCCGAGCCGGGATGCCGCCCATCAGGCGCCACCTCCGAGGGCCGTCCAGTCGAACGTCGAGAAGGGAGCCTCGTCGGGGGTCGACGGGGACCCGTCCGCGCCCAGGACCCAACCGCGCACGCCCTCGGGCGCGGCGTAGAAGTCCCGCTCGAAGCGCTCGACCCAGCCTGCCACCAGCCGGTAGGTCCCCAGCCTGAGCTCCATGTTCGCCTTGGCCTCCAGGCGGGCCACCTTTGGCAGGACCCTCTCGAGCCTCTCCGCGCCCTCGAGGTAGCGCTCCTTAATCTTCCCGAGCAGCTCGCGGCCCTCGTCCTCGCCCATGACGTAGAGGTTCGCGATGACCGGGGTGAAGTCGAAGTCGACCCGGGCGTCGAGTCCGGCGAGCTCGTCGGCGAGCTCCCCGAAGCGCGCCTCCCCCGTCTCCGTGATGGCGTACACGGTCCTCGGCGGGGCGGCCTCCCCCTTCTCCTCCCTCCCGTCGACGAGGCCCTCCTCGCGGAGCCTGAGCAGGTTCCGGTAAATCGAGGGGGCGCTGACGCGCACCCATCGCCGCACCGCGCGCGCCTCGAACAGCCGGTCCATCTCGTACGCGCTCATGGGACGCTCCTTGAGCGCCCCGAGGATCATCAGGTCGATGCTCGGCTTCGCCATAGTGCCTCCCCTGTACTATCTCTGATAGTACCTATATACTATCAGAGATAGTATCCAGTTGCACAGTTGGTTTCTTCACGCCATCTCTACGCGGAACCTCTGTGCCGAAACGCAGGGGAGGCGGACGATGCCCCAACTGAACAAAGGCGGGAAGTACGTGTTCGGGTGGTCGTTGATAAGGGCGGGCGGGACGGTCCGGTTTCCGCCGGAGGCGATGGCGGAGTACGGCTTGCCTGACGACCGGAGCGTGATCATCTTCACGGGAAGCAGGTCGACAGGGGGGTTCTGCGTCACGAGCCAGAGACTGCTATCGCCCTCGAAGCTCGGGCACATCTTAGAAGCCCTGCCGGAGCTGACGGAAGGGCGCCCGGCTGACCTCGGGCGGCTCCTCCCCTACAAGGGGAGGAGCTATGCCTGGCTCCCCTTGTCGAGGGAGGGGAGCGTGCGATTCCCGCAACACACCCTGGAGACCCTCGGGCTGAGGGTGGGAGACAGGCTGATGTCCATTCGGAGCAGCGACATCGCCTTCACGATGGGGGCGAGGGGCCCGCTCATCGAAAAAGGGAACGGATACCCTGGCCAGATTGAAGTTTTCTAATCTTCGCCCAGCCCCAGCAACAGCCTCGCGACGACTATTGCTACCGGCCGACAGAGAGGGACCGCCCGTGGGGACTGATCTGTTGGGCGGCCCTGCGGCGCAATCGTATCGCCGCGCCGCGCGACGGCCCGGGTAACGATTCCGACAGAACGGATTCGTAGCAGCGGTCATGCGCCCGCGGAGGGGTCGCCGCCCCGTGGGCGGTAGACGATCTTCTTGATGGCATGGACGCTCAGCCCGTGCCGGTCCGCCAAGTCCGCGATCGACGCGCCCTCGGAGCGCTCCTC
Source organism: Collinsella sp. An7 (assembly GCF_002159335.1). GTDB lineage: Bacteria > Actinomycetota > Coriobacteriia > Coriobacteriales > Coriobacteriaceae > Coprousia. The sequence continues at coordinate 213,335 of NZ_NFHP01000001.1, read as the reverse complement.
GCGGATCAGCCGGTTCCTCCTCTCGAGCTCGTCCCTGTATCCGCTCGCCTCGCCCCACCTCCTCTTGCTGCCCTCGTCCCTCGGGACGTATAGGCAGCCTCCCGGAACGAGCTTCTGAAGCTCCCTGACCAGCGGCTCCGGGAGCACCTCGCGTGCGTTCACGTATCTCACGAGGCCGCCCTCTCGCCGGCGCCCGTCCCGGGCCTCGCCCCGCGGGCGTACCGTCGCAGGTACGCCGCGCCCACAGCGCATGGCAGCACCGGGGAGAGAGCCTGCGCGGCAAGGACGCCCGGGTAGCCGAGGGCGGGCACGAGAAGGACGGCGAGCCCCACGCGGACCACCACGGCGTCGAGCAGGGCGTTCGCCGCCGCGAGCCTCGGCGCGCCCGTCGCCTGGGCGAAGGAGTCGAGCGAGTACATGGCGGCGTAGGCGAGGCTGTTGGCGGAGCAGCAGGCGCGCAGGTAGAGCACGCCCGCGGCCTTCGCGTCCGGGTCGTCGGCGAAGAGCCCGATGACCTGTGGGGCAGACGCTTGGACGAGAAGGACCACGAGCGCCGTGGCCCCCACCGAGACGGCGAGGCCGGCCTGGGCGTAGGCGAGCGCGCGCCGCCGGTCGCCGGCCCCCTCGCAGCGCGCCGCGGCGGCTGACACCGCCTGTCCCGCCGACCACACGGGCATCCCCGCGAGCGTGTTCGCCTTGGTAGCCGCCCCCGCGCCGGCGACGACCGCGGTGCCGAAGGCGTTGGTCATGGAGGTGATCGCGAGGTACGAGAGGTTCACGACGACCTGCTGGAAGGCCGCCGGCGCGGCGACGCGGGCGAGCGCCGCGAGGTCTCGGGCGCGGGGGCGCGCCGGAAGCGCCGAGCCGCGCCTCCCGGCGAGCACCGCCAGGGAGAGCGCCGCGGCGAGCGAGGAGGCCGCCGTCGAGGACCACGCCGTGCCGGCGACGCCGAGCGCGGGCACGAGCGCGACGCCGCCCGTGCAGTTCACCGCGGCGACGGCGACGGCGAGCCACATCGGGGTGCGGGCGTCGCCGCGGGCGCGCATGACGGCGCCGGCCGCGGAGAGCAGGAACGCTCCGGGCAGCCCCGCCGCCCAGACCCGCGTGTACGCCGCTGCGTCCGCGAGCGCGTCGGCCGGCACCCCGAGCGCGCCGTAGAGCGGGCCGGTGAGGAGCGCGCAGGGCAGCGCGACGGCGGCAGAGAGCGCGAGCGCCGCGAGGAGCGCCGCCCCCTCCGCACGGGAGGCGCCGCGGGGGTCGCCCGCCCCGACGCGGCGCGAGACGAGCACCGTGGCGCCCACGGAAAGGCCGAGCGAGAGCGAGTTGGCGACGAAGCCGACCATCGTGGCGTTGGCGAGCGCGGCGAGCCCCCGCTCCCCGACGAACGCCCCCACGACGAGCATGTCCACGACCTGGTCGGCGGACTGCAGGAGGTTGGCGCCGAGCGCCGGCAGCGCGAAGCGCGCGAGGTTCGCGGCCGGGCGGCCGCGGAGGAAGTCTATTTCCCTCATTGGGTTTTCCTTTGCACGATCGAGACGAAAAGGGCCGCGGCAGCGAAGCCGCGGCCCCTGGGCTCGAACCGTGCACGCGCGAACACATCGGCCAGCGGAGACTGGTCGTCAGCGTGCGCAGGTTGTACCGTCAGCTCCTCGCGACTTCCTGCCAAGCATCACGGGGAGCGGTTCCAATCTGGAACTCGCCGATCTCGAGGTACAAGGGAGATTCCCTCCATCAGTGGGACACGCGTGCATTCTACCCTCACGCCCAGCTGATGACAACGGGGCGCCGGCGGGGCGGCGCGGTGAAACGTAATCGCGCAACCACAGTATTCAGATGTGCGCTCGATTCTAGATGGGAACGGTTCGGTCTGCGCGCCTGCAGCAAAATGAAATGGCCAAATCATGCGAAAGGACAAGTATGAACATTCCAACTCGACAGGCGCTTCCACCCGAAAGCTACCTAATCCTTCTTGGCGCGTCACTCTGCGTCTTCAACTCTAACAACGCCTTCGTCATCGAGAACATCCTCAGAACAGACAGGTCAACCTTGGCCTGGCACGACCTCATCGACCTCGAGTCCGGTCAGTTAAAGCCCCACGTCGCACGCACCATCACGAAGGAGTCTGGCGACAGCGCCGTAGCGGACCTCTTCAACGAGGTCGTCTCCATGCGAAACCGTATCATCCACAGCTTCCAGATAACCGCAGAGGATAGCACGCAGATGCTCGCCACCAAGGTCAAAAAGACGCACGAGCAGTTCCGCATCACAGAGGACTATCTCGTGTCGTTCCTCGAGAAGAACGAACGGCTTTCGAGCCTGCTGCACGAATACAGGGGATTCTAGCCTTGTAGCGAGCCCCAGCTTTCACGGCGGGCGGAATACCGCTTCGGGCCGCGGGCCAAAAACAGGAGTCGCGCTCGCTTTCCGCCCGCCGTGTCCCACGGGACAATAAAGGCGAGCTCAGGAAGGCAGAAGCGGCGCGCCGCCGGGTAACGGAAGATTGGAGCCGATATGGTCACGCTCGACATGGCCGAGAAGATCCGCGGGCGCTCGCCTCCCGTGCGGGGTGAGGGAGCGGAGCACCCGCGGCGCCCGCGGTATGATTGGCTGGTGGAAGGGGCCGTCCGTGGGGATTAATCGGCGGGACGGCCCCTCCCGACCGCCGGCCGCGCGTGCGCTTCGTCGACGGTCGGGAGGGGGCTCGGGAGAGCCCCCTCCCACCGGGACTCTTCATCCCGTTTGAAATGTTGCCTGCGCCGCCCGGAAAAAGAGCCGCCCTGAAAACCACCCGTTGGGAGACTCGCTCGCCTATGTTGCTCAGCCCTCTGGCGCCAGGCGGTCGGCGAGCTTGCGGAACGAGTCCTCCGACAGGCAGTGCTCCATGCGGCAGGCCTCCGCCGAGGCGGTCTTCGCGTCCACGCCGGACTCGACGAGCAGCCGCTCGAAGAAGCGGTGCCGCTCGAGCGTCGCCGACGCGGCGCGCTCGCCCTCCTCGGTGAGGAGCACGTCGCGCCCGGACATCCGGACGAGGCCGGCCGCGGCGAGGTTCGAGAGCGCCTTCGTCACGCTCGGCTTGGAGCGCCCGAGGCGCCCGGCGATGTCAACGTTGCGGCACGACCCGCGCAGGCGGCGGATCACGAGGATGGCCTCGAGGTAGTCTTCTCCCGACTCATGAAGCATCGATCGCCTCCCCGCTCACGCCGGCGACGGTCTCCTCGCCTATGCGCCAGCCCTCCGCGCGGCTGCGAATCTCGACGAAGCGGCGATACGTCCCTTCCTGACCGAGTAGCTCCTCGTGCGTGCCGCGCTGCACGATTCTGCCGCCCTCGACGACGAGGATCTGGTCGGCATGCTCGATGGTCGCGAGCCTGTGCGCGATGACGACCACCGTCTTCCCCCGCGTGAGCTCGGAGAGAGCCTCCTGTATGAGGGACTCGTTCTCTGGGTCGATGCTCGCCGTCGCCTCGTCGAGGATGACGATCGGGGCGTCCTTGAGCAGCGCCCTGGCGATGGAGATGCGCTGCTTTTGGCCACCGGAGAGGGCGCTTCCGGCCTCGCCCACCAAGGTTTCGTAGCCATCCGGAAGCTCGCGGACGAACTCGTCGACCCGCGCCCTGCGCGCCGCCTCGACGACCTCTTCGCGCGTGGCGCCCGGGCGCCCGAAGCGAATGTTGTTCTCGATGGTGTCGTTGAACAGGTAGACGTTCTGGAACACCGCCGAGAAGTTCCTCAGAAGGCTGTCGCAGGTCAGCTCTCGCACGTCATGCCCCCCGACGAGGACCGAGCCCTCGTCGACATCCCAGAAGCGCATCATGAGGTTGGCGATCGTTGTCTTGCCCGATCCGCTCGGGCCCACGATGGCGCACGTCGTCTTCTCCGGAATGTCGCACGACACGTCCGACAGTACCTTCGCGCCCGATTCGCGACCGTACGAGAACGATACGCCTCGCAGCTCGATACCGTGCTCAGTAAGGGGGACGTCTCGGCCGTCGGAATCGATGTAGGGGGCGTTCTCTATGGCGTCGATACGGTTCATGATGTCATCGAGATCGCCGAGCATGTGGGCGGAATCGTTCACGCGCTCGACGCCGGAGAACACGGTGAACGAGAATGCGCAGAGGGCAAGGAGCATCCAGAGCTCGATGTCGCCGTTCGCATATCCCCACACGGCAGACGCCACGACGCCGACGCTCGCCAACTTGAACGCAATGAGGTGGACGAGATTGCGAGGCGTGAAGCCGAACTCGATCGCGATGCGCGCCTCCTTCAGCCTCCTTATCGTTGCCAGGATGGGTCGCATCGCGGCCCCTCCATGGCCGTACGACTTCGCCGTTCCGAGCCCCCGGACGTACTCGACGATATCCCCGGCGAGCTGTTCGGTCTCCGTATGCGCCCTCGGCGTCAGGCGCTTCGAGACCCTATTCACCGCCGTGAGCGCGAGGCAGGATACGACGGTGCCGGCGAGGGCGGCAAATCCGGCCATCGGCTCGAGGATGAAGAGGAACGCCACAACTGCGGCAAGGTTTACGTAGCCGTTGATCACTGCGTCGACCATCTTCATGCCCTGAAGCTCCAAGATGCCCAGTTCCGTGGTCGCCGTCGCCAGTATGTCGCCCGTCTTGACCTCGTCGAAATAGCCGAGTGGGACGCGCTTCAAGACGTTGCCAATCTTGATGCGATCCTCAGGCGCCACCTCGTATCCGATTGACTCCTGCAACCGGTTCTTCCCGTATGTCAGGATGAAGCGCAAGCCTATGCAGGCGATGAGCGCCAGAAGCGACCACCAGACCCACGACGGGTCGAGCTCCTGGGTGCCGCGCGCATCCTCCGCGACGCAGGCGAGCAGCCAGGCCGCGAGCATCACGGGCGCGGCCGTTGCCCACGTCATGAAGAACGAGCAGACGCAGCCAAGGATGAGTCTTTTCTTGTGAGGGCCGGTCCAGCGGACGATTCTCATGAGAGCCTTGATCATCGGGAGCCCCCTTTCTGGCCACTCGATCCAGCCGCCCAGTCCCTCGCCCCGATGTGCGCCCTCCACATGCGCCCGTAGAGCGGGCATTTTGCGAGAAGGTCGTCATGGGTCCCTTGGTCGACGATCGAGCCCTTGTCGATAACGACGATGTTGTCCGCAGCCGTGATCGTCGAGAGCCGATGGGCTATGACCACAAGCGTCTTTCCGGCCGAGAGTCTCGCGATAGAGCGCTGGATCTTGTCCTCGTTCTCTGGGTCGGTGAACGCGGTGGCCTCGTCGAGGAGGACGATCGGCGCGTCTTTGAGGATCGCGCGGGCTATCGAGATGCGCTGGCGCTCCCCGCCGGAAAGGGCGCCGCCGGCCGCACCGGCTTGTGTGTCATAGCCTTGCGGGAGCTTCGACACGAACTCGTCGCAGCAAGCGGCCCTGGCGGCCTCGGCGACCTCCTCGTCCGTCGCCTGCGGCCGGCCGAGACGGATGTTCTCCCGGATCGTGGCATCGAAGAGGTAGTTGTCCTGGGCGACGAAGCTCACGAGTTCGGACAGCTGGTCGAGGGGCATCTCGCGGACGTCCACGCCGCCAACGGAGACCGATCCGCCGCACACGTCCCAATGGCGCGCGACAAGGCGGGCGATGGTCGACTTGCCCGAGCCGGAAGGGCCCACCAGAGCGGTGAACGAGCCCTGCGGAATCGCGAGGGACACCCCATGGAGGACATCGTCGCCCTCGTCGTAGGCGAACCTCACATCCTTCATCTCGATCGACGCGTCGAGCGGCAGCGCCCGCTCGGCGGGATCGGAGAGCTCGGGCAGGTCGAGGAACTCTCTCGTGTCCGCGACGGCGTACTCCATGGACTTCATCTCGTTGACGAACGAGGTGAACCTCATGATCGGGTCAACGACGGCAAGCGCCAAAATCACGCACATCGCGAATTGCGACGGGCCGAGCGCTCCCGCGAAGTACATCCAGAGTCCGACGGGCAGCACGCCCAGGAGCGTCGTCGGCATGATGCTTGCCATGAGGTTCATGCCGACCCACGTCGAGCGGAACCATCCCATCGTGTAGTCCTTGAAGCTTCGCACCGCATCCGCGTACTTCCGATACGAGTCGCTCGCCTGGTTGAACGCCTTGACCACCTGGATGCCCTCGATGTACTCGACGATCACGCTGTTCACGTGGTTGCTCTCGGCCATGTACGCCGCGTACCTGGCGTTGAACTCCTTCAGGCTCGACGCGAATATGCCAAGCCCTATGGGCACGGACACGAGGCAGGCAGCCGCCATGCGCCAGTCGATGGCCACGAGCCACGCCGCGAGCCCCAGGGCGAGGAGCGTCGACCCGGAAAGCTCGGGAATCATATGGGCGAGCGGGACCTCGATCCCCTCGATCCTGTCGAGGAAGACGTTCTTTATCTGACCGATGCTCTTCCCCTGCACGGTGCCGAGCGACGCCCTCATCAGCTTTTCGATGAAGTCCCGGCGTAGCGTCTCAAGGATGGTGTAGGCGGAGACGTGGGACAGGAGCGTCGAAATGCCGAAGAGCGCCTTGCTTGCGACATACGATCCCGCGGCCAGGCAGAGCCAGGGGGCTGCGATCTCGAACGTGAGCCGCCCCTCCATGGCCGCCTCTACGATGCGGAACACCGCATAGAAGGGAACGAATCCCGTCCCGACGCTCGCTATCGACGCGGCGAGCGATAGCGCCATCTTTCCTTTGCATCTCCCGGAGTACGAGAGGAGCGTCCCCAGCCAGGAACGCCCCCCTTCGCCCCTGTGCCTGCCGGTTCCAGCCATAGCATCACATCCCCGTCCTGCCCGTATGACCGGGCAATAGAAGTTAACTAAGGCTTATTATTGGGCAGAGCGGGAGGGGGTTCAGCTCCATCTGGGCGACGCTCGCCCAGATGGTCGGAAACGGCGGCGCCTACCGCAATGAGCGGCGATAGCCGGCGGGAGAGACGCCCCACGCTGACTTGAAGGCGGCGGAGAACTTGGACGGGCTGTCGTAGCCTACCGCGGCCCCGATGTCTGCCACCTTCATCTCGGACTCCCTGAGGAGTTGAGCCGCGAGATCCATCTTGAGGCGCCGAAAGTACGCGGCGGGGGAGGACCCGTACACACCCTTGAAGCACGCCTTGAACGTCGTGAGCGGCATGTGCGCGAGGCTTGCCGCCTCCTCGACGGTCACCGTCGAGGATAGGTCGCGCGCGATGCTGTCCCTCACTTGCTTGACCCGAGCAACCTGCGATTTCGGGAAGTACGCCATGCCGTTTGCCGGGAGCGGGTCGAGCACGTGGAGCAGCAGCAGGAGCTCGAGCGCCTTGATCTGGCAGTAGCTCTTCCGGATTCTTTCCGGGGTCACGCTGAGCTCCGAGAATATGTGCGCGGCTCCTTCGCAGCGGTGGAGCAGGAACGGGGTCCCGTCGAGGCAGTATCTGCGACGAAGCCTGCGCAGGTCGACGGGAAACCCCTCGAACGCCCGGAGGATCGACCTCTGGGCGCGCTCGACCTCGTAGGTGACCGTGACGCCTCGGTATCTTCCCGTGGGAAGCAGGAACTCCCCGGAATGGTTCGACCTGTCGTCGACCTTGATGTCCCCGGCTGCGACGTAGGCGCACGACCCGCCCGCCATGGGCTGCTCGAGGCGCCCCTCCTCGCACCAGTCGACGCAAAGGACCTCTGCCGAGGTGGAGAACCCTGAGACGCAGCGCTCCATATGGAAGTCGTTGAACGAGATCATTATCCCGGGAAGCGGCTCGACGAGCGACATCGAGCCGGCACCCGACTCGGTCTCGATCTCGAGCAGGCCCGAGTCCCCATTGATGTCGATCCGAACCTCGCCCTCGATGGCGCGCTCCGGCGCATCCCCGAGCACCCTCGCAGGCAGCAGCCCCCTGCTAGAAAAAATGTCCGACGGAATGTCCACGATCCACCTCCTCACACCATCCTACCCGGCGCGCGTGAGCTCCAGCGCGCTGTCGCAGCAGCGGTTCAGGAATTCTCGGTCGTGGGTGACGAGGACTACGGTCGCCCCCTTAGCCGACAGGTCGCGCACCAGGCTCGCCACCTGCTTCATGTGGTCGAGGTCAAGCCCGCTCGTGGGCTCGTCCAGAAGGATCAGCCTTCTCCCAGAAAGGAGCGCGCACGCCACGGCGAGGCGCTGCTTCTGCCCACCGGACAGGGCCATGGGGTGCACGTCCCGCGCACCGAGAAGGTCAAGCGAGGCAAGCGTCGCCTCTGCCCTCTCCTTGGCTTCCCCCTCCTCTCTGCCGCCCAGCGAGAGCATGCACTCGTTCCAGACGCTGTCGCTGAAGAGCTGGTTGTTGACGTCCTGCATCACGAGCGAGACGAGACGCCTCCGAGCGCGGCGCGCGACCTGCTTCCCTCCGACGAGGACGCGGCCCGCGTCCTTGCGCTCGAGGCCGGCGATCCCCCGGAGCAGCGTGCTCTTCCCCGTGCCGTTCTCGCCCAGGACGCCCAGCACACCGCCGGCAGGAACCGTCACGCTCAGCGGAGCGAACACCGCCCCGTCCCCCCGAACCACGGTGTAGTCGTCCAGCGCGAGGCCAGCCTCCGTCCGGTTGTCCATCGCCGCGCGCGGCACGCACACGTCGAGAGCGTCACCCGCGCCGACGGCGCGGAGCCCCATCCCCTCCCGCTCCTCCGAGGAGAGCCCGAGGAGCTCTTCCGGCGAGAACTCGCGGACTATGCGGCCTTTCTCGACGAGAATGGCGCGGTCGATGAGGTCCGAGGCGAAATAAAGCCGGTGCTCGGCGATGATGACAGTCCCGCCCTCCGCGATGACGGAGCGCGCCTCGTCATGCAGCCTCTGCACGGCGGTCGTGTCGAGGTTCGCGGTGGGCTCGTCGAGCACGTACACGTCGGGCCTCGCCACGTCGACGGAGGCGAAGACGAGGCTCTGGCGCTCTCCGCCGCTCATCTCGGTGACGTTGCGCCCCAGCAGCCTGCGGGCGTCCAGGGCTTCCACGGTGGTTCTTATCCGTGCCTCGATCTCCGATACGGGAATCCCGCGCGACTCGAGCCCGAAAGCGAGCTCGTCGTTGGACGTGAGGTTGAAGAACTGGCTCTTCGGGTTCTGGAACACGCTCCCGACGCGTTCGGCGAGCTCGTACATCTCGCAGCGACCGGGATCGAGCCCGCAGACGGAGACCGAGCCGGTCATCTCGATGCCCGGCTCGAACGACGGGATCAGGCCGTTGATGCATTTCGTGATGGTCGTCTTGCCCGATCCCGAGCGTCCGACGAGCATCAGACATTCGCCCCTTCGGACCTCGAGGTCGATTCCGTCCAGAATCTTCCTGCCCCCTGCTGCCTCGCAGGAGACGTTCTCGAGCCTCACGACGGGCTCGCCGAGCGGTCTTCGGGGCGCATGCGAAACCCTCTCCATCAGACAGCACCTCCCCACAAGGCAACCGCGGCCACCGCCGCCGCTGCCGCCGAGAGGATCGCCCAGTCCGACGCGCGCATGGAAAGCCTCTCCGTGTCCGTGGACGGGGTCGGGTTTTCAATCCCCCGGCACGTCGCGGCGCGAGAGAGCTCCTCGGCCGTGGAGGTCGCTGACATGACGAGGGGCACCGCGAAGCATTCGAGGCGACTTGCCGCCGGGATGTCGCGGAGCGCCATGGCGTCCCGGATGTGAGCCGCCTCCTCCTTAAGCGTTGGGAAGTAGCGCATCGTGACGGTCAGGGGGATGAGGACCGTCTGGGGCACGCGCAGCTTCGCGAGGGCCGAGGCGATGCGGTGGACGGTGTTGTCCCTCACGAGCAGGGTGCCCACCATGAGGCAGAGGTAGATCTTGCGCGCGAACGTGAGGCTGATGGTGAACATCGTCGCCGCCACCCCGCCGACGCCGGGAAGCACGACGTTGAGCACCGCCCACAGCGCGGCATACAGGACCGCGAAGCCGACCGCCATGCGAACATGGCCGCAGAGCGCCTGCAGGACGGAGGCCGTGAGGACGAGCAGGAGCTCGGATTCGATGGATTTGCCCATGAAGGCCGTTACCGACACGGCGACGAGCACCCCCATGAGCGTGCGCGGGTCTGGATCTATGAGACCCTTCCCCTTGCGAACACCAAGGATGCGACGGGCATCAGTTTCGGACGTCCGCATTACGCCAGGCCAGCTTTCACGAAGTGCTTCTTGAACATCCCGCGGGCGATGTAGGCGCCGATGAGCCCCGCGACGAAAGTCGCTGCGAACATGGCAACGAGCATGCCCGGGTTTGCCGCCGTCTCGAGCGTCGTGAGGTAATCGGCCCCCATGCCCTGCCCGGCGATCTGCGCGACGAACGAGTCGTGGAAGGCCCACAGGGGCAGCGGGCTTCCGCACATGCCGAAACCGAACACGGCGTAGGCGACGGCGTTGCCCGCGAAGCTCTCATAGCGCGTCGCGGCACGGATGATCTCGGCGACGACGCACGAAGCGAGCATGAGGCCGAGAATGAGGGGCGTGAACATCCCGGTGATGAAGTAGATGAGCGAGGGAACCATTCCGATGATGAGGACGGTCCCGAACTTCGGCACCTTCGCGCAGGCGAGCATGAACGGGATGCCGGCGAACAGGGCGTCGATGGCGGGCATGAACACCCATAGATAGGGGTGCAGGCCGCTGAGCAGCATGAAAAGGAAGTTGATGACGAAGTAGAGCGCGGTGAAGATGCCGACGGTGATGAGGTCGCGGCCTTTGAGGCCGCGGGAGGCAGAATGGGTTTCTGACATGGCTCGCTCCTTTGTTAGAGTAGGTTTACTCTCTGCGAGTATGATGCGCTTCTCGGCTACCCTCTAGCCCATTTGGTCAGGTATGTCCCGTTTGGTCAAGAAAAGATAGAGTTAACTAACTTTTGGAAGGCTGTGGTCGCAGCGAGAGCTTTGGCAAGATCCACTGTACGCTCCAGTACGGCGCCCCGTTCCTGAGTTTCGGCGCGCCACCGACTCCGCAGCCCCCCGGAGCAGCCGGGCAGGGACCCAACCGACAACCCCCCCCCACGGACACCGGTCCGCCGTGACATAAAGGGGGCCCCACCGAGGCAGCTTCGCCTCGACGGGGCTCCCTGCCATGACAAGCTGTCATGGCCGCAGCCTACTCGCCTCCCTCCTCCCTCCGGTCCGCGTTGCCCGCCGCCACGCAGCATGCGTAGGCGACGAGCGTGACCGTCGAGGAGACGACCGCGGTGACGGCGCAGGCGATCACGGTCTCCATCGCTTGCCTCCCTTCGCGCTGGCCTTGGCGCCGAGCCGGAATCCGGGAGCGGCCGGGGCCGCCTTGGCGCGGCGGCGGGAGCCGAGCGCGATGGCGCCGCCGACGCAGGCGGCGGCCCCGGCGGCGCACGCGGCGGGCACGGCCCAGGACCAGTCGCCCGTCTGGGGCAGGCCGCCGGGCGACGTCCCCGGGGCGGTCCCCGGCAGGGTCTCGTCGGCCATGGTCACGGCCTGGGCGTCGGCCGTCCCCTCCACGGTGAAGGGGACGTCCTCGGCGAGCGCGTACCCCTCGGGAGCCTCGGTCTCGCGGAGGAGGTAGTCGCCCGGGGCGAGCGCCTCGATGAGGTGGGGCTCGCCGTCGGAGACCCACTCCTCGACGACCTCCCCCTCGGCGTCCACGACCTGCATGGTCGCGCCCGCGAGCGGCTCGCCCGTGGCCGCGTCGACCTTCCCGGCCTCCACCCTGGTGGGCTCGTCGACCATCTCGACCTGCGTCACGGGGACGCCCTCGGCGACCTCGAATCTCACGTCGGAGGCGACGAGGTAGCCCTCGGGCGCCGCCTCCTCGTGGAGCGTGTAGGTGCCCGGGAGCAGCGTGAGCTCGTGGGGCTCCTCGCCGGAGACCCACTCCTCCACGAGCTCGCCGTCCGAGTCGTACACGCGCAGCGTCGCGCCGGGCAGCTCGTCCTCGCCCGTCACCGACTTCTTCGAGACCACGGTGCGGGGCAGGTCGTCGTTCGTGAGCGTGCCCAGGCCCACGGTGACGGCGTCGCGGTAGACCCTCACCTCGATGGGGCCGAGGAGCTCCTTGCCCTCGTTCGCCGAGCAGGGGAGCTCGGTAAGCTCGTAGGTGTCGTAGGGCAGCGCCCCCTTGGAGTCGTCGGGCTCCGACGTCCCGAACCACACGCCGGCCGAGGCGTCCCAGGAGCCGTCGGCCGCCTGGTCGTTGGCGTTGGTCGACGCGGTGTGCGGGTTCCACGAGGCCGCCGTGCTGGCGTACCCGTTGGCGTCGGTCACGACGACGTGGGACTCCCCGGTGGTCGCGCTGGTGATGCGGAACGGCACGCCCGCCATGCGGGAGAGGTCGCCGTCGGAGACCTTCACGAGCTCGAGGTCGCCGCGCTTGACCTGGTTGGCCACCGCGCGCTCCCCGGTGAGCTCGACGACCTCGCCGTCCTTCTCGATGGAGAACGGGAGCTCGGCGTCGGTGCCGAGGTAGCCCTCGGGCGCCTCGACCTCGCGCACGAGGTAGTCGCCGTAGGGCAGGGCGTCGGGCTCGGACTCCGCGGCCCCGCCCTCGGTCTCGAGCGTGAGCGCTACCTCCCCGGGCGCGACCTCCTCCCCGCCCACGAGCACGGGGTTCGCGGACGCGTTCACGACCTCGAAGACCGCGCCGTCCACCGACGCCCCGCCCTGGGGCGCGTTCTCGCCGGTCTCGAGGTCGTTCTTCTCAATCCGCACCCCGCCGCGGGCGACGTCCTCGGCGAAGTCGGCCTCGTTGGAGACCTCCACGGTCGCGTTATCCTCGGACGACACCTTGAGCAGGAACTCCTCGCCGGAGGCGAGGTAGCCCTCCGGGGCCTTCCGCTCCGTCACGAGCAGGACGCCGAGCGGCACGCCCGGCACCTCGGTCCCGTCGGCCGCCGCCATGGAGGAGACCTCAGCGCGGCCGTCCTCGCCGGTGACCGCCACGGCGCTCATGTCGGGTTTCAGCCCCTCGAGGTCCCCCGGGCCGTCCACCGCGCCGGGGTCCACGGCGTAGTGCTCGACGAGGAGCTCCGCGCCGGCGAGCGAGGCGCCGCCCTGGGGCGAGCCCTCCCCGGTCTCGGAGTCGTGCTTGCGCACCTCGACGGAGGCTGCCATGAGCGGCGCCTCGGGGTCGGGGGTCACGAGGACCTCGCGGCTCTCGTCCCACGTGCCGCTCCCGAGCTCGACCGTGTAGGTGCCCGGGTCGAGCGAGAAGCCCTCGGGCGCCTTGGTCTCCCTCACCGTGTAGGTGCCGCTGGGCAGGTCGCCCGTGGGGCCGGCCGCGCCCGCCTCGTCGGTGACGAGCGTGGCCACCTGCGAGCCGGCGTCGTCGTAGACCGCGTACTCCGCGCCGGCGAGGCTGTAGCTCGGGTTGCCTTCCGTGGCGGCGGGCAGCGCGGAGGACTTCTGGAGCCGGATCCGCCCCGCGTCCTCGAGCCCGCGGTACACGTCGAAGCTCGCGTAGACCTTGCCGTGGCCGCCGTTCACGCCCCACACCTCGTCGAAGCGCTTCTGGCAGGTGCCGTAGTACTCGCTCCAAGCGTGGTAGATCGTCTGGTCCTCCCCCGCGATCGCCGAGTGGACGGTCGAGCCGGAGGCGTTGTAGAACACGATGATGTCGCCGGGGCGCACCGTGCCGGCGTCGAACGCCGCGTTGTAGCCCTCGGCCGAGTCGCCGTGGAAGACCCACGAGTCCTCGACGTACGACTTGATCGCCGAGACGCCGCAGTAGCCGGGCGAGCCGCCGGGCCACTCGGTCCCGTAGACGTGGACCATCACCCAGCCGACGAACCCCGAGCAGTCCCACCCCGAGTCGTCCTTGCCGCCCCACACGTAGGGCGTGCCCAGGTACGACTCGATCTTCGGCTTCGCCTCCTCCCAGCTGACCTGGGAGACCGCGGGCACCTGCTCCGCCGCCTGCGCTCGGAGCGGCGAGACGAGCGCCTGCGCCAGCATCGCGAGGGCGAGCGCCGCCACAAGCGCCGCTCGTACAGCCCGATCCGGGACGCCGATTTCCTTCTCAACCATTTCGCCCCCTATCTCGTCTGGGTTCCGCGCGCGGGCGGGGCCGTCCTGGCGGCGCCGGCGGCGGCGCGCGCGGCCTCGGCACGGCCGCCCAGCCCGTCGGCCTCCCTCATCCGCTCGACGTACGCGCGCCTTGCGGCGATGAGGGCGTCCTTCACCTGCTCGGGCATGACCTTTACGAGGTCCCGTTCGGGCCTGCCGTCCGCGCCGAGGACGGGGTTGCCCTCCTCGTCGAGCACCGACTTTCTGAGCCAGAGCTCGCGGTCCGCGATGAGGGGGATGTCCCTCCAGTGCTCCCCCCGGTACTTCGACGGGTTGACGAAGAGCGGGCTGAACTCGTAGCCCCCTACGTCGACCCCGTCGACGATCGTGCCGGCGGGGAGCCTGACCTGGTTGAAGGTCCGCTCCTCACCGGTCGCCCGGTCGGTGTACGCGATGTTCTCCCTCACGAAGTTCTCGTGGAGGGAGAGGTAGACGGTCTTTCTCGAGGCCGTCCCGGTGGATTCCTCCATGTGTGCATCTCCTTAGCGGTCGGATTCGGATTTCCTTTCTGCGGGCCTCGCGGCGGGCCTCGGCTAAGCGCGCCCACGCCCGTCACCCGCCCACGATGTCGCGGGCCCAGGCCCCGCTCTTCACGAGCGCGAGGATGAGCAGCACGCACATGGCGAGGTACTGGAGGGCGTAGGAGAGGCCGCCCACCACCGAGTCGACGGGCGTGCCGGTCCCGGCGAAGGCGGCGTTGAGGCCGCCGAGCACGATGGGGAACGACACCAGGACGACCAGGATGATGAGGCCCGCCAGGCACACCGCGGCGAAGTTGCGCAGGTACCCGACGCCCACCTGGCGACCCTCCTCGAGGGCCATCACCGAGAGCGGTATCGGCGCCGCGGCTGCCATGACGTAGATCTGCAGGGCGCGCGCCCACGACACCACGAGCGCGACGACGTAGGCGGCGATGACGACGACCCAGCTCACGAGCGCGACGACCACCATGGCGAGGAGCGACGCGACGTCGTCCTCCGTGGTCACGATGCTCACCTCGGAGAGGTCGAGCGAGCCGCCCGCGCCGAACAGGTCCGTGACGCGGCGGATCGCGAGCCTGACCACCTCGTAGACCGAGCCCATGAGGTCGAAGCTGTTGCGCACGAGGAACAGGAACACCGCGAAGAACACGAGCAGGAACACCACCTCGCGCACGCCCGGGACGCGGGCGTCGCCCTCCATGCGCTGGGAGATGTGTATGAGCTGCACCGTGAACGACAGCGACAGCACGCCGCACCCTATGGGGAGTATCGCCGCCTCCCAGACGCCCCGCGCGACGTCGTACATGGTGACGTCGCCCGCCGTGCCCAGCATGGAGTCGAAGGCGCTCGAGAGCACCCCGTCGTAGCCGATCCCCGACAGCACGTCCACCTGCGCGGAGAAGATCCAGTTGCACAGGTCGCGCAGGAGGCCGCAGAGCCACGAGTTGATGTCGCCCGCGATGTCCGCGTAGGCGGGCCTCGGCAGGAGGAGGCAGAGGGCGAGCGCGAGGACCCCGGCCGCCAGGGCGCCCCTCCGGCGGGCACGGGCAGCCGGCGCCCTCACCCGATACCCCACACGGAGAAGGCCGACCCGTCGTAGGAGACCGTCACCTCGGTCGCCGCGGGGTCGCTGCAGGTGAAGGTCGCCGTGACCTGTCCGCTCGCGTAGTCGATGTACGCCTCTCTGTCGAACGACGCCCCGGTTGCGCCCGGCGCGTTCCCGCGCGCCCATTCCGCCACCGCGGCCTCGAGGGCGCTCCGGTCTCCGCCCACGAGCTCGACGAACCCGGGGTCGAGCTCGGAGAGCGCGAACCCTTGCGCGGGGTCCTCCGTGAAGGGGGATCCGTCCAGGGCGTCGCAGTCGAGCCTGCGGGAGCCCTCCTCCCCCTCGAGGATGAAGGAGGCGTCGGCCCAGGCTCCCCCGAGGAACACCCTTGCGGAGAGAACCGTGGCGTTTTGCGCCTCGTACTCGCCGAGGACCTCGTAGGGCACGTCGGACGTCCCGGAGGGGGATTCGATTCGCACGGACGACTCCCCGAAGGTCAAGGACGCCTCGCCCGACCCTGAGGACCAGCTCGTCCCCGCGAGGGGCCCCGCGCCCTCCGACTCGGCGCCCTCCTCGCCGGGGTCCGTCGACTCCTCCCCCGCCACCTCGTGGGCGGGCTCCTCCCCTCGGAACGCGCAGCGCGCGACACCGGATCCAAGGGCGATCGCGAGCGCGCCGACGGCGATGGCCGCGACGACCCTGTTCCCCCTTCTCATGTTCCTCTCCTCTCTCATCGGTACCTGACGGCGCAGGTGAAGTAGCTGATACCGGTCGCCTCGCGGACCACGTCTCCCGGCTTGGGCGCGTGGATGTAGGAGTCCCCTCCCGTGTAGATGGCCACGTGACCGGGGCGCCACAGGATGTCGCCCGGGACGGCGGACGAGAGGGGCACAACCTCCCCGCCCGCCATCTGCGCGTTTGCCGTGCGGGGTATCGAGATGCCCGCCTGCGCGTAGCACCACTGCGTGAGCCCCGAGCAGTCCAGGCCGACTCCCGGGGTCGTCCCTCCCCACACGTAGGGGACCCCGAGCTGCGTGCGCGCCGCCGCGACGATCGACCCCGCCCCGAGGCCGCCGTCCTCGAGGTCAACCACGGTCATCCCGTCAAGCGCGCGCAGGCCCCACTGGTCCATGGCCGCCTTGAGCTTCTCGACGTACGCCGAGTCGGTGGCGTACCCGGCGTCCTTCAGCCCCTCGGCCATGAGGTCGGAGTCCCTCTCCGCGATGGCCTCCCGGATGATCGCGTTCCCCGCGTACCGCTCGTTCTGCAGGAGCACGCGCGAGCGGAACACGATGCAGTCGCGATGGCTCCTGAACCTCGTGAACCGCGCCGTCGTCTGGACGCTCTCGCCGGAGACCTCCTCGGTCGTCCCCCACTCGGAGCTGCCCTTGACCTCGGGGCAGCCGGCGAACGAGACCGACCACTTGATGCCGAACAGGTTGTTGTCCTGCTCGGCGAGGCCGGAGAGGTGGTCCCCGACGCCCGACTCGCAGATGATCTGAGCGATGGTGCACCCGGCGGGGTGCCCGTACTCCTCCTGGCACTCGAGCGCGGCCTCCACCATCTCGTAGGTGATGTAGGGCGGCAGGCCCTCGAGGGACCTTTTGGAGTCCTCGTTCGTCCAGAACCCGAAGATGGCCGAGACGAGTTGCGAGACGGCGAGCACGACGAGGACGAACGCGAGGACCGTCCCCGCCGCCCAGGCGACGGGGGCCGCGGCCGGGGCGAGGGCCGCGACGAGCTTCGCCCCGGCTCCCTTCGCCGCTCCGGACCCGGCCGCGCGGACGGCGCCCCCTTCGGCCGCGGCGGCCTTCGCCTTGAGCGCCGCGGCGGCCTTCCGCTGCCCCCTGGCGGGGGCGCGCGTGAAGGCGCCGGCCCCCCGACGACCCCCTGCCGCCGACGGCGCGCCCCTGCGGGGGCCGCCGGGCCGGGCCGCGCGCGCCGTGGCGCGCGGTCGGCGGGACCTTGAGCGGTACGCTCGGTCCGCGGCGGAGAGGGCGCGGTCCCTCGCGGCCCGGTCCGTCTCCCGCTCGTCGGTCGCGTACGCGGGAGATGCAGCCGAGACGGCGCCCGCGGAGGAGAGGGCGGAGAGCTTCACCCGGCGGCGGAGGTCGGTGCGCGCCTGCGCGCCCCCGTCGCCCCGCCGGCCCCGCCGCGGGCCCCGGCGACGGGGGCGCGGCCGGGGCCGAGCCCGGCCCGCACGGTCGGCGGACCCCCGGACGATGCCCGCGCGGTTCGCGTCGGTCCGTCCCGCCCGCGCGACGTCGGAGGCCTCCACCCGCCGCCGGGCGCCGCCCGCCGCGCTCATCGGCCCCCCGTCAGCGCGGCCCGCTTCCTCTCGGCGACCTCGGCGGGCTTCGTGTTGAACAGGTCGTAGAGCATGCCCCTGGGGAAGTCGTCCTTGATGGGTACGCGCACCGCCCCGGCGATGAGCAGCCCCTCCCCAGGCTTCACGGACTCGTCGATGAGGGCCTCCTCCTGCTCCGATAGGTCCAGGAGCTCTGCCCACTTCCTCCGGTCGACGGGCGACTGCTTGTGGAGCAGGACGAAGTCGGAGTTGAGCACGAGGTTGCGCGCCTCCTCGTGCTCGAGCATGTAGACGGAGTTCTGGGTCATGCCCGTGCAGATGAGGTTGAACTTGCGCCCCTCCGCCCAGAAGCGGGAGAAGTACTCGATGACGGCGGGGCTCGAGAAGAGGGACTGGACCTCGTCTATGTAGAGCCACGTGGTCACGCCGCGCTCGAAGTTGCGGTACATGAGGTTTCTTGCCGCCTCGAGCGCGCACAGCATCCCGAAGGTGCGCATGCTGCCGCCGAGCTCCCTCAGGTCGACGCTCGTCACGCGCGCCGAGAGGTCGGCGTCGCTCTGGCCGTCCAGGAACGACATCGCGCCCGTCACGTAGCGCTCGAACCTCAGGGCCATGTCCCGCGCCTCGGGCTCCGGCTGCGCCGCGAGCTCCCGCTGGAAGTCCCCGAGCGTGGGCGTGGCGCCGCGGGCGCGGGCGTAGGACGCCTCGACGCAGCGCGCGATGATCGACCTGTCCGCCTCGGTCAGCCCCTCCGCGCCCTCCGCCATCGTCGCGGACGCCATGGCGGTCACGGCGTCTATCTTCGACGCCATGCGCGCGGCGGGCGCGAGGTGGCCCACGTCCGACATGTCGAACGGGTTGATGCGGGAGCGCGAGCCGGGGGCGAGGCGGACCACGCGCCCGCCGTTCGCCTCAACCAGCAGCGAGTACTCGCCCGCGGGGTCGAAGACGAGCACCTGGTCCTCGGGATGGGCGAGCACCGTGTTCTCGATCTCGCGCTTCACCGAGAACGACTTGCCGCTGCCGGGCTTGCCTGCGACGTAGCCCATGGGGCTCGCGAGCCTCTTGCGGTCGCAGAGCACGAGGTTGCCGGAGTGCTTGTTCTGCCCGTAGTACCCGCCGCCCTCGTCGAAGAGCTCCTGGGTGGCGAACGGGATCTGGACCGCGACCTGAGCCGTCGTCAGCATCCTCGTGGGCCCAACGTGGTCGTTGCCGAGGGGGAGCGCGGTGTTGAGGCCCTGGAGCTGTCGGTACGACAGGGGCTCGAGGTCGATGGAGTTGCGCCGGGCCGTCGAGGCGACCTGGACGGCCCGGTCCTCGAGCTCCTCCCGCGTGCGCGCGTACACGACGACGACCCCCGTGTACCGGTAGAGCCTCTGGTTCTTGTTCTGGAGGTGGTCGAGGAGGTCGGCCGCCTCGTCCTTGCTGTACTTCAGCTCCGAGGGCAGGATCTCGTAGTCGTAGCCCTTCTTCACCGCGCGCATCTGCTCGTCGATGATCTCCTTGTCCATCCACGCGATGCGCTGCTTCACGTAGGCGACCGCGCGCGCCTTGTCGATGGGCGCCGCGTGGATGGAGAGGGCGAGCGGGACCGGCAGGTCCACCACGTCCGCTATGCAGCGGTCGGTGAGCTCGCTCCCGAACCTCCGCATGAGAAGGGCCTGGGCCCAGACCCCGTCGATGAGCATGCACGAGGCGGAGCCCGAGGGCTTGAGGTCGATCGAGGCGGGGGCGATGACGTCCTTCGTGCAGAGCCCCGTCTGAGGGGCGACCATCCCCCACTCGAAGGGGACGCGCCGCCCGGGGCGAAGCAGGGAGGACACCGCGGCGAGCCGCTCGGCCCCGTCCATCTGCCGCGCCTCGCAGCGTATCCGGGCGAGCGTCTGCTGCGCGTCGCCCCGCATGCGCGCGAGCTTGGGCGCGGCCTCGGCGGCCGAGGCCGCGGGGGCGCTGAAGGTGAGGGTCCTGGTCCGGACGAGGTTCGAGACGCCCTCGCGCATCTTGTCGTTGAGGATGCGGTTGTACTCCCGGACGAGCGGCGACGCCGCTCCCCCGGGGTCGCGGAAGAACTCGCGGCTGCCCACCTCGTCCGCCGGCAGGGGGACGTTGGCAATCGTGAGCTCGACCGACGAGCCGGCGCCGAAGTAGTCCCAGAGCTGGCAGTAGGCCGAGAACATCGCACGCTGCGTCTCCTCGCGCGCCGACTGGTAGCCGACGTCCGAGAGGACGAGGCTCATCGAGAAGATCCCCGGTTCCACCTCGCACAGCCCGTCGGGGAACATCGCCTCGTACCCGATCGCCGTGCGGGTGTCGCGCGCGGCGGCCCGGATGCGGCGCCGCTCCTCGGAGCTCTCCGCGAGCTCCCTCTCGCGGCGCCTCAGGCGCCGCTCCATGGACCCCTTCGCGGAGCCCCTACCGGCGTCGCGCGCCGCGTGAGCCCCTCGGGGCCTTCTCATAGCCACGGGCCTCCGCCCCCTTCCTCTTCATCCTCTTCCTGTACGCCCTGTCCTCCGGGACCGGGCTAAATCCCCCTGGGATGCTCGGAGGGCGGTAGGTCACCGGCCCCTCAGCAAGGGCCCACCTCGCCCAGAGCGGCACGAAGCGCTCGGGGGCCATGCCGCACGGCCGCCAGAACCCCATGAGCCAGAACGGCACGGAGCAGGCGACCACGGGGAGCGACGCGTCGGAGGGGGCGACGCCCGCGGCGAGGTTCAGCGCCGCCGCGACGGCGACCGACGCGCCGAGGCCGAGCGCGACGCACGCCAGCGTCCTCGCGCTCAGCTTCCCGACGATCTTTTCCTGGTATTCGGAGATGTCCTTGTGGACCGCGACGCTCAGCACCGGGGCGCCTCACGCGGGGAGCCAGCTCGTGTCGAGCATCCCGAAGTAGACCGCCGCCGCGATGATGATCGCGCCGCCCGCGATGGTGGATATGGCGCTCGCAATCTGGGAGCCTCCCTGCTGCTCCCGTATCGCGAGCCCGAGCGACACCGCGCCCCACACGACCAGGAAGCCCCCGAGGAAGGTGACGCACCCGGAAACGAGTCCGATGATTTCTTGGAGCATCCGGCTCCTCCCCTCCCGCGGGGTCCGGGGCCCCGCGTGATAGAATCCGGTCGAGCGCCCCGGCGCTCCTTAGCGAACGCGCGGCCGCAGCCCGGAGGGGGTCGGATCCCGCCGGGCCCAGGCGCCTCGGGCGCGGCGGCCGCGCCCCGTCACTCGGCCTCGCGGCCGAGCTCCACCATGCGCCGGTAGCTTGGGTGCATGGTCTTGTCGTACTTCTCGTCGAGGAACGGGTCGGCGCCCGCGATGAGCACGATCGCCTTGCGGCGGTCGAGCCTGCCCACCTCGGCTGCCTGGATGAGGTCGCGCTCCGACGCCTGCCTGCTCGAGCTCCACCCCGGCGACGCGCCGCGCGTGTCGCTCTCCGACACGGCGGTCACCGTCTCCTTGCCGACCGACTCGGCGATCTCCTTGTTCGTCTCGGTCGACTTCCCCCCGAGGAACAGAACCGTGTCGCAGCAGTCGACGATCGTCTGGGCGTCGTCCCCGTACGCACCCTTGAGCTGCGCGACGGACTGCAGAACGGGCGAGATCGAGATGTTGCGGCTGCGGACGACGGCCATGGACTTCTCCACGTCGGGCATGCGGCCGATGTTGGCGAACTCGTCGAGGATGAAGCTCACCGGGGTCGGCAGGCTCCCGCCGTGCTCCGACAGGGCGCGGTCGCAGAGCAGGTCGAGGGCCTGCCACATGAGCACCGCGTGCAGGAACGAGTAGGTGCGGTTGGTGTCCGACATGACCGCGAACAGGGCGCGGCGCTCCCCCCTTTCCCCCATCCTGTCGATGGAGAGGTCGTCGGCCGAGAGGAGGCGCCTCGCCTCCTCGACCGCCAGGGGCGCGAGGCGCGCGTTGCACGAGACGATGATCGACTTGAGGGTCTTGCCCGCCGCCGTTCGGAAGGCCCGGTACCTGCCGAGCGCGAAGTCCTCCTCGGGGGAGCGAGGGTCCGAGACCCTCACCCACCGGACCCCTCCCCCCTCGTCGTAGGCGCGCGGGTCGCCTCCCGGCGCCGTCGGGGCGCTGATGCACCGCATCCCCGTCTCTATCTCGTCGAAGAGCAGGTCGAGCGGGCTTCTGAACGACTCGTCGTCGTCCCGCGCCTCCGCGAGCCCGAGCAGCGTCAGCATCCCGGGGATCGTCCGGTCCCTCTCGGGGCAGTGGTACACGAGGTACGCCACGAGCGCCGTGTAGAGCAGCTTCTCCGCTGCCTCCCAGAACGGGTCGTTGGAGCGGGCCTTGGGGTCGGTGGTGTTGAGCACGAGGCAGTCGGCGAACCGGATGATGTCCGACTCGCTCCTGAGGTACGAGATCGGGTTGTAGCGGTCGCTGCGGGAGGGGTCGATGGTGTCGAAGACGCGGACCTCGTAGCCGCCGTCCTCGAGCAGCCCCCTCACGTGCACCGCGACCGTCCCCTTCGGGTCGGTGACGAAGTAGGACGCGTTCATCTGCATGAGGTTGGGCTCGACGAAGCCGCGGGACTTGCCCGACCCCGGGCCCCCGATGACGAGGACGTTGCGGGTGCGCTCGAAGCGCCTGTCGTGGTCCTGCCTGCTCATCGCGAGCGAGCACCTCCTCGTCAGGATGATGTTCTGCCTGGGGTCTGACTGGTCGGCGAACCGGGAGATCTCCCCTGCCGTCGCCCACCGCGAGCTTCCGTGCTCCTCGCCCCTCCGGTAGTTCCCGGCCCGCGCCGCCCTCCAGGCCCACGCCGCCCACACGCCGCAGGCGCAGGTGACGCCGACGGAGAGGGGGAGCGGAGAGAGGTCGGGGGCCAGGGCGCGCGACAAGGCGAACGCCGGGAGGGCGCGCGCCGCCTGGGAGAGGGCGGAGACAGGGTCCCCTCCCATGGTGGCGGCGCACGAGGCGAAGAGGTCGCCGGCGAGGAACGCCGCGGCGGACAGCAACGCCGCGGACGCGATTCCCCGCACGGCAGGCGCGCTCACCGGGCCGCTCGCCCGGGCCGCGCCGTGAGCCGCGTCGGTTCCGCGGCCACCCTCTCCGCCGCCCTCCCGGCGCCCGCCTCGAGCGCGCGGGAGGCCTCGCGCGCCTTCTCGGCGCGCAGGTCGAGCGGACGCTCGTCGCCGCCCAGAGAGGCCTCCTCGGCGACGGAGGAGGCCTCGTCGAGCGCCGCCGCGACGCGGTCCGCGTCGGACACCTTGAAGAGAAGGGCGCGGGAGCCGTCGAGGTCGACGGCGATGCTCTCGACGCCCGCCTCGCGGAGCCTTGAGACGAGCGCCGGCTCGAGCTCCGCGGGGTCGTCGGCCACCGTGGCGAGGTCGAGCCTCGCCCACTCCCGCATCCCGGGCCCGGCCGAGGTGCCGTGGGGGCGCTCGCGCACCTCCGCCGCCGATCCCCCGAGCCTCCCCGCCGCCTCGATGAGGGCGCGGGCGCCGCCGCGCTCGCCGACGCGCACCGCCCAGCGGAGCATCGCCTCCCCGGAGTCGTCCCCGAAGTCGCTCGACACGGGCGCCTACCTCCCCTCTGCGGTTCGCGCCGGCGCGGCCGTCCGCTGGGGCAGCGAGTCGCTGCAGCCCCGGGCGGAGCGAACCGCGTCGGACAGGCCCCTCGATCCGGGGGCGGCCGCCGCGGGCAGCACGCGCTCGCAGAGGGCTGCGGCTCCGAGGGGCCGCTTCACCCCCTCCTGGCAAAGCAGGAGGGCGGGAGGGTCCGTCCGGCGGACCTCCATGCAGAACCCGGGGAGCCCGGGGCGCTCGAAGACGCGGCCCTCGTACCCTTCGGCCGTCTTCGCCACGAACGCGCGGCACGGCACGACCTCCCCCGTGGGAGCGATGCCCTCCGTCCGAACGAGCCTCCAGTCCAGGGGAGACTCCGTCTCCGGGAGCATGTAGTCGAGTCGGAGACACTCCTCCGGCGTCGCCATCTGCATGGAGGCGACGGCGCGCTCGAATTCCGTGCCGCGCTCGAGGATCCCCCCGAACGTCCAGCTCTCGAACGCCTCCCACCCGTCGGGCGCTTTCTTGAGGGTCCACCACTCATCTCCTCCGTTCACCTGCTGGATGAACGCGAGGTCGTCGTAGACGATGCCCGTCCGGATGGCCCAGTTCCCGCACCCGAGGAAGCCCCTCAGCGCCGAGACGTCCTCCGCCTCGACGAACTCGTAGGGGTACTCCTCGAGCCAGGGGTCGTCCTGCCAGTCGTAGCCGCCCCGCTTGAGCCAGCCGTTCTCCTGGCACTTGGCGACAAGCGCCTCGTGCAGCCCCCTGTCGACCGGGCGCGTGCGCTCCCTCCAGTCAATCGTCCCCATGCGACCTCCCGTGACTCCTTCCGGGCGCGGCGGCGTTATCGGCCCGGTTCACCAAGGTCAGCTTTTGACCGCCGTGCCGCCGCGCCCCCTCGGCTGAGTTATACGCGGGACGCCGGGGCGGGGGCGCGAGGCGCGAGGGCGGCGTCACGGGAGGTCCCGCCAGGTGGAGCATTCACGCTATCCGCACCTTCTGCGGTCCCGGTGGGTCAGGGGAACCGGCTCGCACATCTCCGCGAGCCGCGACGCGATCGCGGCGGCAGTCTCCGCCTCGCCCCCTCGCGCGAGGCGCCGCTCGATTGACTGCGGGGGATACTGGGAGGTGACGATGACCGGGAGCATCGCGTTGTAGCGGGCGTCCACGATCTGGTAGAGCGTCGTTCCCGCCCAGCCGCTCGCCCCCTCCTTGCCAAGGTCGTCGAGAATCAGCACGTCGCACGTCGAGTACCTGGAGAGCCCGGCGGCGCGCTCGGAGTCCGACCGGTATGACGCGTAGACCGAGTCGAGCATCCTCAGGGTCCCCGTCATCACCACCGTGTAGCCCGCCTCCACGAAGCGTGCCGCGAGGGCGCTCGCCTCGTGGGTCTTCCCACTCCCCACGGGACCGTAGATGTAAAGGCCGCCGCCGCGCGAGTCGGCGAAGCCCGCGAGGTAGTCGGCGCAGCTTCGCACGCTGACCTGCGCGTCGAGATAGCGCCTCCCTATGCCGGCCCTCGTCAGCCTGCCCAGCAGCTCCCGCCTCCGTTCGCGGCGCTCCTCGGCCTCCCGCCGTTCGCGAACCGCCCGCTCCCCCTCGCAGCCGCAGTCGCGGTGGGAGACCCAGTACGCCCTCCCGTCCAGCTCGACTGCGAGCGGCTCGAGCGGGGCCCCGCAGTAGGGGCACTCCGGACTCGGGGGCTCCTCCGCGTCGAGCCCGAGGGATTCCACGTCCGAGGCGGTAAGCAGGCGCCCCGGCCCCGCGTTAGCTCTCATAGTGTTTGTTCTCCGATTTCCTTATTGGGTGACAGGCCGTCTCTCCCCGCCATGGCACCTTGTCATGCGATCCGCCGCCATGGGGTGACGGGCCGTCATGGGCGGAGAGCGCGCGCTCGGTGAGCGCGTACCGCTTCGTCGCACCGCTGCGGGCGCGGCGGGTCCCGATCTCCTCGATGAGCCCCCTTGCGAGCAGCTCAGAGATCGCCCTGAACACCGTCCTCTCGCTGATGCCGAGGAAGGCGGCGGTGTTTGGCTTGCTCTCGTAGAACTCGCCTCCCCCGGAGCAGAACCCGTAGATGCGGGCGAAGACGAGAAGGGTCGTCCCCGAGAGCCCCAGCCGTCCCCACATGAAGCGATGCACGACCAGGAAGGAATCGGCAGGGGCTTTCCCCATCTCGCCAGCTCCTCTCCCCTATCCCCGGCGCTCCCTCACGAGCACCGTGTTGCGCGACACCCATTCGCGCAGCTCCTCGCGCGAGGCGAACGACCCTCTCCATCCGGTCGGGAAGCAGCGAAGGGGCAGCGGGTCCTCGCGCTCCTTCGCGAGGTCGTACACGCGGTTTCTGCTGATCCTCAGCAGGGCGGCCACCTCGTCGACGCTGTAGTAGTCCTGAACCGGAATGGGAACCTTCTCCCTGCGTGCGATGCGTGCGTTCGAATCAGCCATCTCGAGCAACTCCTTCGAGTCGATTCGAAGCGCAATCCCCACGGCTCCCGAGAGGTGCCTCGTTACTCCCCGGCGCCACCGAAACGCTCCCGGCGCGATTCCGCGCCCTCAGCCTTCTTGGACCTGCCCGCTATGTAGTCGTCCAGCGCCGAGCGCCTCACGCGCACGAGCCTTCCGACCCTCACCGAGGCGATGACCCCATCGCTCACGAGCTTGTACGCCATGGTCCTCGAGACGTCCAGCACCCGCTGGACGTCTCGGACCCGCAGCAGCTCGTCAGCGCTTGAGACCTTCTCGGACCGGGCCCCTGCGTCGATCTCGCCCATGCGTCCTCCTTCCCGGCGGCGTCTGGCCGTGTCGCCACGTCACCGCGGATGCCGTGGCGTGCCGCCTAGTGCCAGATGATGCCGCTCGGGGGGAGGGGCGTGGTCGAGGCCGTCGCGACGCGTCACGGCAAGTCCCCGGTGGTCGAGGTTTCACCGAACGGACACGTGGGCGCGCGTGACCCGGCTGCGTCAGCTCCGAATTCGATTGTATGGGGGCGGGGAATAATCGTCTGTACTATTTACCTGCGTGTATGGCGAGATTTGAGTTCATTTTTCTCGTTGAGTTCAAATTGAGTTCCAACTCTCGCGCCAGAGCTCCCGCGCGCGGCCCGCTCGGTAATGCACGTTGTCCCGCGCGTCCCGGAGCCCTCCCATGGCGTCCGCGCCGTCGCGCCGCGTCGCGCCCCGTGCCGCCGCGTATCGTGTCGTTTTCTTCTGATTTGGCGCTCTACCAGCGCATATATAGGACAAAGGGCCCTCCATCGCGCTTGATGGAAGGCCCTTCTCCGCGGTTTTCTGAGTTCCGATGTGCCGGTGGCTTGCTCGTTACCGGTGGACGGAATGATACAGAATGGTACGAGTTTTAATCATACGGACAGTCCAAAAATACGAACATCTGTACGATGATTTACTCCCACTCAATCGTCGCGGGGGGCTTGCTCGTAATGTCGTACGCCACGCGGTTGACGCCCGGGACCTCTGCCACGATGCGGCTCGAGATCTTCGCCAACACGTCGTAGGGCAGCTTCGCCCAGTCCGCCGTCATGGCGTCGCTCGACTCCACCGCGCGCAGGATCACCGGGCGCGCGTAGGTGCGCTCGTCGCCCATCACGCCCACGCTCTTGATATCCGGCAGCACCGCAAAGTACTGCCAGCAGCTGTGTTCGCTGTTGCGCTCGCCGGTCTCCTCAAACAGCCGCTGGTTGTACGCATCGAGCTCCTCGCGCACGATGGCGTCGGCGTTCTTTAGGATCTCAAGCTTCTCGGGGCTCACCGCGCCGATGATGCGGATCGCCAGACCCGGGCCCGGGAACGGCTGACGGTACACGATGTGCTCGGGCAACCCCAGAGCCAGGCCCAGCTCGCGCACCTCATCCTTAAAGAAATGGTCGAGCGGCTCGATAAGGTCGAAATGCACGCCCTCGGGGAACGGGATCAGGTTGTGATGGCTCTTGATCGTAGCCGTCTTGCCACCCGTCTTGCGCGCGCCGCTCTCGATGATATCGGGGTAGATGGTGCCCTGCGCGAGGTAGGTCACCGGGCGCCCGCCCTCCTCGAGCTGCTGCGCCACGGCAAAGAACTCCTCCCAGAACTGCGTGCCGATAATGCGGCGCTTCTCCTCGGGCTCGGTCACCCCGTCGAGCAGCTTGGCGTAGCGCTCCTCGGCGTGAACATGGATAAAGTCCACGTCGAACTGCTTGGTAAAGACCTCCTCCACCTGCTCGGGCTCGCCCTTGCGGAGCAAACCGTGGTTCACAAACACGCAGGTCAGCTGCTTGCCGATGGCCCGCGAGCACAGCGCCGCCACCACGCTCGAGTCCACGCCGCCCGAGAGCGCCAAGATCACGCGGTCGCCGCCGACCTTCTCGCGGATCTCTGCGGTCATGGTCTCAACGAGGTTGTCCATGGTCCAGTCCTGTGCAAGACCGCACACGCCAAAGAGGAAGTTCTTGAGGATCTGCTGGCCGTACTCGGTGTGTCGCACTTCGGGGTGGAACTGCGTGGAGTAGAGCTTACGCTCCGGGCACTCCATGGCCGCCACCGGGCAGACCTCGGTCCGCGCCGTAACGTGGAAGCCCTCGGGCACGCGGTCGACGGCGTCGCGGTGGCTCATCCACACGGTCTGCTCCATCGGCGTGCCCTCAAAGAGCGCCGAGCCGTTGTCGCAGGCGAGCGTTGCAGGGCCGTACTCGCCCACCTCACTGTGCGCGACCTCGCCGCCGAGCGTGACCGCCATGATCTGGTGTCCGTAGCAAAAGCCGAGCACCGGCAACCCCAGGTCAAAGATCGCCGGGTCGATGGAGGGCGCATCCTCGGCGTACACGCTCGCCGGACCGCCCGAGAGGATGAGCGCCGACGGCTCCATCGCGCGGACCTCGTCGGCCGAGATGTCGCACGGGACGATCTCGGAGTATACGTGCAGATCGCGCACGCGGCGGGCGATGAGCTGGCCGTACTGCGCGCCAAAGTCGAAAACGAGCACCTTCTGGGTGGTCTGCGCCATGGAATACCTCTCCTCGTACTCAACGATGCAGCCGACCGCAATCCCCCGCGGCCAGGCCATCGGTCCAGATGCCCCTATCATACACGAGGCCACACGCCCAGGCGCCCTGCCGGTGCATCGGCGCAAGACAACCATCCGAGGGCGGACGCGGCGGGCGACCCCGCGCCGCAGCCGCACCCCGCCCCGCCGATTCACTCCACCGCACCGCTCCCCTACAATAAGGGACCACGCGCAACTAACCGAAAGAGGCCCCATGAAACGCATCCTGCTCATCGCCACCGGCGGCACCATCGCCTCCATGGAGGAGGGCAGCGGCCTCTCCCCCGCGCTCACCGGCTCCGAGCTTGCCGCCTGCGTGCCCGAGATCGAGGGCCTCTGCGAGCTCACCGTCGTGCAGCCCATGAACATCGACTCCACCAACATGCGTCCGGCCGACTGGCTCCGCATCCGCGACGTCATCATGGACGCCTACGACGACCACGACGGCTTTCTCATCCTGCACGGTACCGACACGATGTCCTACACTGCAGCGGCGCTCTCCTACCTCATTCAGCAGAGCCCCAAGCCCATCGTCCTCACCGGTTCGCAGCGCCCCATGATGAGCCCCTTTACCGACGCCAAGCTCAACCTCTACCAGAGCCTGCTGTGGGCGGTTGACGACCGCGCGCGCGACGTCGCCATTGTCTTTGGCGGCCTTGTGATCGCCGGCACCCGCGCGCGCAAGCAGCGCACCATGAGCGCTAATGCCTTTACCAGCGTAAACTTTCCGCCGCTCGCCTACATCCGCCACGATCGCATCCTCCGCGGCGGCGCGGCGCTCCCCGGCTGGACCATCGACGATCGCATGCTCGAGGCCGCGGCCGCGGCAACCGAGACCGAGGCCGGCGCGCGCATGCTCGTCAACGCCCTGCGCACCGCCCGCGCCGCACGGCAGCAGACGCCCGTGAGCACCCGCACGCTCAACAGCCGCGTGACCGTGCTCAAGCTCACGCCCGGCTTTAACCCTCGCGTCTTTGAGCTGCTCAAACCCGAGTACGACGCGGTGATCCTCGAGACGTACGGCCTTGGGGGCGTCCCCGATTACGGCCCGGGGGCGGCCTCTTTTAAGCAGGCGATCTATGACTGGGTCGACTCCGGGCGCATCGCCGTCATGACCACGCAGGTGCCCGAAGAGGGCCTCGACCTCGGCGTGTACGAGGTCGGACGCGCCTATGCCGACCACCCGGGCATCCTCCGCGGCGACGACATGACCACCGAGGCGCTCGTTGCCAAGACCATGTGGGTACTCGGCCAGACGCACGACCCGCATGAGGTGGCCCGCCTCTTCTACCGGGTCGTCAACCACGACCGCACCCCGGCGGGCATCTAACGCAAACCGAACGCACAAAGCGGGCGGGCCGCAGTCACGACATGATGGTTGCAGCCCGCCCGCTTGCTATGCGTCCCTATCTGGTAGCGCGTCTAGAACGGCAAGATCTGCCCGGTGAGCGCCATCGAGAGCAGGTAGATGTTGGCAAAGTTAAAGATCACCACGGTCACGAGCCCGTTGCGCACATAGCGCCTAAAGGTGAGCGCCGCAACGGCCGCAGACTCACCGTTGCCGCCTGCCCGGTTAAAGCCGCTCAGCAGCGAGGCCGCACCGAGCGCAAGAGAAAGCAGCGGCAGAAGCGCCAAGTACCAGCGGCTCCCCTCGCGCGCCGTCTCCTGCGCGGCGTTAAAGCCGATCACCACGGTGTCCGAGAGCTGCGGAAAGACCACGATGGTCTCGATCAGCGGCACCACGCAGAGCACGGCGAGGGCAATCGCCATATACCCGTTGGCTTTTCCATAGCGAAACATTGCAAAGTCCTCTCACAGGTCGATGGGCGGGCAGCGGCGCAGCAGCAGCCCGGCGCCGGGCCCGTCGCCGCCGCGCGCTACACGTTAAAGCGGAAGTGCACCACGTCGCCGTCGGCCATGACGTAGTCCTTGCCCTCCATGCGGAGCTTGCCAGCCGCACGGGCACCCTGCTCGCCGCCGAGCTCGATGTAGTCGTTGTAGGCGATGACCTCGGCCTTGATAAAGCCGCGCTCAAAGTCGGAGTGAATCACGCCGGCCGCCTGCGGTGCGGTGGCGCCGGTGCGCACCGTCCACGCCTTGACCTCCATCTCGCCGGCGGTAAAGAACGACTGCAGGCCGAGTAGCTTGTAGGCCGCCTGCGCGAGCACCTCCAGGCCGGGGCGTTCGAGCCCGAGCGTCTCCAGGTACTCCGCCGCCTCCTCGGGCTCGAGCTCCGAGAGCTCGGCCTCAACCTTGGCGCAGATGGGAATGGGCGTCACCCCGTCGATAAGCTCGAGCTCCTCGCCGAGCATGTCCTCGTCCACGTTGGCAACATAGAGAATCGGCTTCATGGTGAGGAGGAAGAGCCCCTTGGCGGCGGCGCGCTCCTCGGGCGTCATGTCGAGCGTGGCGGCGCGGTTGCCGTCATTCAGCCATGCCACGAGTCGCTGGGCAACCTCCAGCTTGGGCGCGAGCTCGCGATCGCGCTTGGCCTCCTTCTCGAGCTTGGGGAGCTGCTTCTCAAGCGTCTGCAGGTCGGCCAGGATAAGCTCGGTCATGATGGTCTCGGCATCGCCCGCCGGGTCTACAAACTCGCCCGTACGGCCTGCCTCGCGGAGCACGTTGGGGTCTTTGAAGTAGCGCACGACCTCGCAGATGGCGTCGGTCTCGCGAATGTTGGCGAGAAACTGGTTGCCGAGACCCTCGCCCTCGTTGGCGCCCTTTACCAGACCGGCGATGTCGACAAACTCAACCGTGGCCGGCACGATGCGCCCCGGGTGAACGATGTCGGCGAGCGCCTGGAGACGGTCGTCGGGCACGTTGACGATTCCGACGTTGGGGTCGATCGTGGCAAACGGATAGTTGGCGGCAAGCCCGCCCTTTTTGGTGAGCGCGGTGAAGAGCGTTGACTTGCCCACGTTGGGCAGGCCCACGATACCGATGGAAAGCGACACGGGAATTCCCTCCTGAAACCAAGCCGGCCCGGCCGGCAGCCGGCGGGTGCGCCGGCGCAAATGCACCCTGCTATGGTACACGAACGCGTCGGGTGAGGGGCGGCCGGCAAACCCCCTCACATGCGGCGCTCGTCCCCTTGCCTTGCGTCCGCCCCGTCCCCGCTTCTCGCGCTCACCCCACACACTTGATGCACGTCGGGGCGCGATGAGACCGAATTCGGCACTATCGCGGCCCGAAGTGCATCGAATGCAAAAGACGAGGCTGATTGCTCAGACACGTGGCGGAAGCAGTAGGCAAGACCCTCTAGTCCGCACTCCCCTAGTTCTTGAGCGAGTTGAGCGGCGCGGGGAAGCGTCCGCCACGGTGCGCAAAGACCGTGCCCGCGTACGGGTTGACCGGCATGATCGGCGCGCGGCCGAAAAGCCCGCCATACTCCACCGAGTCGCCCACGCCCTTGCCGATGGCGGGGATGATGCGTACCGCCGTCGTCTTGTTGTTGATGACGCCGATCGCCATCTCGTCGGCGATGATGCCCGCGATGGCCTCCACGCTCGTGTCGCCGGGGATGGCGATCATGTCGAGGCCCACCGAGCACACGCAGGTCATGGCCTCGAGCTTCTCGAGCGTGAGTGCGCCCTTCTCGGCCGCGGCGATCATGCCCGCGTCCTCCGAGACGGGGATGAACGCGCCGGAGAGGCCGCCCACCGAGCTCGTCGCCATGACACCGCCCTTCTTGACGCAGTCGTTGAGGAGGGCGAGCGCCGCCGTGGTCCCCGGACCGCCGCAGGTGCCCACGCCGATGATCTCCAGAATGCGGGCCACCGAGTCGCCGATGGCGGGCGTGGGGGCGAGCGACAGGTCGACGATGCCCTTTGCCACGCCCAGGCGGCGCGCTGCCTCGCGGCTCATGAGCTCGCCCGCGCGGGTGATCTTAAAGGCCGTCTGCTTGATCTGCTCGGCAACCTCCATCATATCGGCCGTCTCGGGCAGCTGCTCGAGCGCCGCAGCCATAACGCCAGGGCCCGAGACGCCCACGTTGATCACCGCGTCTGCCTCGCCGGAGCCGTGGACGGCACCAGCCATAAAGGGCGAGTCCTCCACCATGTTGGCAAAGACCACAAACTTGGACGCGCCTACCGAGTCCTCGTCGGCCGTGAGCTCGGCCGAGCGGCGCACAACCTCGGCGACCTTGAGCACGGCGTCCATGTTGATGCCCGCACGCAGGCTCGCCACGTTAACGCTCGAGCATACGCGCGTGGTGTTGGCGAGCGCCTCGGGGATGCAGTTCATGAGGCGACGGTCGGCGTCGCCCGTGCCCTTGTGTACCAGCGCCGAGAAGCCGCCGAGGTAGTCGATACCGAGCGTCTCGGCTGCGCGGTCGAGCGCGTGCGCGAGCGGGGTGAGGTCCTCGTCGGGACAAGCGGCGGCGATCTGGGCGACCGGCGTTACCGAGACGCGCTTGTTGACGATGGGGATGCCGTACTCGCGCTCGAGGCCCTCGGCCGTCTCGACGAGATGCTCGGCCGTAGTGGTCACGTGGTCGTAGATCTTGGTCGACATGCGGTCGATGTTCTCGTCCGCGCAGCCCATGAGCGAGATGCCCATGGTGATAGTGCGGATGTCGAGGTTCTGCTCCGCGACCATGCCGCGGGTCTCGGCGATTTCTGCCGGCGTGATGGCCATGCGCGCTCCTAACGCTCGGGGTGGGCGGCCCGGGGCAGCCCGTCGGTGGGCCGGCTCGTGGCGGCCCGTTGCTTGTTGGCTATTGTAGCCTGTCGCGCCCGCGCCGCGGTGCCGGGGGTGGGGTGCTCGCGCGTTTCACACGGGTTGCGAGGCGGGTGTCGGGCGGCCAGGCAGACGCATGGCGTAGCGGGCTGCCGGGTGGGCGAACGGCCACCGGACTGCCGGACGGGCGGCGCGAGGTCAGGTTGCCAGGGGCGCGACGCAAAGGCTACACCCCGTGCAAATCCACGCGCTGTGAACCCGGCAATGAACCCGTTGGTGAACCCTCACCAAAAGACCTGGTAGATAACGTCACATCTCCACACGCTGTGAACCCGAAGTGTCAAAGCGCCGCGGTTTACGCACTTCCGGGTTCATCGCGCAAAGAAATGTACCGCGGCTGGGAGACCGGACGGATAGCGAGCGGGCGGATGGGCACCAAACAAGAGGCCGGCCGGGAGACAGGGGCCGCCGTCGGCTGCCGTGGACGCGCCCATCGCCCGACTCCGCGCCAAAAGGAGGACAATGGAGCAAAGGAGGTTCCCATGACCGAACACGCCCCGACCCAAGAACACCTCGCGCCGGCAGCGCCCCCGGCCACCCAGCCGGACGCCTGCGAGCCCGACCTCAACGGCTCACCTGCGGCAACGCTTCTCACCACCGACTGGAACGAGGAGTGGAAGGCGCTCCAGGTGGCACGCCGCTCGCCTGATAACCCCAGCTGGTGGGACGGCCGGGCCAAGCACTTTCGCCCGCGCGAGACCCACCCCTATGCCCGCGGCTTTCTTGAGCTCGCCGAGCTGCGGCCCGACGAGCGCGTGCTCGACATGGGCTGCGGCGCGGGAACGCTCGCCATCCCACTCGCGCGGACAGAGCACCCGGTCCTTGCCTGCGATTTTTCGCCGCGGATGCTCGAGGTGCTGCGCGAGGGCATCGCCTACGAAGAGGCACACGGCACCGTTGCCCCGGGCATGATCGAGACGCGGCGGCTCGCTTGGGATGACGACTGGGAGGCCGAGGGCTTGAGCGAAAACATGGTCGACGTTGCGTTTGCCAGCCGTTCCATCGCCACCCGCGACCTCGCCGCCGCCCTTATGAAGCTCGACCGCGTGGCGCGTCGACGCTGCTGCATCACGCTCGTTACGGGAGCGAGCCCGCGCGTGGACCCGCAGATCATGGGCGCCATCGGCGCAAGCGTGACCGAGAGCCGCGATTACGTGTACGCCTTTAACATCCTGGTCGGGCTCGGGCGCCTCCCCGAGGTGCGCTACATCGCCTCGCCGCGGCGCGACACGTTTGACTCGCTAGAAGATGGTGTGGCGGACTTCTCGCGCATGCTCGAGCGCGGCAATGAGGGGCGCGTGGGCGAGCTGCGGGCATATCTCGCCGAGCACATGGTCGAAAACCCGCACGCGGGCGAGCTGGGGCAGAAGGGCAAGCCACAGGGCCGCTACATGCTCGACCACGAACGCATCGTGCGTTGGGCGTTCATCGCATGGGAGCCGAAGGGCGGCGACACGGCGTAGGCTGTTGGCCGGCTGCGCGGCCGTTGGCCGGACGGCAATATGAGCCGCCCGGGCGCGGCGGCCAGCGAGCTGAGGGACGGCCGGGCAAGCACGCCAGCCGTCCGCCGGAGCCCACGAAGCATTCACATGATGCGCTGCGACGCATGGTACGCTGGGTGCTCCATGGGCGCGTCCGCGCCCGCCGACTCGAGGAGCAACCATGACGCAACCGCAGCACAGCTCCCAGCCCACCCCGCGCCACCGTCAAGCCACGTCGAATGCCGCACCGGCGTCGCATACCGCCGCCCCTGGCCGACATGCCGCTCACGCCGCCAACGGGCAGCGCCGCGCGAGCGGCAGTACCGTTGCAGGAGCCCGCGCCCCCATCAACGCCGCGCAGGCCGCCAAGCGGGCAGCGCACGCCGCACCCGGAGAGACCGTGCGGTATCGGCAAGAGGCGGCCGGCGTTTCGCGCGAGCGGGCTCAGGCCCTCGGCAAGACGGGGCCGCGCAGCCATGGGCCTGTGATTGCGGGGGCGATTGTCGGTATTGCACTCGCCTGCCTGCTCATCTGGTTTGTGGGCGGAGCGGCGCTGCGCGCGTTTATGGATGACGGAACGACCGACGAAGTGATCGTGACGGATTTCGAGAACGCCGATGCCAAAGAAGCACCGAAGGCAGTCGACGCCGACGGCACGCTTGAGGTGATGGGTTTCAATTACACCTTTGCGCCAGCGGACGGCGGAACGTATACCCTTGCTCGTCAGCTTACAGACTCCACCGCCGATCCCGTGCCGCTCTTTACCGTAACGGGCACGCCAGCCGGCATGGCCACGTACGAGGGCTTTATCTATGTGATGTCCAATGGCGAGGGCAGCTACTACATCCAGAGCTACCTGCCGGGCGACGGCTCCCTCCCCAGCGACCTCGCAGACGGCGAAGGCACGATCGTGGATGTTGCGCTCGAGGGCTCCCAGCTGCAGCTCACCGAGGAAGGTGGGCGGGTGTATACGCTGGAGCTCTCGGGGAAGTAAGGGCTGGCCGGAGCGTCGAAGGGCGGCAGCTGATTATCGTGGCACGAGTGACCGTATTCGCACCTTGGTGCGCTGCCGCGGCCGGAGCACTTAGCAATCGCTCCGCCAACAATAAGAACGACCTCAGGCGGAAACGGTAAGGTGGTCGCATGGTTCTTGGATACATGATTATTGCCGTCGTGGTGCTCGTGCTGGTGGTCTTTCCGCTTTTTACCGTGGTACAACTTCTGCGCTATGCGTGGCTCAAGCACAAGGAAAAACAGATCCGTGAGGCCATTTTCGGCAAGGACAAGAAGCGACGCTAACGGCCAGGCCCCCGGGTATGTCCAGGGGGCTTTTTGCCGTCTATGGGCAGCATCAGGCTTGGGGCCATCTTGGTATGCGCGGGGAGCGCGTCGAGCATGCGAATCCTGAGCCTGTAGGCAAATCACAAGGCGCCCTGCTGTCCCCAAGCTCTAATCCGCGTATCTGCAGGAAATCAGCACACGGTCGATGCCGCGCAGATGGAGCGCACCGAATTTCAACCCGCGTACCCGCGAGGGGGTGCGACTTCTTTCAGTTCTAGATTTCCTCCGCGATCTCCATACTTCAATCCACGCACCCGCGAGGGGTGCGACGCGCTCCCGCTCGCGCTCTTGCTCCCCAGGGTACGTTTAGGTGAGTGATGTGCAAAGGCGAGGCGTCGCCTGGGCAGAGGGCGGCAAACGCGGGCAGCGTCACCGCCCCGACCCGCCATCCGGGTTGCCGCAGTGCCCGAGGTTGCCCTGAAAGAGGAGGGCATAGGCCTCAACGCCATGCCCGACGATTGAGGGGCAACTCGAGAGCCGCGGCAACCAACACGGCTACCTCCATCCCGGATGCCCGGTAGGCTGTAGTGCGCCAGATTGCCGCGAAAGAGGAGGGGGCACGCCTTTGCGCGGCGACCGACGATCGAGCGGCAAGATGGCGTGCTACAGCCCGCCGGGATCAGCTGCAGCCGGTCGTGGTGCCGCAGTCCATGCACACCTTGCACGTCCCGTTCTGCACCATGCGCGAGCTGCCGCAGTTAGGGCAGGTGCTCCCGTCGTAGAGGCGCTCGCCGTGGAGAGCGGCGTTGCGGGCGGCCTCGTTCACAAACGCCGCCGTGTAGAAGTCGCCCGTGTCCACGTTACCCGTCTCCTCGCGGAGCTCGTCCTCTTTTGCCGCCACCAGGCGGTCCATCTCCTCGGGCGCAACCACGGGCTCCTCGTCGTCCGCCGCGCCCGCTGCAGAGACGCGCTCCTCAACCGCTGCCACGGCCTCGACCGCAGCCACCGGCTCGGCCGGCGTGGCCCCGGCAATCTGGCTCCAGCCCTCGGGCTTTACCTGCACGCGCGAGTAGTCGCCCAGCTCAATGTCGATCACCTTAGAAATCAGGTCGGAGATGCTCGTCACGTACTTGATGTTGGGGTGGCTCTGCACAAACCCGTAGGGCTCGTACATCTGCCCGCGGAGCATCTTGGAGATGCGCTCGGCGGGAATGCCGTACTGCAGCATCACCGAGATAGTCTTAGAGAGCGAGTTCAGAAGCCCCATGATCGTGGTGCCCTCGCGGTCGGTCGTCACAAAGAGCTCGGCGATCTCGCCCGCCTCGTTACGGTTGACCGTGGTATAGATCTTCACCCCGTCGATCTGCGCCAGATGGGTGCGGCCGTTGCGCACGCCCACGATGCGCCGCCGCTCGGCCGGGTGCGCTCCCGCCGCGAGCTTGGCCTCGGCGTCGCGCGCATAGGCCAAAAGGTCGGCGTACGTGAGGTCGCCCAGGTCGCGCGGGCCGTCCTCCTCGAGCGAGGTGTTGAGCGGCTGGGCGTTCTTGGAGCCGTCGCGGTAGAGCGTGATGCCCTTGCAGCCCGTCTGCCAGGCGAGCATCACCACATCCTTAAAGTCCTGCACCGTGGCCGTGTGCGGCAGGTTGACCGTCTTGGAGATGGCGCCCGAGACGAGCGGCGTGAGCGCCGCCACCATGAGCACGTGCCCGCGCGGGTCGATGTAGCGCTCGCCCGAGCCGCAGGTATTGGCCGTGTCAAACACCGCCAGGTGCTCGGGGCGCAGGTGCGGCGCTCCCTCGATCTTGCCGTCCACGATCATGCCGGCATCGTCGGTCGCCTGCACGTACTCGACGATGTCCGTGATCTCGTCGTCGGTATAGCCCAGCCGGCGCAGCGCGTCGCCGATCACGGGGTTGGCAATTACCATAAAGCCGCCGCCCGAGAGCTTCTTGTAGATCATGTGGCTAAAGAACGGCTCAATGGAGGTGGCCCCGCAGTCCATCGCAAACGAGATGGTGCCCGTCGGCGCGAGCACGCTCACCTGCGCGTTGCGGTAGCCGTAGCGCTCGCCGAGCTCCTCGGCGAAGGTCCAGCTCTCGATGAGCGCCTGGGCAAGCTCGCTCTCACCCGCCGCCACGAGCAGGTCGAAATCCACGATCGGCGGCTCGATGGTAAGCTCCTCAAAGGCATCGTTGCGCGCCCCCGCCACGCGTGCGTGATTGCGGATCACGCGCTCCATGTGGCGCTTGTTGATGGCGTAGCAGTCAAACGGTCCCACCTTGCGCGCCATGATGGCCGACGCCGTGTAGCTGCGCCCGGTGAGCGTGCCCACCAGAGCCGACGCCAGCGCCCGCGCTTCGGGCGAGTCGTAGGGCATGCCCTTGGCCATGAGCAGGCTCGCCAGGTTGGAGAGGCCCAGGCCCGTCGCGCGGAAGCGGTACGTCTTGCGCGCAATGTCTTTGGTGGGGAACTGCCCCCACGCGATGGAGGCCTCGAGGGCGAGCTGGATCAGGTCGATGGCGTGCTCGTAGCCCTCCACGTCAAAGTGGTCGGTCGCCGGGTCGTAAAAGCGGTAGACGTTGATGGAGGCGAGGTTGCAGCTTGAGTCGTCCAAGAAGGCGTACTCGCCGCAGGGGTTCGTCGAGTTGAGGCGGTTGTAGCTCGCGCCCACCACGCCGTCCTCGCCGCCCGGGCAGGTGTGCCATTCGTTAAAGGTGTCCGAGAACTGCGGCGCGGGGTCGGCGCAGCGCCAGGCGCTCTCGTTAAATTCGTCCCAGATGCGCGCGACGCTCACCTCGCGGTCGAGCCGGCTGTCCACGCGCCCGCGCAGCATGTAGGTAGCATCGGGGTCCTCGTCGAGCTTCGCGACCTTGGTCATGAACTCGTTATCGATGCGCAGGCTGTTGTTGGAGTTCTGTCCCGAAACCGTGGCATAGGCCTCGCCGTTAATGTCGCCGTCGTAGCCCATCTTCATAAGGGCGAGCGCCTTATCCTCCTCGCGCGCCTTCCAGGTGATGAACTGCTCGATATCGGGGTGGTCGATGTCGAGGCAGACCATCTTTGCCGCGCGGCGCGTGGTGCCACCGCTCTTGATGGCGTCGGCGTTGCGGTCAAGCCCCTTGAGAAAGCTCATCACCCCGCTCGACACACCGCCGCCCGAGAGCCGCTCGCCCTCGGCGCGCAGCGCACTGAAGTTGGAGCCAGTGCCCGAGCCGCCCTTAAAGAGCTTGGTCTCGGTCACAAACTCGTCCGAGATGGAGTGCTCGCCCAGAAGCTTGTCCTCAACGCTCACGATAAAGCACGCGCTCGCCTGCGTGCGGGTGTACTGGTCGGGCGACTCCACAACCTGGCCGGACTCCGGGTCAACGTAATACATGCCCTGCGGCTCGCCGGAGATGCCGTAGGCGCGCTTGAGCCCGGTGTTGAACCACTGGGGCGAGTTGGGGGCGAAGCGCTGGTCCAAGATCATGTAGACGAGCTCGTCGTAGAGAATCTGCGCCTGCTCGCCCTCCTCTACCAGCCCCTCGTCCACCAGAGCGGCGACCCAGAAGTCGACCATGCGGTGCGCCACCTGCTTGAGCGAGGTCTCGCTCCCCGCGCCGGGCACGCCCGCACGCCGAAAATACTTAGACGCGATGATGTCCACCGCGTTTTGCGAATACCCCACGGGAAACTCAAGCCCCTCCATGTCGCAGAGGGTCTTGCCCGTCTTGTAATCGGCAAGGTGGACCGAGCGCGTGGACCAGTCAAAGAGATCGTAGACGGTCTTGCCGGCGTTCTCGGGCAGGTCGAGCGCGGACGTGAAGCGGCGGGTGATGAGTTCCTCGATGGTGGTTGCCATGGGACCTCGCTTTCTCTGAGCACTGGGCGGGAGCGCGGCGCGTTAATGATGGATACAGCATGTCAGACCGTGCGGACAAAGAATCGGTGCGCGGAGGGCCGGGCTGGCTGCACGCGGGCAGCGGATTTGATTCTACCAACCTCGGATGCTTGATGCACTCTATATATAGGGTTATAGGCGAGTGGCTACACTAGATATAGATTGGCTCCACAAGCTGCCCTTATACATGGCGCGCGATTCTCGGGCTTACAGCGCCGCAGGTTCGCCCCGACCGTTCACCGATTTGCGCCGCGCCCGCAAGGCAGTGGCCCACAAGATGTTGTGCATTCGTGGCGTTGCGTGAGTGCGAGATCACTAAAGACACATCGGACTTATGAGCAACGGGCATGGATCCCTAACGTCGGGGTGCCTGGACTCCTTCCGGGGCGATTCCGACGTTAGGGTATGACCGCGAGCGCGTCATGCCACGTCGAAGAGGTAGTCAAGCTCCATCTCCCACATGGTCTCGTCGATCGTCCAGGTGTCGCCGTCGCGGTCGAGGTAGATGTCCATCGTGTAGCCGTCGTTCATGCCCGCCGTGCGCGCCGCCTCCATAAACATGATGCCGACGCGCTCGTAATCCTCCGCAAGGCTCGACACCTCATATGCCTCAGAGGAGGTGTAGGCCTCCATCATGGCGTTGAACTCGTCGATGACCTCAAAGACGTCGCGGCAGGTAACGGTAGCGCTGACGAGCGCCGTGTCGCCCTCCGCACTCACGTAGACGCTATCGATCGTGTAGGTGAGACCGTCGAGCATGGTGCGCGCGTACTCCTGCGGGTCGACGCCGCACATCTCGAGCGACACAACCTCCATCTGCTCGTAGAAGCCCTCCGAAACGAGGCTACCGATAAGCTCGGTCTCGGAGGCATCGGCCGCGGCAAGCGCATCGAGCCGAGCTGCGACCACGTCGTAGACGGCCTGCTCGTCGGCGGTGAGGTCGCCGGCCGGGGTTCCCGCATCTTCCAGATCGTCAAGGTAGCCTTGGATGTCCTCATCGTCGAGGGGGTTGTCATGGTCGAGCGGGTCGAGCCCGCGGTCGAAAGACTGCGGTTCGGGCTCGGGCAAATCGGGAGCGAGCAGACTCGGCCCTGCAAAGGCAATCGCCACCGCGGCTATCACCACAACTGCGGCGATAACCGCGACGAGCCACCCGGGCATGCCGCGGCGAGAACCGCCGGTGGGTGCAGCCGAGGTGGGAGCACCCGGCGGCGTGACGCCGGAGCCCCCGCCGTAGGAAGCGGGCAGCGGGTCGTTCCAAGGGTTGCGGTCGGGCGCCGCCGCGGATGGCCGGGCCGGCTCAGAAACCGCGGCCGAGTGACCGGCAGCAGGAGCGTCAGCAGCTGAAGCATCCTCCCCCACCGGTGCAGACACGTCCCCGCCAGTATCAGAGCCCGCAGGCGCCGGCTCCGCCTGCGGCGAGGGCTTGACCGGCTGCTCAAACGCACCCGGGAAGACCTCAAGGTCCGCCGCAGACAGAGCCGGTGCAGAGGGCGCAGCCTCGGGCGCATCAGGCACATCCGACCCAGGCTCAACTGCCCTCGCATCGCCCTCCGACTCTGAAGGCTCGCCGGCAACCGGCAGCGCGCTATCGGCGGCAGTCTCGCCGGCAACCGACGGCTCATCAGCAGCGTCAGCCCAATCCACGGTCGGCGACGCATCGGCGGCAACGGCCACCTCGCCCACAGCCGCAGGCTCCTCTGCTACCGACGACACCCCACCGACAGTCACGTCGTCCGACGTTGGCACCCCAGGGGCACCCGCCCCACTGGTCGCGCCCGTCTCGTCCGCCCGACGCGGCTCGTCCGGGTTGCAGCTCGCCTTCTCTTGCTCGTCCATCTCGGCCCCTTCACCACATGGCGGGCCCCACGGACCGCCGCTCATTGTGCCACCATCATAGCCAAAGCGTCTCCCGCTACCTGCGCAACGTGGCGGAATTCTGGCGGACGGCGCCGGCGCTGGCCCGCGCCCGCACGATGCGGTATCGTGGGAGCGCTCCAAACCACACCCCATCGGCGCCCCGCGCCGCAGAAAGCGAGACCACATGGCACTCACCGGACGCCAGATCAGGCAGCTGCGCAGCCTTGCGCACCACCTCGAGCCCGTCGTCATGATCGGCAAGGCGGACATCAACGACGGCATCGTCGCACAGGCCAACGACAACCTCGAGGCCCACGAGCTCATCAAGTGCTCCGTCCTCGACAGCTCCATGCTCACCGCTCGCGAGGCGGCCGACGAGCTGGCCGACCGCTGCGGCGCCGAGATCGTGCAGGTTATCGGGCGGCGTTTCTCGCTCTACCGTCTGAGTTCGCGCAAGAACGTGGAACACATCAAGCTCGACTAGAACCACTGATCAAGGGCTTCTGCTCCCCAGAATGGGTCACTTGGAACACGTCCCCCACCGACCCATTTCGCGAGAAGCCCCCGGGGACGCAGGGCAGCAGGGCGGCAGCAAAGGCGCGACGAGTTATCAGCTTCTGGCGCCAAGGTGTCAGGATGGCCGCGGGTGCCCCGGCGCCCGCGGCCGCACCCTATAATGGCGGCAACGCGTCCGTAGCCCCGAGGAGGACCCATGCTCGCCGATTACCACCTGCACACCGAGTTCAGCGACGACTCCGTTTATGCCGTCGATGACGTCTGCCGCGATGCCATCCGCCTCAACCTCAACGAAATCTGCATCACCGACCACGTGGATTACGGCATCAAACCCGACGTGGACCATCCCGAGCTTGCGCCCATCGTGGAGGGCGAGCCGGCGCTCAACGTCGATTACGAGCGCTACTTCCCCGCGCTCGCCGAGGCGCGCGACCGCTACGCCACCGACCTCACCCTCAAGCGCGGGCTGGAGCTCGGCGTGCAACGGCACACCATCC
This sequence comes from Collinsella sp. An7, assembly GCF_002159335.1. Lineage (GTDB taxonomy): Bacteria > Actinomycetota > Coriobacteriia > Coriobacteriales > Coriobacteriaceae > Coprousia. The sequence continues at coordinate 170,683 of NZ_NFHP01000001.1, read as the reverse complement.
CCCGCTACGAGCAGCTCCTCGAGCGTTGGAGCGGCGAGATGGACTTTGCGATCCTCTCCGTCCACCAGGTGGATGACGCCGAGTTTTGGACGGGCGACTTTCAGCGCGGGCGCACGCAGCGGGAGTACAACGACGCCTACTACAACGAGCTGCTCGAGGTCGTCTCGCACTACTCGGGCTACAGCGTGCTCGGCCACCTCGACCTCATCAAGCGCTACGATCCGGCGGGCATCTACCCCTTTGAGAAAAACCGCGACGTTATCGCCGAGATCCTGACGCGCGTAATCGCCGACGGCAAGGGTATCGAGGTCAACACGTCGAGCTTTCGTTACGGCCTGCCCGATCTGCAGCCCTGCACCGAGATTCTCGCGCTCTACCGCGACCTCGGGGGGACGATCGTAACGATCGGGAGCGACTCGCATAAACCCGAGCACCTGGGCTCCTATCTCGCGCTCGTGCGCCGACGGCTCGCCGCACTCGGGTACACCTCCTGGTGCACCTTTGAGGGCTGGGAACCCGTCTTCCACCCGATGAACGCGTAAGGGGAGACGAGCGTGATTCCGCGACGGATTGCCCTGGTGAGCGCCATACCCGCAAGTGGAACGGCATGCGCGGGAGATGCGGGCGTCAGCGAGCACGATGGTGCCGCATCGTTGGATGCAACCGCGCGGTTTGTGCTGAGCGACCTCGCCGAAGCGTACACCGTCTACACAAGGATGGGTGCCGTGGACGGCAGTGCGCCCGAGGTGGATAGCGAGCTGCCGCCCGCTTGCCACCTGCTTGAGATTCGCGATGGGTACCAGGGCGGAGCTGGAGCTGGCTCCGCCCCCGCTTCCGCAGGCCACAGCGAGCCGTTCGACGCGCTCGTCGTCGCGCTCGCGCTTGACCTCCCCGATCCAGACGCACCCATCGCCGCACTCAGCAGCACCCTCGATCACCTTGGCAGCGGGCTCTTGTCAGGATCCCCGGTTTACGCCCTTCTCTTAACCCCATCCGCCCAGCTCGGCTCGCTCGACCACCTCTCCCCCGCTCTCAGCAGTACTTGCCAGGCCCACGGCCTTTCTTGGAACGGCGCCCTCGTCATAGCCGATGCCGCCATCCTCCCCGCACTCGCCCGCAGCCCTCGCATGGGCATGTTCCGCCGCCCCGTCTCCGAGGCCATCGACCGGCTCATCCTCGCCCTGCGCACCGGCTCCGCCAGCGCCGATGAGGTCGTTTGCACCCGCATCCCCTGTGTGGCACGCCACTGGTTCACGCGGCGGCGCTAGAGAAACAGACCGATTCTCCCCGCGCTCCAACCTACCACGGCCGGAGTCTCAGGCCTCCGGCCGCATCGGCGCAGCGCCACCGATTCCCGCCCTCAGGCCAATCCGCCGCGCCGCCACCTCCCCGGGCGCAACGGTCTTAAATCGGTATTTCCCGGGGCGAAATCTGCGGCCGAAAAAACTCGACCCCCGATGTGAGTGCATCTTTAGAAAAGGCGGAATAGACCACCCATATTCGGTCTATTCCGCCTTCAAAAGCCCAGTTGAGTGCTTTAGCGTACTACAGTGCTACTCGCCGATCCCAAAAGATGCACTCACATCAAGGGTCGAGATGTTCCGCGCCCGCAAAAACGCGCGCCGACGCTACTTAACCGCAAAGAACGCAGCGCTTGCCGGGGGCATGCGGAGCGTCCCGCCCGCGAGCTCGGGCGCATCGCCGAGCGTATAGAGCACGGACTTCGCCTCAAAGGCGCACGGAATCTCGACGGGCCGGCCCGCCGGGTTGAGCGCCACGAGCACGCGCTCATCGCCCGCCGTACGCAGGTACACGAGCGGATAGGCATCCTTCTCGCAGTAGACAAACTCGATTCCGGCCGTCACGCCGAGCGCCGGCGTGGCCTGACGCAGCGCGATCAGCTTCTGAACCTCGTGCCAGAGCGAGTGCTCGTCGGCCATCTCGGCCGCCACCGTGGGGGCGTCGGCCGCCGGGTCTTCCGGGATGTAGAGGTCGTCTGCCGCCGCGCCCGAAAAGCCGTGGTTGGCAGAGTCGTCCCACTGCATGGGCGAGCGCGCGCCCGTGCGCATGTAGCCGCCCTCCACCGAGGTAACGTCGAGGTGGCGCATGCCGATCTCGTCGCCGTAGTACACAAACGGGCAGCCCGGCATCGACATGATGAAGGCGAAGGCCATCTTCATCTCGTCCGGGTCGAGGTAGCGGCGCATGCGCTCCATGTCGTGGTTGCCCGAGGGGATGCACATGAGTCCACGGCCGTTGGTGAGCTCGAGGTTGCGCTTATAGGTGGCCACAAACTCGCTCGCATCGCCCTTACCCTCGCGGCTAAAGAACGGGTGCGGCTCGGCTGTGCTGTGCTCGGGGCGGCGGAACAGGTCCATGTAGTGCGACGTGCCAAACTGCAGCAGAAAGTCCATGTGAAAGCCCGCGCGGATGGTCTTGTCGGGCTCGCCCCACTCCGAGATGAGCACGGCCTCGGGGTACTTCTCGTCGAGGAAGGCACGCATGTCCTGCCAGAGCGCGATCGTGGCCTCCTGGCCGGGATCGTTCTTAACGAGCGAGCCCGCCATGTCGACACGGAAGCCGTCGACGCCGCGCTCGAGCCAAAACGCCATGACGTCCTTCATAGCCTGACGCGTGGCGAGCGCCTCGGGGCTGTCGACCGCGCTCTGCCAGGGCTCGGTGATCTCGGCAAAACCGTAGTTGAGCGCCGGCTGGAACGAGAAGAAGTTGACGCCCACCGCGCCGTTGCGCTCCGAGATGCCGCGCAGCACTCCCGAGATGCCCTTGACCTCCATGGGCGCCCAGACGTTGTCGTTCCACACGTAACGGCCGGTGCACTCGTTGGGCGCAGCCTTGCACGACTCCTTGAACCACGGGTGCTCGATGGAGGTGTGCCCGGGCACCAGGTCGAGTAGCACGTGCATGCCGCGCTCGTGGCACGCGTCAAAGAGGCGGACAAGGTCGTCGTTGGTGCCGTAGCGCGGTGCAACCTGACAGTAGTCGGCCACGTCGTAGCCGGCATCGCCAAACGGCGAGACAAAGCACGGGTTCAGCCACAGGGCGTTGCAGCCGAGCTCCTGGATGTAGTCGAGCTTTTCGATGATGCCCGGAATGTCGCCGATACCGTCGTTGTTGGTATCGTTGAAACTCTGGGGATAGATCTCGTAGAAGACGCCGTTATCGAGCCATGTGCCCATGTGCCGCTCCCTTCGCGCTGCCTCCCGCCCCGCAGGCGGGCCTGAGTGCATGGTACCCCCGCGGGGGCGGTCGGATGCGGGTGCATCGGCGGGCGAAACGTTTTTCGGGCGATTGGAAATCGTTGCCGGCGCGGGCCTGCGCTGCCGCCGCCGAGGACGGGTCCCACCGCGCGGGCGGATGGGGCCCTGCCGGGGCTCGACGGCCTGCGGGCTCGCTTCGCGACTCGCCCCGGTAGGACCCATCCGCCCGCGCTGCGGTGCCTGGGGCGCAGGGTGCGGGCCGGAGCGTTACCGGGGGAGGCGCTGGCCTTCGGCGCGCCCCCACATGGCGAGTGGAGGCGGACTTGGTTGATACTACCCCAATCAGGTAATGGTTACTTTGGGTCAGCTGGGGACGTGTTCCGTCTGCCCCATTTTTGAAAATGGGGCAGACGGAACACGTCCCCAACTGACCCATAAATGTGGAGGGATTGGTTGGTGTGGTTGGGAGCGGGCGCCTCAGCCTCGCTCGGGGCACAATGGGGCTAGCAATGTTGTTGAGAGGAGCACGTCATGGCAAGCCGCAAACCTTCTGCCCGCGCTAAGCGCGTCGAGGCGTTTCGGGCGGAGCTTGGTGGCTTTGACGACCTCTTTGCGCGCGAGGAAAAGCGCCACGATCAAGTTGCCGAGCGTCGCGAGCAGGCACGCTATGAGAAGGCCTGCGCCTCTAAGAACCGCTATGCCACGCGCGCCGAGGCGCTTGCGGTGATTGACGAGTGCGCCGCGCACGGCCGGCGCGGGCTCAGCTGCTACAAGTGCGACTACTGCGGCGGCTGGCACCTCACCTCGCACCCGTGGCACGACTGACGGGCCGCTCAACCACCATATAACCGTATGTTCACCACAACCGAACGAGCACCCCAGGGCATGCCAAATCGAGCGCCGCTGCCCACCTAGCTGCGCGGAGGCACGATCACGTCGTAGCGCACGGCCTTCCCCAAAATGGCGTAACTCGGCTTAACACCAGCGAGCACCGGACCCTTGATCGGGCGCTTGACCACAATCTTGCGCGGACCAGCTCCGAGTGCCGCCTCGATGAGCTCGGCCTCGTTGCCGCACGGGTGCTCGAGGTTGTGCAGAAGCTGGAACTTCTTCTTAACCGCCGCGCGCTTGCGCCGCTCGGGAAACATCGGGTCGAGGTAGACCACATCGGGCGCATTGCCCGCCTCTGCACGTTCGCGGAGCGCCACAAGACTGTCGCCCTGCGTTACGCGCATGCGAGCGACGATTGGTTCCAGCTCGGGTACCGCACGGGCACGCTCGAGCGCATCGCACAACAGCGCCGCGATCACCTTGTCGAGCTCGTAGAGCTCCACCGTAAAACCGGCGGCCGCCAAGAGCAGCGAGTCTTCGCCGAGCCCCGCCGTGGCATCGAGCACCGTGAGCGACCCGTCTCGCGGCATGCCCTTGATGCGCGCCGCCCGCACAAGCAGCTCGCGCGCGAGCGCTCCCTCGCGGAGACGCGGCAACAGCTCAGAAAAGTCCGCCCGGAGCTCCATGCCCTCGCCCACAAGCGTAAGCCCCTCGGGCCGGCGCATCAGCTCAAGGCCGGCGGGTGGCGTGGGCAGGCAATCGTGCATAGGGCCTCCTTACGAGCAATCGGGCGGTCAGATACGCCGCCCCACCATACCATGTGCAGCCGGAGCGCGCTTGTGTGACAATCGGAGCAAGCGCCCGCCGCGAGAAAGGACCGCCATGCCCACCGCCTCCGCACCCCTGAGCCCAACTGTCCAGCAGATCCTCGCGCACAACCGAACCTTTGTTGCGCGCGGCGCCGGCGAGGCGCGCCCCGCCTCCGGCCGGCCGGCGCGCGGACTCGCCATCGTCACCTGCATGGACGCGCGGCTCACGCGGCTTTTGCCCGAGGCGCTCGGCCTTGCGGACGGCGACGCCGCGATCATCCAGGTAGCCGGCGCCACCATCGTGGACCTCTACGGCGAGGCGATGCGCTCGCTCCTTGTGGCGGTCGCCGAGCTCGGCGTGCGCGACGTGATGGTCATCGGCCACACCGACTGCGGCACCTGCGGCATGGAGCCGGAACACCTGATGGAAGCGCTGGTAGATACCGGTGTCTCCCACGTGGCGATTGAGGAGGAGCTTAACCGCTCGTCCCAGGCAAACCGCGTGCTCACCGGTTTTGCCGTCTTGGAGGACGAGGTTGCCCGGAGCGTCCGGACCATCCGCGAGCACCCACTCATGCCTGCCAGCGTTGCGGTCGCAGGCTTTACCATCGACATCAAGACCGGCGAGCTCTCCCCCGTCGCCGTCTAAGAGTGGGTCATTTGGGGACGTGTTCCGTCTGCCCCATTTTTGAAAATGGGGCAGACGGAACACGTCCCCAAATGACCCATTCGCTATTAGCTGGCTTTGACCACCAGTCTCGAACCGGCAGAAGTGTCTTCGATGACGACGCCCATGTCGCGCAGCTGGTCGCGGATGGCATCGGCGCGGGCCCAGTCCCGGGCGGCGCGGGCCTCGGCACGAGCCGCGAGGATCTTCTCGGCCGCCTCGTTCACATCGTCGCCCGTGTAGCCCACAAGGCCCGCAGCGACGCCCAAGAGCCCCACGGGCAGTTCCTCTTCGACCTTGGGCAGCTCGATACCCAAGATGGTGAGCGCCCCCGCGATGCCCACCGCGCAGCCGGCGCACACATCCGCGTCCACCGCGGAACCCGCCTGGTCGAGATAGGTGTTGGCCTCCGTCACCAGCTGGAAGTAGGCGGCGAGCGCGCCGGCGGTGTTGAAGTCGTCATCCATCTGGCGCTCGAACTCGTCGCGCGCGGCGATGACCGCTCGGTCGAGCTTCGCCGCGAGCGCGGCGTCCGGCTCGCCCTCCGCGTGGCTCGCCGCCCACATGAGGTTCTTGACCGTGCCCGCAATGCGCGCGAGCGAGTTCTCGGCGCCCTCGAGGCGCTCCCACGAGAAGTCGAGCGGGCTGCGGTAGAGCGTCTGCAGCATAAGCAGGCGCAGCGCCGCCGCCGAGTGCTTCTCGAGCACCTCCTCGAGCGTAAAGAAGTTGCCGAGCGACTTGCTCATCTTCTCTCCGTCCACGAGGAGCATCCCCGTGTGCATCCAGGTGTTGGCAAAGCCCTCGTGCCAGGCGCACTCGGCCTGGGCGCACTCGTTCTCGTGGTGCGGAAAGGCCAGGTCGGAACCGCCACCGTGGATGTCGATGGGGCAGCCGAGGTAGCGGTGCACCATCGCGGCGCACTCGGTGTGCCAACCCGGGCGCCCCTCGCCCCACGGGCTCTTCCAGCTGGGCTCGCCGGGCTTGGCGGCCTTCCACAGGGCAAAGTCGAGTGGGTCGCGCTTCTCCTCGCCCGCCGCGATGCGCGCACCCACCATGAGCTCGTCCACCTTGCGGCCCGAGACCTCGCCGTAGGCGGGGTCGCTCCGCACCGAGAAGTAGACGTCGCCGTTCTCGGCCGCATAGGCGTGACCCTGCTCGATGAGCGTCTTAATCATGCCGATCATGGGACCGATCTCTTTGGTGGCGCGCGGGCGCACATCGGGGTCCATCACGTTGGCGGCGCGCATGACGGAGATGAACTTCTCGGAGAACTCGCCCGCCACCTCGGCCGCGGTGCGGCCCTGCTCGTTGGCGCGGTTGATGATCTTGTCGTCCACATCGGTGAGGTTCTGGGCAAAGGTGACCTCGTAGCCGCTCGCGATGAGCCACCGGCGGATCACGTCAAACGAAATGAACGTGCGCGCGTTGCCGATGTGGATGTTGTCGTAGACGGTCGGGCCGCACACGTACATGCGGACCTTGCCCTCCTCGATGGGGCGAAACTCCTCTTTGCGGTGCGTGGCGCTGTTGTAGATCTTCATGCAAAGTCCTCTCGGGAGGCTGGGGCGCGGCAGGCGTAGCGAGCAGCAGGGCTGCAGACGGTGTGCACGGCGCCGGGCGAACCTCCAAGCACGTCAAACCATACGGGTAATGGTACTCGACCGACGTACCCGCGGAAAGCGCGGCACCAAAAGCGCGCGCCCTCCCCAAAGAAGGCGCGCGCTGCATATCACAGAATGCTCGCTGCTCGGAAAGCTCGGCGCGACCCGGGCGCGGTTGGAGCACTCGGCCTAGGCGCGGTTGGCGCGCCAGGTGTTGACGAGCTCGGCCGCGGCGGCGTACGGATCGGGCGCACCGGCAACGGCAGATACCACAAAGAACCCGTCGACCCCGGTCCGCGCGAGCCCGGGGATGTCCGCCGCCTTGACGCCGCCGCCCACCACGATGGGCTTGGGCGAGACGCGGCGCAGTTCCGCGAGCTCCTCGAGGCTACGGGTGATGATGCGCCCGTCGTCGTCCTTGCCGCAATCGGGCTTGGTCGCCGTCTCGTGCAGCGGCCCCACGCCCAGGTAGTCCACCGTCGAGAGGTCGGCCGTCTCGATGTAGGCGCGCATCTCGTGCGCGGCGGCCGAGAGACCCACGATCGAGTCTTCGCCCAGATAGCGGCGGCAGACCTCTACGGGGATGTCGCTCTGGCCCACGTGCACGCCATCAACCTTGATGCCCATATCGCGCGCCGCGAGCACGGCGTCGAGCCTATCGTCGATGAGGAGCGGCACCTCGTCAGCCTTGCCAGCCGCAGCGATTACGTCGGCAACGCTCCGCGTGCACTCGATGAGCTCGCGGGCACCGGCCACCTTGGAACGCACCTGCACGATGGTAAAACCGGCGTCGAGCGCCTGCGCCACCACGTCCGCCACCGGGCGGCCAAGGGTGTTCTCGGGGCCGATGACGAGGTAGGCGGTGATATCGAGGTTGTCTCGGATGCTCATGGCTAGCACTCTCCCTTCGGGGCGGCGGGCTCGACCTCGGCGCCCGTGGCCTCGGCCTCCCCCGCACCCTCCAGCAGCTCGTCCACTACGCGTACCTTGCGCTCCATCATGTTCTCAAACCCGGGACGGATATCGGCCTTGAGCACGACCTCCGTGCGGATCCCGCGCTCGGCGAGCACAAACGTCGCGTCGCGCACCACGCGCATCACGTCGTCCCAATCGCCCTCGATCTCGGTGAACATGGAGTTGGTGCGGCACGAGAGGCCACTCGCGCGGATCACACGGATAACCTCCGCCACGTACTCCTTGAGCTCATCGCCCACGCCCACGGGGGCGATGGCGAGCGCAACTAGGGTGTTCATCTACGCCTCCTCGACGTCAAAGGGGTTGGCGGCAATCTCTTCGGGAGTGGCGCGGTAGAGCTCGTCCAAGAACGCCACCTGGAAGCTCCCCGGCGCGCCTACCTTGGCCTCGGCGCGCGCACCGGCCAGGTTGTAGACGTTCACGGCGGCGAGCGCCGCAGCGAGCGGGGTCTCGGCACAGGCGGCATAGACCGCGCAGACGCCACCCAGACTGCAACCCGAGCCCGTGATCTCGGCCATAAAGTGCGAGCCGCCATGGCTCTTGACCACGGTCTCGCCGTCGGTCACCAGATCCACCACGCCCGAGACCGCCACGGCGCCGCCCGTGTAGCGCGCAAGCGCCACCGCAGCCTCGCGCGCCTCGTCCACGGCCTGCGTGGAGTCGACGCCGCGCACCTGCGACTCACCGCCGTCACCCGCAACGCCCCAGAGGTTCGCAAGCGCGATGACCTCGGACGCGTTGCCGCGGATGATCGTGGGCTTCTGCTCCTTAAAACCGGCGAGGAGCTTGGTGCGCATCTCGCCGATGCCCACGGCCACCGGGTCGAGCACCCAGGGCTTGCCGGCCGCCGCGAGGGCGCGCGCGGTGCGCGGCAGGGTCTCCTCGTAGATGGGCAGCAGCGTGCCGACGTTGATGTAGAGCGCAGGGCCCGCGGCGGCCATGGCCTCGCCCTCGTCGGGCAGATAGACCATCGCGGCCGAGCCGCCCACGGCGATCTGCGCGTTGGCGACAAAGTTGATGGTCACCGTGTTGGTGATGGACGGCGCCATGGGGTTGGTCTCGCGCACGGCGCGGGCGGCGCGCTCGACCTGCTCGGCAAGCTTGGTTCTCTCGATCATGAGGGTTTCCTTTCCGGAGCCCGGGCACAAAAAAACGCTTCTGCGGCAACGCGGGTGGCTCGTGCGAGCCCCGCGCACCCGTCAGAAGCGCCTGCACTCGGTTCATGCTCCCTACGACAGTGTTAACTGACAGGTTCGAAGGGTTGGGCATGCGCCCTCTCAACTCGCGTCGCGCCGGCAGCTGCTCCGGCAAAGACGCGGGTACCCCTGCATCCGCCGTCTATGATAGCCCTGCCGCACGCATCTGGCGAGCGTTTTATCGGCGCAGGGCAAAACGTAACATCTGGCACAATGGAGTGGAAACACGGCCAGACAGTCAAAGAGAAAGGGAACGCGATGTCGCTGCATATCGGTCATGGGTACGACGTTCACCGGCTCGTGGAGGGGCGGCGCTGCATCATCGGCGGCGTGGACATTCCGCACACCAAGGGGCTTCTCGGCCATTCCGACGCCGACGTGCTCGCCCACGCGCTGGCCGACGCCATCCTCGGGGCCTGCCGCGGCGGGGATATCGGCAAGCTCTTCCCCGACGACGACCCCGCCTACGAAGACGCCGACTCGCTCGTGTTGCTCGGCCGCGTGATGGCCTACGCCCGCGAGCGCGGCTTTGAGCTGGTAGACGCCGACTGCACCGTGGCCGCACAGGAGCCCAAGCTCGGTCCGCACCGCGAACAGATGCGCGAGAACCTGAGCCGTGCGCTCGGCGTCTCGGTGGAGCAGGTGGGCGTTAAGGCCACCACGACCGAGCGCCTCGGCTGGGAAGGCGAGGGCCGGGGCATCGGCGCCTGGGCCGTCTGCCTGCTCGAGCGAGCGTAGAAGCAGGGCGGAACCTGGCACAGAACGCCGGACGAGCCGTACGCTAGACGCGTTGACTCGGCCGAGCGGAGCCTCGGAAGCGCTGATTATCGGCTTTAGCGTCCCGTGCGAAAACTCGACCCCTAAGTGAGAGCCTCTTTTCGGGGAACGGCAAGTGGACCGCCATAATCAGCCCTAAAACCTCAGCAAAAGCCCAGTTGAGCACTTCAGCATGATGCAGCGTACTCAACGGACTCCAAAAGAGGCTCTCACGTAAGGGTCAAGTTTATTCAGAGGCTCTCGTAGCAAAGGATAGCGGCCCTTCCCAGGGTGCCGCAGGCGTCCCTGGCACAAAGCCTCTGTCCCCTTGTAACGATCGCGCGGGGCGTCGCCCCGGCCGAGCGCAGCAATCTCAGCTACCGCCGCTCCCGCAGCAGCGCCTCCACGAGCGGCAGATCCTCCGGAACGGTCACCTTGATATTGGTGCGCGGCGCCTCAAATCCCAGCACTGTACCGCCCGCGTGCTCCACGAGCGAGGCGTCGTCGGTGCCAAGGTAACCGGCAGCGCGGGCCTCCTCGCAGGCGCGGCGGAGCTCCGCCGTCCAAAAGACCTGCGGGGTCTGCACGGTCCAGTAGCGCGCACGGTCGGGGGTGTCGGTAAAGCGGGTGCCGCGCTCCCCCACCTCGACGAGCTTGAGCGTGTCGATGGCGGGCTGACCGCAAACCACGCCGGCCACCTCGGGGCCCGCCGCGCGCAGCTCGGCCACCGCCGCATCGATAGTCGCGGGCTCAACGAGCGGACGGGCGGCATCGTGCACGGCCACCACGTCGCAGGCAGCCGGTACCGCCGCAAGGCCCGATATCGTGGAGTCCTGACGCTCCGCCCCCGCATCGGCAAAGGTGAGCGGGGTTGCGAGGTGCAGGGGCTCGATGGCTCGCGCGAGCATCTCGTCGCGCACCTCGGGCCGGCACACCACCACGATGTGCCCCACGCTCGCCGCGGCGTCAAACGCCGCAAGCGCCCAGCTCATAAGGGGGCGCCCCGCACACGGTACGAGGAGCTTCCCCCCGGGGTTGCCAAAGCGCCGGCCCACGCCGCCTGCCACGATCACCGCGCATGCGCGGCCACTGCTGCTAGCGCCACTATCCGCCACATCACCGCACGCGGCCCCGTCAGCACAGCAGCAGCCGGCACGCGTCTGCACCTGCTCATCCGCGCGCATCGCTAACTCCGCTTGCCCTTGATGCGATAGAGCGAATCGGCCAGGATGGTCGGGTTGTTAACGCCGATGTCCACGAGCCGCTCGGGGTTGGTGCGGATGTCGTCCATGAGGTCCTGGAGCGATCCGTACTCGTCCACGATGCGCTCGGCCACGCCGTCGCGCACGACCGAGACCTGCGAGAGCGTGCGCAGGCCCAGCGGCGTCATGACGGAGTCCTCGTCGAGGTCGTCGTACCCCAGCGCCTCGGCCACCTTCTGCGGGTTGGTGAGGTCCTGCGGCGTCATCTTGGCAAACTTGGCGCGGATCCGCCGCGCGTTCTCCTCCGACGAGTCGCGCGCGTAGTCGCGGATCATGAGGTCGTACTCGCTGTCAATGGCCTCGCCCGCCAGTTGCTCGAGCTGCATGCGCACGAGCTTGCCCTGCGTGCCGAGCTTGACGATGCAGAACTTGAGCTCGCTTTTGGCCTGCTGGAGAATCTCGAAGCTCGAGAAGATGTCGGTGATGTCGGCGAGGGTCACGTAGTCGTCGAGCTCCAGGCCCGTAAGGTGCAGCAGCTTGCGATCGAGCTGGGTGCGCGTGGTCTGTAGGGTCGAGACCAGCTGGTTGACCGTCGTCATGATCTCCGAGACCGGCTGGATCTGGTAACTCTTGCCGTGCACGTAGACGTTCACCACCGCGCGGCGCGCCGAAACCGACAGCACGATGGCGTCGGTGAGCACGCTCATGCGGGCGGCGGTGCGATGGCGCATGCCCGTCTCACTCGTGGCGAGCGACGGGTCGGGGTTGAGGTGAAAGTTGGCGCGGAGGATCTGGGTGACGTCGTCGTCGATGACGATGGCGCCGTCCATCTTGGAGAGCTCAAAAAGGCGGTTGGAGGTAAACGAGATGTTGAGGGGGAAGCCGTCGTTGCCGGCGGCGAGCACATGCTCAACGTCGCCCACGCAGATGAGGGCACCGAGGTGCCCGGCGATGATCATGTCGAGCGCGGCGCGAATCGGCTGACCGGGCGCGGTCAGGCGGATCGCGGCGTCCATACGTTTCTGCAACTCTTCCTTATCCAATGCGCTCCTCCATCTCACACGTCAGCACGCCGGGCGGCAACCGTCGGCGCTTAGCTCGCTTTGTCACAGTCGGGTTCATTTTCGCACGAATCTGCCCTCATCCGGCGCGCGCGTCCACTTTTGACAAAACGCCCCCACGGGGGCGACGGTGCGACGAGGTGAAGGGCTGGCCCATTTCGGCGGGCACAGCGCATCGTCGGCGGGGCGTACAGGGCCCTGCAAAAAACAACCGATTGTCCGTATCACATCTGCGGAAGGCCGAGTAGACGCCCGTTTTGGACTTCAGAATCCTGCGGGTTTGTTATTGGATAACCCCTTGCTACTCGGGCAGTCGCGAATTTGATACGGGCAATCGGTACTTTTGCGCAGGGCACCCTGAGCGAGGCGGGCCGCCGCAGCCTGTGCCGCGACGGCCCGCCCGTCACTCAATCATGTTTGCCAGGGCACGGCAGCCAAAAGCCCATCAGGGCGCGGTGCCCGTCTCCCGGTAGCTTACCGCGTGCCAACGCCCGTCTGGGCCATGCCGCCGGCGCCACCCGTGGTGAGCGCAGGTGCGCCGCCACCATTCCGCGGTGCGGGCTCAAAGCTCGCCCCGAGCGTGCCGGTCGCACGCGGCGCGGGAATCTCGCCCGTGCCGTGGCTAAAGACAAACTCGCCGTCCACCACGTCGCAGAGCACGGTGTCGCCCGCACCCCACTCGCCGGCGAGCAGCTCCTCCGAGAGCGGGTCCTCGATGAGCCGCTGGATCGCGCGGCGCAAGGGGCGCGCGCCGTTGGTGAGGTCGGTGCCCTCGGCCACGATCTTGGCCACGGCGGCGTCGGTAAGACGGATGTTCATGCCGTTGGTGATGAGCCGCTGACGCAAGTCGTCAACCAAGAGCTCGGCGATCTTGGTGAGCGAGTCGCCCGTGAGCTTCTGGAAGACCACAATGTCGTCCACGCGGTTGAGGAACTCCGGGCGGAACAGCCGCTTGAGCTCGCCCATCGCGCGGCTCTTGATCTCGGTCGCCGTGAGGCCGGCCTCGCCCGTGGTGCCAAAGCCCACGCTCGCGTCCTGCGCGATCTCGCGGGCGCCCACGTTGGAGGTCATGATGACCACCGTGTTGCGGAAGTCCACGGTCTTGCCCTGGCCGTCGGTCAGGCGACCCTCGTCGAGCACCTGCAGCAGGATGTTGAAGATGTCGGGGTGCGCCTTCTCGATCTCGTCAAAGAGCACCACCGAGTAGGGGTGCCGGCGCACGGCCTTGGTGAGCTGGCCGCCCTCCTCGTGACCCACGTAGCCCGGGGGCGAACCGATGAGCTTGGAGACCTCGTACTCGCTCGAGAACTCGGACATATCGAAGCTGATGAGCGCGTCCTTGCTGCCAAAGAGGTACTCGGCGAGCGTCTTGGCGAGCTCGGTCTTTCCCGTGCCCGTGGGGCCGAGGAAGATAAACGAGCCACCCGGACGGCGCGGATCCTTGAGCGGCGAGCGCGAGCGGCGGATGGCCTTGGCCACGGCGGCCACGGCCTCGTCCTGGCCGATGATGCGCGTCTTGAGCACGTTCTCGCAGTTGAGAAGGCGGCGGCTCTCGTCCTCGGTGAGCGAGCTCACGGGCACGCCCGAGGTGGCGGAGACGATGTCGGCGATCTCGGCCACGTCGATGACGAGCGGGCTCGCGTCCATCTCGGCGGTCCAGGCAGCGCGAGCCTCCGAGAGCGCGATCTCGGCGGCCTTCTCCTGCTCCTTGAGCTCGGCGGCGCGGTTCATGTCGTCGGCGTCGGTGGCCTCCTCGGCTGCCGCGGCAAGCTCGGCCACGTGTGCCTCGGCCGCCCGCACCGACTCCGGCGCGCGGTTCTTGGCGATGCGCGCCCGCGCCCCGGCCTCGTCCATAAGGTCGATGGCCTTGTCGGGCAGGTAACGGTCCTGGATGTAGCGGGATGAGAGGGTCACCGCCGCCTCAACGGCCGCACGCGTGTAGCGCACGTGGTGGTGCTCCTCGTAGCGCGGCTGGAGCGCCTCCAAGATCCGCACGGTGTCGTCGATGCTCGGCTCGGCCACGTCGATCGACTGGAAGCGCCGCTCAAACGCGGGGTCCTTGGTGAGGTACTTGCGGTACTCCTCGGCCGTGGTGGCGCCGATAATCTGAAAGGCGCCGCGCGCGAGGACGGGCTTGAGCATGGAGCTCGCGTCGATGGAGCCCTCGGCCGAGCCCGCGCCGATGAGTGTGTGCATCTCGTCGATAAAGAGGATGGCGTCGTCTGCCTCGGTGGCCTCCTGGATCACGCCCTTCAAGCGCTCCTCAAACTCGCCGCGGTACTTGGCGCCCGCCACCAGGCCGGGCAGGTCGAGCGACCAGATATTCTGGTTGATGAGGTTCTCGGGCACGTTGCCGGCCGCGATCTCCTGCGCCAGGCCCTCCACGAGCGCGGTCTTGCCCACGCCCGGGTCGCCTAGGATGAGCGGGTTGTTCTTGGTGCGGCGCGAGAGAATCTCCATCATGCGGCTGATCTCGTGCTCGCGGCCGATAACCGGGTCGAGCTCGCCGGCGCGCGCCTTCTCGGTGAGGTTGGTGGCGTAGCGCTTGAGGGCCGAAGTCTCCTCGTCGCCCTTGCCAGTCGACGCCATGCCCGAGAAGAACGGAAGCCCCGCGCCGGGACGGCCCGCACCGGCGCCCGCCATGGGGCGCTTGCCAGCGTTGTCTTTGGCGGTGAGGCGCTCCACCTGCTGGCGCACCGACGCCGCCGTAACGCCAAGGCGCATGAGGAGGTCGAGGCCGCGGCTCTGCGACTCGTCGAGGATGCCGAGGAGCAGGTGCTCGGTAGAGACGTAAGTCTGGTTGTTCTCGCGCGCAAGGCGGAAGGCCCGCTCCATGACGGAGATGACGCGCGGGGTAAAGGCGAGCTTCTGCTTGCCCTGGGTGGGGGCAGCGTCCGAGACGGGAGCGTCGTGCCCGGGCTCAGCGGCGACGTGCGCGGCCTCGGGCGTTGCGTCGCCGGCGGCGGGAGCGTCCTCGTCGGCAACCGTCGAAACGCCGCCCTCGTGCTCGGCAGCCTCGGGCCCGGCAGCCGCGGGGGCCGCGGTAGAGGCGCTGGCGACGGTGGTCGCGCTGTCCTTGAGCTCTTCGAGAATCTCGTCGTAGCTGATATCGAGGGCGCGCAGCGCCTCGGCTGCGATACCCTCCTCTTCTTTGGCAAGCGCGAGCAGCAGATGCTCCGTCCCCACCTTGGTGGTGGAGAGCGCGAGCGCCTCCTGCTTGGCGAGCGCCATGACGCGCCGTGCGCGATCGGTGAATCTATCCAACATAGGTACCTCTTTTACGTGCACAAGCCGCCCGCACAGGCGAGCGGCACCCATGCCTCGGTTGTATCTTGAACGTAGGCTGTGTACCCAGAGTTGTGGAATCATAACCCAACGCGTCACAATTACGCAACACAAACCCCGAGGTTGGAGCCGTGAGAATATGGGGACGGGTGCGTTTTTCTCACTTTTGGGAAAATGGGGACGGGTGCCATATTCCCAAAAGTGAGAAAAACGCACCCGTCCCCATATTCTCACGAGCGGCGTGTGTTCATGATGAGCATCTGCAGGCGGTTCTCCACGTTCGCAAAGCTCACATCTGGATCGTAGTCGAGCGGCAGGATCTGCGCATCGGGGTAGCGCTCCTTGAGCGCGCGCACCAGGCCGCGGCCCACCACGTGGTTGGGCAGGCAACCAAAGGGCTGCAAGATCACAAACGCCCGGCAGCCGCGCGCCGCGTGCTCCAGAATCTCCGCGGGGATGAGCACGCCCTCGCCCGCGTCAAAGGTGTGGTGGAGCACGTCGTCCGAGGCCTTAACGAGCTCGGGCATGCGCGTGGGCGGCTCATAGAGCGGGTGCGCGTGGGCGATACGGTCGCAGCGGTCGTGCGCGATGTCAAAGAGCCGGTCGACCGTGGCGTACCATACGCGCTCGGTGAGGGGCAGGTCCACGTGGTACTCGCGCACCTGGGCATGCTTGTAGAAGTAGCTTTTGCGAATGACGTCGGTCATGCGCGCCTCGATGACCTCCAAGCCGTTGGCCTCGAGGTAGCGCTCGATTTCGTGGTTGGCGCCGGGGTGAAAGTTCAGCAGGTACTCGCCCACAATGAGCACCGTCGGCCGCGGATGTGAGCGGTCGTAGGGCACCTCGCCCATGATCTTGATCGCCCGGCGGAAGCCCTCCTCGGCACCGCGCAGGCCGTGTGTCTCGATCCCGTGCATCACCTCGTCGAGCGCCTGCTCAAAGGCCTGATCGGCCGAGCCGGGTGTGAGCTCGTAAGGGCGGATGCGCCGCAGCAGCGCCTCGAGCGCGTCGATCATGGGCAGACCCCAGGCGATCTCCATGCTCGCGGCAAGCGAGAGCGTAAAGCCCGGGTGCACGCCGCGCGCGTCCACGTCGTCGTTGTCGAGGACCGGCACCTGCGGAAAGCCCGCGTCGTCGAGCGCCTTGCGCAAGAGCGGCAGGTAGTGCGTAAGGCGGCAATCGCCGATGTACTTGCCCGTGATGATGGCCACCTCGTCGGGATTGTAGCGCCCGCTCGTGAGCGCCTCGAGCGACTCGCCGATGGTAATCTGCGCGGGGAAGCAGATATCGTTGTGCACGTAGCGCTTGCCGAGGCGGATGGCCTCCTCGTGCCCCACGGGCAGGGGCTCGGTCCGCACGCCCTCGCGACGGAGCGCCGCCGTCATGAGCCGGCAGAACGCATGGCTCGTGTTGGGCACGAGCACCACCTTGGTCCGGCGCATCTCGCGCGTGTACTTGACCTCGTAGGGGTCGGGCAGCGGGCGCGGGCCGAGAGCCGCTGCGGGGCGGCCTGCCTCGGCGCGGCGCCGACGCTCGGTGGTCTCGATAAACGAGCGCACGCGAATCTTGAGCGGACCGGTGGCATCGGACTCATCGATCTTTAAGATGAGCGGCGCCTTGTTGCTCGTCTCGCGGAGCATGCGAGAAATCTCGTCCGAGAGGTAGGCGTCGTGCCCGCAGCCAAAGCTCACGAGCTGCACGTACTCCAGCTCGGGCGTGGCTGCGGTGATGAGCGCGGCGGAGAGCATGCGCGCGTGGAAGTTGTTGACGATGTCGAGCCGGCTCCGGGAGAGGTCCTGCTCGCGCACGCCGGGCAGGGCATCGGGCGTGAGCACGGCGATGCCCTGGCTCGAGAAGAGCTTGGGAACACCGTGGTTGACGAGCGGATCGTTGTGGTAGGGCCGCGACGCGATGACGACGGCGTAGCTCCCGCGGCGGCGCACCTCGGCGAGCACCTCCTCGCCGCGGTGGGTGAGCGCCTCGGTAAAGGCGCGCTGCGCCTCGTCAGCCTGGCGGATGGCGTCCGCCGCCTGCTCGGTCGTAACACCGTAGGTCTCGCTCAGGTACGCGCCGAGCTGGCGATCGCGGTCGCGCACGGTGTACCAGTGGAAGAGCGGCGCATCAAAGGGAATGCCAAAGCGGCGCTCAGGGTCATCGGAGTTCTTGAGCACGTAGGGGTAGCCCTTTACCACGGCGCACATCCACTCGCTGGTCTTGGCCGTGTTCTCGGTTGGGACGGTGGTGATGATGGGCATGAAGATGCGGTCGACGTGTGCATCCGCAAGGTCGCGGATGTGCCCGTGGACGAGCTTTGCCGGAAAGCACACCGTGTCGGACGTGACGTGGGCGAGCCCCCGCTCGAAGGTGCGGCGCGTGGACGGGCGCGAGATGCGCACGGTAAAGCCGAGCGAACGGAAAAGCGTCGACCAGAAGGGCATCTGGTCCCAGAACTCGAGCACGCGCGGGATGCCGACGGTCTCGCCGCGGGCCGGGGCCACGGGCTCGCACGGCCAGTTTTTAAAGAGGAGCCGCTCGCGCTCGTCAAAGAGGTTGGCGGAGGGCTCGGGGCGGCGCTCCTCAACGGCAGGGCCGGTGGGTGCGGCGGAGGCGCCGTCGGCGCGGGCAGATGCCGTGCGGGCGGACGGGGAGGGACGGACGCTCGCAGCGGGGCGCGCCTCGCCCCCGGACGTGGCGAGCTCGGGTGCGGCGGCGCCCGCGGCGTCGCTCCCCGCGGCAACGGGCGCATCGGCGGCGGGCCCAGCGCCGGCGGTTCCCTCACCCTCCCCCACGAGCGCCCCGGCCGGCGCATCGGCGGCAGCCTCGGGCACCTCGCGGATGAGCTCCATCCAGCTGATCTCCTCGCCGCGCGGGCAGCGGTTGCCCGTTACGTAGAGGGCGCCGTCGCTAAACGCCACCACGGAGCGCGCGCAGCGGTTGCCGCACCGACGGCAGGTCACGCCCGCGTACTCGGTGTGCGCAAAGCCCTCGAGCGCATCGAGCCCGATAAAGCTCGACGCCCCCTCGGCCCCGCGGCGTTCCTCAGACTCCTCGGCATGCTCCTGTGCAAGGAGCGCCACTCCGATGGCGCCCATAAGACCCGGGTGCGGCGCGCGGGTGACGCTCCGGCCCAAAAACTGCTCAAAGGCGCGCAGCACCGCGTCGTTGCGAAAGGTGCCACCCTGCACCACGATGCGCTCGCCGAGCGCGTCCAGGTTGGCAACGCGGATGACCTTGGTAAAGACGTTTTCGATGATCGAGCGGCAGAGGCCGGCCATGATGTCGTCCGGGCCCTTGCCGCGACGCTGCTCGGAGACCACGCTCGAGTTCATGAAGACGGTGCAGCGGCTGCCGAGCGCGGCGGGGTCGGTCGAGCGGAAGGCCGCCGAGGCGATATCCTCCACCGCCACGCCGAGGTTGGCCGCAAAGCCCTCCAAGAAGGAGCCGCAGCCGGCCGAGCAGGCCTCGTTGACCACGATATCGGTCAGAACACCGTGGTCGAGCCAGATGGCCTTCATATCCTGGCCGCCGATATCGAGCACAAAGGTCGCATCGGGCACGCACATCGCCGCGGCACGGGCATGCGCCACCGTCTCGACCGTGTGGTAGTCGGCGTGGAACGCGCGCGCAAAGAGCTGCTCACCGTAGCCGGTGGTGCCCACGGCGTCGATGACGAGCGCAACGCCCGCCTCGTCCCAGCGGCACTTGAGGTCCATAAGGCCCGCGCGGGCCACGTCGAGCGGTTTGCCCTCGTTAGAGGCATAGAAGGAGTCGAGCAGCTCGCCCGCGGCGTTGATGAGGGCAAACTTGGTGGTGGTCGACCCGGAGTCGATGCCCAGGATCGCGTGGACGGTGTCGCCGCGCGAGAAGGCGGCAGGGCCGGGTGCCGGCACCTCGGCGGGATGGCGCCGCGCAAAGTCGGCCCGCTCTTCCTCCGAGGCAAAGAACGGCTGCACGGCGGGCGAGCCGTCGTCTACGGGATGCTCGGCCAGGTCACGCAGGGCCGCGATGCCCGCCGCGAGGTCGATGGCAGCGGCGTGAGCCGCGGACTGCTCAGGCGCGTCGTCGGGCGAAGCAGCGGGCGTCGCAGGCGCGGACTGTTCGCCCTCTGCGCGGACGCCGCCGCCAGCCTGCGCGCCGGCGGCGTCGCCAGCCGCCTGGCCGGCCCCCTCGGCACCCTCCCCTGCGTGCTCGGCAAAGAGCCGGTCGAGCGAGAGCGCCGCGCCCCGGGCGATGATCACCTGCGGGTCGGCGGGCACCACGACCTCGCCGGGCGCAAGCTCCAGCTGCTCGGTAAACACGCGCACGAGCGTGGGGTGGTAGGCGAGCGTGCCGCCCTCAAAAATGACGGGCGCCTCGATATCGATGCCCTGCGCCAGGCCGCCGATGGTCTGGCGCGCCACGGCGTGCAGGGCCGAGAGCGCAAGATCGGCGCGCGAGACTCCCTGGTTGAGCAGGGGCTGGATATCGGTCTTGGCGTACACGCCGCAGCGGCCCGAGACCTCGTACACGCGCGTGCCCGCGGCGGCAAGCTCCTCAAACCCCTCGGGCGAGACGCCAAGGAGCTTGGCCATCTCGTCAATGAAGGCGCCGGTACCGCCCGCGCAGCTGCCGTTCATGCGCATGTCCGAGACCTGCGGCTCGGCATCCGGGCCCTCGGCGTGGAAGAAGAGCATCTTGGCATCTTGGCCGCCGAGCTCAACGGCGCAGCGGACCTGCGGATAGAGCTCGCAGATGGCGATGGCGTTGGCCACGACCTCCTGCACGTAGTCGGCCCCGAGGGCACGGGCGATGTCGCGTGCGCCCGAGCCGGTTACCGCCACGCGCGCCGGCACACCCGGAAAGCGCCGCTGAACCTCTTCGAGCGCCTCGGCCGCACTCGCCGCCTGCCGCGCCCCGTGGCGCTTGTAGCGCCAGTAGAGGACCTCGTGCGTGTCGGCATCGAGCACCACGACCTTGGTGGTGGTCGAGCCGATGTCGAGCCCCACGCGGATCGCGCGTGGCACCGGCGCCGAAGCCGGCTCGGTGGGCTCAGTGGACCCCGTTGCCTCGGGGTGCGCCGAGGCACCCTCCAAATCGGACCGTTCGTCCCGCAGCGGAACGTTCTTCTCTGCCATACCCTGCACCTGCATATCTACTATCTGCATGCAACCGGGCCTCACCTCCCCCGAGGCGGGCCCGGCTTGTTTGCTCCCCATGTGGCACTTGTTCTACCCGGTTGTAACACACGCAAACACCGCCCCGGAGGACTCCGCGGCCGATACCATGAATTTTCTATGGTACCTAACCAATAGCCACACGGGGTCTTTTATTCCCCTGAGCCTCGCCGGAATTGCCGCAAATCGGTACCTCGGCACCCGCTATATGCTGCGTGTATGACCATCCGCGGCAACGGCGGGGGGTACGCCCGGCCCACGGTTACCGGACGGCAAACGACACCGGGCAGCACGGCGCATCTTGCCACCGCTCGCCTACAATGGTGCTCACCAATAGCCCGGCTGAAGAGGACCCCATGCTATACCGCACCCCAACCGCATCCAACCTGCGCCCTCAACATGCCCGTTCAGCGCACCATACCCCGTGCGCCATCACCCCGGCGCAGACCGTGGCGCCGAGGCGCCCGGGCACCCGCCGCACGCCCCGCGGCCTCGCCCGCGCGCTCGCGGTTGCCCTCACCCTGCTCGCCGCGCTCGCGCTCCTCTCGCCCACGGCCGCCCGCGCGCTCACCGACCCGGCCATCGCCGCGGAGTCGGCCCTCCTCGTAGACCCCGCCACGGACACCGTCCTCTACGAGCTCAACGCCGACGAAACCCGCTACCCCGCCTCCACCACCAAGATCATGACCGCGCTCGTCACCCTCGAGAACGCCGACCTCTCCACGCAGGTCACCGTCGAACAGAGCGACTTTGACGAGGTCACGTCGGATAGCTCGGTTGCCGGGTTCCGCGCCGGCGAGGTCCTCACCATCGAGCAGCTGCTCTACGGGCTCCTCCTCCCCAGCGGCAACGACGCCTCGTACATCCTCGCGCGCGCCGTGGGCGGCGACGTGCCGACCTTTGTGCAGATGATGAACGACCGCGCCGCCGAGCTCGGCTGCACGGATACGCACTTTGCCAACCCCTGCGGCCTGCACGATCCCGATCACTACACCTGCGCGCGCGACCTCTACCGCATCACCCGCGCCGCCATGGACAACCCCACGTTTGCCAAAATCGTGGCGACCCCCAGCTACGAGCTGCCAGCCACCAATAAGCAGGGGGCGCGCCTCCTCACCAACTCCAACCTGCTGCTCGACGACGACTCGAGCGCCTATTACGCGCCGGCGATCGGCGTCAAGACCGGCAACACCGCCGAGGCGGGGCGCTGCCTTGTGGGCGCGGCGAGCCAGAACGACGTGACGCTCTACTCTGTGGTACTCGGCTGCGAAGATGCGGCCATCCCTACGAGCATCACCGAGACCAAGCGTCTCTTTGAGTGGGCCTACGCCGAGTGGTCGATGCAGGAGGTAACCGCCGCGCAGAACGTGCTCGAGACCGTTGACGTGGTGGATGCGCACCAAGGTGAGCAGCTCGAGGTCGCCGCGGCGGACGGGCTCGAGGCGCTTCTGCCCGTAGACACCGACCCCGCCGAGATTCAGGTGACCTACGATCTCCCCGACGAGCTCGTGGCACCCTTTGAGGCGGGCGACGAGCTGGGTACGGCAACCTTTACCCTCGGCGACCGCACGCTCGGCACCGTTGAGCTTGTGGCGGGTAACGATGTGCAGCTCGACGCACTCGCCCTGGTGCGCAACATCGTCCTCGCCGTGGTAACGAGCCCCATCACCTGGATCGTTGTGGTGGTCATCGTGGTGCTCGCCGTGTTCTCGGCCCGCCGCTCTCAGCGCCGGGCGCGGCGCCGTGGCCAATACCTGACGCACGCCCCGGTCTCGGGCAGGCCGCGCAGCGTGGCAGGCGCCCGACCGCGCGGCAGCGCGCCCGCAAAGCGCCGGCCCACGCCCGGCGGCCGCCCGCGGCCCGCGACCGCCGGCAAGCAGCTCACATCCGCAAGGCCCCGACCCGCGGGCGCGCAGGCCGGGCAACAGCCCGCGCGCGGCACGAGCCGCCCCCGGCCGACCGGCCCCGACGCCAACCGCGGCACCCATTTCCGCAAGTAAATGGGTCATTTGGGGACGTGTTCCATCTGACCCATTTTGCGCCCCCGCCCCGCCCCCGCGCCGGCGCCTACCGTTCGCCAAACTCTCAGCGCTGCCCCCGCCGCCCGGGTCTAGAGTGGACCTAGTGCGTTGTCTCACGGTCACCCGGGCGCGCCCTCCGCGCCCTCGTATACGGCAAACCGCGACGACGAGAGGAGGCAGAGGCTTATGGCTGGAAACCGTCTCCGCATCATGGACACCACCATCCGCGATGGTCAGCAGTCGCTCTGGGCGACGCGCATGACCACCGCAGAGATGCTGCCCATCCTGCCCAAGATGGATGAAGTCGGCTATTGGGCTATCGAGGCATGGGGAGGTGCGACCTTCGACACATGCCTGCGCTTTTTGGACGAGGATCCGTGGGAGCGTCTGCGCCTCATTAAGGAGCGTTGCCCCAACACCCGGCTCGCCATGCTCGTGCGCGGCCAGAACCTCGTAGGCTACAAGCACTACTCGAGCGACGTGGTGGAGCGGTTTATCGAGCGCTCCCACGCCAACGGCATCGACGTCTTCCGCGTCTTCGATGCCCTGAACGACATAGACAACATCCGTGATTGCGCGGCGGCCATCAAAAAGGTCGGCGCGCATTTTGAACCCGCGATCTCTTACACCAGAAGCCCTGTCCACACGCTCGACAGCTACATCGCCTATGCACGCCAGCTCGCCGAGCTCGGGGCCGACTCCATCTGCATCAAAGACATGGCCGGGCTCCTTGTGCCCTACCGCGCCGCGCAGCTCGTGAGCGCCTTGCGCACCGAGATCGGCCTGCCCGTGCACATGCACTGCCACTTTATCGGCGGCATGGCGAGCGCCAACTACCTGCGCGGTGCCGAGGAGGGCGCCGAAATCGTGGACTGCGCGCACGCCCCGCTCGCCTTTGGCAACTCGCAGCCCGCCGTCGAGATGACGGTCTCGTCGTTCTCGAGCTCGCCCTTTGACACCGGGCTCGACCTCGACCTCCTCTTTGAGATCGCCGACTACTGGGACGCCGTGCGCAAGGCCGGCGGCCATCAGCGCGGCATCACCACGCTCACCCACATGCGCATCTACAAGCATCAGATCCCCGGCGGCATGATGTCCAACCTCGTGGGCCAGCTCGACCTGCAGGGCATGCACGACCGCCTGCCCGAGATCGTGGCCGAGATCCCGCGCGTGCGCAAGGAGGTCGGCTACCCGCCGCTCGTGACCCCCATGAGCCAGATCGTGGGTACCCAGGCCGTCATGAATGTGCTCACCGGCGAGCGCTGGAAGATCGTCTCCACCGAGATGCGCGAGTACCTCATGGGCTTCTACGGCAAGACGCCGGCGCCCATCGACGAGTCCATCCGCGAGAAAGTCTTGGGCCACGTGGACGTGGCCAAGCTCCAGGAGGAGGCCAAGAGCACCCACCTGCAGACCTTTGACGAGGCCAAGGCCGAGATCGGCGACCTCGCCCAGTCCGACGAGGACGTGCTCTCCTACGCGCTCTTCCCCAACGAGGCGCGGGCGCTCCTCAAGAAGCGCGCCGAGGGGACGCTGCGCGACATCACCAAGCCCATCGACGCCGACGCGGCCGCGCCGGGCGCCGCCGACACCGAGGAGGATACCGACATGAACGTTTCACAGATCCGCGACCTCATCGAGGCGCTCGACCAGAGCTCCGTGGCCGAGGTGACCATCAAGGACGGCACGACCGAGGTCGCCATCAAGAAGCCGGCCGCGCTCGCTGCTGCCGCCGCGCCCGCCCCCGCTCCGGCGCCCGCCGCTGACCCTGCGCCCGCGCCCGCCGCTCCCGCACCCGCACCCGTAACGCCCGCCGAGACGCCCGCTCCCGCCATCGACCGGCCGGCCGGCTGGAAGGCCGTCGAGAGCCCCATGGTCGGCACCTTCTACCAGGCCCCCGCGCCCGACGCCGACCCGTTTGTGAAGGTGGGCGACGAGGTCAAGGTTGGCCAGACCCTCTGCATCGTCGAGGCCATGAAGCTCATGAACGAGATCGCGGCCGAGGAGGACGGCATCGTGCGCGAGGTCTGCGGCAAGAACGGCGAGCCGGTTGAGTTTGGCGAGCCCCTCTTCTACCTCGAGCCGACGGCGTAAGGGCAGGCGAGCCACATGTTCAAGAAGATCCTGATCGCCAACCGCGGCGAGATCGCCCTGCGCGTGGTGCGCGCCTGCAAGGACATGGGCGTGACCGCCTGCGTGGCCTACTCCACCGCCGACCGCAACACCGCGGCCGTTGAGGAGGCCGACGAGCGCGTGTGCATCGGCCCGGCCCCCTCGGCCCAGAGCTACCTCGACATGGCGCGCCTCGTGGGTGCCGCCGTCTCGCGCGGATGCGAGGCCGTGCACCCCGGCTACGGCTTTCTCTCCGAGAACGCCGAGTTTGCGCGCAAGTGCCTCGAGAACGGCCTCACCTTTATCGGCCCCGACCCCGACGTTATCGACCGCATGGGCGAGAAGTCCAACGCCAAGCAGACCATGAAGGCCGCGGGCGTGCCCACCGTGCCCGGCTCCGACGGCGCGGTGGAGTCGGTTGAGGAGGCCGCCAAGTTTGCCGAGGAGGTTGGCTACCCGGTGCTCATCAAGGCGAGCGCGGGCGGCGGCGGCAAGGGCATGCGCGAGGTGCACGACCCGGCCGACCTCGAGCACGAGTACAACGCCGCGCGCTCCGAGGCGCGTGTGGCCTTTGGCAACGACGAGGTCTACCTCGAGAAGCTCATCACGCGTCCCCGCCACGTGGAGATCCAGGTCATGGCCGACAACTTTGGCCATGCCGCCGCAGTGTGCGAGCGCGACTGCTCGGTGCAGCGCCGCCACCAGAAGCTCTGCGAGGAGGCCCCGAGCCCTGCGCTCACCCCGGAGCTCCGCCGCCAGATGTGCGAGACGGCCGTTAAGGCCGTGCGCGCTACCGGCTACACCAATGCCGGCACCATCGAGTTTCTGCTCGACGAGGACGGCAGCTTCTACTTTATGGAGATGAACACCCGTATCCAGGTGGAGCATCCCGTAACGGAGGAGATCACCCGCACCGACTTGGTGTGCGAGCAGCTGCGCATCGCCTCGGGCGAGCCCATGACCATCCCCGACGGCGGTATCGACACGCCAGACGGCCACGCGTTTGAGTTCCGCATCAACGCCGAGGATCCGGAGCACGCCTTCCGCCCGTGCCCGGGCACCATCACCAAGCTGCGCCTGCCCGGCGGCCCCGGCGTGCGCGTGGACACGCACGTCTACGAGGGCTACACGATACCTCCGACCTACGACTCGCTCGTGGCCAAGCTCATCGTGTGGGGCCCCACGCGCGAGCAGGCGCTCGCCCGTGCGCGCCGCGCGCTCGATGAGTTTGAGATCGAGGGCATCAAGACCACGCTGCCGTTCCACCGCGCCATCGTGCGCGAGCCCGACTACGCAGCGGGTATCGTCTACACCGACTTCATCCCCACGCACATGCCGCAGTACCTGGCATAACGCTGCGGCAGCAGCCCTGCGCTTACGAAGGAGGCCGCGCCCCCGGGCACCCGGGGGCGCGGCCTCCTTTGTGGTGCCTTGCGCTTTGGCTGCGCCTTGCGCGGCCAGCTACGGCTAGCCGTGGTTGCGCAGATGCGCGGCTGCCTTACGCCGCAACCTCAGCCGCGGGCTCCTCGAGCACCGTGCCGAGCGGGAACAGCTTGCGGAACGCCCAGCGCGAGAAGGGGCCGGCCACGAGCAGGTTCCACGGGAGCGCCACCACAAAGTTAAACGGAATGTTGCCGAGCCAGATGAAGGGGATGGCAGCGAGGTCGCCCGTGTGGGTCACGGCCTCAAACGCGCCGTAGAGCGACATAAAGAACACCATGGGAAAGACCATCGTGGTGCTGATGGCGAGCGTAATGGCGCGCGGCGAGCTCTTGCCCGGGGTCACGATAAAGCGGAACGCAAACCACTTGGCAAAACGGCTGGCCACCAGCACATCGAGGAGCATCGCGACGATGTAGGCCGGCGGAAAGCCCACCCAGGCCTCGACGATAATGCTGGGGCTAAAGGCCCAACCGTGGACGCGGAGCACGTTGTAGATCGACATCCCGAGCACCATGCAGAAGCACATGATGACGGTAAAGAGCAGGCTTTCGCGCTTGTTTGTGGGCATAAAGGAGTACCTTTCTCGACGAAGACGGGCGCCTCCGGGGGCGCGGGCGAAGCCGTGCAACGGCGAATATCGCACGGCAGCAGCGCATCATTTGAGCACTACCTACCGTTCACCGGCGATATTCGACCGTTCACGGGTTCTAAAACCACCCTAACGGATTGTGCGAATTCTCGTAAGCGAAGAGTTTGTGAAGACGCGCCGCGGTCGGCGCGGCCCGGTTGCGCGGGCACACACCGCAACGGACAATGCTCGCGCCCGAACCCCCTACGACCCGATCGAGGCCCCATGACCGCACCCTCGCCTAAACAGCCAATGGCAGACGCACCAGCTTCTGAACCGGCAGGCGCCGCGACCCAAAGCACGTCCGCCGACGCTAGCCCCGCCGCTGCCGGCCGCACCGCCGCCGGGCCTGCGACTACCAGCACCACCACCTCGCGGTCGCTGCTCACCCGCGGTTGGGTCGTCTGCCTGCTCGCCCTCGTGTGCTGCGCACTCTGGGGCAGCGCCATCCCCTGCATCAAGATCGGCTACGACCTACTGGGCATCGCCTCGAGCGACGTTCCCTCGGAGCTTGTCTTTGCGGGCCTGCGCTTTATGCTCGCCGGTGTGCTCGCCCTTGCCGCTGCCGCCCTCACCGAGCGCCGCATCCCGCGCATCGCGCGCGGCAACGGTCATATGGTCGTTAAGCTCGCGCTCGCCCAGACGATTGTGCAGTACGCCTTCTTCTACGTGGGCGTGTCGCACGCCTCGGGCGTTAAGGGATCCATCGTCAACGCGTCGAGCACCTTTCTCGCCATCCTCGTGGCGGCGCTCGTCTTTAGGCAGGAGCGGCTCACCGCGCGCAAGATCTGGGGCTGCGCGATCGGCTTTGCGGGTGTGGTGCTCGTCAATCTCACCGGCAGCGGGCTCGGCGGAGCGATGAGCCTTACCGGCGAGGGCTTTATCCTCGTGGCGGCGCTCTCCTATGCCACATCCTCTGCGCTGATCCGCATCTATGCGCAGCGCGAGGACCCTGTGGCGCTGAGCGGCTACCAGTTTGTGCTCGGCGGCGCCGTCCTCGCCGGCGCGGGGGCGCTTGCCGGCGGACGCCTGCCCGAGGTCTCGCCGGCGGGCATCGCCATGCTCGTCTACCTTGCCTTTGTCTCCGGCATCGCCTATTCGCTCTGGTCGATTCTCCTTAAGCACAACCCCACGTCGCGCGTGGTGATCTATGGGTTTATGAACCCGGTCTTTGGCGTGGTGCTCTCGAGCATGCTCCTTGGCGAGGCCGCCGCCCTCCCCTGGCAGCAGACCGCCTGCGCCCTGGCGCTCATCGTGGCCGGCATCATCATCGTCAACCGGCCCGAGCGGGGCGCGCTGCGCTAGGAAGACTCTGATTGGGTCAGTTGGGGACGTGTTCCATCTGCCCCATTTTTGAAAATGGGGCAGATGGAACACGTCCCCAACTGACCCATGTCTCGTTCCTTCTAGTAGGAGGAGTCGGTCACGGCGAAGCAAGCTAGGCCGTTACAGATGGCTCACGATGAGCGTCATGTCCCCCGTGAGGAGCAAATCACCGCAGCCGCACGGCGCGAGCAGGTGCGTCCCGCGCGCGACCTCCTCGCCGGCGATGGTGCCGGCGCCCTCAATCACCGAGAGGCACATAAAGGGATAGGGCTGCGCGAGCACGCGCTCGCCGTCCACGCGCACGCGCTCCACCGTGTAGTCGTCGTTGTGCTCGAGCGTGCATACGCCATCCACCTCGGGCGCCGTCACCGCACCGGAGGCAGGAGCCTCGGCCGCGTAATCGATTACATCAAGCGACTGCGCAAGGTGGAGCGAGCGCTTCTGGCCGGAGTCGTCCACGCGGTCGTAGTCGTACACACGGTAAGTGATGTCCGAGGACTGCTGCGTCTCCAAGATCAGCGTCCCCGCCTTGATGGCGTGAACGGTACCCGGGTCGATCTGGAAGAAGTCCCCAGCCTGGATGGGAATCTCGTTGAGGAGCTCACCCCAGCGGCCCTCCTCGACCATCTGGGCAAACTCATCGCGGTTTGCCGCGCGCTGCCCCACCACAATCGTGGCGCCGGGCTCCGCCGCGAGCACGTACCAGCACTCCCGCTTGCCGAGGCTGCCGTTCTCGTGCTCGGCCGCGTACGCATCGTCGGGGTGCACCTGGATGGAGAGGTCGCCCGCGGCGTCGATAATCTTGATGAGGAGCGGGAAGCGATCCCCGCCCGGGGCCGAACCGGGCTCGCCCGCCACCCCGCTAAAGAGCTCGGGATGCGCGTCCCACAGCTCAGAGAGGGTCATGCCCTCGTAGGCGGCGTCGAGCACCGGGCAGTCTCCATTGGGGTGCGCGGAGATGGCCCAGCACTCCCCCACCGGACCCTCGGGAATCTCGTAGCCATAGACGGTCTCGAGCTTGCGACCGCCCCAGATCTTGTTGTGAAATACCGGTTTTACGTGGATGAGCTGCGTCATGGTTAAACTCCTAACCGTTGGTCGCGTATCCATTACGGGTTGGCTGGGGACGCGCCCGCCTCGGCCCCTCGTGACGATGGGGCTGCGCACGGGTCCGGCCGCCCGGTCGCCCACTGCGCTAGAGCACGTTCACATCCTTGAGCTCGTAGCGCGTACCGACATTCCTCGACACAGAGTACTCAAACGGCGTGCCATCGTCAAAGAACTCCACCTGCGCAAGCTCGAGCAACGAATCGCCCGGCGCCACGTCCAGCCGCTCGGCCTCCTGCTCGGTTGCCGCCACCCGCGGATGATGCGGTGGGAGCGGCGCGTTTTGCCCTCCGCTGGACAAAATCCGGAGAAATCAGCGATTGCCTCCGTTGCACGGCTTTGAGCGTTCAGGCTTTCCTGCGGTTTTCTTGTCAAGCTGGCCAAATTCTCGAGAATTCAACGGTTGCTCGGACGTCCAATCGCTGATTTCTCCGGAATTTGACCACGACAGCAGCAAAACCGCTGGAACGTCGGTGCCGGCTCGTACCCGGGTGTGTCTTACTCCTTCTTTCCGCACACCCGGCGCGCAGCCGGCACCCGTCCTTTTGCATGAGTCATTTGGGGACGTGCTCCAAGTGACCCATGCGAGCGCGAGCGGCGGGGCGCTCCCCCGCTCTGGCCCCGCCTACAGCACCCGTTTGCTCACGATGAGCTGTACCAGCAGAAGGGCCGCCACAACGAGCCAGAGCCCCAGGTAGCCGCCCGCGGCGAGCACCGTACCACCCAGCATGGACCCCACGCCGCCGCCGGCAAAGACGCCAAAGCCGATAAGCCCCGTGCAGAGGCCAACACGCTCCGGGTCCGCCTCCATGGAGAGAGTGACGAGCGTCGGCTGCACCAAGATGTAGCCGAGTCCCAGACATGCGGCCGCACCGAGGGCCGGAAGCCACGACGACGTTGCCGCGGCAACGGCGAGAAGCACCGCCGCCGCAATGCCCGACACCTCTCCGATTGCGATCACGCCGGGCAGACCGCGCCGCGCCCCGAGCGCGCCGGAGAGCGAGCCTCCTACCAGACAGAACACTCCATAGAACATCATGAGAAGACCGGCTGCCGTTGAGCTCAGGCCGCAGACCTCGCTGAGGAACGTCCCCATAAACCCGTACGTCCCCAAAAAGAGGATCCCCGTTGCGAGTGCCAGCACAAAGACCGCTCGCCGCGGACCAAAGAAGATGTCGAGCGCGTTGCGAAAGAACGCGACGACGGGATTGGCTGCCGGGGCTACCGGCTGGAGAGGCTGCGACGAGGCAGGGGCAGCGGAGGCCGCCGAGCTGGGCGCATCAGGGACGCCAGGGGCAGCCGAGCCGGGAGCCGAGCTGGGAACCTCAGCGGCCTCGGGCGATTCAGCCTGCCCGAACGCCGCCGCTCCCGGGGCGAGCGCCGGCTCGCGGAGCGTCGAGAGTCCGAGCCACGCCGCAAACGCAAGCGCCCCAAACGCGGCAAAGGCGGCTCGCCAGCCCACGAGGTCGGTCAAGATCCCGCCGAGCCCCGCCGAGAGCCCTTGCCCGGTAAAGGTGATGCCCATGAGGATGCCCACCGCACCGGCGCGGCACTCGGGCCCCACGGCGTCACCCACAAACGCCTGCGAGACCGAGATGATTCCCGCAGCAAAACAGCCCGTCACCACGCGGGCGAGCACCAGTACGGCAAGGCTCGGCGCCACCGCGCACAAAAGCGTCCCCGCGCAGAGCCCGAGCACGATCACCCGCAGCAGGCGCAGGCGGCCGACGGCGTCGCCGATCGCGCCGCACACCGGCTGGAGTGCTCCATAGGGCAGCATGTAGGCGGTGAGGATAACCATCGCGGCCGTGGGCGCCACCGCGAGCGTCTGCGCGATGGCCGGCAGCGCCGGCGAGACAAACCAGTTGTCGGCCGCAGACACCAGCCCGCAGAATCCCAAGGTAACGACGGTGTGTATCTGCGCGGCAGAGAGCCGCGAGGTGTTGGTGCGCTGCATACGAAAACCTCCGCGCACCATTATAGGGATGCGCGGAGGCAATCGACGCGGCGGACGCTGGAGGAACAGGTACGAGCTGCTAGGCACCGCGGCGCAACGGCAATGCAAAGGCCGGAGCTCTCACGTTGGCAACCGCTATGCGGCGGCAGGCTCCTCGAGCACGGTGCCCACGGGGAACGCTCGGCGGAACAGCCAACGCGAGAACGGGCCGGCGACCAAAAGGTTCCACGGCAACGCCGCCACAAAGTTAAAGGGGATGTTAGCAAGCCACATGCCCGGAATGGCAGCAGGAACGCCCACATGCGTGAACGCCTCGATGGCTCCGTAGAGCGACATAAAGAGCACCATTGGGAAAACCATCATGGTGCTGATGGCGAGCGTGATGGCGCGCGGCGAGCTCTTGCCCGGGGTCACCAGGAAGCGAAACGCAAACCACTTGGCAAAACGGCTGGCCACAAACACATCGAGCAGCATAGCAACGATGTAGGCGGGCGGAAACCCGACCCATGCCTCGGCCACGATGCCGAGGTTGAGCCGCCATCCGTGGACGCGCATCACGTTGTAGAGCGACATGAAGAGCACCATGCAAAAGCACATGATGACGGTGAAGATAAGACTCTCGCGCTTGTTGGTGGGCATGAAGGGACCTTTCTCGACGTAGACGGGCGCCTCCGGAGCGAGCGACGCGGGTGGCTCACAGCCTAGATACCGTTCACCGGCGTTTTTCTACCGTTCACGGGCGCTTGTCTACCCTGTCGGAAAACGCGCGTCTTCGTAAGCGAAAAGTTTATGGAGGCGACCCGCTACAACTCGCGCACGAGATACACCATGTCGACAAGCTGCACGCCCGCCTCATAAATGGGGTGGTCGTAGTTGTCGGTGAAGAAATGGGACACCACGTGCGAGCGCTTGAAGCCGCAGCGTTCGTAAAAGGGAACGGTAAGCGGGCTGTCGCCGGTCCCCACCCGCAGCACGCGATAGCGCCCTGCATACGTACGCGCGACGTGCTCGATGAGCGCGCGCCCGTAGCCCCGTCCCTGATGCGCCGGCGCCACCGCGAGGCTCTTCATCTCAAGCACGCCCGCACCCTCGTCGGTAACAAGACACTCCGCAACGGCCGGCACGCCGTCCTTTGACGCATCCTTCGACGTGAGCACCCACATATCGCCCCGGTCGATGTAGCGAGCGACCATCTCCGGCTGCTCATCCGCCAGCAACAGCAAGGGCATATACCGCTTTCGATCACCTTGGACAAGTCGGATCATGGGCACCTCCGCCATCGGGGCAGTCCTGTAATCGTATCTGATCCACAAGACGTCGGGCGCAAAAACAAAACCAGCATGATTGGCGCCCTTCTCCCCGCCCAGCCCTCCGCCCTGCCCCCGTCGCACCACCTACGAGCCGCCCGTCTTACCGCTCACCGAATACTTCCGCCGTTCGCTGAATGCGCTCCCATACCGGAACGGCAGGAACGCCCCTCCCTAGCTGCCCGGTTAGACGCCTGTGCCCGCCGTGTCAGATTGGTGCGAGAGATGCGCGGAAAGCCGTTTGAACCGTCTGCTAGCGTTACGAGTCCGCCCGATAAAGCCGAAGGGAGATGAGGCAGTCGTGGATACGTCGCAGGTACGGCATGCGAGCGACGCCGAGATGTCGCGAGCGTCCGACCTCTCAGCTCAAGATGAGAAGGCCCGACAGGCCCTCGAGCATGCACTCGAGGAGGCTGAGAGCAACCAAAGATTCGTCTTTCCCCGCTCGGGGCACATACTCCAGCAGGCAAAACAACTTTCCATGAACGGCATTCTCGGAGAAGCCTACCCGGGCCACTATGCCCGCGCGACCTATCTTGAATCGCTCTCACCGCGAGGTGAAATGTATCACTTGATCCGCACGCTCGCCCACCGCCACCCCTCTTGGACATTCTGTCTGTACTCGGCAGCAGTCGTTCACGGCCTCCAGGTCCCCTTTGCACTGCTCACTAAGGCACATGTCGGCGTCACCCAGCCGCGCAATCGGCGGTCGGTATCGTCTTGCTATGCCTACCATGCCCTACCGTGCCTAGCATCGACCACCGTCAATGGCATACGCGTCACTCCCCTCGAAGCAACGGTCTTCGATTGCCTGTGCCATACGACATTCCGACAGGGGCTCGCCATTGTCGATTCGTCGCTGCACCATCAACTGACAACTGTTGAAAAGCTCCAGGCATACGCCGAAGAAAACGGGAGATACCGGCACGGAGCCGCCAAGGTCTGGCGTGCGCTTCGCTATGCGGACGGACGAAGCGCCAACGGAGGCGAGTCGGTCGTTCGCTCTGGAATCATCGAACTTGGATTCGTCATACCTGAACTTCAGGTTGAGGTCCCCGACCCTCTCAATCCTAACGTCACCATCACCGTCGATTACTATTGGCGACTTCCCGATGGCAGAATCATCATTTTGGAGCTCGATGGGTTACAGAAGTACCAGCGGGACGACCGCGGCAACGCGCTCACACTCGACGAGACGCAGCAGGTTCTCGCTGATGAACGCTGACGCGAATCGCATCTCAATCTTACGGAGGCAACGGTCGTTCGCCTGTCCTATAGGGAAGCAACGGATGACCTGAAGCTCGAAAGAGCGCTTTCCGTCGCAGGGGTGCCGAAACGGCTCTAAAGTCTTTGCTGCTACACGCCACCGACCCGGAGACATACAGGGACGTAAGCATAGCCGCCGTCGCGCAAGCAGCTCGACGGTACAAGAAATCACAAACGGCGCGAGATTGTGTATAGCGAAATAAATTGTGTGTACTGAAACTTTGCTGCGAAGTGTATGTAAAAGGCGCCTTGGGCCAGTGACCTGCAGAAATGTATAACGACCTTCGACGTGTGCTTCAGTTTCGGTATACACAATGTTTCGCTATACACAATTTCGGCGCTAGCTGTGCTCGAAAACGGGGCAGGACCGCAATCCGCGCCAAAAACACGACGGGCCCCGGGGTAAATCCCCAGGACCCGCCCTCGTTACAAAAGAATCGCTTGCCAGCGGCCACGCTACGCCGCTCGTTGTGCTAGCAGAGCTTGGCGCCCGCGGGGATGCGATCGTCGAGCATAAGGAGGTTCAGGCGCTCCTCGGCCTCTTCGCCCTCGCCCTCTGCGTGCACGGCAGAAATGAGCATGCCGCAGGAGTCGATGCCCATCATCTTGCGCGGCGGGAGATTCACGATGGCGACGCACGTCTTGCCCATCAGATCCTCCGGCTCGTAGAACGCGTGGATACCGGAGAGGATGGTGCGGTCGGTGCCCGAGCCGTCATCGAGCGTGAACCGCAGAAGCTTCTTGCTCTTCTTGACCGCCTCGCAGGCCTTGACCTTCACCACGCGGAAGTCGCTCTTGCTAAAGGTCTCAAAGTCGACATAGTCGGCAAAGAGCGGCTCCACGGCCACCTTGCTGTAGTCGATCGTGGGCACCTTGTTGGGGACGTAGCTAGCGGCGGCGCCCGCACCCGCGGCGCCCTCCTGTGCAGCCCGGGCAGCCGCGGCACCCGCGCCCGAGCCCTTCTCGGGCTTCATGTGCGGGAAGAGCAGCACGTCGCGGATGCTCGCCGAGTCGGTGAGCAGCATCACCACGCGGTCGATGCCGATACCGATGCCGCCCGCCGGGGGCATACCGTACTCGAGCGCACGCACGTAGTCCTCGTCGTACTCCATGGCCTCGTCGTCGCCGCCGGCCTTCTCCTCCATCTGCTTGCGGAAGCGCTCGGCCTGGTCAACGGGGTCGTTGAGCTCGCTAAAGGCGTTGGCGTACTCGTGCCCGGCAATGACGAGCTCAAAGCGGTGGGTGAGCCGCGGATCGTCCTCAAAGCGCTTGGCGAGGGGCGACACCTCCACCGGGTAGTCGCACACAAAGGTGGGGTTCACAATCGAGGGCTCGCCGATCTCGTCGTAGAGCTCGGCGATGAGCTTGCCGGCCGTCCACTCGGGCTTGACCTCAATGCCGGCCTCGCGCGCGGCGGCGGCGAGCTCCTCCACCGGCGTATCGAGCGTAACCTCGCGCCCAAGCGCGTCCGAGACGATCTCGGTCATGGGGCGGCTCGGCCACGTGCCCGACAGGTCAATCTGCGCACCCTGGTACTCAATGACCTCGGGGTTGCCGATCGCGGCGTTGGCGGCCTTGATTACGCCCTCAGCGAGCTCCTTCATGCCCTCGAGGTCGGAGTAGGCGCGATACGCCTCCATGGTGGTGAACTCGGGATTGTGGGTGAGGTCCATGCCCTCGTTGCGGAAGATGCGACCGATCTCGAACACGCGCTCAAAGCCGCCCACCAGCAGGCGCTTCAAGTGCAGCTCGGTGGCGATGCGCAGGTAGCACTCCTGGTTGAGCGCGTTGAAGTGCGTGATGAACGGCTTCGCGGTGGCGCCGCCCTGGATGGTCTGCAGGATGGGGGTCTCGACCTCCATGTAGCCGGTCTCCTCCATGTAGCGGCGGAAGGTCGAGATGATGGCGGAGCGCTTGCGGAAGGTCTCGCGCACGTCCTCGTTTACGATGAGGTCGACGTAGCGCTGGCGATAGCGGGTCTCCTTGTCGGAGAGGCCGTGGAACTTCTCGGGCAGCGGGCGCACCGCCTTAGAGAGCAGGGTGAGCGCGCGGGGCGCCACCGAGAGCTGGCCGCGGCGGGTACGCACCACAACGCCCTCGGCCGCAACGATGTCGCCAAGGTCGAGCTCGCCCAGGAGCTGCCAGGCGTCCTCGGGCATGTCGTTGATGCGGCAGAAGAGTTGGAGGTCGCCCGAGGGGTCGCGCAGCACCACGAACATGATCTTGCCCTGGCCGCGCTTGGCCACCACGCGCCCGGCAACCTTTACCACATCGGTGGTGTCCTCGCCGGCAGCGAGCTCGGCATAGCGGGCCTCAATATCGGCCGCGTGGTCGGTTACCTCGCAGTGCTCCGGATAGGGGTCGCGCCCCGCCTCGATCAGGGCGGCGCGCTTGGCCAAGCGGTGGGCGCGCTCATTGTTTAGCGTGTCGGGCGCAGCGGCGGGCGCGGCCGCGGCGGTCTGCTCGTTCTCGATATCGGTCATGGATCTAGCTCCTCAACTCTCAACAAAAAAGCTCCCCGAGGCCGCGTGACCCCGAGGAGCGTTCGCATCCGTGCGCGGGGCCGGCGGCCTTAGCGCGAGATCTTGGTGATGGTGTAGACGCGGCTCTTGCCGGAGGGCGTCACAACCTCAACGGTCTCGCCCTCGCCATGGCCGATGATCGCGCGGCCGACCGGCGACTCGTTGGAGATCTTGTGCTCGAGCGAGTT
The DNA here is from genome assembly GCF_002159335.1 of Collinsella sp. An7. Lineage (GTDB taxonomy): Bacteria > Actinomycetota > Coriobacteriia > Coriobacteriales > Coriobacteriaceae > Coprousia. Next base: position 134,052 of record NZ_NFHP01000001.1, on the reverse strand, counting down.
GGTCTCGGTGGTACCCACGAGGGTGACCTCCATGGCCACGCCGTCGACGTCCACGAGCTCAACAGTGCAGCCGATGGAGACGGAGAGCACGTGGTCGACGGCCTCGGCGTCCTTGGCGTTGGCGAGGATGGACTGGATCTCGGCGATGCGGGCGGCGTTTTTGGCCTGCTCCTCCTTGGCGTCGTCGTACTCGGAGTTCTCCGAGAGGTCGCCAAAGTCGCGCGCGACCTTGATGCGCTCGACGATCTGCTTGGTGAGGTCGCCCTCGCGCCAGGCAAGCTCATCCACGAGCTTCTGGCGGCCCTCAGCGGTAAGTACGATCTCGCTTGCTGCCATGTTGTGCTCCTTGCTCCTTGGTCTCGCGGCGCGCCCGGGGCGCGTCAGATAAAAAGGCGACCGGGCACCTGGTCGGATGCCGGCCGCCACACGCTCCACGTAAGAGCGGGACTACTCAGCGTCCTGCTCCTCTTTCTTCTTCTTGGCCTCGGCGAGCTGAGCCTCGAGCTCGCGGATCTTGGCGTCTTCCTCGCTCTCCTCCTCGGCCGGAGCCTCGTCGGAGCCCTTGGAGGCGTCGTCGCCCTCCATGCCCTCGCGAAGGTTCTTCACGGTCTTGCCAAGCGAAGCACCGAGCTTCGGGAGGTTCTTAGGCCCAAAGATGACCAGGACGATGATGAGAATGATGATCCACTCGGTACCCTTTGGCAGAAAACCCATGTTTTCCCTCCAGAACATTCAGTCGAAACAACTCGCAAGAGTATACCGCGCCCAATGGGGCGGAACAACCTCGCCACATTTTACACGCGAGCCGGCAACGCGACGGCAATAGAGCCCGGTAGCTCTGCAAACCGCGCGTCGAAGCGCGCGTGGGCGTGAGGCGGCGTGCTGCGGGCGTGCAAGGATTCGGTAAGCTCAGCGTCTGCTTGGGGCGAGGTGCCGCCTGGGGCCACGCTCGGGACGGGGTGTTGCCCGAGTCCACATCCGGGACGGGACTCGCTTGCGGGCTTCGCTTCACTCCGCCCCTGCTTTGTCGCCGACGGGCGGGCGGCCACCGCCCCTGCTTTGACACCGGCGGGCGTGCGGCCGCCACCCCCGTGCGTTTTTGCGTGCAATGAACCCGGTAATGAACCCATTTGTGCACCCTCGACAAAAGGGCAGGTAACGGGGCGTACGTTAAGCCACGTTGTGAACCCGACGCTTGCAGGGAACCCGAATTACGCATTATCGGGTTCATTGCACGCAATAATGCACGGACGATGCGGGTATCGAGCGTGAACGAATCCGACAAGCTCTTCGTCTGCTGGGCGCGCCCCAGCCGCATGCGGCGGATAGGTGAACATACAAGCGCAACTACGCGTAACCCTTTAGCACCCAATTCGCCCGCCGCAAAATAGCCCCATCGAGAGCCGACGCCGAGGCCGTGCCCAAGACCAAGAGGCAATCGTCCCTACCGGCCGCCCTTGGTGGCGCGGTAGGCGTTGGCGAGCTGAGCGCCCGAGTTGCCGTAGCGCGGCACGGACTCGATCGCCCCTTCGCTCCTCAGGCGCCTGATGGCCCGGTCGACGGAACGGATGCTGCACCCAAGCGCATCGGCGAGGTCCCGCTTGGTAAAGCACGACACGCCGTTGCGCGTGGTGTCGCGCTCGACGAGTTCGAGCACGCGCTCGTACACAAAGGTGTGCCGATCTCCACGGCGGGCGCTCACGCCCTCGAGGTCGATCATCGTACCCCCTTCTCTCTATGGCAAGCGGCCCGCCCGGATGCGCTCCAGACGGGCCGCGAACAACGGCGTCCTTGCCAGAATCGAGCCGCTAGCCCTCGACCGGCAACCTGCTTGCCTAGCGGCGGCGCTTGAGGGTCGCGCCGATACCGGCGGCAGCAGCGCCCGCAAACGCCACGGCGCCCGCCGTCATGCCGGCGATATCGCCCGTGCTCGGCAGGGTGGAGTCGCCATCCTTCTGCTCGGTCGTGTCCGCCGGCTTCTCCTCGACGGGCTTGGTCGGCTCCTCGACCTTCTTCCACTGGGCGTAGAGCACGTCATCGGCGTCGGTGAGGGTGTAGGGGTCGCCCGGGGCATACGCGGTGCCTGAGCCGTCGGCGGCGGTGTTCCAACCCGCGAACTCATAACCGTCGAGCGCAAAGCCGTTCTCGGAGACGGTCACCGTGGCGTACTCGTCGTCCGTGACAGACGGCGTTGCACCCGTCGCGCCCTCGGCGTTGGGCTCAAAGCGGAGAGCATCCTGTGCAGGCTCGGGCGTGGGCTCGGGCACGTTATAGGTCACCTGAGGCACCGGGAAGGTCTCGGTCACGTCCCCGCCCGTCGTGGGCTTGTAGGTGACCGTGGCCTTCTCGTTGATCTTGGCGGTGTGGTCGCCCGGCTCGGTCGACTTGTTCACAAGCGTGAGGTTGTAGGAGAGCGTCACGCCCGCCGCGGACTCGACCGGCCTGTTGATGGACCAGACGAGCGTCTCGGTATCGCCCGAGACCTGGTACTCCACGGAATAGGCACCGCTATCGAAGTACACCTTGTTGGGGTTCTCGGCATCGACGGTACCGGCATACTCCTGCCCGCCAACCGTCAGCGTAAATGTGTCGGCCGTGATGTTCCCGCCATCGGTCAGGTCAAAGTCGCTGCCGATCACATCGGTCACAGTTCCGGACTGGAACTCGTAGCGAATAACGTTCTCGATGCTGCTAAACACTTCAGCCGCATCGGCATTGGAAATCTCAGCCTTATCTGAACCGTTGGTGCTAAGGCCGGCGAGATACAGCATCAAATCTTTACCCCAGGGATACCAATCCCAGTTTGAGGTGTTATCGCTACCGTCGGATTTGGCCTCAGGCGCTGCAAAAGCAAAGCTATTGTCGAACTGCTTAACAAGCTCAGCGTAGCCCGTTGCCGACTCATAAAGTGCAAAGTCGGGACTAGTTGCAAATTGCTGATAGATTTTCTTCGTCTTTTAGAAAGCTCGCCCATCGCCACAAGGTTCCGAACATCGGCGTATTCCTGCGGCCGTGCCTTCTCCGGCCGGCCGAAGCGCACGCCGCGCGCCTTGGCCGCCGCGATGCCCTCCGCCTGACGCTGACGGATGTTCTCGCGCTCAACCTGCGCGACGTAGCTCAACAGCTGCAGCACCACATCGGCGATGAACGTGCCGGTGAGGTCGCGCGCGGTCTGGCGCGTGTCGAGCAGGGGCATATCGGGCACCACCACCTGCACGCCCTGCGAGCGCGTGAGGCGGTCCCACTGTGCCAGGATCTCGCTGTAGTTGCGGCCGAGGCGGTCGATGCTCTTTACCACCAGCACATCCCCCTGCTCGAGACGTCGCACGAGCCGCTGATACTCAGGACGCTCAAAATCCGCACCCGTGTAGTAGTCGATGTAGATGCTCGACCGCTCGAGCGGAAACCGCTCCAGCGCATCGAGCTGACGGTTGACGTTTTGGTCTTTGGTCGAGACGCGCGCGTAGCCGTATGTTGCCATGGGTCCTCCCTTACCTGCATGCTGTCGCAATCCAACGCTTGCAGCATGCCCGGAAGTCCCGCCAAGGAGGCTTTGCCCGTGCTTGAAGTGACGGCGACGGCCAGCTTTGGGCATCAACAGGGGGTCAGAATAAAAACTTCGCGCCAATGTAAGGATGGAATTGTCCCTTGCCGAGTAGAGAGGCAAAACACAGAAACAAACCCGCAGGTAAACGAGTTGGGCAAATCTGGTCTACTTCAGAAACTCCGATTCCATCCTTACATTGGCGCGAGGTTTTTATAATCACCCCCTATTTTCAGGGGGTTATCGATAATAACGCCCAAACGGACCGGCTCTTGAGGACATCGCCACTCATAGAGCGTCCCGACCTGCCGGCCACGCGCAGCCGAGATAGCAAAACAGGCCAGAGCGGATACCCACTCTGACCTGCATCTTTGCAATGGTCGGGTTGACTGGATTTGAACCAGCGACCCCCGCGTCCCGAACGCGGTGCTCTACCAAACTGAGCCACAACCCGAAGTGTTGGACATGATAGCACAAAGCCTGACGCAAATGCTAGCCCAAAATTCAGGAGAGAAGGCGCGCGTCAAGCCAAGCGACCCCGTCAGGGGTGGTCGCACCGCCCCAGCCGAGCCACCGCCGGCCACCGGGCAAAACCCGGCACCTACACCGGCGCGCGTCACCCCGCAGCGACAAACGGCCCCGACTTCTCCATCCGAGCCGCGTAACCCCACCAGCCACGCTCCTGCGCTGCAAGGGCAATGGCCTCCGCCGCCATCTGCGTGGTGCAGACGGCAAACACCGTAGAGCCCGAGCCTGCCACGTTGGCAGCGCGCACCTCCGGCTGCTCGCGAATCCACGCGAGGGCCTCGGCCATCTGCGGGTTGAGCTCGCAGCTCGCCGGAGCCAGGTTGTTGGCCACGTGGGCGAAAATCTGCGTCTCGTCATGCAGGCGCAACGCATCGAGCAGGGGCTCGAGCGGCGGCAGCGCGGGCGGGTTCTCGTCAAAACGCCGGTAGGCCTCGACCGTGGAGACACCGGGGCCATCGGCCCGCACGAGTGCCACCGGCGTGCCCGTGAGCGGCCGGAAGAGCTCACGCACCCGGTCGCCGGCACCGTCGCAGAACGCGGGTGGCCCGTAGAGGAAAAACGGCACGTCGGCACCGATGGAACGGGCGACCTCGTCGAGCCTGGGGTCACGCGCGTCGACCCCCCAGTACGTCGCGATGCCCAGAATGGTGGCGGCGGCGTCGGTGGAAGGGCCACCGAGGCCCGCCTGCTGCGGGATGCGCTTGTCAATCAGGATCGCAAAGTTGGCGTCGCGGCCAAACGCCTCCCCCATGGCGCGCGCCGCCCGATAGGCGGAGTTCTGGTCCATGGGAAAATCCGATGGCGGGACCGTATGCACCGAAAGCTCGTCGGCCGGCCCGATCGCAATAACGTCGGCAAGGTCGAGCGTGGTCATCACCGAGTCGACGCGATGGTAGCCCCGCTCGTCCTTCTCGTTGTGGACACCCAAGTACAGGTTGATTTTTGCCGGAGCCGAGATGAGGAGGAACCTGCCCGGCTCGCGGTGCGCGCTAGTGCTCATCGAGCTGGTTGTCGAGCGGCGTGAAGACCTGCTCGCCCGACTCCGGGTCAAAGAGCTCCACGGTGCCGGTCAGCACGTCGACGTACTGGTACGACTGACGCGACGTGCGGCCGCGGCGCTCGGTCGACTCCACCACGAAGACCGACGGGTGCACGGTCTTGATGGTGCCCACGCGCTCGACCACGCGCGTCCGGCCCATGTTGGCCTTAACGCGCACGCGCTCGCCCACCATATCGGCAAGCTTCTCTTTGATCTCGTCAACGTGATTGACCGGCATCTCTTCCATCAACGGCCTCCTGCAAGCAATAGGGCATAGGGCAAATCGATAGCATAACCCCAAGATAGACAAACAGATTAAGTTTAGCAGAAGAGGCTAGAACGTGCACGTTCAACCGCTTGCGGTGGGCTGGCGCAAGGATTTGTTAGGGAATATTGAGGAGCGTGCGCAAGCTGCTGCGCGGTATGGCGGGCGTGTCGACGCGAGGCGCGGCGGGCCTTGGCCAAGCGTTTTACATGTCACATTCGCACCCGTCCCCCTGTGACAGCTAGGCGAGGTCGGCCGTGTCGAGCACGATGGTAAAGGGTCCGTCGTTGACGAGCTCGACCTGCATGTTTGCGCCAAAGACGCCCGTCGCGACCTCGGCGACATCGGCGCGAGCGAGCTCGACAAAATGCTCGTAGAGCTCCGTTGCCAACGCGGGAGCGGCGGCCGCGCTGAACGAGGGGCGCCGCCCGCGGCGGCAATCGGCATAAAGGGTAAACTGCGACACCACGAGCAGCGCGCCGCCCGTCTGCAAAAGCGACAGGTTGGTCTTGCCCGCCTCGTCCTCGCAGATGCGGAGGTTCGCGATCTTGGCCCACAGGCGTTCGGCCTCGGCGCGCGTGTCGCCCTCGCCCACACCGAGCAAGATCAGGTAGCCCTGCCCGATTGCGCCCACAACCTCGCCCTCAACCGAGACGCTCGCCTGCGTCACACGCTGAATGACCGCCCTCATGGACCTCCCCCTTCTTCCTTGCCGCCCCGGCGACGCGGCTGCCACCCGTCTACCGGCACGCTTGTTGCCCGCACGTCGGCGGACGCCCCCGATCAAGCAGGCGCCACCCGGCCAAGCAGGTGCCACCCAATCACCTCTCTGCCGCTCGCCTATGCCTCGTCGGCCAGCTTAGAACACAGGTCTTTGAGCGCGTGGGAGCGGTGGCTGATGGCGTTCTTCTCCTCGGGGGTGAGCTCAGCCATCGTCTTGCCCGGCGTGTCGTTGGGCAGAAAGAACGGGTCGTAACCGAACCCGTACTCGCCGCGGCCCTCAAAACCCACGTGCCCCTCGCAGGCCCCCGTGCCCGTGAGCTCGGTGCCGTCGGCGCGCACCAGCGCCACCACGCTCATAAAGCGCGCCGTGCGCTCGGCCTCGGGCACGTCCGCGAGCTCGCACATTAGCTTGGCGTTGTTGGCCGCATCGTCTCCGTGTACGCCGGCGTAGCGCGCCGAGTAGACCCCTGGAGCGCCGTCGAGTGCGTCCACCACAAGGCCCGAGTCGTCCGCCACCGCCGCAAGGCCCGTCTCGGCCACGGCGGCGTGCGCCTTGATGAGCGCGTTTTCTGCAAACGTGGTTCCCGTCTCCTCGGGGTCGTCAAAGTCGCCGAGCTGCCCGAGCGCCACAAAGCGCGTACCCGGCAGCGCCTCGCTCAAGATCGCCTCGATCTCCACCAGCTTGTGGGCGTTGCCCGTGGCCACCACGATCGTCGCCGCCGGATCGAGCGTCGACGGGTCGATTTTCTCGAGCGCCATGCGTTCCTCCTCGCCTTTGATGTACGTTCGAGTCGCTATTGTGACCCAACTTGGCAGACTGCTGAGTACACACCCCGTTTTTCCAACAAAAGCGCAGGTCGCACGGAGCCAAAACATCGGGCTACTCGGCATTTCAAAAATGAGGGTCGCACTTGCGACTCAAACTTGGCTTGGGGTCTCTTCCGGCGCCGACGCGGGGCCCGCGCCGGCCCAACGTTGCCGAACCACCCCGCGTGCCACCCACTGCCGCTCCAGCAGCCGGGCCGCACGTCGCCGTCTGCCGCACGTCGCCGCCCGCACCCCGCCAGATGCCCACCGCGCCATTCGCAGCTCGCCGCGCCACCGACCGCCGCGCCGCACGTCATCACCCGTCGCCCGCAACTCGCCGCACCGCCGTCCGCAGCCCGCCGCGCCGCACCGTCGCCTGCGGCGCGCCACACCGTTGCACCCCGCCGCCCTCTCCAACAACCCACCGTCCGCGAAACGGCGTCCGCCGCTCGCCGCCTATCCCCGTTGCCGCTGCCGGACCGCGCGGATAGCATAGGCGGTGTCAGCACGGTCAGCCGGCGCACCCCGCGCGCCCGCGGCCACCCCAACCGCCCAAGAGAAGGGACTGTTCATGCACCGTCTGGGAATCTCGCTCTACCCCGAGCACACGACCCCCGAGCGCGACTACGCCTACATGGAGCTCGCTGCCAAATACGGCTTTACCCGCATCTTTACCTGCCTGCTTTCCGTCGACAAGGGCGCCGACGAGACCATCGCCGAGTTTGCCGACTTTATGAAGCACGCCCACGACCTCGGCTTTGAGGTAGCGGTGGACACCAACGAGCACGTCTTTGAGCGCCTTGGCGCCTCCCCCACCGACCTCACCCCCTTTGAGAAGCTCGGCGTTGACATCATCCGCCTCGACGGACACTTTGGCGACTACGGCGACATCATGCTCACCCGCAACTCCTCGGGCATCAAGATCGAGTTCAACGGCTCCGGCATGCTGCCCATCGCCATGCTGGCCGAGCGCGGCGCCGACAAGCGCAACATGGTGACCTGCGCGAACTTCTTCCCCGAGCCGTGGACGGGCATGAGCGAGGAGCGCTTTGTGGAGCTCACCGCCATGTACCACAACGAGGGCTTCCAGACGGCGGCGTTTGTCTCGAGCCAAGAGCCCAAGACCTTTGGCCCCTGGCCGGTCTTTGCGGGCCTGCCCACCTGCGAGGACGACCGTCGTCGCCCCATCGACCTGCAGGTTCGCCACCTTATTGGCACCGGGCTCGTGGACGACATCATCATCGGCAACGCCTACGCGAGCGAGGAGGAGCTCGCCGCGATGGCCGCCGTTGACCTGACGCGCACCACCATGCGCATCGACTTTGCCGACGGCGTGACCGAGGAGGAGCGCCAGATCGTCGCCCTCTCCCACACCGAGCGCCCCGATTGCTCGGCCTACCTGCTGCGCTCGAGCATGCCGCGCTTTATCTACCGCGACAAGTCCGTCCCCGCACGCGACGCCGGCACCGACACCTTCCACAGGGGCGACGTGCTTGTGGTGAACGACAACATGGCGCACTACCGCGGCGAGCTGCACGTGGCCAAGCGCGATATGCCCAACGACGGCACCCGCAACCTCGTGGGCCGCGTGCCGGCCGAGGAGCTCTTCCTCATCGACTACGTGCGCCCGGAAAACCCGTTTGGATTTGTGACGGAGTAGGCCGCACGCCGGTGCGGGCCCGCAGGCGTCCGGCCCGCACCGATCTTTGTGACGGGAGCGGAAGCCTGGCAGTGCCCCGCCACGCACGCAATCGCCCCGACCTATGCAGTACCGAGCTGCGCAGGTCGGGGCGTTGCTTGTGTACGGGTGTTATGGGGCGCGGTGCCACGCAGCCGAAGCTATTCCTCGTCGCGGAAGGCCGTGACCTCGTTCTGCAGGGCGATGAGTTTGCGGATGCCAGCATCGCCCAGATCGAGGAGCCGGCCCAGACGCTCACGGCTAAAGGGCGTCTGCTCGCCCGTGCCCTGGATCTCTACAATCTCGCCGGTGTCGGTGGCAACGAGGTTCATGTCCACCTCGGCGTGGCTATCCTCGCGGTAGTCGAGGTCGAGCAGCTCGGCGCCGTCCACCACGCCCATCGACACGGCCGCGACCTGCCCGGTCAGCGGCAGGCGCGCGATCTTGCCCGCCTCGACCCAGGTCATGAGCGCGTCGTGGAGCGCCACCCAGGCGCCGGTGATGCTCGCGGTGCGGGTGCCGCCGTCGGCCTGGATAACATCGCAGTCCACGGTGACGGTAAACTCGCCGAGCAGGCGCATGTTGGTGACGGTGCGCAGGCTCCGGCCGATGAGGCGCTCGATCTCCATCGAGCGGCCCTTGCGCTGGCCGGTCTCGCGCTTGGTGCGGCGGCCCGTCGAGGCGGGGAGCATCGCATACTCGGCGGTGACCCAGCCCTGACGGCTCGCGCGCCGCCACGCGGGCAGCCCCTCCTCAATGGTCGCGGCGCAGAGCACCTTGGTGTCACCAAACTCAACGTAGCACGAGCCGAGTGCGTTCTTGAGCACCTCGCGTGTGAGCTTGACGGGGCGCATCTCGATGGCGGCACGGCCGCCGGCGCGGTTGACGGGGATGATGTCCATGGGTTCCTCCTCAGATGCGGCGCCGCGCGGAGCTGGCGCCCGTGATCAGCGCACCAGTATAGCAAGAGGGTTTGGCGGCGGCATGAGACCAGGTGAGCCCACAGGACGACGCGGGTGCGAGGCGGACCGGCCGTGGACGCGGGACGGCCGGACCGGTGGCGGCGCGGGCGACGCGGGACGGTGGAGCCCGCAGGGTGAGCTGTTCGCGAGCCCAAAGCGTCACGGCCCGCGCCGAAGCACCAAAACTGTAACATCCCCAACCAATCTGCCGCCTCTTTTGGCCGCCCACCGCTTGCGCGGCACCGCCCCCAAGCATGAGGACTATACTTTGGCCGTTACGGCCTTGCGCCCTCAAGGTGCCCGTCCCAAAGGAGTCATCATGCTCAGAATCGGCCTGCTCACGAGCGGCGGCGACTGCCAGGCGCTCAACGCCACCATGCGCGGCATCGTCAAGACCCTCATCAACCGGAGCCCGGAGCCCGTGGAGATCTACGGCTTTGAGAACGGCTACCAGGGCCTCATCTACGGCCGCTACCGCCGCATGGCCGCACACGACTTTAGCGGCATCCTCACCCGCGGCGGCACCATCCTCGGCACGAGCCGCACGCCCTTCAAGCGCCTCGACATACCCGAGGCCGACGGCGTGGAGAAGGTCCCGGCCATGATCAAGACCTACCAGACCCTCGAGCTCGACTGCCTCTTTATGCTCGGCGGCAACGGCTCCACCAAGACCGCCAACCGCCTCTCGCAGGAGGGGCTCAACGTCATCGCGCTGCCCAAGACCATCGACAACGACACCTGGGGCACCGACATGACCTTTGGCTTTACGAGCGCCGTGGACATCGCCACCAAGTGCATCGACGACATCCACACCACCGCCTCGAGCCACGGACGCGTTTTTGTGATCGAGATCATGGGTCACAAGGTCGGCTGGATTCCGCTGTATGCGGGCGTAGCCGGCGGCGCCGACGTGATCCTCATCCCCGAGATTCCCTACGACATGAAGAACGTCATCGCCACCATCGAGAAGCGCATGCAGACCGGCAGCCGCTTTACCATCATCGCCGTGGCTGAGGGCGCCATCTCCAAGAAGGACGCCAAGCTCTCTAAGAAGGAATACAAGAAGAAGGTCGCGGAGCGCACGAGCCCCTCGATCGTGTACGACATCGCCAAGGAGATCGAGGAGAAGACCGGCCGCGAGACCCGCGTGGCCATCCCCGGGCACACCCAGCGCGGCGGCGCACCCGACGCTCAGGACCGCGTCTTTGCCACGCAGTGCGGCGTCGAGGGCGCACTCGGCTGCCTCGACGGGCAGTTTGGCTTTATGGTCGCGCAGGTCAACGGCAAGATGCGCCGCGTGCCGCTCGAGGAGGTCGCCGGCAAGCTCAAGTACGTCGACCCCAAGAGCGACCTGGTACGCGAGGCAAAGGCACTCGGCATCAGCTTCGGCGACGAATAGGCGTTGCCCTGACCTTGGAAAACACCGGTCAGCGGTCGCCTCGCCCCGGGGCGAGGCGACAGATGCGGTATGCCCGAGCCGGGCGTTGCCCAAGGTAGCGCCCGGCTCGGGCAACCACTCGGAGCGCAAAACCCACCGCAAGGCGGAGCGGAGATGGCATAAAGGCCCATCCCGCCCCGCCTCGCGGGGTTTTGGGCACGCCGGGCGGCCGTCTTTTCTCCAAATTGCCGACCTTTTCTGGGCAGTTCGGACCTTCCCCGGGCCTCCCGTTGACTTAGAGCGCGCTCTAGGCGGTATACCTTAGTAAAGACGCTGCGAAAGGACCGCCATGCGCATTGCCGAAGTTGCCGAGACGTACCAAATCACCCCCGATACCCTGCGCTATTACGAGCGCATCGGCCTCTTGCCCCGCATCCGCCGCAACGCCAGCGGCGTGCGCGACTACTCCGAGGCCGACTGCGGGCGCATCGAGTTCATCAAGTGCATGCGTGGCGCCAACGTCTCCATCGAGGCGCTCCAGGCCTATATGCGCCTGCTCGACCAGGGCGAGGACACCGTTGCCGAGCGAAAGGCCATCCTCGAGGAACAACGCGACCTTGCCGAGGCACGCATCGCCGAGATGCAGGCCGGGCTCGACCGCCTCAACTACAAGATAGAAAACTACGGCAAGATGCTCGAGAACGAGAAGCGCTTTAAGTAGCGCGGGTGCCCACTAGGTGCGGAATACGCTGACCAGCGTTCCCCTGGCGCTCGGCGCGCACCGAGCTAGCCGCAGCAAGCGGCTCAGCCCACGGCAGTGCCCGGCGCCAAGGCTCCAACAACGAGCGCAATCAGCCGATCGATGGGCATGCGGGGGTCCGTTGCCATCCATGTGGTGATGGCGGCAAGTAGGCCGGACAGGTAGAATTCGCGCATGATGGCTCGCTCGTCCTCCGCCAAACCCTGATCGAGCAGGATAAAGCGGTCGAGCAGGGGCGCGATGATGTCTTTCAACCTATCGCCAAACGAGGGGTCGCCCGTCATGAGGCGCGGCATATAGCCGTCAAAACGCTGCGCAAGGTCGATGATGAGCCCCATGTGCTCCGAGAAGTCGAGCGTCTCGCCCGCAAGCAGGCGCTCGTCCACCAAAGCGCGCACCTGCGCGAGCACCCCCTCCTCGAGCTGGGCAAACAGATCGTAGACATCACGGTAATAGAGGTAGAACGTGGCGCGGTTGTACCCAGCGCGCTCAGTGATCTCGCGCACGGTGATCTTCTCGATGGGTTTCTCGAGGTAGAGCGTCCAAAACGCCTCCGTGAGGTTTGCGCGCGTCTGCTCGGTGACCTTCGGCTGCTTGTTCATACCGGCTCCCCAAAAGATCGTCGACGGGCCTGTACAGCGCCCCTCGCAAGCAGGGCCGCGCGCCCATCGCTCGACAATTGGTGCGGCGGTGTCGAGTGCGCATCGCAACCCGTCTTGCGCCCAACTATACTGGGTAGACAACACGATGTCGAGTAATCGACGGTGCATGTTCGGCTTCTTCCGGCGAGGTTGCGCGCTATGGCATATATCGAGTTCCAAAACGTCATCAAGGCATACGGTTCCGGTGAGACCCTCATCCACGCCCTCGACGGCGCAAGCTTTGAGGTGGAGCGCGGCGAGCTTGCCGTCATCCTCGGCGCATCGGGCGCGGGCAAGACCACCGCGCTCAACATCTTGGGCGGCATGGACACCCTCACCTCGGGCGCTGTCACGGTGGACGGCCGCGACATCTCGCACGCGAGCGAGTCCGAGCTCGTGGAGTACCGCCGCACCGACGTGGGCTTTGTCTTTCAGTTCTATAACCTCGTGCCCAACCTCACCGCGCTCGAGAACGTCGAGCTCGCAAGCCAGATCTGCCCCGGCGCGCTCGACGCCGCCGAGACGCTCGCCAAGGTGGGCCTGAGCGGGCGCCTGGGGAACTTCCCCGCGCAGCTCTCGGGCGGCGAGCAGCAGCGCGTCTCCATCGCGCGCGCCATCGCCAAGAACCCCAAGCTCCTGCTCTGCGACGAGCCCACCGGCGCGCTCGACTACCAAACGGGCAAGCAAATCCTCCAGCTCTTGCAAGACACCTGCCGGCGCGACGGCATCACGGTCATCATCATCACGCACAACTCGGCGCTCGCCCCCATGGCCGACCGCCTCATCCGCTTTAAGAGCGGCAAGGTGACGGAGATGAGCCTCAACCCCGCCCCCACCCCCATCGCCAACATCGAGTGGTAGCGCGAGGCTCCCATGAAGGCGTTTACCAAAGACATCATCCGCACGATTGGCCACTCCAAGAAGCGTTTTATCTCGCTGGTGGCCATCACGGCGCTCGGCGCCACGATGCTGACCGGCCTCTCAATGGCCTGCATCGACCTGCGCGAGGCGGCGAGCGCCCTCTATACCCGTCAGCGCCTCTACGACATCTGCGTGCAGTCGACCTACGGCCTTTCGCAGGCAGACCTCGACGAGCTGAGCACGGTGGACGGCGTGGCGTGCGTTGAGGGCGGCTACCAGCAAGACACCTACACCCGCGTGGACGGCTCGCGCGCCACGGTAACGGTCAAGGCGCTCACGGGCACAAGCGAGCTCAACGAGCCGTATGTGGTGGAGGGACGCCTTCCCAAGGCTGCCGGCGAGGTAGCGGTCACCGAGAACTACCTGCACGAATCGGGCAAGAAGATCGGCGACACGCTCTCGTTTGAAAGCACCCCACAGGAGGACCCGACCGGTTTGGCCGACCTGGGCGACGAGGTTGCGGCCGACGACGCCGACACCGGGACCGAGGGCGATGCCGCCGACGCAGACGAGGGCGACCCTGTCATCGAGGGCGGCACGTACACCATCGTGGGTACCGTCATAGACCCCACCAACATCACGCAGCCCGAGGGGCCGGTGGCCTTCCGCGCGGCGACCTCGACCGACTACACCTTCTTTGTGGACGAGAGCGAGGTCGTGGACCCCGCAACCTACACCATCGCCTACCTGAGCGTCTCGGGCACCGAGGGGCTGGGCGCCTACTCCGCCGAGTACGAGGCGCGCGTGGCCGAGGTGCAGGAGCGTGTGGAGGACCTTGCTCCGCAGCGCGAGCGCGCCCGTACGCAGGAGATTCAGGACGAGGCGCTCGAGAGCATTGCCGAGAACGAGGCCGATGCCGAGCGGCAGCTCGCCGACGCCGCGCGCGAGCTCGATGATGCGCAGACGACGCTTGACGAGAGCCTGGCCGAGGCGCTCGACGGCCAGCGCGAACTCGACCGGCAGGAGTCCGATGCGCTTGCGCAGCTCGACAGCGCGCAGGCCGTGATCGACACCAACCGCACGAGCCTCGCCGAGGGGCTGGCCCAACTCGAGCAGGGCCGCGCCGACCTGGAGGCGGGCGTTACCGCCTACAACGCCGCCCTGCCGGACGCGGAGCAGCAGTTGCGCGACGGCCAGGCAGCGCTCGACGCCGCACGGGATGAGTTCTACAACACCACGATTGCGAGCCTCGAGGCGCAGCGCGACGAGGCCCAGGCGGTGGTAGACACGCTGCCGGGGCAGATTGACGAGCTGGACGCCGGAGTCGCGCAGCTGACGGACGGGCTCACGCAGCTTGCCGACGGGCTGGGGCAGTTTGGGGCGGCAGGATCGGGAGAGGCAGCCGGCGGTGAGAGTGAGGGCAGCGGCGATGCCGATACCGGCTCAAGCGCCGACGAAAACGCCGACGCGTCCGCCATGCTCGCAGCGCTTGCCGCGCAACTCCGCAACGCCGCCGCAAGCATAAGCACCACTTGGGACGCCGTTAAAAATGTTGACGCCACCGATGCGGACGCCGTCAATCAGGCAGTGCAGAACTTTGCCCAGGCGGTCAACAATGCGAACACCGTTGTAGAGCAGGCCGCCCCGAAGATTACCGAGGCACTCGACGGACAGCAACAGGTTCTTGCCGCCAAGATCGAGGAGACTCAATCCAGCATCGCGGCCCTCGACCAGCAGCTCCAAGAACTTGCTGCAAACATCTCCGTCACACAGGGCGAGCTCGACGACATCAACGCCAAGCTCGACGGCCTCGCCGAGGACGACCCCGACCGCGCCGATCTTGAGGCTGAACGCGACAAGCGCACTGAAGAGCTTAACCAGTTGCAGGTCAAGCAGGCAGACATGCAACAGTTGAGCGACACCGCCGCATCCGGCCTCGAACAGCTGAACAACGCCCTCGATGGAATCGCCAGCCTCAACAGGGGTCTTGCCAGCCTCACCGAAAACCTCGCCAACCTGGCCAGCCCCGAGTACGAGCAGAACGCCACCTTCCTCGCCAGCAGTCGCATCCAAGCTGCTTCGGGTCTTGCCCAGGCAGAGGCCGCCCTCCCCCAGCTCACCGCGGGCATCGAGCTGGCCACGCAGGCTGCCGAGCAGGAGTTTGCCAAGCAGCAGACCGCGATCGACGCCGGCTGGCAGAAGCTCTGGGACTCCTACGACCAGCTCGTGGCCGCCCGCGAACTCCTCGACGCCAACGCGGCCACCATCGCCGCCGGCCAGACGGAGCTCGCCCAGGGCCAGGCCGAGCTCAACCAGCGCCGCGCCGACACCCTCGCCCAGCTTGCCGAGGCGCGCGCCACGCTCGAGGACGGCCTCGCCCAGATCGCCGACGGCCAGGCCCAGATCGATGACGGCCGCGCCACGCTCGCCGAGGAGCGCCAGAACGCCGCCAACCAGATCGCCGACGCGCGCCAGCAGGTTGCCGACGTGGACCTCGCCACCTGGTACGTGCAGGACCGCTCGGGCCTCGGCAGCTTCTCGAGCGTCGACTCCGACGCCTCGTCCATCGAGACCATCGCCCAGATCATCCCCGTCATCTTCTTTGTCGTGGCCATCCTCGTGAGCCTCACCACCGCCACCCGCATGGTGGACGAGGAGCGCGGGCTCATCGGCCTCTACAAAGCGCTCGGCTACTCCAAGGCACGCATCCTCTCCAAATACCTCGTCTACGCCGTCTCGGCCGCCCTCATCGGCGGGATCATCGGCGACATCGCAGGCTTTGTGGTCATCCCCTTCATCCTCTTCTATATCTTCCAGGCCATGTACCTGCTGCCGCTCTTTAGCCTGCACTTCAACGCGTTCTACGCAGCGCTCGGCATCCTGGCCTTTGTGGTGGGCATTGGCGGCTCAACCTTCTTGAGCTGCCGGGCAGACCTCCGCGAGACCCCGGCCACCCTCATGCGCCCCAAGGCGCCGCGCGCCGGCTCGCGCATCTTCCTCGAGCACATCGGGCCCCTGTGGCGGCGGATGAGCTTCCTCAACAAGGTCACCGCGCGCAACCTCTTTCGCTACAAGAAGCGCCTCGCCATGACGATTTTTGGCATCATGGGGTGCACGGCGCTCCTTATCTGCGGCTTCTCGATCAAGAACACCGTTGAGTCGCTGGCGCCGCGACAGTACGAGCAGATCTACCGCTACGACCTTTTGGCCGCCACCACCCCAGACGACTACCAGACCTGCCTCGAGCGGCTCGAAGGCTCGAACGAGGTAACGAACATCGAGTCCATCGGCGTGGACAACATCACCGTGGAGCACAACGGCGCCAAGGAGAGCATGCAGCTCTACGTGATTCCCGCGGGCGCCTCCATCGACGACTACGTCTCGCTGCAGGAGCTCGACGGCAAGCCGATCAGCCTTGATGACGCGGGCGTGGTCATCACCAACAACGCGGCGACGGTGCTCGGGCTCAGTGCGGGCGACGAGGCCGAGCTCACCACGAGCGCGCTCGACAAGGCCGAGACCAAGATTGCCGCCATCACGCGCAACTACCTCGGCAACGCCGTTTACATGACCGAGGACGTCTACGAAAAGCTCTTTGGCCCGCTCGAGCTCAACGGCTTCTTTGCGCACCTTACCGGCTCGCGCGACGAGCAGGCCGCCTTTGCCGACACGCTCGACGCCGAGGAGGAGTGGCTCTCCATCACGAGCGTGGCCAAGATGCACGAGCAGTTCGAGCAGAGCTTCACGCTCATCAACGTGGTGGTTTACGTGGTGATCGGGCTGGCCGCGGGGCTCGCCTTCGTGGTGCTCTTTACGCTTTCGACAGTCAACATCGGCGAGCGCGAGCGCGAAATCGCCACCATCAAGGTACTCGGCTTCCGCAAGCGCGAGGTGCGCACCTACATCAACAAGGAGACCTTCGTGCTGACCCTTCTGGGGATCATCGTGGGTCTGCCCGCGGGCTGGGCGCTCTCCGAGAGCTTCACCTACATCCTCAAGATGCCGTCGATCTATTTTGACGTGATCGTAGACCCGTGGTGCTATGCCCTGGCGGCGGCGTTTAGCACGGTGTTTGCCATTGCGGTGAGCATGATCTGCAACCGCATGCTCGACCGCGTGGACATGGTGGGCGCGCTCAAGAGCGCCGAGTAACGGGCGCCCCCCTCGATGAGAAGCGCGCCCGTTCCCGTATTCTCAGGTTAGGGAAGGTCGTTGCCCGCTGCCTGATAGAGCTTCCACCACTGCTCGCGCGTGAGCTCGATGTCGGCACCGGCGGCCGACTCGCGGATGTGCTCGGGCGAGGTGGAGCCGCAGATGACCTGCATCTGGGCGGGATGTCGCAAGATCCACGCCGTTGCCACCGCAGTAGGCGTGGTGCCGTGCTCGGCGGCCACCTCATCGAGCGCCGCGTTGAGCTCGGGGAAGTCCGTATGGCCGATAAAGCACCCGGCAAAGGTGCCAAACTGGTAGGGACTCCAAGCCTGGATCGTCATACCGTAGAGGCGCGCGCACTCGATGCAGCCCGTTCCGCGCTCGGCGGCGGTGTCGTCAGCCATGTTGACGTGCAGCCCACTGCTGATGAGCTGTGTGTGGCCGAGACCAAACTGCAGCTGGTTGACCTCGAGCGGAGCGTCGATCGTTGCCTGCACAAGGTCGATCTGCCAAGGGTTCATGTTGCTCACGCCGAGGTGGCGGACCTTGCCCGACTCGAGCATGCCACCGAGGGTCTCGGCAAGCTCGTCGATATCGAGGAGCGGGTCGGGGCGGTGCAGCAGGAAGAAGTCCACGTAGTCGGTCTGGAGGCGCTCGAGCTCCGCATCGAGGGCAGCCTCGAGGTGCGCGCGCGAGAAGTCGTAGCGCGCCCCTGGCACGATGCCCGCCTTAGTCTGGAGGACGACCTCCTCACGCGCTACGCCGAGCTCGCCGAGGGCCGCGCCGAGCACGCGGGTGCTTTCGCCGCCGCCGTAGATGTCCGCCGTGTCAAAGAAGGAGATGCCCGCCTCGAGCGCTGCGGCAACCGATGCGGTGGCAGCCGGCTGCGGCATGCCCGCAAAGCGCATCACGCCGAGCGCCACGCGCGACGCCTCAAGCCCCGACTGCCCGATTTCCTGCGTTCTCATGTGCCATCCTTTCGTCCGCACGGCGAGGTGCACAGCCCGCGCTGCGTCGCGCCCGAATACCTACTTCTCTTTGTACCACGCCCCCACAACTCCCAACCCCCAGGCAAGGAAGACTCTCTACCTTTCCCCACGCGAACGAGCAGGTGAGCGCAGGACCGGCATGGGTCGGGCCCCGGTCTTCCCCGTGGACGCGAGTCGCACAGCGAGCCGAAGGCGCCGAGCGTCCTTGGGGAAGACCGGGGCCCGACCCATGCCGGTCCGCCGGGAGCAAACCTACTCAGTGAGCAACTTTGCGATTTGGACGGCGTTGGTCGCCGCGCCCTTGCGAATCTGGTCGCCGCAGCACCAGAAGGTGATGCCGCTGGCCGTATCGGGGTTGGAAATGTCGCGGCGCACGCGGCCGACCCAGATGAGGTCCTGGTCGGAAGTGTCGATCGGCATGGGGTAGCGGTCGTGCGCGCTCTCTGCCGTACGGTCGTCCACCAGGCGCACGCCCGGGGCCGCCGCAAGTGCCGCACGGGCCTCCTCCACCGAGATGGGCCGCCTAAACTCAAGGGTCACGCTCTCGGAGTGCGAGCGCAGCACCGGCACGCGCACGCAGGTGCAGCACACGGCGAGCTCGGGCAGGTGCATGATCTTGCGACCCTCGTTTTGAAGCTTCATCTCCTCGGAGGTGTAGCCCTCGTCGTCAAAGCCGCCAATCTGCGGGATAAGGTTGCTCACGAGCTGCGCGGCAAACGCCCGCGGCTCAGGGATCGCCTCGCCGCGGCCGAGCGCCTCGATTTGCTGCTCGAGCTCGGCCATGCCCGGAGCGCCGGCGCCCGAAGCGGCCTGATAGGTAGAGACGATCATGCGACGCACGCCCGCCAGCTGATGCAGCGGCCAGGTAGGCACAAGCGCGATGATGGTCGCGCAGTTGGGGTTGGCGATGATGCCGTGGTGCCACGCAACGTCGGACGCGTTGATCTCGGGGATGACGAGCGGCACCTCGGGATCCATGCGGAAGGCGTGAGAGTTGTCGACCACAACGGCCCCGGCCTCAACGGCCGTCGGCAGCAGGCGCTTGGCAACGGCGTCGTCGGCCGCGCCGAGCACGATGTCGCAGCCGGCAAACGCCTCGGGCGTGGCCTCCTCAATCACCAGCTCCTCGCCCCGGAAGGTCATGGTCTTGCCGGCCGAGCGCGCGCTCGCCAAGAGCTTGAGCCGTCCGACCGGGAACTCCTGCTCCTCGAGGCACTGAATCATCTGCGTGCCGACCGCGCCCGTCGCGCCCAAGATGGCAACCGTGTACTCCTTCATGGCACGTACCTCCCATCGGCGGGCGCCGGGCCCGCGTTCGCACTTGTTGGCGGGGCCTGCGCGCAGCAGCCGCTCCCCCACCTGCGCACCCTTGCCAGCGCCTCGGCTCGACGCCGGGTGCGCTACTCCTCCACGCGCGGGCGCGCGTCCTCCTCGGCCTTCTTGAGGTCCTTGAGCTCCAGTAGGTGGTCACCGTCAGAGAACGCCCGGTAGATCGCGCGGATGGCCCGCTCAAAGTCCACGTCGCGCACGCCCACGATGATGTTGATCTCGTCCGAGCCCTGGGCGATCATGCGGATCGAGATGCCCTCGCTGCCGAGCGCCGCAAAGAGCTGGCCCGAGATGCCCGGCCGACCGATCATGTTGCGGCCCACCGTAGAGATGAGCGCCAGGTCGTCCACGACCTTGATGCTGTCGACGTTGACCTCGCTCTTGATGTCGGCCACGATCGACCAGATGGCGTCTTTGACGTCCGCCCCCTGCACCACCACGGCAAACGAGTCGATGCCCGAGGGGATGTGCTCCACCGACACGCGGTAGCGCTCGAAGACCGAGAGCACCCGCCGCACGATGCCCACCTCGTTGGACATGTGGTCCTTCTGGACGTGCACGGCCACGAAGTTGCGCTTGCCCGTGATGCCCGTGATGATGGGCTCATCCTCCACGTAGTCCTCGCGGTCGGAGATGATGGTGCCCGCGTCCTCGGGGCGGTTGGTGTTGCGCACGGCGATGGGAATCCCGGCCTCCATAACGGGGAAGACCGCCTCCTCGTGCAGCACGCTCGCGCCCATGTACGAAAGCTCGCGCAGCTCGGCGTAGGTGATGCGGCTGATGGGCTGCGGGTTCTCCACGATGTGCGGGTCGGCCGAGAGAAAACCCGAGACGTCCGTCCAGTTTTCGTAGAGGTCGGCGTCGAGGCACTTGGCGAGGATGGAGCCCGAGATGTCGCCGCCGCCGCGATCGAGCAGCTTGACCTGCCCCTCGCGCGTGGCGCCGTAGAAGCCGGGCATCACAAAGCCGCCCGGGATCCCACGCTCCTGGATGAGCTCGTGGGTGCGGCGCATGGAGAGCGTGCCATCGTGATGGAAGGCCACCACGTCGGCCGCATCGAGGAAGGGCAGCCCCAGCCACTCGGCCATAAGCTGGGCGGTAAAGTACTCGCCGCGGCTCACCAGCTCGGCAGTAGAGAAGAGGCCCGCCTTGGCCTTCTCGGCAAACGCGGCAAACTCCTCGCGGATGGGGTAGCTGAGGCCGAGCTCGTCGGCGATATCGAAGTAGCGCTGGCCGATATCGGCGAGCAGGTCGTCACACGAAACGCGGTAGCGCACGTGGGCGGCCACGAGGTAGAGCAGGTCGGTGACCTTGGCATCTCCCGAAAAGCGGCGGCCGCACGCCGACACCACGATAAAGCGGCGGGCGGGGTCGGCCTCCACGATGAAGCGGATCTTGCGGAAGTGGTCGGCATCGGCCACCGATGAGCCGCCGAACTTTGCGATCTTTATCATGACGAAGCGGTTACCTTTCCCGGGCGCGACACGTGCTGCTGCGGAGGCTCTGATACCATGGGCCCAACGTACCGTCGCCGATGCCGCCGGCCGGGCATTTAAGGAGCTACCGATATGAGTTTGTACCATAGCACACGTTCGCGCGCGCAGGCGTGCTCGGCAAAGGCAGCCATCCGTCAGGGGCTTGCGCCAGACGGGGGGCTCTTTGTCTCGGACGCGCTGGGCGCAGAAAAACTCGACGTAACGGGCCTTGCCGAGATGTCGTACGCCCAGATTGCCCGTGCGGTGCTCGGTTTGTTACTACCTGATTACACGCCCGACGAGATCGCCGCCTGCGTGGACGAGGCCTATAGCGGCACCTTTGCGAGCGACGAGGTCACGCCGCTTGTGGCGCTTAGGGAGCGCGGGGGCGCGGGGGCCGAGGACGCCGGGTCGCTCGCGGGCTGCTACGTGCTGGAGCTCTTCCACGGGCCGACGAGCGCCTTTAAGGACGTCGCGCTCCAGATGCTGCCGCGCCTTATGGCGCGGACAAGCGGTGCGGGCGCGGGCGCTGCCACGGGCTCGAAGGACGTCCCGACCGAGCGCATCATGATCGTCACGGCCACCTCGGGCGATACGGGCAAGGCGGCCCTCGCCGGCTTTGCCGACGCCCCGGGCACGGGCATCACCGTCTTCTACCCCGAGGGCAAAGTGAGCCGCGTGCAGGAGCTCCAGATGACCACGCAAGAGGGCTCCAACGTGAGCGTGGCGGCCGTGCGCGGAAACTTTGACGACGCGCAAAGCGCCGTCAAGAGCATCTTTGCCGACCGCGAGCTCGCCGAGCGCCTGGCCGCGCAGGGCATTGTGCTCAGCAGCGCCAACTCCATCAACGTCGGACGCCTCGTGCCGCAGGTCGTCTACTACTTTGCCGCGTATGCCCAGCTTCTGCGCGCCGGCGCCATCGAGGCCGGCGAGGCGGTTGAGTTCTGCGTGCCCACCGGCAACTTCGGCGACGTGCTCGCCGGCTACTACGCCAAGCTCCTGGGACTCCCCGTGGCGCGCCTCGTGGTGGCGAGCGACAAGAACAACGTGCTCTACGACTTCCTCACCACGGGCGTGTACGACCGCAACCGACCGTTCTTTACCACCACCTCGCCGAGCATGGACATCCTCATCTCGTCAAACCTCGAGCGCATGCTCTACTACCTCTCGGGTGGCGACTGCGAGCTCATAGCGCGCCTTATGGCCGACCTTGCCGAGACCGGCCACTTTGAGGTGGGTCCCGAGCTGCTCGGACGCATCCGCGAGGTCTTTGCCTGCGGCTGGGCGGACGAGGACCAGGTTGCCGAGGCTATTGCCGACTGCTGGCGCGACCACGGCTACCTCATCGACCCGCACACCGCCTGCGGCTACCACGTGCTCGAGGAGCTTGCGCCTGCCGAGGGCGCCGCGGCGCGCGTGCTGCTCTCCACGGCGAGCCCCTACAAGTTCCCGCGCGCGGTGGCCGAGGCGATTGGCCTTGAGGTGCCGGCCGACGACTTCGACTGCCTGCGCACGCTGGAGGAGGCCACCGGCACGACCGCCCCGGCGCAGCTCACGGCGCTCGAGACGGCAACGGTGCGCCATGCGACAACCGTGGACATCGAGAGCATGGGGAGCTTCGTCGAGGAGGCTTGCGAGAAGCTGTAGCTCATGGGCTGTTGAGCGTCGCGCCGGCCCCGCCTTCATCCGGCGCTTCGGACAGTCCTCGCTCGGCGGGAGGCGCCACTGGCGCCTCCCGTTCGCTGCGGAACTCGCGGCGGACGAAGGCGGGGTCGGCGCGACGCGTGCACGGAGTACGGATTCCCCGATGAGCCTTGTCGCCGCTGGCTGAGAAAAGAGAAAGATGTTGCAGGGTTGCCGCACCTGCAACAGGTAACAGTGCAACATCTTTTCTTTTTTTAAGATACGGGGTTCACGCGTGTCGAGTATGTTGCCGTAGGGCCGGACGCATGGTTTGCTCGGCACGAGTTCTGCACGAGCCGAAGGCGCCTGTGGCGCCTTCGCGCGAGCCCAGGACTGTCCGAAGTGCCGAGCAAGCCATGCGCCCGGCCCGATGAGGAGAAAGGACCTAGAGCATGATTCGCATCACTGTTCCCGCTACCAGCGCGAACCTCGGTATCGGCTACGACACGCTGGGCATGGCGGTCTCGCTCTATGCGCAGATTCAGATGGACCGCGCCGATACACTCACCATCACCGGCTGCCCTGAGGAGTTCCGCAACGCCGATAACATGGTCTACCAGGCCTTTGTATACGCGCTCCGGGCGTGGGGCGAGGAGAGCTTCCCCGTCTCGATCGATATCCAGACCGAGGTGCCCGTCGCACGCGGCCTCGGCTCGAGCTCTACCCTAGTGGTTGCTGGCATCATGGGGGCCGCCGCGCTCACCGGCCACACCATCACCCGCGAGGAGCTTGTCGCGCTCGCCACCGCGCTGGAGGGGCACCCCGATAACGTTGCCCCAGCCATCTTGGGCGCGGCGGTCTGCTCCTTCACCCCCGAAGGCGAGCTGCCGCGCTGCCTGCGCTACGACGTGTCGCCCCGTCTGCGCTTCATTACCGTCATCCCGCCCTACGAGGTGCATACGTCCGAGGCGCGCAAGGTCGTGCCACAGGAGGTGCCGCTCTCCACGGCGGTGTGGCAAATGGGACGCATCGCCGGGCTCACCCGCGGGCTCGAGACGGGCAACCTCGACCTCATCGCCGCTGCCAACGACGACCGCCTGCAGGAGCCGTACCGTCGCGAGCTCATCCCCGACTACGATGCCATCCGCACCACCTGCCTTGCCGGCGGGGCCAAGACGCTCTGGATCTCGGGCTCGGGCTCGACCCTCATGGCCGTGACCGACGACACCATCGTGGCCAAGTTCTTGCAGGTACGCCTGCGCGAGCAGTTCCCGTCTTGCGAGACGCACATCCTCACCTGTGATACCGAGGGCGCCCAGATTGAATACCTCTAGCGTGACCGTGGGGACAGGTTATTTTGTCACGTGGCAAAATAACCTGTCCCCACGGTCACATGGCCGGGAGGGCGATTTTTCCGTTCACTCAGCTAAACGGCGGAATCGCGGCAAAAAGTGCACAACAGGTGAGTGAACGACGTTTTTAGCGTACGCCTCACGCGCCTGAGCGGCAAAACCGCTTGGTCGCAGCCCGACATGCTAGGATGAGGGCACCTTCGACCGAACCGGGAGCCGCACCCATGTCGCACCACAACCGCACCACCCCGCATAAGTCCAAGTCCGAGCGTTCTGGCGGCAAATCCAACTCAACCCGCCCCGCCGGCGGCGCCAAGCCCGGCAACACCCCCGCCCGCCCCAAGCTCGACCCCACCGGGCCCACGGCGCTCGGCTTTACCCGGGCGGACTTTCCCCCGACCACCCGCGCCGACATGCAGGAGCGCGACTGGGAGCAGTGCGACTTTGTCTACGTCTCGGGCGATGCCTACGTGGACCATCCCAGCTTTGGCACGGCCATCATCGTGCGGCTTCTCGAGGCGCACGGCTACCGCGTGGGCGTCATCGCCCAGCCCGACTGGCGCGACCCCGCAAGCGTCACGGTGCTCGGCGAGCCGCGCCTCGCCTTTCTCGTCTCGGCCGGCAACATGGACTCCATGGTGAACCACTACAGCGTGAGCAAGCACCGCCGCCGCACCGACGCCTACACCCCCGGCGGGGAGGCCGGACACCGCCCCGACCACGCCGCTGTAGTCTATGGCAATCTCATCCGTCGCACCTACAAAGAAACGCCCATCATCCTCGGCGGTATCGAGGCGTCGCTCCGCCGCCTTGCCCACTACGACTACTGGTCGGACAAGCTCAAGCGCTCGATCCTGCTCGACTCGGGCGCCGACCTCATCTCCTACGGCATGGGCGAGCGCTCCATCGTAGAGATCGCCGACAGTCTGGCCGCCGGGCTCCCCGTGGAGCAGCTCACCTACATTAACGGCACGGTCTATCGCACCCGCTCGCTCGACGAGGTCTACGACTACACGCTCCTGCCCAGCTGGGACGAACTCGAGGCCGACCGGCTCGCCTACGCGCGGAGCTTTAACATCCAGTACGAGAACATGGACCCCATCCGCGGCGGGCGCCTGGTGGAGCCCTACCCGCACGGCGTCTACGTGGTGCAGAACCCGCCTGCGCGCCCGCTGACCACCGAGGAGTTTGACCAGGCCTACGACCTCCCCTACACGCGCACCTACCACCCCGATTACGAACCGGCCGGCGGCGTGCCCGCCCTCGCCGAGGTCAAGATGTCGCTCATCTCAAACCGCGGGTGCTTTGGCGAATGCTCGTTCTGCGCGCTGACCTTTCACCAGGGGCGCATCGTGCAGGCACGCAGCCACGAGTCGCTGCTCGCCGAGGCGCGCAAGATCACCGCGGAGCCCGACTTTAAGGGCTACATCAACGACGTGGGCGGCCCCACGGCCAACTTCCGCGCGCCCGCATGCGCGCGCCAGCTCGAACACGGCGCTTGCCTGCGCAAACGCTGTCTCTGGCCCAAGGTCTGCCGCAGCATGAAGGTGAGCCACGCCGACTACGTCGCCCTCTTGCGCGAGCTCCGCGAGCTGCCGGGCGTAAAGAAGGTCTTTGTGCGGAGCGGCATCCGGTTTGACTACGCCCTCGCCGACCCGGACGACACGTTTATCCGCGAGCTCTGCGCGCACCACGTGTCGGGCCAGCTCAAGGTGGCCCCCGAGCACGTCTCGGACGCGGTGCTCAGCGTGATGGGCAAACCGAGCCGCGCGGTGTACGACCGCTTTGTGGCCAAGTACCGAGAGGTCAATCGGGAGTTCGGCAAGAAGCAGTACCTCGTGCCCTACCTTATGTCGAGCCACCCCGGCTCCACCCTCAAAGAGGCAGTGGAGCTTGCCGAGTACGTACGCGACATGGGCTACATGCCCGAGCAGGTGCAGGACTTCTACCCCACGCCGTCGACCATGTCGACCGCCATGTACTACACGGGCGTGGACCCGCGCACCATGAAGCCCGTCTATGTGCCGAGGTCGCCGCACGAAAAGGCGCTACAGCGCGCGCTCATTCAGTACCGCAAGCCCGAGAACTACGACCTGGTGCGCGAGGCGCTCGAGCGTGCGGGCCGCACGGACCTGATTGGCTACGGGCCCAAATGCCTTATCCGGCCGGTGCGCCCGCATGGGGTCAAGAGCGGCAAGCACGCCGGCGGCGTGGGCGGTGGACGCGGCGCGACCGCAGGGTCGGGGCGCGGCTCGAGCGGTGGCGCGGCATCCGGCAAGGGCGGCGGGCGCAGCGGCAACAATGCGCAGGGCCGCAACCGCAACGGTGGCAAGCGCGGCAACGCGGGTGGCAGCGGCTCCGGTAAACGCGGTGCCTACGCAGCCGGTCGCAACCGAGCAGGCCAAGGCCGCGAGGCCAACCGCGGCGGCCACCGCGGCTAACAGCCCTTTGGCGCATCGCGCCCCACCGCGCGCTAGCGATGTCTACAAGAAGCGTTCGGCCATGGCTCCGACCGGCGTAGCGCGCCTCGCCCCAGCGGCCTCTGCGCGGTTGTCGAGCTCCTTCTCGTGGCCGTCGGATTCCTTCTAGTAGAATCTTTCGGTCATGATCTCGTCCAAAAGTGACCTATTCCTTCTAGTAGATAGAATCCGACAGTGCGGGGCAGCCAGCTGCAACATGCAGCTGACGCCGACAGGGCCACGGACCCGCCCGGCCGCCGCCCATCGCGCCCGCCGGCAGCCCTACAGGCAGCGCTCGACGATGACGCCCTTGAGGTCGGCGATACCCGTGCCGTCCTCGGCAGACGTAACGATGATGTCCTCGGCCGGCACGTTGAGCTGCCGCTTGATGGCCGCCGCCTGCTGTGCGCGCTTGCCGCGGCTGAGCTTGTCGGCCTTGGTGAGCGCCACCACAAAGGTAAAACCGCCCTCCTGGAGGTACTCGATCATCTGGTGGTCGAGCGCGCTCGGGTCGTGGCGGATGTCCACGAGCGAGACCACGAGGTTAAAGCTGCGCTCGCTCTCAAAAAAGTCGCCGATGAGCCGCGCCCAGCGCTCGCGCTCGGCCTTGGAGCGGCGGGCGAACCCGTAGCCCGGCAGGTCGATAAAGTGCACGCCGTCCGCCTCAAAAAAGTTGATGTTGGCGGTCTTGCCCGGCGTGCTCGACACCTTGACGAGGCCCTTGCGCCCAAAGAGCTTGTTCATGATGGACGACTTGCCCACGTTGGAGCGCCCCACAAAGCTGACCTCGGGGCAGGTCGACGGCGGAATCTGCGAGACCGCGCCGTAGCTCGCCACAAAGTGGGCGAGCTGGTAGTTGATCGTGTCTGCCATGGCCTCCCCCTACATCTCGCGCTTGAGGCCGAGGCGCGCCGCCACGCGCCGCACGATGGCGAGCGTGAGCGAGCTTGCCGTGCGGGCGTACTCGTCGAGGTCGAACTCACGCGCGCTGAGGGCGTCGTAGGCCTCGTCGCAGTTGTCGCTGATGGCACGCAGCACCAGGCAGTCCACGCCGTTCTTGGCGGCGATGTGCGCCACGGCAGCACCCTCCATCTCCACGCAGTCGGCGTGGGTGGCCTCGAGGGCAGCGGCGCGCATCTCCGCACCCGTCACAAAGCGGTCGCCGGTGGCGATGGTCCCTACAAGATAGCGCGCCGGTTCGGCAGACTCCCCCTCACGGCGGAAGCGCTGGAAGGGCGAGCTCGCGGCGGCCTCGCGCGCGGCGGCAAGCGCGGTCTCGTCATCGGCAAGGCCAGCGTTGATAAAGCCCCACGAGGTCAGCGTCTCCTCGGCAACCTCAACAAGGTAATCGGTCGAGGTAAACTCCTCGAGCCCCGGTGCCGACTCGGCAATGAGCGGCGTGTCGGTGTCGAGGTAACGCAGGCGCGCGCCCACCACGATGTCGCCGATGTGAAGCGCCGGATTGAGCCCGCCCGCGATGCCGGAAAAAATCACGGCGTTGGCCCCATAGACGCTGATGAGGTGCTGCGTTGCCGCGGCAACGTTGACCGTGCCCATGCCCGCCGTGGTGGCCACAAGGTTAAAGCCCTGGTAGCTGCCGCCGACGATCTTAAGGCCGACCTCCTCGGTAACGGTGCCGTGCTCGACCTCGGCGTAAATCTGGCGAACTTCCTTCTCGAGCGCGCCGATGATGGCGATGGTTGGCGTCATGGGGACCTCCTCGGTTGCATCTCGCCCAACGATACCAAAAAACGCACCGCGCGGGCCGGCCCCAGACGCTTCTCCGGGCGTTCATGACAACTCGAGTCGATTCTGCAGTCCAAATTTGAGAAGTGTTGAGGTGGCCAGCCTGTTGCTCATTGTTGCCTGCGGTTTCTCTAGCCGGTCGAGCGGCCTGCATTGCGATTTGGAGTGTTGGGGCGTGGCATCGCTTGCGCGTGTCCGAGTGAGTCATTCCCTGTCGCCCCGGCGGCACGCTGCGCGGCGTACCGCGCCCCGCGCCTCCTAGCCCTCGGCGCCAACGCTTCGCCGCCGCCAGTAGGCAATGGCAATCTGCGTGCGGTTTTTGAGGTTGAGCTTGGAGAGGATCGAGCTGATATGGTTGCGTACCGTCCCCTCGCCCATGTAGGCCGCAGCCGCGATCTCTTTGTTGTCGAGCCCCGCCGCGATGCCGCGCACCACCTCGCGCTCGCGGTCGGTAAGGGCGGAGAAGGGGTCATCGTCTCCAGCCGCGCTCCCGTCGCTCGTCGCCGCGGACCCGCCGACGCGACGCGCCCCGAACACCGCCACGCGGGCGAGCACCTCGCCCTCGAGTACGCTCTGCCCGCCCATCACCGCACGCAAGGCAGGAGCTATCGTCGCAACGTCCTGCTTGATGAGGTAGCCGCGCGCGCCGAGCGCGAGCGCGCGAACGATGTACTCGTCGTCCGAAAACGTGGTCAAAAAGACGATGCGCGCCGTCGGGTCGTCGTCGAGAATGCGACGCGCGGCATCGAGGCCGCTCAGATCGGGCATCTGGATGTCCATAAGCATCACGTCCGGCCGCTGCTCGCAATAAAGCGCAACCGCAGCGTGCCCGCCCTGTACCGATCCCACAACCTCGATATCGTCCTGCGCGCTCAGGATAATCTCGAGCGAGTTGCAGATCAGGCCGTCGTCGTCCACGATCGCCACGCGCATGGCTACCTCCCGCCCGCAGGCTTGGGGATGCTCGCAAGCACACGCCATCCGCCAGCCGCATCGTCAAACCCAGCTCGAAACGTTCCGTTGAGTGCCCGGACCCGCTCGGCCATCGAGATCAGGCCGAGACCCCCGCTCGGCACCCCCTCGCCTTCCCGAGCATCGGCGTTGGCGCCGCGACGCCGCCCGCCCCGTCGCCCGACGAACGAGCCCTTCTCCGCGCTTGCCGCCGCGTCCCCAGAAGCGCCCGAGACGGTGGCACCGTTATCGGTAACCACAAGCTGCCAAAAGCCGGGCTGCTCACTCAGACGAATACGGGCCGCCGTTGCGTTGCCATGGCGCGCCGCATTGGAAAGCGCCTCGCGCACGATAGCCGTCAGACACGCGGCAACCTCGGGCGGAGCAACGACCGCCTCGACCTCGCACGAGACGTCGAGCGTGCTCTCCTGCGCGATACGCTCTACCTGCACGCCCACGTCAAGCGTGTCACGATGAAGATCGTGGACGCTCGTGCGCACCGAATCGAGCGCCGCGGACACGCTGGCCTCCACCGCCGCAAACTCCTCGGAGGTTGCGGCGTCGTCCGCATGGACCACCTGGTAAGCCCGCGTCTGAAGCACGGCCCGGGTGAGCAGGTGCCCCACGTTGTCGTGAATCTCGCGTGCGATCCGCGAGCGCTCCTCCAGCACGGCTAGACGAAGCTCGAGCTCACGGCGTGCGGCAAGGTCGCGATGAGCAGCCTCGAGAGCTTGCGAACGCTCGGCAAGGGCATCGCGCTCGGCATGGTTGCGCGCCCGCGCCTCGAGCGAGCGCGCGGCGCGGAGCGACATGAGGGCGGCGAGCGCCATGAGCGCCGCGATAAGTGCCGAGGTGGCAGGCGGCATCGCAAAGGCAGCCGAGGCGCGCAGCCACGCGGCTATCGGGAACAGCACGACGATGCGCCACGGCGCGCGAGCGGCATCGTACGTGGCGAGCGGCAGAGCCCACACGCCCTCAGTGAACACCGCAGCGGCGAACGAAAGCGCCCCGACGAGCACGGTTTGCCACAAGGCGCTGCGGCGCAGCGAGGTTACCGCCTCCGCCGCCAAGCTCAGAGCTGCCACGGCAGCAAGCGCGGCGACCGTCGGCCGCGCGGGCGTTGCGGCAAGCGCCATGGCAGCCGCTGCCGCGCAGGCCAAGAGCACCGTTTTGTCTACCAGTCGTTCCATGGTGCCAGTCTAACGTATGGCAGCGCAGCGAACAGCGTGGGCCGGGCGGGCGGCGGCACGCGGAACGCAAGTCATGACATTTGTCATGGTGGCGTGCACGCCGCACCTGAGCGACCCCGCCGCATGCGCCGCGCCCGACCGGCCCCGTCGCGCGCACTCGCCGCACGCGGCGCGAGCACTCCCGCCCTCGCCCCGAACGTTGTGACATTTGGCACTTCCGCCCGGCCCGCGCGCCCCGCATACTGGCACTATCGGCCGACCATCCGCCACGTTCCAAGGAGGGGCCATGGCAATCGTCTCCGTCCGCAACCTCGTTAAGCGCTATGGCGAGCTCACCGCCCTCGACCACTTTGACCTCACGGTTGAACAGGGAGAGATCTTTGGCCTGCTCGGCCCCAACGGTTGCGGCAAAACCACGGCCATCAACTGCATGCTGTCGCTCCTTGCCTACGACAAGGGCTCCATCGAGCTCTTTGGCGAGCCCATGGCACCCAACCGCTACGACCTCAAGCGCCGCATCGGCATCGTGCCGCAGCAGGTCGCCGTGTTTGACGAGCTCACCGTTGCCGAGAACATCGACGCCTTCTGCTCGCTCTATATCTCTAACCGCGCCGAGCGCCGCCGGCTCGTCAACGAGGCGATCGCCTTTGTGGGCCTCGAGGATTTCCGCGGCTTCCGGCCGCGCAAGCTCTCGGGCGGGCTGCTTAGGCGCCTCAACATCGCCTGCGGCATTGCCCACCGGCCAGAACTTATCTTCTTTGACGAGCCCACCGTCGCCGTCGACCCGCAGAGCAGAAACGCCATCCTCCAGAACATCCTGCGCCTGGTAGACGCGGGAGCGACTGTGGTCTATACAAGCCATTACATGGAGGAGGTCGAGCAGATCTGCAGCCGCGTGATGATCATGGACCGCGGGCGCGCCGTTGCCGAGGGTACGGTGAGCGAGCTCAAGGGCATGATCGACGTGGGCGAGAAAATCACCCTCGAGGTCGAGGAGGTGCCCGCACGCACGCTCGAGGCGCTGCGCTACCTACCCTGCGTGCTAAGTGCGAGCCACCGCGGGCGTGAGCTGCACGTGGCCTGCAGGCACGGCGGCAACGGTCTGACTGAGGTGCTCGAGGTGCTTGCCGCGGACGGCATTGTGCCCGTGCGGGTGTTCTCCGAGCCGCCGACCCTCAACGACGTCTTCCTCGCCATAACCGGGAGCGACCTGCGCGACGGCGATGGCAGTGGCGCAGACACTGGTACCTCCGCACGCGTTGGTGACCCCTCCGTGCGCTCCGGGAGGTGAGCGGCGTGCTTATGCAGGTCTGGTACGACATGCGCATGATGATGCGCAATACCGGGATTGTTATCTGGGCGTTTGCCTTCCCCATCATCATGGCGACCATCTTTATGACCATGTTCTCGAGCGTGGGGTCGGAGCTTGGCATGTTCTCGAGCGTGGGGTCGGAGCTTGGCGCGCACCGCATAGCCGTTGGCGTGGTCGAGAGCGAGGGTTGGGAGCAGGCCGGGGCGTTGCGTGCCACACTTGAAGCTCTCGGCGGAACGGCTGACGAGACGCAGGTTGAAGACGAGCCGGCCGCCAACACAAACCCCAACTCGGAGGACGATGCTCCTGCCAGCGATGTGGCAACCGCTAAGGACGCGAGCGCAGACGCCGCCAACGGCAACAGCGCGAACGGCGACACTGCGAGCCCCGAGCCCGATAACAGCGACACCGCAAACCCCGAATCCGACGCCGCCGTGTCCGTCGCCCTCGACATCACCGTCTACCACACCGAAGCGGACGCGCAGCGCGCCACCCTCGCCGACGACATCTGCGGCTTTATCACCGTCGACGATGCCGGCGCGCCTACGCTCCACGTCTCGCCCGTCAACGCCGGAACCACCAATCAGACCATCGTCCAGGCCATCATCGACCAGTCGCTTGCCGTCTCGGGCACGCTTACCGCCGCGGCCGAGCGCGACCCGGCCCTCGCCAATCCCAACTCACTCGCAACGCTCAGCACCCTCCTTACCGGCAGCAACGCTCAAACAACCGAGCTTTCCGTGCTGCGCGAGCCGCCGCAGCAGATGAGCCGGTTCTACTACGCGCTGCTGGGCTACTCATGCATCATGTGCTCAAACATCGCGCAGATTCTCATCGACCGCACGCGCATTGCCGTCACCCCCGCCGGCACGCGGCGCCAGGCGAGCGCGCTGCCACCCGCGCGCCAGCTCGGTGCCGCGCTTGCCGCAAGCTGGATCATCGCGTGGGCGAGCATGCTCGTTGCCGTCGGCTACCTTTGGCTCGTCGCCGGGGTTTCGTTTGGCGGGCGCATCTGGCTCGCGCCGCTTGCCTGCGCAGTGTGCGCACTCGTCTCGTGCGCGCTCGGCGCCTTTATCGGAGCGCTCCCCGGTGCAAACCCCAACGTCAAGGACGCGCTCATCACCATCGCCACGCTCGTGCTGTCGCTCCCCGCGGGACTCTTTGGCGAGCCGGCCATCGTCTTTGGCAACTTCCTCACGCAACATTTTCCCGTGCTGCAAAGCATCAACCCCGCTGTTCAGGCCACCGAATCGCTCTTTGCCCTCACCTACTACGACTCGCTCGAGCCCTTTGCAGCTTCCGTCGCCACACTGGCGGGAATCGCCCTTGCGCTCGGTGCGGGTGCGGCACTTTTTATGAGGAGGCAGCGCCATGCCTATTGTTAGGATCGCCTACCGGCTCGTCCGTGAGCATTGGGCCCTGTTTGTTATCTACGTCGTTGTGTTCTCGATCTCCGGCGCGCTCATGGGCGTGAGCGTTGGCGGCTCGGGAGGCTCTTACGAACCCGTCCGGCCAACGGCAGCGGTGATAGACCGCGACGGGAGCACCCTTTCGCGGGCGATTGCCGCCGAGCTGGCACGCACCTGCGAGCTCGTGGAGGTGGAGGACTCCACCTTTGCCCTCCAGGAGGCCGCGGCCAATTGTTTTGCCTCCTACGTGCTCGTTATCCCCGAGGGCTATGGGCGAGAGCTGGCGGAGACCGCCCGCACAGGTGCAGACGCCCCAGGGCTCGAGTGTATCGTGAGCTACATGAGCGCCCAAGGCTCGCTCGTCAACAGACGCGTCTGCGCCTACGCGCAGGAGCTCTACGCGCTCACCGCGGCGGGCTTTTCCGAGGCGGAAGCGGTTGCGATGACAGACGAGGCAAGCACCGAGAACGCTACCGTCGTCCCCATCAAAACGGATACGACGGGCATTCCGACCGGCTACCTCGTGTATTGCCAGTTTGCCCTCTACGCACTCTTTGGCGGCGTGTGCGTAATCGTGGGCACGGGGCTCAACTCCCTGCGTCAGGACGACGTGCGCCGCCGCATCGGCGCCTCGCCCGTTGCGGCGAGCTCGCACAGCTTGCAGATCGTCATGGCCATCTTGCTGTGCGGTGTTGCCGTGTGGGCCATCAACGCCGGCGTGGGACTCGCGCTCTACCATGGGGAGCTCTCCCAGACGGCGCCAACGTTTATTGGGCTTATGCTCGTTATCTTGTTTGCCCTTATGCTTCTGGGCACCGCATTTGGGTTTCTCGTTTGGCAGCTCGGCGTGCGGCACGAGCTTATCCACGCTATCGGCAACATCTCGGCCATGGTGCTGACGTTTTTGGGCGGCACGTGGATCTCTATCGACCACTTTGATCCCACGGTGCGCGCCGTTGCGCAGTTTACGCCGGGCTACTGGGCGGTCGATGCCATGCAGGCGCTCGCGCGAGCGACGGAGATCGACGCCGCGCTGGTGAGCGAGGTCGCGGCGAATACAGGCGTTGTGCTGCTCTTTGCCGCCGCCCTTGCTGCCGCGGGTTTGGCTGTGGGAGCCGCCCGGCGCGGCGTGGAGGCGCGGGCAGCTTGACGGCCTTGGGTGACATTTTGCGGCAACCGCAGCAGCGCTGTTCACAGTTGCCGCAGATCGTTGCGTAAGACCCTTGTCGGGCCGCCTTGCGTAACAAAATGCGGCAGCCGCGCAACCGGGGACCCCGCGGCTGCCGCAGTTCGTCATCTTAGGTGGTCTCACGACGGGTTTACGCGACAAAGTGTGGCAACCGGGGCGGTGCCTCTAGCTCCGGCCGGCACGGATACCGCGGAGCACCGCTGCACGCAGCTCCGGGATGCGCGCCTTGTCCATCTCGGGCACGCCGGCGAGCGGATAGTCCAGCCCCATCTGCTCGTACTTGACCACGCCGAGCGTATGGTAGGGCAGCATCTCGAGCCCGGCGACGTTACGCCACGGGGCGATGAGCCTGCCGAGCGCCTCGCACTCCTCGGGCGTGTCGGTGTAACCCGGCACGATCACATGGCGGATGACCACCGGCGTACCGCGGCGGGCGAGCTCGTCGCCAAACGCCAGAATGCGCGCAGGGTCGCGGCCCGTAAGCGCGCGGTGCCCCTCGGGGTCAGCGTGCTTGATGTCGAGCAGCACCAGGTCGCATTCGTCGAGCAGGCGCGCCGTGCGCTCGGGATGCGCCGGGTCGAAGGCGTAGCCACAAGTATCGAGGCAGGTGTGCACCCGTCCGCGCGGCCGGGCGTGCAACTCGGCAAAGAGGTCGGCCACAAAATCAGCCTGGAGCAGCGGCTCGCCGCCCGACACGGTCACGCCGCCGTTGCGGTAGAACTGCCGGTTGCTCTCAAACTCGTCCACCAGGCGCTCAACGGTTACCTCGGAACCCGCACCCTCGCCAGTGGCCCAGGTATCGGGGTTGTGGCAGTAGAGACAGCGCATGGGGCAGCCCTGCACAAAGACAACGAAACGGATACCCGGCCCATCAACCGTGCCCATCGTCTCCACCGAATGGATGCGGCCGAGGGCAAAGCGCGTTGGCTGGGCGCCGTCCTGCGGTGTGAGTTCAATCCGAGCCATAGCCACCCCTTTCGCGGGCGCACATGCCCGTTCCAGCATTGTAGCCCATGCGCGGAACGGGCCGAAGATAGCCGCGCGCGGGCCCCGCGACAACGCGTCGTCACGCACGGGGCGCTTCCGCCTCCGAGGAGCCTTTACGCCGCGCCACCGCGCGTCCCCAAAAAACTCGACCCCCGATGTGAGTGCATCTTTTGGGAAGGACGAGTAGCACTTTAGTTACATAAAGCGCTTTCCTGCGAGAACAAGAGGATTTTTGACGCCGAACGGGCTGTCTACTTGGAGCTGCCAAAAGATACACTCACATCGGGGGTCGAGTTGATTTCTGCACAGAGTGGGCTGCCCCAAGGCGCCTCAAGCGCCCCATTCGCACACCCGCTCCGGCCCAAACGATTGTGTCGCCGGGGTTTCGCAGCCGTATCCAGCCCTTTACGGCTCAGTTTCCATTCAAGGCGCAACATGGCCGAAAAGGGCCGGACACAAAGTCTTTCTACGATGGGGCCATCAAAACCCCAGAGAAGGGACCGACCATGACCACCACTGCCACGCCCACTCGCACCGCCTCTGCTCGCCAGCGCACCGCCGGCCGTCGCGGCGCCACCACGCCCGTCGCCGCCACCACCGCAGCTCCGGCGGCCGCCACCGCGCCGTCGCTCACCTCTCCCACTGCCGCCGGCACCGGCCTCTGGTCCCTCGTCGCCGAGCTCAAGAGCCCACGCTACCGCTGGGTCGACCTCACCCACACGCTTTCCGCCGAGACCCCGCACTGGTTTGGCTTTAGGCCGTTTGCCAGCAAGCTCCTCTTTGACTACCTGCCCGGCACACCCGAAAACATGATGGCACCCATGCGATGCTACGAGTATTCCGTCGCCTCGCAGTACGGCACGCACGTGGACGCGCCGCGGCACTTCTGGAGCAACGGCCGCGCGCTCGACGCTATCGAGCCTCTCGAGCTTGTCATGCCGCTCTGCGTGATTGACCTGCACGAGGAATGCGCCGCCGATCCCGACTACGTTCTCACCGTCGACGATCTCACCGCATGGGAGGCCAAGCACGGGTGCATCCCCGAGGGCGCGTTTGTGGCCTTCCGCTCCGACTGGTCGCACAAGGCCGACCTCGAGAACAAAGATCCCGCTGGTCAGCCGCACTATCCCGGCTGGGATCTCGAGGCCATCAAGTGGCTCGTGGAGGAGCGCAACATCGGCGCCATCGGGCACGAGCCGGCCGATACCGACCCGGCTCGCGTCACCACGCGCGCAGGCTTTTACCCCTACCCCGCCGAGCAGTACATTCTGGCGCAGGACCGTTTTCAGATTGAAGTCATGGACCACCTGGACGAGGTGCCCGAGACCGGCGCGCTCATTGTGTGCGCCTTCCCCAAGCTCCGCGACGGCGTGGGGTATCCTGCGCGATGCTTTGCCATCTGCCCAGTCGAGGACTAAGGTAGACCGGAGCTAGAAACGACAAGAGTGGCCCGGCGCCGCCCCAAACGGGCGCGCCGGGCCACTCCGCACGACCCGCGGACCCGCTAAGCCCGCGGAACCACCACAGAAAAGGAGATTCGCATGCAGATCGAGCGCGCCGCCATCGTGGGCAAAGGGGCCGTGGGGCTCATGTACGGGAGCCTCATCGCCCAGAACATCGGCCCCGACGCCGTGGAGTTTGCGATGGACGACGAGCGCTTCCGCCGCCACGCGGGCGAGGAGGTGCTCGTCAACGGCGAGCTGTGCCAGATCCGCACCGTCCCCATGAGCGAGGCCAAACCGGTCGATCTCGTGATCTTGGCCGTCAAGGCCGGCGGGCTCGACGCGGCGATCGAGAGCATGGCGCCGCTCGTGGGGCCCAACACCTGCATCGCCTCGCTCCTCAACGGCATCACGAGCGAAGAGCGCATCGCCCAGCGCTACGGCTGGGAGCGCGTGGTGCTCGGCATCGCGCAGGGCATGGACGCGGTCTTTCTTAACGGGGAGCTCACCTTTACCCACACGGGCGAAATTCGCTTTGGCGCGGCGGAAGGCACGCTCCCCGGCGTGTGCGACGCAATCGCTAACTTTTACGAGCGCGCGGGGATTGCGCACGTGGTTGAGCCCGACATCCGGCATCGCATGTGGGTCAAGCTCATGCTCAACGTTGGGATCAACCAGACCTGCATGGTCTATGGCGGCACGTACGGCAGCGCGAGCGAGCCGGCGAGTGAGCAGAACCGGAGCTTTATCGCCGCGATGCGCGAGACCCTCGCCGTGGGCCGGGCCGAGGGCGTGAACATGGGCGAGGCCGACCTCACCGAGATGGCCGAGCTGATCGCGAGCCTCGACCCGGCGGGCATGCCGTCGATGGCGCAGGACCGCATCGCGCAGCGGCGCACCGAGGTCGAGGAGTTCTCGGGCACCATCTGCCGCCTCGCCCGCCGCCACGGTATTCTCGTACCGCAAAATGAATGGCTCTACCAGCGCATTCGCGAGATTGAGGAGAGCTGGTAGCCCGGTAGCCCGCCGTTCGGCTGGTCGATGAGCCGGGGAGGCGATGCATCACCCGACAACCCCAGACCAGGCGCAGCGTAACCGCACCAAACGCAAAACCGGCGAGGCGCACCACCCCGCCGGTTTTTGCACAAGAAAGGCCGGCGGAGCTCTCGCACCGCCGGCCTGCACGCTGCCGTCGGCTCACCGCCGGCCGGCCGCGCCTAACAGCCGGCAAGCCCCAAGACCTGCCGACTGCGCATCCATACACCTACAGGCTACATCGCCTGGTGGAACGTACGGCTGATGACCTCGTCCTGCTGCTCCTTCGTGAGGTTGTGGAAGTTGACCGCGTAGCCCGACACGCGAATGGTGAGCTGCGGGTACTTCTCGGGGTGCGCCTGCGCATCGAGCAGCGTGTCGCGATTGAACACGTTGACGTTGAGGTGGTGGCCGCCCTTCTCGGCATACGCGTCGAGCATCTGCACGAGGTTATCGGCCTGGGCCTGGGGTACATCCTTGACCTGCATGGGAACTCCTTTCGGAAGGCGCGCTATCTGTTAGCGCAATCATAGCATTTTTGGCAACCGCCTAGTTGCGGCATCTGGGCCGGGGTCGAAGCGACAACTGCGATGCCATATTTCGACCCCGTCCCCAAATGAATCCCCAAATGAATCACCTAGCAGTCGGCGCACTCCGGTGCGTCGACCGAGAACTCCGCCGTCGAGAAGTCGAGGCTGTCGAGGTCGAGGTCGCCGAAGAACACCTCGTCCTCCTTGCCGAGCGCGCCCGGGATGATGGAGAACGTGTTGGAGATACCGTCCTGCGCGTCGCGGAAGGGCAGCTTGGACACAGAGCTCAGGCTCGCGATGGCGCCGTGCGTGTCGCGCTGGTGCATGGGGTTCGCGCCCGGGGCGAACGGCACGCCCTTCTTGCGGCCGTCCGGCGTGGCGCCGGTGTTCTTGCCGTACACGACGTTGGAGGTGATGGTGAGCACCGACGTGGTGGGGATCGAGTTGCGGTACGTATCGTTCATACGGATGAACTCCATGAACTCGTGCACGATGTCGTGCGCGATGGTGTCCACGCGATCGTCGTCGTTGCCGTACTTGGGGAACTCGCCCTCGATCTCAAAGTCCACGATCACGCCGTTCTCGTCGCGCACGGGGTGGACCTTGGCGTACTTGATCGCGCTGAGCGAGTCGGCAACCACCGACAGGCCGGCGATGCCCGTGGCGAACCAGCGCTTGACGTGCTTGTCGTGCAGCGCCATCTGAATGGCCTCGTAGCAATACTTGTCGTGCATGTAGTGGATGATGTTGAGCGCGTTGACGTACACGCCGGCGAGCCAGCGCATCATGTCGCGGAACTTGGCCATTACGTCATCGTAATCGAGCGTGTCGCCCACTACGGGACGGTACGCCGGGCCCACCTGCTTCTTGGTGATCTCGTCCACACCGCCGTTGAGCGCGTAGAGCAGGCACTTGGCGAGGTTGGCGCGGGCACCGAAGAACTGCATCTCCTTACCCACGCGCATGGAGGAGACGCAGCAGGCGATGGCGTAGTCATCACCGTGATAGACCCGCATGACGTCGTCGTTCTCGTACTGGATAGACGAGCTCGCGATCGAGGCCTTGGCGCAGAACTCCTTGAACTTCTGGGGCAGGTTGGTCGACCAGAGCACCGTCAGGTTGGGCTCGGGGCTCGTGCCCATGTTCTCAAGCGTGTGCAGGTAGCGGAACGCCGTCTTGGTGACGAGCGTGCGGCCGTCCACGCCCATGCCGCCGATGGACTCGGTCACCCACTGCGGGTCGCCGGAGAACAGGTTCTGGTACTCGGGCGTACGGGCGAACTTGACCATGCGGAGCTTCATGATGAAGTGGTCGACGAACTCCTGGATCTGCTCCTCGGTAAACGTGCCGCGGGCGAGGTCGCGCTCGGCGTAGATGTCGATGAAGGTCGAGGTGCGGCCCATGGACATGGCGGCGCCGTTCTGGTCCTTCACGGAGGCGAGGTAGGCGAAGTACATCCACTGGATGGCCTCTTGGACGTTCGTCGCCGGGCCGGAGATGTCGAAGCCGTAGAAGTCGGCCATCATCTTGAGCTGGCCGAGCGCACGGATCTGCTCGGTGAGCTCCTCGCGGTCGCGGATGTTCTCCTCCGTCATGACGACGGGGGTCGAGGCCTTCTGGGCCTCCTTGTCCTTGATGAGGTAGTCGACACCGTAGAGCGCCACGCGGCGGTAATCGCCGATGATGCGGCCGCGGCCGTAGCCGTCGGGGAGGCCCGTGATGATGTGCGACGAGCGGCAGGCGCGCATCTCGGGCGTATAGACGTCGAAGACGCCGGCGTTATGGGTCTTGCGGCGATAGGTGTAGGTCTCGACAACGTCGGGGTCGATCTGGTAGCCGTGCTGCGCCGCGGCCTGCACCGAGATGCGGATACCGCCGTTGACGTGCAGCGCGCGCTTGAGCGGCTTGTCGGTCTGGAGGCCGACGATGGTCTCGCGCTCGGGGTGCGCGGGGTCGATGTAGCCTGCCGGGTGGGCCACGATGCCCGTCACGGTCTTGGTGTCCATGTCGAGCACGCCGCCCTGCGCGCGCTCCTGCGCAAAGAGGTCCATGACCGTCGCCCACAGCTCGCGCGTACGCTCGGTGGGGCCGGCGAGGAACGACTCGTCGCCTTCGTAGGGGGTGTAGTTGCGCTGGATGAAGTCGCGCACGTCGACCTCGTCGGTCCACGTGCCGGGCTCAAAGCCCTCCCAGGCTTCCTGCATCGCATCTGCCATGTGCTAAACCACGCTCCTTGTGCCCGGGCAGGTGCAAGGCTGCCGGGGCGGTCGTCCCGGCAAGAAGCGAGGAAGGGCACGGCGCCGGCACGGGGCCGGTGCGGAAAAGTGTTGACATACCCACAATTTTCGCAGCTCACCGGGAATGTTTGACTAGGGCGCAAGCATACCATACGACCCCGCGGGCACACGGGGCCGCACGGCCGAAAAACCGCGCTTCAAGCGAAGCGCACAAGTTGGAGAAGGCTAACCGCCGCGCCGCGTGACGACCGCTATTGCTACGTTTCGCTGCTCCGATAAGCTGCGTCGTTCCTCGCGGCGCATATCGCCGCGAGCATCATGCGCCACAGCTAGCAACGCGAGCCCCTGCGCCGTCTGCCGGCGGTTGGATGCCGCCTGCCGACATCGCCGCACAATCGGTGAACGGTCGTTGACATGACCTCAATGTGATATCACAATGCGATCAACGCGCGCCACGAGGGCGCCCGCTCGGGGAGCACCCCCCCCCGCCACCACATCAGGGGTAGCGCCGTCTGGGCGGACCGATCTGCCGCCCAGACGGCACGGGTCGCATCGCGCGACCGATAGCGAGAAAGGAACTCTCATGAGTGCCGAGAAGAAGATCAAGGCTGCGTCCGGCTGGGGCATGCTCGCGGTGAGCATCATCGGCCTCGTGGTCGTCATCGCCCTGTTTGCCGGCGGAATCGGCATCGCCATTGCCACGGACGACTCGGGCGAATCCGCCACGCTCCCGGTCATCATGGTCATCGTAAGCGTCGTCCTCTTCATCGCCTGGTGCATCCTCGTCTCCGGCTTCTTCACACTGCAGCCGGGTCAGGCACGCGTCTGTATCCTCTTCGGCGACTACAAGGGTACTGTTCGCGACGAGGGCTTCCGCTGGGCGAACCCCTTCTACAGCCGCAGCATGGGTTCGAGCAGCGCCACTGAAAACGCCACGGCAGAGGTTATCAGCAAGAGCGGCCTCTCGCTGGGCAAGCAAATCGAGACCGCAACCAAGGCTACGTCTGCCCTCTCCACCAAGATCTCGGTCCGCGCCCGCACGCTCAACGGCGAGATCCTCAAGGTCAACGACAAGATGGGCAACCCCATCGAGATCGCCAACGTGGTGGTCTGGCACGTTAAGGACACCGCCAAGGCCCTCTTTGACGTGGACAACTACGAGCAGTTTGTGGCCACGCAGGCCGAGACGGCGCTTCGCCACGTGGCGAGCATCTACGCCTACGACCACGCCGAGGACAGCTCGGACTTCATGGACTCCATCACCCTGCGCTCCAACATCGAGGAGGTCTCGACCGCGCTCAAGCACGAGCTCACCCAGCGCCTGGCGCCCGCCGGCGTGGCGGTGGACGACGCGCGCCTCACGCACCTCGCCTACGCGCCCGAAATCGCCCAGGCGATGCTCCGCCGCCAGCAGGCTGAAGCCGTGATCGCCGCGCGCAAGAAGATCGTTGAGGGCGCCGTGACCATGGTCGAGATGGCCGTGGACGAGCTGGGGCAGCACGGCAAGATCGAGCTCGACGAGGAGCGCAAAGCCCAGATGGCCTCGAACCTCATGGTGGTGCTCTGCGGCGAGTCCGAGGCGCACCCCATCGTCAACGCCGGGTCGCTGTACTAGCGGCTGAGCGCGGACGGGCGCGGGCAGCGGAGCGGGTGCGGACGCCACGTGGGGCGGGCCGACCGATTTGGCCGCGCCGCCCACGCCATCCGCAGACCGCACCGCCCGCGCCCGCGCCCTACGCACGCACCCCTCCCCTCTGAAAGGATCACCATGATCGTTACCACCACCTCCACCATCGATAACTACGAGATCACCGAGTACCTGGGCGTTGTTGCCGGCGAGGCTGTTATGGGCATCAACATGTTCCGCGATATGGGCGCCGGGCTCCGCAACATGTTTGGCGGCCGCTCCGCCGGCTACGAGGAGGAGATGCAGCGGGCCCGCCAGGTGGTGCTCGACGAGATGCAGCAGCGCGCCGAGGCGCTTGGAGCCAACGCCGTGGTGGGCGCCTCGCTGGGGTACGAGACCTTTGAGGGCATGATCA
The DNA here is from genome assembly GCF_002159335.1 of Collinsella sp. An7. GTDB lineage: Bacteria > Actinomycetota > Coriobacteriia > Coriobacteriales > Coriobacteriaceae > Coprousia. The sequence continues at coordinate 91,417 of NZ_NFHP01000001.1, read as the reverse complement.
TGACGGTCGCCTCGGGCACGGCCGTGCGCGTTCGTCGTCGGTAGGCAGCAGCGCGCGGGGTCTGGTGCTTGGCACCGTCTTCCCGCGCGGCGCCGCCCCCGCTCCACCCCCAAATGACCCCCAAGCAGGTGACCGCCATGGCACGCAAACAATATCCGCTCCGCATCGACCCCGACATCTGGGCCGCCGTCCAGCGCTGGGCCGATGACGAGATGCGCAGTGCCAACGGTCAGGTGGAGTGGATCTTACGCGACGCGCTCAAGCGTGCCGGGCGCCTGCCCAAGAAAGGCGATGGCAACCAGGGTCCACCGCAGGAACAGGACGACGCGTAGTCTCTCACCCTCCTACTCTCAAAAACAAAAACCACCGATTGTCCGTACCATATTCCCGGTCCGCCGAATAGCTGTGAATTAGTCACCGGTAAAAACCGCAGGTCGCGCCAAGCCGCAAGGGCGGTCTACTCGGCCATGCGCAAATTTGATACGGACAATCGGCCAACATCTGCAAGCGCCCGCCGCGGCGGCGCGACATCGAGCCCAAACCGGGCCACAATCGCCGCCACAAATCTCAAGGAGCAACCATGCCCAACAGTAACCTCCCCGGCCGCACCCCGGTGCTCGAGGTCAGCCACTACCAGAAGCGTTACGGCAAGAAGATTGCCGTGCGCGACCTCTCCCTCACCGTCGAGCCGGGCGACATCTACGGCTTTATCGGCCACAACGGCGCCGGCAAGACCACGCTCATCCGCTCCATCGTGGGCGTTCAGACCATCGACGCCGGCAGCATCCGCATCTGCGGCGTCGACGTTTCGGCCGACCCCGTCGCGGCCAAGCGCCTTTGCGCCTACGTGCCCGATAACCCCGATGTCTACGACTTTATGACCGGACTCCAGTACCTCACCTTCATCGCCGATGTCTTTGAGGTGCCGGCCGATGTGCGCAGCCGCCGCATCACCGAGCTCGCCGAGCGGCTCGACCTCACCGCCGCGCTCGGCGACCCTGTGAGCAGCTACTCCCACGGCATGCGCCAAAAGCTCGTGCTCATCGGGGCGCTTGTGCACGAGCCTCGGCTGCTCGTGCTCGACGAGCCCTTTGTGGGGCTCGACCCGCTCGCCTCGCACGAGCTCAAGCAGATCCTGCACGAGCTTGCCGAGCGCGGCGGCGCGGTCTTTTTCTCGTCGCACGTGCTCGAGGTGGTCGAGCGCCTCTGCAACAAGGTCGCCATCATCCGCCGGGGCGAGCTCGTTGCCGCCGGCACCACCGACGAGGTCCGCGGCGACGACTCGCTCGAGGACGTCTTTCTCGAGCTGGCCGAGGTCCCCGCAGGCGCCGACGCTCCCGCAGCGCCCGCTGCCGGCGCCGCGGCGCCCGAGGTATCGCCCACACCCCACGCCGACAGCGCGCTCCGCACGCGCAGCCAGGCCTAGAAGGTGACGTGTATGCGCGCGTTCTTTCTCCTCCTCGGCGTCCAGGTTCGGAGCCTCCTGCACGCCCTCTCCCCCGCTGGCCGCGACGCGGCCCACAAGCGCACCGCTGGCCGCATGGTGCTTCTTGTGCTGGCGTTTGCCGTGCTCGCGCTCCTCGCCGTGGCCTATATGGGACTTCTTGGCATCATGCTCGTGAGCATGGGGCTTGCTAACGCCATCCCCGCGTTTGCCGTACTCGTGAGCTCGCTTGCCGGCGTGGTCTTTACCTTTATGAAGGCCAACGGCACGCTCTTTGGCCTCGTGGACTTTGACCTCGTGATGGCGCTCCCCATCCCGCGGCGCACCGTGGTGGCCTCGCGGCTCGTGGCACTCTTTGGCAGCGCCATCGTAACCGGCGCTGCCTTTGCCCTGCCGCTGTGGGCCGTCTACCTCGTGCTCGTCACCGCGAGCCCCTGGACCATCCTCTGCGCCGCGGCGGGCCTCGTGCTTGCGCCGGCCATCCCCACGAGCATTGCGATCTTTCTCGCCTTCTGCCTCTCCGCCGCCTCGTCGCGCTTTCGCCACGCCAACCTCGCCTACATCGTTATCTCGCTTGTTGCTTTCGCAGCTCTCTTCGTGGGGATGTACGCGTTCTCGTTCGCTGCCAACGCCAACGGTCACGAGCAGACGATGTCACAGGTTGAGGGCGCGCTTTCCACCGCAAGCAACGCGCTGTCGGCCGGGTGGCCGCCCGCTGCGTGGCTGTCGCGCGCCACCGCCACCGGCGATGCGGTGCCGTTTGCCCTCTTTGCGCTGAGCGCGCTCGCTGTAACGGCGCTTGCCGTAGAGATCGTGCAGCGCTGCTACCTCGCTATCAACGGGGCGCTCAGCGCCGGGGCGGGGCGGGGCGACCTCTCGGCCGAGCACCTCCGCAGCCAAAGCGGGCGCAGCTCAACGCCCTTCCGCGCGCTCGTGGTCAAAGAGTACCGCACACTCCTCGGCGTGCCGTCGTATGCCTTTAACTGCCTTTTTGGATACCTGCTCATGATTGTTATGGCGGTGGCGCTCAGCGTGGTGGGCGTGCGCGAGTTTGTGCTCTCCGGTGCCATCGACGGCGTGAACCTAACGTCCGAGACCTACGACGCCGTAAGCGGGATTGTGACCAACCTGCTGCCGTGGGCGTTTGTGTTCTGCGCGATTATGAGCCCGAGCGCGGCCTGCTCCGTCTCGATGGAGGGGCGGAGTGCCTGGCTCATGGCAACCGCGCCGCTCCCCGTGCGCACCGTGCTCGGCGCCAAGCTTGCCGCCAACGCGCTGCCCGTGGCGGGGTCGCTTGCGGTGAGCGCCCTCGTGCTCTTGGCCACGGGGCAGGTCGACGCGCTCGGAGCGGCAAGCGTGCTGGTCACGGGCTTTGGCGCGTTCTATTCCACGGTTAACATCGGCCTTAGCCTCGACGCGCGCCGCCCCAACTACAGCTGGACCTCGCCGGCCGAGGTTGTCAAGCGAGGCTTCCCCATCACACTGGTGGTTATCGTGGGGCTCGTGCTTACGGCCTTGGGCGCGCTCATCGGCTTTGGTCTCTCCGCCGCCGCGGGCGCGGCAGCGGGGCTCGCCTGGAACCTCGCGCTGGGCGCCGTCGGGGTGCTGGCAGGCCAGCTCATCTTCCGCCGGACCTGCGCCACCGTGCGGTTGATGCTCTAGCAGCGGAGTTGCCCCCAGCCGCCTGCGACCAGCCTTTGCTCGCTGGCCACGGGAGCCTGATCGCCCCCTCGCAGGAGAAACTGACGGGGTTGCGCGACGCCTAAAAACAACTCGACCCCCGATGTGAGTGTATCTTTTGGAAAGTCCGAGTAGACCGCCGAAAACACGGGCAATTCGCCATCATCTGCCCAGTTGAATGCTTTACTCAAGTGCAGTGCTACTCGCGACGTTCAAAACATACACTCACATCGGGGGTCGAATTTTCTAGAACGGCCGCTGAAGCCCTCTTGCGCCCCACTCACCGCCGAAAGAGGCGCGCAACAAGCCACACCACGGCGATGGCAACGAGCCATCCGATGAGCGGGAGCCAGAAGCCGGTGATGCTCGCAAGAACCCCGTGCAACGAGACGCTATGCGGCATCCGCCTCACCCCCTGGACCTGTAGCTGCAGGGGTATCGGACAGAGCGTCACCCGCGGCGGGCTTGTCCGCCGGCGGATCGAGCCGTTCCTGGGCCGCAGCGGGAATTTTGTCCCACGCGACCTCCTCCCAGCTCACCACTCCGCGCAGCGCAAGCGTCTTGAGCTGCAGGTAGGCCCCGTCGCGCAACTCGCGGCTCGTGTCAAAGCCGAGCGTCTCGGTCTTTCCCGCAGCGTTTGCAGCCGGCAGGTCGTAGTGATAGTCAAAGCCGTTGTTATTCTCGCCCGCGGCCGAGAGCCGCTCGCCGTCCACCTGCGCGTACCAAACATCGCCCGAGCCAAAAACCTGTCCGTAGCCCCACCACGCCGCACCGGCGGCAACACCGATGACCGCCAGGGCAATCAGAACCTTCAACATGCGTTTCATGAGGACTCCTTTCGATCGATGCCAGATTGATGCGGGGAATTCTTTCTACTAAGTGGATGGAAATTCTTTCTAATAGAAGGATTCGAACGATTTGAGGCCCAAATATGTCTGATTCGTTCTACTAGAAGAAATGGGACCGCAGAGGACTATGACTCATTCTGGGACGGAGTCGTTTTGACTCGCGTTGGGCTCGGAGCGCCGGCCCGGGCTTCTGCGGCGCCCTCCCGCCCGGGCCCGGACGTCCCAGGTGCCGCAGGTCGGGCCGAAGGAGGAGCGCCGCGTACTTAAGGTACGCAAGCAACCGCCGAGCCGCAGCGCCCCGCCGGACTGGACCCGGGCTTCTGTGGTGCGCCAGGTTGCCGCGAAAGAGGAGGGAGCACGCCTCGCGCGCGGCGGCCGACGATTGAGCGGCAAGATGGCGTGCCACAGGAGCCCGGGTCAGCGGGTGCGGACGAATTCGGCCACCATCCCTCGACTCATCAGGTAGGTCACCAAGAAGTACCCGCCATAGGCAACCACAAAGATCAGCGCCGTAAAGCCCACCGTGCCGCCAATGGACATACCGCCAAAGAGCGTCACGAGCTCAATGATCACCGAAAGCGCCACGCACGAGTGCGCAATGCCCACAGCCAGCGGGAACACGAAGAAGATCGACTGCTGCACCAGTACCGAATGGGAAATCTCGCGCTTGGAGGTACCGAGCTCGGCTAGGATCCGGTAGTTGCGCCCGGCGTCGGCCACGCCCGAAAGCTGCTGGATGGTGAGGATCGCCGCGCACGCCACCACGAGCACGAAGCCGATGTAGATGGCCAGATACGAGATGAGTCCGTTCATGGAGTCAACGCTCTCGTAGGTCGAGGTGCGCGTCGCCTCCACGCCGTGCCCGGCAACAACCTCGCCCGCAGCATTGGTGATGTCGCCGTAGAGGCGCGGCTCGGCCACGTAGTCATCGCCCTCGGCCACGCTCACGCCGTCGGCGTAATCGACCAGAAGGTAGCTGTTGTACGGCGGCAGGTCGAGCGTGGCGAGCAGGTCGTCGGGGATCACCACGATGCCGGAGTTCATGCCCATCATGGAGTTGGCAAAGGTGCTAGCGTCCTCGTTGACGCGGTCCTGCACCGGGCGCAGCGTGCACCCGCCCAGCTCAAGCTCCAGTCCCTCGCCCAGCACGGCGTTGTAGACCTTGTTCACCGCCTCGCCCATGTCGGAGAGAACGGTGTAGCCGTCCGAACCAAAATCGACCTGCGGCATGCCGCGAAACGCCAGGTACGCGTTGTAGCTGCTCGCGCTCATCACCAAAAGGCCCATTGACGCGGCGCTGCTGTCGTCCACGCCCTTGGGAAGCGGCAGGTCAACCCGGCGGCAGAGCTCATCGAGCGCGATGAGCGGCTTTGTGGCGCCGCGCGGGGTGGACTCGTAGCAGTCAACCTGCAGGTAGTCGCCCGCAATGCTCGCCAGGTCAAAGTGCTCTCCCTCGCGCTCGCCCTCCATAAACGTATCCGCCTCAAACGCCTTCATCACATCAACCGGACCGTCGGCCGCGGCGTAGCGCACCGGCTCGTCCCACGACGCGGCATCGGCGTTCATCTCGTCCACCGACTGCGGCGAGAAGTAGATCAGCGTTGCGGTGTAATCCACCGGCGTACCGCGCTCCACCGACTCGTTCATAACGCTCGCAAGCGACATGCCCGTGGTAACGGCGGTGATCGCCAAAAAGAGGATCATCGAGATCATGGCCATAGAGAACGACACAGTGTTGACCTTAGCGGCGAGCTGCCGCAGCGTAACCATGTTGAGGCCGCGCCAATAGAGGCCGTGCGCGCTCTGGAGCGCCTTGAGCAAAAAGCCCGAGAGCCCAAAGAAGAAGAGGATCGTGCCCACCACAACCGTGGCCGTGGTAATGAGGAAGGCCGTCATGCCCTCGGGTGAGCCGTCGTAGGGCAGGCCGTCGCTCAGCAGCCGCACGTAGGCCACCACGATCATGGCGAGCCCCACCGCAAAGACCGCGGCCGAGACCCAGGGATTGCGCGTGTGCACGACCTCGTTTTGCCGGCCCGCGCTCATAAGGTCGATCACGCGGGCACGCGCCACCACGCGCAGGTTAAAGACAAGCGTCACCAAAAAGATCGCCACCAGGCAACCCACGGTGGTCATAAAGGCGCCCACCGAGAAGAAGAAATGGAAGTCGGCAATCTGCGTCTTAAAGAGCGACGCGGTAAAGAACACCATGAGCTGCGAGAGCGCAATGCCGAGGAGCACCCCCAGCACGAGCGCCCCGCCCGAAACGATGAGCGTCTCGAGCGCCATGATGCGTGCAACCTGCCCGCGGCTCATGCCGAGCACCTGGTAGAGGCCGAACTCCTTCTTGCGGCGCTTCATGATAAAGTTGTTGGCGTACACCATGAGAAAGCCCATCACAAACGCCAGAAAGACGGTGAGCCCGGAGATGATGCCGCCGAGGAGGTCGCCCACGCCCGCGTTCTCGGCCGCCACGCCCGCGAGGTCAACCTGGATCGAGATGGTGTTAAAGGCGTAGAAGACGGTCACGGCAAGCGTGAGGGTGAGCAGATAGACGAGGTAGTCGCGCCCGGCTCGGCGGACGTTGCCCCATGCGATCTTACAGAGCATCGGAGCCCTCACCGCCCATCATCGCCACGACCTGCATGATGCGCTCAAAGAACTCCTGGCGCGAGGCGGCGCCGCGGCGGAGCTCGGTAAAGATCCGCCCGTCGCGGATAAAGAGCACCCGGTGCGTGTAGCTCGCGGCAAAGCTGTCGTGCGTGACCATGAGCACGGTGGCCGAGAGGCGCTCGTTCATGGCCTCGAAGCTCTCGAGCAGCAGGCGCGCGTTCTTGGAGTCGAGAGCGCCCGTGGGCTCGTCGGCCATGATGATGGTCGGGTCGGTTACGAGGGCGCGGGCCGCGGCGACGCGCTGCTGCTGGCCGCCGGACATCTGGTAGGGGTACTTGTCGAGGTTCTCGCGAATGCCGAGGCGCCCGGCCACCTCGTCCACACGGCGCAGGACCTCCTTGGCCGGCACGCGGCTGATGGTGAGCGGCAGAGCGATGTTTTCGCGCGCGGTGAGCGTGTCGAGCAGGTTGGAGTCTTGGAAGATAAAGCCGAGCTGCTCGCGGCGGAAGCGCGTGAGCTTGGCGGTCTTCATGCGGGTGACGTCGACGCCGCCCACGAGCACCTCGCCCGAGGTGACGGCGTCGATGGTAGAGACGCAGTTGAGAAGCGTCGACTTGCCGGAGCCCGACGCGCCCATGATGCCCACAAACTCGCCCTGGTTAACGGCAAACGAGACATCGTTGAGCGCGCGGGTAACGTTTTGGCGGCTGCCGTAGACCTTCTCGATATGACGCACCTCGAGCACCGGCACGGCCCCTCCAGATGCAGGGGTTTGGGGGAGCTTGCCTGAAGTGGCCCGTGCCGGGCTCGAGGTTTGGGAGGGGGCGGCGTGCGCCGGGGTGTGGGAGAGAGGCATGAGGGAGTCCTTTCTTGAGGGGCGGTTAGGAGCAGGGAACGGACGGGAGCGAAGGGGCAGAGCGGAGTCGAGGGGCGGTGCCGGCGGAGGCGGCTCCCGGGTGCGCGCCCGTCTACTTCGATACGTTCCAGAGCATCACGAGCATGCCGATGGCGAGGGCCGCCATGATAACGAGCCACATGACCATCTCGGCCACCGACATGCCGGCGCGTACGATGCGGTTGCGCGGGCGCTGCTCGTCGGCGGGCTCGGGGTCATAGGGGTTGCGCTTGGTCATTGCGTACATGGTACTCGGGTTACTGGTAGCCATGAAAAACACCTCCTGCGAGTATCTTCGCAGGTGGCATCGGGCGCATCCATCGATTTGGCTTACAGCTAGCTTGCAGTTCTGTAAGGTAGCCTTACGAGAGGCTTAAGCTGCGGTTTGGGCGGGTTGCACGAGCCTGCGGAGGGTCCGCCGGACGCGTCGTCACGCCGGACCCGCGACGGACAGACCGGGCGCGGGCCATCCGAGACCCGCGCACCATTCGGAACATGTGCAGTTGTCTGGCACACGCCATATGCGGCTACTCGGCCCAGGGGGCGAGCGAGGCCGCGGCGGACGAGAACACGTCGCTCTGCACGGTATCGAGGAGCGTGCGGCTGTAGGCGTAGGCCAGGTTGATAAAGCCCGCGTCGGCGGCGGCGATCATTGCGCGCGCCACGAGGCCGAGCATCTCGTCGGTCGGGGCGATCGGGATGTCCGTCGCCGCGAGCACGGCAACCGCGTCATCGGCGTCAAAGGGGTGCTCGATGTGCGCCTCGGCCATGAGCTCGTCCATCTCTTGCTTTGCAACCTGACGCAGTCGCGGGTTGGCCATCGCCCGCTCGTAGCAGACGAGTCCGACGCGCGGGTCGCCGGCGCGCCAGAGCACAAAGGCGAGCCGATAGTAGGTGTAGGTGTACGAGAGCGGCTCGAGGTCGTAGCGCAGGGCATCTTTGAGGAGGCTGGCCGCGCGCTCGAGGTTGCCTAGATCAGCGCAGGCCGTCGCTGCCACGATGTAGGCGCGCGGCGACGTGGGTCCGAGGTCGATGGCCTGCTCGGCATAGGCGAGCCCGTGGGCGGCATCGTGGTTGTCGATGCAGAGCCGCGCGAGGGCGAGCAGCGTGTCGTAGCGCGTGTCGTTAACGTAGCGGTAGCGCGCCTGCGGGTTGGGGTCGTCGAGACTCATGGCGAGGCGGGCCATGCCGCTCGAGCAGTAGAGGCGGCGCGGAGCCGCTGGGGCAGCGGGTGTGCCGGCCGCGGCGGGCTCGCCAGTTGTGGCGACGGCCGGGTCGGGGGCGGCGACACTTGCGTCAGACACCCCAGTCGCGGCATCGGCCCCAGGCTCTGCGGCAGGCGCCGGCTCCGTGGCAACCTCCCCTTCCGCAGCAGCCTCCACCTCGGCCGCAGGGCAGTCGCCGCTGACCTCATCCACCAGGTTCATGACCTCAAGCAGATCGGCGAGCTGCTGGGCCGCCTCACGCGGCTGCGGCTCGGAGAGCTTGATGGCCTCGGCCAGACGCTCCTTGTACGGGTCCTCGCCCAGGTGGTAAACGTCAAGCTCGCGGACCTCGTCGGCATGCAGAAGCTCAGCAAGCTCTGGGGTAAGGCGCCGCTCGTCGAGCCAGAGGGACTGCGTGCGCGCCGGATCGGGGTCAAAGGAAGACTGCACGAGCTCCAGGAGCTCGGGCGAGGCCTCTCCGGGTGCCGCAGAAAGCGCCGGGTTGGTAAGCTCCCCCACTCCGTCAATCGGCTCCAAGCCCAGGCGCTCGCCTAACCGGTAGAAGAGCTTGCCCGGCTGCAGAAGCTCAGCTAAACCGGTCGCGCCCCACGTGAGGCGCGGCTCGGAGAACGTGCCCTTACGGACGGCGTCGTAGATCGACATGATGTAGGCCGTGCGGTCGATCTCTGCAGCAAGCACGGGCTGCTTGAACGCGCGGTCGGTGCAGAGGCGCACGCGCACGCGCGCCACCCCCGCGCCCGAGCCAAAGCCCGCCGCGGCGAGCGCCGCCACCAGGCGCAGGGCATAGGCGCTCGCGGCCACCTCGGCATGGTCGCCGCAGGGGGCAAGGCCCTCGGCTGCCGCAAGCTTGGCGAGCGCGTCGTGCGGGGTCGACTCGCCTGCCGCAGCCGCGCCCGCGCCCGCCGCGGCACTGCCAGCAGCCACCACCTTCGCACCCGCGCCGGCAGCACCGCGCGCCCAGCGCGGCATCGTCTGCGCCGCCGGCACCTTGGCGGCCACCGTAATCTCACCCGCTGCGGCGTTCACCGCAAAGCGGTACGCAAGCCGATACGGCAGCGCAAGCCGCTCCAGAATTCCGGCAAAGCGCGTGCGCAGGTCCCACTCGCCGCCACGCGCACCCGCCACTCCATAGAGCGTCCGCAGCGAGTTTTCCCCATACGCGGCCCCCTTGAGCAGCGGCGCCGTCTGATTGGTGATGGAGCGGAGCGTCCGCCAGTCCTCGTCTGCGCAATAGGCCATCGTCGAGGCGCCGAGAGCGTTGGAATCGTTCTCGCGGGCGCGGCGCGCCATGAGCGCCAGCCGGTTGAGCGCCGCCTCCATGCCCATGAGCGTGTCGAACTCCTCGCCGTTGAGGGCCGACAGGTCGCACGCCAGCCAAAAGAGCCCCGTCGAGCCGAGCCGGCGGAGACTGACCTCGTTGCGGGCGGCAACCGCCCGGAAGGCCGCCGGGTCGGCGTCGGCCAAAATAAGCGCCGCGTAGCGCTCAAAACCCGAGGTACGCGCGCCGCTCACCACCTCGGCAATGAGCGCGTCAACGGCGTCTGCCGGCGGAAGCTGCGTGAATACGGTAAGCGCGTCGTCCATGGTGCGGCCGAGCGTATCGGTGCTGCCGGCGAGGGTCGGCAGGTAGGAGAACGCGAGGAACGAGATGGCCAGCAGCTCGCGGAAGGGCACACGCGCCGCGGTGTAGGCGCGCCCGAGGTCGCAGATCGGCTCCACAAACGAGTAGCCGGCTGAGCCGTGCTGATGGTACTCAGCCGCCTGGCGCACGTTTTCGTCCGAGAGCCGCACGGTGATGCGCCCCGAGTCGGCCTTGTTGCGCCAACGCGCAAGGCCGATCGCGGGTTCGGCATCGGGCACCAGCGAGATAATTCCGTCGACCGCATGGACAAACCCGCCGTCTTGCAGCCACGCGATGGGCCGGCCGGTACGCTTGCCCGACATGTCAAAGACGTAGCCGAGCCCGCCCTCCGGCTCGCGGATGCCGCCACCCCAGGCGACGATGTAGCGCGAGCCCTCGGGCTGCTGCGGCAACGCGTTGAGGTGGATAACCTGGCAGAGCAGGGGAAGCTTCATCTCTTGAGCAGGCATGGCAGAGCCTTTCTCGCAACGGGATGCAGGCGCCGGGGTGTGACGCCGTACGGGCGGCTGCGGGTCGCGGCGGCGAACGCGGGCGCGGGGTGCCCGAGCGGCACGACACACGAGCGGCCGTCTTTTTCTCTCTATGATACCGGCCCGCGGGGACAGGCGCCCTCCAAATGCGGAACGCGGGCGGCAGCGGGCGAGCCAGTGCAAGCCGCGGGCACGCCAGCAGCCGCAGCCCTCGACCCTGCCAACCGATCAACACCCGTAAACTCGGCTATCATGGTCGGGCCCCTGTCGTCATGGCAACGGGGCGCTTAAACAACAAAAACGCAAGGAGGTGCGCATGAAGGTCGTCCATGTGGCTGCGGGCATCATCCGCCGCGGCAACAGCGAGGTGCTCGCCGTCCAGCGCGGCTACGGGCAGATGCGCGGCCTCTGGGAGTTCCCGGGCGGCAAGGTCGAGCGCGGCGAGTCGCCCGAAGATGCCTGCCGTCGCGAGCTTGCCGAAGAGCTCGGCGTAGAGGTTGACCATCCGAGCGCCTGCTACACCGTTGAGTACGACTACCCTGACTTCCACCTTTCGATGGAGTGCTTCTTCTGCCACATCGCCGCAGGTGAGCCCACCCGCTCCGACCGTCAGCTCGACCTGCGTTGGGTTGCGCTCGCAGACCTGCCGAGCCTCACCTGGATGCCCGCCGACGAGGGGCTCGTTGCCGCGCTTGCCGCTATGGCCAGCGGGCAGGACGGTGCGCAAGACCCAAGCGACGGGGACGCCGCGCCCAAAACAGCCTCCACCGGCGAGGAGCCAACCGGCAACGGCGCCGGCCCCGTAGCGCTCGACGCCGCGCTCAACACTGCATCCGCCGCCGACACCGGTGACTCGACCAGCGGCCCCGGCACCGACCAGGAGCCCTCCCCTAACACCTCATCCGCACCGCGCGCCAAAAAGCGCACCGCCAAGTCCACCAAGAAGCGCTCCGGCACGCGCCGCGCCAAGCGCGTCAAACCCAATCTGCTCGACGGTGTCGATACCTCCGGCCTCTCCGAGGCCGAAGTCGAACTCGTGCGTCGCCGGGCTGCCATCCGCAAGTCCATGCAGGGCAACAAGCGTGCCAACACCAAGCCCGAGCTTCTGGTGCGTCAGCACCTACGCGCCGCCGGATACACCGGCTACCGCCTACAGTGGGCCAAGGCGCCCGGCCGGCCCGACATCGCCTTCCCCGGGCGCAAGATCGCGCTCTTTATCAACGGGTGCTTCTGGCATCGCTGCCCGCACTGCCACCCGAGCGTTCCCAAGCGCAACACCGAGTTTTGGGAGGCGAAGTTCCGCCGTAACGTCGAGCGCGACCGCGCGGCTGTGGCGGCGCTCGAGGATGCCGGCTGGACGGTCATCATCATCTGGGAATGCGAGCTCAAGCGCGACAAGATCGACGCGACAATGGAGCGCGTGCTCGGCCAGATCCGAACCGCCTGGTAGCAGACAGCGCAACTCCGATCCGGGTCGTTGTCAACTCAGGCCGGAAAACTGTGTATGATGCGTCGCCCACCGAGTAGGCGCAATACAGCCAATGCTCTGACCTGGGCTTTTCTTTTGCGAATCAGAACACCTACTCAGGCGGTCCCGTTTCTTACACGGTTTTCCGTCCCGAGTTGACCAGGCGACGCCAACGGCTGCTCGATGGCGCATTCCCGCGCCTGCGTTCCACGCGCTCGCCCGGCACGGCAAGGGCCCCGGTCACCCGAAGCCCCACCTGCCCAATCTATATGCTCAAACGGACAATGCTGCCACTCATTGCTCGGACCGCCAAACTAGGAGAGCTTCATCGTGTAGTAGCGATGATCGAAGATCATGCCCTCGCGCTCGTAGAAGCGGTGCGCGCCCTCGCGCCAGCCACCCGTCTCGAGCTCGATCTGCACGCATCCGGCAGCGCGGGCCGCCTCGCAACCCGCCGCAAAGAGCGCATGCCCCACGCCGCCCGACCGCACGGCCGGATCGACAACGAGCTCCAGAATCGCCGCGACGCGCTCCGCGTGGTGGAGCTGCTCCTCAAACCGCATGTTGATAACACCCACGGCCGGAGCCCCCGGCTCCTCGCGCGCCACCAGGCAGCACCACGCCGGGCTCGCCAGCTGCTCGGCAAAAATCCGCTGGCAGGCATCGTGGTCGAGCTCGGTATCCTCCAGGATGCACACGAGCCCCCACACGCGCTCCGCGTCTGCCGCCGTTGCCGCCTCAACGACCATCGCATCTCCTCTCAACATAGGATTTGGCCCATGGTAGCAATAGCGCCGCTCCAGGCGGACAGCCGCCCGGACTCCCCTACTCTGCCCAAAAATTGCCAGCTTTCTCGCTCGGCTGGTCAAAATCCGGAGAAATCAACGATTCGCCTCCCGGCAAGACCCAGCGGAGCAGACCGTTCCATCGGGTTTGTCATCAGCTTGGCCAAAATCTCGAGAAATCAACGATACGCCGTTTGCGCAATCGTTGATTTCTCGAGGTTTTGGCCACGGCACGCTCAAACCCGCAGGAACGCCCGCGGCGTTGAGCTCCGAGCGCGGGACGAATCGTTGATTTCTCTGGATTTTGGCCAGCGCGTGCCCCCGTGCCGATCATCGCGGTCGCTCGCCGGCCGCCCGCACACGGCCGCATCGGGGTAACCCGCACAAAACTCGCGAAAACCGGCGCAGGGGCCGGTTTTCGCGAGTCGCTGAAGAGGAGTGCAAATTGGGGAGTTACAGCATCGCCGCGTGCGCGAGAGGCTGAACGTTGAGCATATCGAGCAATGCGCGGCTCGAGCGCCTGAGGTTCACCACCTGATCGCGCGAACGCTGCGGTGCCAACGCGGAGGAACCAAGGAGACCGAGTCTCTGTGTTGGGGGGAAGGAGAGGTTCTCGGTGTAGGCGTCGCTGCCACGCAGTGACCGCACCGATGCTGCATGTTGGGAGCTATGCATTGCGGCCTCCTTGGTTGTCCGCCGGTACCACACGCGCCCCGGTGCTGCGATTCCGGTGCGCTGATAACAGTATGGCCGAGTAACCTCACGCAAAACTTATGACCGAATGAAGACTTTCTTACACCCTGTTAAAGATGCCTTTTTATGCCATTTACCAGCTCTTTTAATAACCATTGAGACACAGGTGCGGGTGGAGCATTTAGCAAAAGCCCCGCAACTGTGATGAATCTATGGACACTCTGTCAACAAACTCCCTACAAGCGTGTGACCCGCGTCCCTACTCCGCTCTTGAGGGGGCGCATCAAGCAAGCCCAACATGCGCTCAGCAAAAAGCCTCAACCTATTGACCACCCACACGTCCCCTGCGGGCTATGTACCAGGTCGGGCCGAGACGCGGAAGGCCCGGGGTTCCCGCAGGACGTTTCCCACAGCGCACGACGCGCAAAGCGCGATGTGCGCGAGGACCACGTCCGAAGGGAACCCCGGGCCTTCCGCGTCTCGGTCCGACCGGAGCGGGCTACATCAGCTCGCAGACGTTCTTTGCGAAGGCCACCGGATCCTCCGGTAGCAAGCCCTCAACCAGCAGCGCCTGGTCGTAGAGCAGCCCCGCATAGAGCTTGACCTTGTCGGCGTCGCCGGCCTCCTGCGCAGCCACGAGCTTGGCAAACACCGGGCTCTTGCCGTTGAGCTCGAGCACGCGAACGGCCTTAGGCATGCCCTCGACCTCGCCCTCGGGCCCGCGCTTGAGCACCTTCTCCATCTCAAGCGAAAGCGGCCCCTCGGTAGTGATGCACGCCGGCGTATCGCCCTCGCCGAGCCGCGCCGAAACCGCCACCTTCTCCACGTGGTCGCCGAGCGCCTCCTTCATGGCGTCAAAGAGGTCGCCGTGCTCCTTGGTGGTCTCCTCGGCCTCCTTCTTCTCGTCCTCGGAGGCAAGGTCGAGGTCGCCGGTCGCCACGTTCTTGAGCTCCAGGTGACGGTCCTCGGTCTCGGGCTCGGCGCCGTCGGCCACCGCCTTCTCGGCTGCCTCGCGGGCGGCGTCGTCCTCGTAGACCTTCGGGCAGTCGCGCGCCACGTACTCGCGCATGGCCTGGAAGGTAAACTCGTCCACATCCTGTGTGCAGAGCAGCACGTCAAAGCCGCGACCGAGCACACCCGTCACGACGGGCATCTTGGCCAGACGGTCGCGATCATCGCCCGCTGCGTAGTAGATGGCCTTCTGGCCCTCGGGCATGGCCTCAACGTACTCACGCAGCGTCACCATCTTCTGCTCCTTGGCGCTCCAGAAGAGCAAGAGGTCGGCCAGCCCAGAGGCCTTGGCGCCGTAGCTCGCGTAGATACCGTACTTAAGGCCGCGGCCAAAGTTCTCAAAGAACTTCTCGTAGGCCTCGCGGTCGTCGTCGCGCATGCTCTCGAGCTCGGAGGTGATCCGCTTCTCCACGCGGCGCGCGATGGCGTGCAGCTGGCGGTCGTGCTGCAGGGTCTCGCGCGAGATGTTGAGCGACACGTCGGCCGAGTCAACCACGCCGCGCACAAAGTTGTAGTAGTCGGGCAGCAGGTCGGCGCACTTCTCCATGATCATGACGTTGGAGCTGTAGAGCGCAAGGCCCTTCTCGTAGTCCTTGCTGTAGAGATCAAACGGCGCGCGAGCCGGAATAAACAGCAGCGCGTCGTACTCGAGCGCGCCCTCGGCGTGGAAGCTGATCGTGCGCGCCGGGTCCTCAAAATCGTGGAAGGTGCTCTTGTAGAACTCGTTGTAGTCCGACTGCTCCACGTCGCTTTGGCGCTTCTTCCAGATCGGTGTCATGGAGTTGATGGTCTCGAGCTCCTCGTAGTCCTCGTACTCGGGCTTGTAGTCGTCGCCCGCGTCCTCGGGCTTGGGCTTCTGGCGGCTCTTGGTGACCATCATCTGGATGGGATAGCGCACGTAGTTGCTGTAGCGGCGGATGAGGTCCTTGAGCGCCCACTCGCTGAGGTAGTGGCTGTAGTTCTCACCCGGCTCACCGTCGTGACCCGGCTCGTCGTCGCGAAGCGTCAAGATCACGTCGGTACCGTGGTCGGCGCGCTCACCCGGCTCGATGGTGTAGCCCTCGAGGCCGTCGGACTCCCAGACGTTGGCCTCGTCGGAGCCGTAGGCGCGGCTCACCACGCGCACGCGCTTGGCCACCATAAAGGCAGAGTAAAAGCCCACGCCAAACTGGCCGATGATGTCGATGGCGTCGCCCTGGCTGTCGGCGTTCTCGGCCTTGAACTCCTCGGAGCCGGAGTGCGCGATGGTGCCGAGGTTGCGCTCGAGCTCCTCGGCCGTCATGCCAATACCGTTGTCCGAGACGGTGATGGTGCGCGCGTCCTTGTCAAACGAGACGCGGATGGCAAGGTCTTTCTGGTCGACGTGCATGTTGTCGTCGGTCAGGCTCATAAAGTTGAGTTTGTCGACGGCGTCCGACGCGTTGGAGATGAGCTCGCGGAGGAAGATCTCCTTGTTGGTGTAGATCGAGTTGATCATGAGGTCGAGGAGCTTTTTGCTCTCTGTTTTGAACTTACGCATGTGCCGTCCTTCCCGTGCGGGCTCGCGCCCGCCTTGCGATAGATTCCGAGCACCATAGTACCCAGAATCGGACTCATAAAACCTGAGTGATAGAGACTTAGATTATTTCACACATGCGCAAGCGCGCGGCCACAGCGGGAGCGCACCGGTGCGGTCGAGACGCGGCGGCGCGGGCCCCGACCCCACCGCGCCGCGGTCGCCGTGCGCGCAGCCATGGCCGGCACCGTGCGCGAGCGACGCCGGCCGTTGAGCCTGTTGGACGCCTCGCCCCTATGGCGCGAGCAGGCCATCCGATCAGAGGCGCTTAGCCATCCAGCGGTGGGGCTGGCCCTCGTCCTCATAGTCGAGCGGCGTGACGGCCGCATAGCCGCAGGCCGCATAGAGGCCGCAGGCCCGCTCCTGAGCGTGGAGCATCATGGCGCGGGCACCCGCGGCGCGGGCGATGCCATCGCAGGCGTCCACAAGCGGGCGCGCGACGCCGCGCCCCCGGAAGGCCGGCAGCACGGCGACCCGTCCGAGCAGATACACCGTATCGCCCGGCGCGGCGACGCCCGGCACCGACGCCGGCGGAAGCGGGCTCTCCGGCGCGAGCTCGCGCGCGGCTGCAGCCGGATAGGCCCGCGCGCATCCGGCGAGCGCACCGTCCTCGTAGGCGGCAAGATGGACGCAGCGCGGGTCGTCGTCGAGCGCATCGAACTCCCGCTCATAGCCTTGCTCTTCCATAAACACCGCGCGCCGCACCGCGTATGCGTCCGTGCGCGCGCCGCGCACAATCTGGATGTCTCCCATATCCCCGTCTCTCCTAACCGCGCCCTCCCGGACACCGCGCCGCATCGCGACGCCCCCGGCCGGCAGCGCCCCCGAGCGTGCCCCTCACGCGCTCTGCGCGGCGAGGGGGGCGTCGGGAAAGACCTGCACCGGGAAGGTCACCGTGATGCGCGTGCCGCAGTCGGGCTCGCTCTCGAGCTCGATCGTCGCACGGTGAAAGGCCGCCGCGTGCTTGACAATGGCGAGCCCGAGCCCCGTGCCGCCGCGGGCCTTGGAGCGGCTCTTATCCACGCGATAGAAGCGCTCAAAGATCTTCTGCTGCTCCTCGGGAGCGATGCCGATCCCCGTGTCCTCCACGCGGATAAAGGGGCGGCCGTCCTTCATGATCCCGCAGGTCAGCACCACCGAGCCGCCGGGCCGATTGTAGCGGATCGCATTCGACGCCAGGTTGTAGGCGAGCTCGTCCAAAAGGCGCGGCACGCCGATCACCATCGAGGGGTGCGCGTCCAAAAAGAGCGCCACGTCGGCCTTATGCGCCACCGGCTCGAGGCGCTGCTCAACGGTCTCGAGCATGCGCGGCAGGTCCACCGGCTCCGTGGAGCCCAGCACGCTCGCCGCGTCGTTGGACTCAGAGCGCTCGGCCTCGTCGAGGTTGGAGAGGGTGAGGATGTCGTTCACGAGCGCCGTCAGCCGCCCCGCCTCGCGGTAGATGCGCGCGCCGAAGTCCTTGACATCGGCCTCGTCAGTCGCCATGCCCGACGAGATAAGCTCCGCGTACCCCGAGATGGCCGTGAGCGGCGTCTTGAGCTCGTGGGTGATGTTTGCGGTGAACTCGCGGCGCATGCGGTCGTTGTCGGCAAGGACCTTCACCTGCCGCTTGAGCTCCTGGCGCTGGCTCTCGATGCGCTCAAGCATGGGCACCATCTCGGAATAGGCGTTGTCCATGTTGCGCTTGGGGTGGTCGAGGTCCACGTCGAGCAGCGGTGCGATGATGGCGCGCGACTCGCGGCGCGCGGCAAAGAACGACACCACGATCACCACAGCCGCGATCACCAAGAGCGGCCCCACAAACGAAATCAAGATGGTGAGGAGCCCCGCCTGCGCCTGCGCGATGCGGATGACCTGCCCGTTGGCAAGCAGCACTGCCTCGTAGAGCATAACCTCGCCGAGCGTGGACGAGGCGCGCTCGTCCGAGCCGTGGCCCGTGCTGCGCGCGGCGACGACCTCCGGGCGGGTGTTGTGGTTCTCCATGGAGCCTGCCGGCTCCTGGTTGTCGTAGATAACGGTGCCGTTCTCGGCGATGAGCGTGAGACGCGTGTTCTGGATGTCGACGCGCTCGAGCACCGCGATGTCGTTGACGGTGCTGTCGAGCGCCGCGGCCACGATCTCGGCCTCGTCGTGCAGCTCGGTGCGGGTGACCTGCGCGAGGTTAGACTGCAGAAACGCCGAGCCCACCACGGTGAAGACCGCGATCGCCGCAAAGGCGACCACGAAGACCGTGCCGAACACCCGGCGCGAGAGCGTGTGCTTGGATCCCCAGGGGCTCATGCTGCCTCCGCGCGGCGCTTACTCGGAGCGATCGCGGTCGGCAAAGCGGTAACCCACGCCGCGTACCGTCTCGATGCAGCTCGCGTGATCGCCGAGCTTTTGGCGCAGCGTCTGCACGTGCACGTCCACGGTGCGCGAGCCGCCGTCGAAGTCCCAGCCCCAGACGCTCTGGAGGAGCGCCTCGCGGCTAAAGACCACGCCCGGCTTGCGCATGAGGTACTCGAGCAGGTCGAACTCGCGGAGCGTCAGCTTGACCTCCTCGCCGTCCACGCGCACCTCGCGGTGGCTCGGCGAGAGGACAATCCCGCCCGACGAGAGCTCGTCGGAGACCTTCTTGGTCATGCCGCCGCGGCGCAGGAGCGCCCGGCAGCGGCTCGTGAGCTCCATAAGGCTGAAGGGCTTGGTGAGGTAGTCGTCGGCACCGCCGTCGAGCGCCACGACCTTGTCGAGCTCGGTATCTTTGGCCGTGAGCATCATGATGGGCACCGTGGCGGTCTCTTGGTCGGCGCGGAGCCGACGCAGGATCTCGAGGCCGTCCGTGTCGGGCAGCATGATGTCGAGGAGGATCGCGTCGGGCACGCGACGCGCCACGGCGGCTTTGAACTCGCTGTCGGAGGCAAAGCCCTCGGCCTCGATCCCCTGCTGGTGCAGGGCGTAGAGCGTAAGGCCGCGGATGTTGTCGTCGTCCTCAACGTAATAGATCATGGCGAAGGTGCTCCTTGCTCAAACCGTGCTCAAACCGCAGGTACCGTCAGTCTCGCAACCCCCATCATACACCGCCCGCGGGCCCTCCTTCTAACGTAGCAACGGCGACGCTCCGGATTTATCGCGTCCGAAACCCGAGGGAACGCGCCCCACACGCCGCGACCGACGATCGAGGGCGAAGGTGCGGTGCCTAGGGAAGCCAGCCCGGGTTTCCCCAAGTGCGCCAGCTTGCCCCGAAAGCCTTTGGGATAAGCCTTTGCGCCATGCCCGAAGGCTTAAGCGGCAAGATGGCGTGCCTGGGAAACCGGGAATCAGCCAAAGCGGCCGGTTAGGTAGTCGGCCGTCCGCTGATCCTGCGGCGTGGCAAAGAGCTGCGCGGTGGGCGCGTGCTCCACCAGCTCGCCAAGCAGGAAGAACGCCACCGAGTCGGAGATGCGCGAAGCCTGCTGCATGTTGTGGGTCACCACCACGAGGGTATAGTGCTCCTTGAGCTCGAGCGCCAGCTGCTCGACCATCTGCGTAGAGATGGGGTCGAGCGCCGACGTGGGCTCGTCCATGAGCAGCACCTGCGGCTTGACGGCGATGGCGCGAGCGATGCAGAGGCGCTGCTGCTGGCCGCCGGAAAGGCCGAGGCCCGAGCTCTTGAGCTTGTCTTTGACCTCGTCCCAGAGCGCGGCACGGCGCAGGCTCTCCTCCACGATGCCGTCCAGCTCGGAGCGGCTCTTGATGCCCATGCCGCGCGGGCCGTAGGCAACGTTGTCGTAGATGCTCATGGGGAAGGGGTTGGGCCGCTGAAACACCATGCCCACCTGCTGGCGCAGGCTGGTGACGTTGTAATCGCGGTAGATGTCCTCGCCGTCGAGCTTGATGGTGCCCTCGATGCGGCAGCCCTTGACGAGGTCGTTCATGCGGTTGAGCGTCCGCAGGAGCGTGGACTTGCCGCAGCCCGAGGGGCCGATGAACGACGTGATCTGACGATCGCGGATGTCGATGGAGACGTCCTTGAGGGCGTGGAAGTCGCCGTAATAGAGGTTGAGGTGCTCAACGGACATGCGCACCGCGTGCTCGGACTCCGAGGCCGCGTCCGCAACCGGCACGGGAGCGCCCATCTCGCGCGTCTGCGCCGCCTCGATCGCCTGCGACCAACCTTGCTCAGCCGTATCCACCTGGGTACCTCCCCAACGTCATGCGCGGAGCGGCCGCCCGGTCGGCGGGTCGCGAGTCCGCGCGCATCATGCGTGATAGCTCACCAGATGGTACGCGCCCGAGTTCAGCCGGCTGAAAGAGACGTGTTAGGAGAGTGTAAGGCAGAAGCGGGGACTGGACGCATGGAGGCGTTGGGGCAAGGGGGCGCGGTGACGCGGCGGACGATGAGCCGAGCGTCCCGCCCCGCCTGCCCGCGCAATGACTCATAATAACCCCGTCCCCAAATGAATCATTGTGCTACACTGGCCGCGCCGACCGAGTGGGGCGTGTGCCCCGCAGTGCGTGTGGCGGCGCCATCGGATCGGCGGAAAGGCAGGAGCACGTGCGCATTCGCTAGACATCTCAGTTGGTTCCCCGGGGCCTCTCGGCTTGACCGGCCCGTCGCCGCATCGCGACACGGACCCACCACGCAAGCCCGAGCGCCCGCTACCAGGGCCCACCGCCACGGTACGGGTCCGCAAGGAGACGTCTTATGCAACTTGCGCTCTCTGGGGTGAGCTACACCTACCCTGCCGCCCCCTCCCCCATCCTCAGCAACATCTTCATCACGTTCCCGCAGGGCTGGACCGGCCTTTTGGGCGATAACGGCTGCGGCAAGTCCACGCTCGCGCGCATTGCCTGTGGGCTTCTTGCCCCCGACGCGGGCTCGGTCACGCGCGGGCTCGTGGCGGTCCTCTGCACGCAAGAGGTCGACGACCCGCCCGAGGAGCTCTTTGACTTTGCCGTCGACTATGAACGCGAGGCCCGCGAGCTCCGGCATATCTTTGCCCTCGAGGATGACATGCCCTGGCGCTTTGACGAGCTCTCGTGCGGTGAGCGCAAAAAGCTGCAGATTGCCGTGGCGCTCTGGCGCCGGCCCGACGTGCTCGTGGCCGACGAGCCCACCAACCACCTCGACGTGGACGCCCGCGCCGAGCTCGCCGCCGCGCTCGGGCGGTTCCGCGGGATCGGCATCCTCGTGAGCCACGACCGCGAGCTGCTCGACGCGCTCGTGAGCCGCTGCATCTCGTTTGAGCACGGCGGCCTTGTGGTGCGGCCGGGCGGCTACACCGCCGCGCACGGCCAGGCGGAGCTTGAGCGCGAGACGGCGCGCCGCGAGCGCGAGGCCGCCAAGGAGGACCTTGCGCGGCTTGCAGCCGAGAAGGACCGCCGCGCCCACGAGGCGGCACGCGCCCAGGCGCGGCGCAGCAAGCGACACCTCGATCCCAAGGACCACGACGCCAAAGGCAAAATCAACCTGGCCATCTTTACCGGCAAGGACGGCTCGGCCGGGCGGGCCTCGGCGCAAATGGACGCACGTCTTGCCGCAGCGCGCGAGCGACTCGCCGCAGCGCACGTGGCCAAACGCTACGACGGCGGCCTCTGGCTCAACGCTCAGCCGAGCCCGCGCAAGACCCTCGTGCACCTACCGGAGGGACGCATCCCCTGCGGGCCGGGCACGCTCGAGATGCCCGAGCTCTACGTGGACAACACCGACCATGTGGCCATCGTGGGGCCCAACGGCGCTGGCAAGACGACCCTCCTCAACCACCTGCGCACGCTCATCGCCCCCGACCTGCGCTTGCTCGACATTCCCCAAGAGCCGAGCGCCGAGGAGCGCGCTGCGGTGCTCACGCAGATTCGCGAGCTCGGCAAGGCGGAGCGCGGGCGGGTGCTCTCCACCGTGGCGCAGCTCAATTCCGACCCCGACCACATCCTCGTCGGCGCACGCACGAGCCCCGGCGAGCTCCGCAAGCTCATGCTCGCCCGCGGGCTGCTGGACCAGCCGGTACTCATCGTTATGGACGAGCCGACCAACCACCTCGACCTGCACTCAACCCAGGCGCTCGAGCGCGCGCTCGCGGCCTACCCCGGGGCGCTCGTGCTCGTCAGCCACGACCGCGCCTTTCTCGCAGCATGCACAAACCGCACCTGGGAAGTCCGCGACGGGCGGGTGCGCGAGGTGTAGCGGCGGTGGGCGAGCCAATGGGCCGCGACCATCCGATAGGCCGTAGCTCTCCGCCGGGTAGCCGCCTACCCCATCCAGCCAAAGAGCGCCTGAGCCATGTCCTGCCCCACACGGCGTGCCGCAATGCCCGCCAGATTGCCGAGCTCCTGCATGAGGACCTCGCGGTCGGACGGGTCGAGCGCACGCACGGCATCCATCGCCGCGCGTCCCATGTCGGGCCCACCGCTCAGCACGTCCACCGCACTCCGCGCCCCGCTCGCGGCAATGGCAGCAAAGAGCGCATCGACCACCTGCTCGCGGCGCGCGTCGTCCATGCTACCGAGCCACTCCAGGGCGATCGCCCGCAGCGCGAGCGAGGAGTCATTTGGCCGGTCGCGCCCCACAAAGTCATCGTCGGCCACCTCCCACGAGAACACCGCGTGCTGGTCGATTCCCTGCGCCCAACTCGTTACCGTGCGCTCGCCGCCCTCGTGCTCAAGGAGCATCCCCACGATGGAGTCTTGCGGCACGATCCGCGTGATGCGCCCCGCGAGCGGCTCGTAGTCCGCCGCGGTAAAGCGCCCCAGCTTAAAGCCCGGAGCGTCGAGCGCCCACACGTGCTGGATGCGCCCCTGCACCCGCGGGCTCACCGTAAGTGCGGCAAAGAGTGCCAGGTTGCCGCCCTTGGAGTGACCGCCCACATAGAGCGGGCACGGCAGATGTGCGGCCATAGTCTCGAGATAGCTCGCCGCAAGGCGCTGCGCGCGGACGGCGGGCTTGTAGGTCATATCAAAGTTCTCGCGCCAACCGGTGATGGAGGTGTCGGTACCGCGAAACGCCACAAAGGCCCAGCGGTCGCGCCACAGGTAGGTCGTGGCCGAGAACTGCGTGTGCGAGCCCTCGTCAAACACGGCGCGGTAGCCGCAGAGGCCGAGGTCGCGAAAACGCGGGCTCGCCACCAGCGCAAAGAGGAGCGCTTTGAGGTCGCCGGGCACAAAGCCGGTGAACATGGTGTCAAAGCGCTCGGTGCGGGCGAGCTCGTCAAAGCGCGCGGTGCGCAGGGTCTTGGGCGCCACGAGCGTGCGCAGGCGCGTGAGCGCGGCGGGGGTGCGCGGCGGAGCGGGAACGACCCCCTCGCCAACGATCATGCACGCCTGGGTGAGGATGGCCGCGTCGAGAGGGTTGAGCGGCCGGTCGTCAAAACTTGCGAGCTCGTAGCCCAGGTAGTCGATGATGTTTGCCATGTGCGGGCCTCCCCCTGCGCAGCGCGTTGGCAGTGATACGGCATATTGACGGCGGCCTGGCACGCGGCCACGCCACAGTTGGTGGAGATACTACCCCGTGGCGGGCATGCCGAGTCGCGGCGTGCGGCGTGCGGGGCGCGGCACTCCACCCGCCAACCCACTAGCCATCCGAGCCTGCGTGCTCCTCCTCAAAACGGGCGATCTCGGCCAAGAAGACGTCGCCAAAATCCTCGGCCTTCTTCTCGCCGATGCCCGGCACCTCGAGCAGCTCCTCGCGCGTAGTGGGTCGGCGGCGGCACATGCCGCGTAGGGCCTTGTCGCTCGCAACCATATAGGGCGCCCACTCGCGCTCGAGGGCAAGCTCGCGCCGAACGCCGCGCAGCCGCTCAAAGAGCTCGGCATCGTCGCCCACGCGCGGACGGCTGTCAGTGGCCGCCTCGGCGCGGAGCAGATCGACCGCGCGCCGCGAGCGCGCCGGCGAGCGACGGGCCGCGGCACGGCGCTTGATGGTAAAGCAGAAGGGCCGCTCCGGCGTCTCGGCCAGAACCTCCGCCGCACGCGGGCCGAGCCCGAGCGTGGGGAACTGCCCCTGCGATTGCACGAGGTAGCCGCGACCGACGAGCTGGCTCAGCACGTCCTTGATGCGAGCGGTGGGCTCGTCGCGCAGGCTGCCGTAGCCCGGCGCCTCATCGAGCCGGTACTGGCGGATGCGCTCAGTGTTGGCGCCATGGAGCACATCGGCCACGAGCGCGCGGCCAAAGCGCCCGCCCGTCGCCCGTACCAGCAGCACGGCCTCGCGCGCGAGCGGGGTAACGTCCTCGGCCTCGTAGCTCGTGGTGCAGTTGGAGCAGTTACCGCAGCCGGCCGGGTGCGCGACGGATGGGATCGCCGAGGGAGCGGCGGCCTCGCCCGCCGCCGAGACCACGCCGCCTACGCCATCCGCACCGGCCGTGCCGGCCGCGTCCGCAACTGCTCCGCCGGGCGCCTCCACGCCGAGCGCCCCCTCATCGCCAAAGTAACGGAGGATGTAGGCGCGCAGGCAGCCTGTGGTCTCGCAGTAGCCCTCCATCGCCTGGAGCAGCCGGTAGCGGTTCTGCCGCGCGCGCTCGGCCGCCTCGGGGTCTGCCTCCGCCTCGTCGTGCGTCTGGTCGATGAGATAGCGCCGCAGCCTAAAATCGTTGCCGTTCCACAGAAGGTAGCAACTCGCCGGATCGCCATCGCGGCCGGCGCGGCCCGCCTCCTGGTAGTAGGCCTCGATGCTCTCGGGCACGTTGTGGTGGATGACGTAGCGTACATTGGGCTTGTCGATGCCCATGCCAAAGGCGTTGGTCGCCACGATTACGGGCACGGTGTCGTCGATAAACGCCGCCTGGTTCCAGGTGCGCTCGTCGGCCGACATGCCCGCGTGGTAGCGCCCCACCTGGATACCGTGCGGTGCAAGCTCGCGGCCGAGCTCAAAGGCGAGCGCGTCCACGGCCTTGCGCGTCGAGCAGTAGATGATGCCGCTCTCGCGCGGGTGCGCGCAGGCGTAATCGCGAATCCACGCGGCCTTGGCCTTGTCGCCCATCTCCTCCACGCCAAAGTAGAGGTTCTGCCGGTCAAAGCCGGTCACCACGGTCTCGGGACGGCGGAGGCCCAGCATCTGGACAATGTCGGTACGCACGCGCTCGGTGGCGGTGGCGGTAAAGGCCGCCACGACGGGGCGCGAGGGAAGCGCATCGATAAACCGCGCAATCTCGAGGTACGAGGGGCGAAAGTCCTGCCCCCACTGGCTCACGCAGTGTGCCTCGTCCACCGCCACGAGCGGGATGCCGAGCCCGCCGGGCGCGGCCAAGGCCTGCGCAAACGCCAAGAAGCGCTCGTCGGCCAGACGCTCGGGCGCCACGTACATGATCTGGTACCAGCCCTCGCGCGCACGCTTGAGCACGGTGTTCTGCTGCGGCACGGTGAGGGTTGAGTTGAGATAGCTCGGGCGCGCGCCCGCGGCCTTGAGGGCGCGGACCTGGTCGCCCATGAGCGAGACGAGCGGGCTCACCACGAGGGTGAGGCCGGGGAGCACGAGTGAGGGCACCTGGTAGCAGATGGACTTGCCGGCACCGGTGGGCATAACGCCGAGCGCGTCGCGACCGGCGAGGATGGCCTCGACGAGCCGCTCCTGGCCGGGCCGGAACGACCGGTAGCCAAAGTATTGCTCGAGTGCCGTCCGAGCGTCTGCCATCTGAGCCATCGCCCACCCCCTTCGTAGTAGCGAGGATTATACGCCGCCCCCGCGTGACAAGGGGGACAGGTTGGATTGTCACGTGACAAATCAACCTGTCCCCGTTGTCACATGCCGGCTGAGGCGGAGGCTCCCGGTTCTATCCGATGCCGTAACGCTCACGCACTTGGTCGCGCACCTGCGGGAACGGAGTGATGGGCGGCTGGTCGCTGCGATGCTCCCCGATGTGCCGTTCCATCCAGATCATGTTCCACCAGCGGCCGTATTTAAAGCCGCACTGCCTAAACTCGCCCACTAGACGGTAGCCCATGCGCTCGTGAAAGCGCCAGCTGTCGTTGGTGAGGTGTTCGTCCTCCACGTCGGTCGTGGCGATGCAGGCCTCCATGTTGAGGATGCCCTGCGCGGCAAGGCAGCGCTCCATCGCATCATGCAGTGCACGGCCCACGCCGCCGCGGCGGCACGCGCGGTCGACGTAGATGGAGGTCTCGACCGCCCAGTCGTAGGCGGGACGCGCCTTAAAGGGGCTCACGTACATGTAGCCGACGATGCGGGCGCTAGCGTCGTGCGCGCCGGTATCCGTCTTTTCGGCAACAAGATAGGGGTAGCGCTCAAGGGTCTTTGCCATGCGGGCGCGAAACTCGTCGAACGTCGGGGGCTCGTACTCGAAGGTCACTGCCGTGTCGCGCACGTAGGGTACATAGATCTCATGGCAGCGAGCCGCGTCCGCAAGCGTCGCTACGCGGATGCGCAGCCCACTCGTCGGCACCGCCCGCTGCTCCGTGTCCCCCATCACGTCCGCCATCACTCCATCCTCCCGCCATCTGGGCATCTACCTGCTTATAGCAACTATAGCAAGCGTAGCAACTATAGCAAAAGGAGCAAGCGCCTCGGGAGCGTCATTCCGTTTGAATGCATGGGTATAATGGGTTTGCATGGCATTCCCATAGAAGGAGGTTCTCATGGCTCTCCTGCAGACCACCATTGATGACGATGTGAAGGCGCGCGCCGACAAGGTGTTCGCCCGCAGCGGCCTGACCTCGGCGATGGCGATGCGCGTCATGGTGACGCAGGTCGCCAACACCGGCATCAGCCCCTTCGACGGGCTGTTCCTCGGACCGACGGGCCAGCGATTCTCCGACGAGGTCCATCTCGCCATGCTCCGCGAGGAGGCCAAGGAGTACGGGCTCATCCCCGACGACGCGTTCGATGCGACGACGATGCCCGATGATGTCCTCGAGATGCTGGGCGTCGACGCCAGCGAGGTGGCGATCTGATGTGGCAGGTCAAGGCGACGAACGCCTTTTGGGAAACGGTGCGCCCGTTTAGGGACAAATATCCCCGGCGTGACTATCTCGCCATCATCAAGACGATCCGCGAAGCGATCCTCGAACTGCAGGAAAAGGGCCACATCGAAGAGACCGGCTGGGACGAGCACGTGCTCGCGCGCCAGCCGTTCGCCGATGGGAACCATTTCGAGTTCCACATCCACGATGACGACGTACTCGTCGTCTACTTCAAGCGCGAACGCCGCCACGTGATCCGCATGGTGGGCGTGTTCGACCACCGCTCGCTGCCGAGCTGCTGAGGTCCGCTCAGCGCTTGGGTCTGCGGAAGCAGCGCGTATTGGCATACCAGACCACGCCGCCAATGACAGAAACGAGCAAAAGTGCGCCCACCGTCCCCATGGTCGTCACGGCGCCCCTCGTCATCAGACCCTCCTGCGCGCACCAGCACGCCAGTGCCATTACGGTTGCGAAAACAGCACAGAAGACCATGAGGCAACCCACCGAGCGGCTGAGCCTCCTCTCATCGTACAGAGCGCGCTCCTCGGGAGTCGCCATATTGTACCCCGCCACCAGAAAGGCGCCCCGTCCGGTAAGCAGCACGATCGCCAGCGCTAGGCAAAGCACCGCGATAGCCGCACAGACAAATACTCCGGGCATCTCCGACCCCCTCATATCCGTAGACACGCATCGCTATTTCTATGTATCCATCCAATGCGCGGTTATTCAGCGCGTCGAAATGACAATCAGTCGTCATCCCCACTCGGTCCGAGTTGCTCGAGCACCTTGAGCGCCGCCGCCACGGGGCCCGCGGGGTCGTTGGCATCGAGCCCGCGGCCCACACCGGTACCTGACCC
The DNA here is from genome assembly GCF_002159335.1 of Collinsella sp. An7. Classification (GTDB taxonomy): domain Bacteria; phylum Actinomycetota; class Coriobacteriia; order Coriobacteriales; family Coriobacteriaceae; genus Coprousia. Next base: position 63,370 of record NZ_NFHP01000001.1, on the reverse strand, counting down.
GGCACCTGCCTTGTAGGGCACCGAGAGCTTGCGGCTCTTGGGGAAATTGACGGCCGAGAGACGGCTCTTGAGGTCGAACGCCACTGTCTTGGGCACGTCGACGCCCTGGAACGTGAGGCGCCCCGCCGCAAGCGAGATGCTCTCCATCCCCAGACGGTCCGCCCGGATGCGCAGGCGCGCGCGGTCGAACAGGTTCTTGGCCGCGAGCGGCAGCGCGCCGAACTCCTCCTCGCAGGCCGCCTCAGCCGCATCGACCTCTGCCAAGGTCTCCGCCGCCGCAACCTTGCGGTACACCAGCACGCGCTTGTCGACAGCGGGCACGTACTCCTCGTCCAAGAAGAAGTCGGCCGGCAGGTTGATGGCAACCGTCGCCTGCTCGACCTCGCCGCCCTCGCCGCGCGCCTCGGCCACGGCCTGCCCCAGCATCTGGGTAAAGAGGTCAAAGCCCACGCTCGAGAGGTTGCCATGCTGCTCGGCGCCCACGAGCGAGCCGGCGCCGCGGATCTCGAGGTCGCGCATGGCGATGCGCATGCCGCTCCCCAGGTCCTGAAACTCCGCGAGCGCGGTCAGGCGCTCGGTGGCCTCGGGCGTGAGCGGAATCTCGCCGGGGAACATAAAGTACGCGTACGCCTGCGTAGCCGAGCGCCCTACACGGCCCTTGAGCTGGTAGAGCTGCGCCAGGCCCAGCCGCTGCGAGTCCTCGATGATGAGCGTGTTGGTGTGCGGGTTGTCGATGCCGCTCTCGATGATCGTGGTGGCCACGAGCACGTCGATCTTGCCCGTAGCGAACTCGATCATCACATCCTCGACCTCGCGCGCGCTCATCTTGCCGTGCGCCACGCCCACGCGCGCCTCGGGCGCCACCTCGTGCACACGGTCCACGGCGTCGTCGATGGTCTTAACACGGTTGGACACGTAATAGACCTGCCCGCCGCGCGAGAGCTCGAGACGGATGGCGGCGCTCACCACGTCGGGGTCGTACTCCCCCACGTGCACAATCACCGGGCGGCGCCCCGTGGGCGGCGTGGTGATGAGGCTCATGTCGCGCACGCCGCTGATCGCCATCTGCATGGTGCGCGGAATGGGCGTGGCCGAGAGCGTGAGCACGTCGATCTGCTCGCGCAGGTTCTTGAGCTGCTCTTTGTGCTGCACGCCGAAGCGCTGCTCCTCGTCGATGATCACGAGGCCGAGCTTTGCGGGGTTGACGTCGGCCGAGAGCAGACGGTGCGTGCCCACCAGTACGTCGACCTTGCCCTCGGCAAACGCCGCCAGGGCGCGCTTCTGCTGGGCCGGCGTGCGAAAGCGGCTGAGCACCTCAACCTCCACGCCAAACGGGGCGAAGCGCTCAAAGAACGTCTGGTAGTGCTGCTGCGCCAGGATGGTGGTGGGGCAGAGCACCATCACCTGCCGGCCGGAGTCGACGCACTTAAACGCCGCGCGCAGCGCCACCTCCGTCTTGCCAAAGCCCACGTCGCCGCAGAGCAGCCGGTCCATGGGCTTGGCCGACTCCATGTCGGCCTTGATGTCGTTGATGGCCTCCAGCTGGTCGTGCGTGGGCTCGTAGGGAAAGCTCGCCTCCATCTCGAGCTGCTCAGGCGTGTCGGGCGGGCAGGCAAAGCCGGTGATGGAGCTGCGACGCGTATAGAGGTCGACGAGGTCAAAGGCGAGCTTTTTGGCCGACTTGCGCGCCTTGGCCGTGGCGCGCGACCAGTCGGCGGTGTTGAGACGCGTGAGGCGCGGCTCATCACCGTCGGGGCCCACGTAGCGGGTGATGCGGTCGACCTGCTCGAGCGGCACGTAGAGCTTGTCGCCGCCGGCGTACTCCAGCAAGAAGTAATCGCGCTCCTTGCCCGCCACCTCCTGGCGCACAATAGCGGTAAAGTGCGCGATGCCGTGCGTGGCGTGGACCACGTAGTCGCCCGGTTTAAAGGGGAAGGTCACCTCGGTGATGTCCACGTGGCGGCGGGCGCTGCGGCCGCGACGGGCGTCGAGCCGGGCGTTGAGGTCGGCGATGGAAAAGACGGCGAGGTGCGCCTCGGGCACCACCACGCCCGACGGGAGCGCCAGATCGATAAAGGTCACGCGGCCGCGGGTGAGCGTGGGTACCGTATGGGTCATTTGGGGACGTGTTCCATCTGACCCATCCTCGATGGGGCGGGCATTGAGGCAGTCGGCATCGCGCTTGAGCAGCGTGACCGTTACCTCGCCCTCGCCCACCACACCCACGTTCTCGGGCGCGGCCTGGAGAGACTCCTCAAAGGGGATGGACTCATCGGTAAAGCTGAGCTCGAGCGACTCGCGCGCCCCGCGGTCGGGCGCGGCAAAGACCACGGCAAAGCGGTTGGAGACGCATTCGCGAATGCGCGTGATGAAGCGCGTGTCCGACCCGGCGATGGCCGGCTGCTCGATCTTGAGCTCGGCCGTTACCGCGCCGCCCGCACGGATGAGCGAGACGTAGTTGAGGCGCTGGCAGTGGCCAAAGTCGAGCTCGCGTGGGCTCACATAGAGCCCGTCCAGCCGGGCCACGCGGGCCTCACCGGCGCGGCGCTCGAGGTCCTCGTAGGCGCGCGAGCAGTCGTCAAAGAGCGAGCGCGGCTCCGAGAGCACCACAAGGGCGTTTTGCGCAACGTGCTCGAGCGGCGTGACCGTGCGCTCGTAGAGGAGCGGCAGAAAGCGGTCGAGCTCGGGCGTGGCCACGCGGGCCTCGGCAAGCTCCAACAAGGCGGCGAGCTCGGTGTCTTGCTGAGCGGGCTGGTAGAGGGCGGCGCGCAGGCGGCGCACCGCGTCATCGGTGAGGGCGAGCTCGCGGACGGGGTAGATGCGCACCTCCTGCTCGTCGCCGATGGTCTGGCCGGTAGAGGTGACCATGCGACGGATGCGGTCGATCTCGTCGCCAAAGAACTCGAGTCGCACCGGCTCGCGCCCTTGAGCGGGAAAGACGTCGACCGCGTCGCCATGCACCCGGAAGAGCCCCGGGGCGTCCGCAGCCTCGGAAGCGGTGTAGCCCATGCCCACCAGGCGACGCGGAACGTCATCAAAGGGGACCTCCTCCCCTACCGCAAAGCGGGCCTCCTGCCAATAACGGCTCTCGGGGCCGGGCACGCAACGCAGCAGCGCGCGAGCCGAGGCCACCATGACCACGGCCTCGCCGCGCGCGATGCGCCCGATGGCCTGGCAGCGCGCGGCCACCACGGCGTCATCGGGGTCGGCCTTGGCGCTCCAGGGAAGGTCGCGCCGCTCGGGATAGCGCACCACGCGCTCGAGCCCCAGGTAGGCGGCAAGCGCCCGGGCCGCGCGGTCGGCCGCCTCCTCGCCCGAGACCACATAGACCGTGGGCCGCGGCCGCCGCGCAAACTGCGCAGCGAGCAAAAGCGTTCGACCGGACTGCGAGACGGCGAGCGTCGCGTCTTGCCCGGCGTCGAGCGCCTCCTCAACGGTACGCGGGCCCTCGGCGGTAAACAGCTGTGCTGCGATGCGGTGGATGAGCATGCGGCGGCACCTTCCCACGACGAAAACCCGCCTGGAGCAGGGTCCGGGCGGGTAGTGACTTGCAATGGCTGTATCGTAGCACGGCGACGGCGCGCCGCCCCGACGGGGATTTGGGGGTCGTGCAAAACCCAGGTCGACGCGTCGGCGCGCCTCGCCCCGCCTGTCAGCCCCGTACGCGGTAGGCGTTGGCGAGCTGGCCGCCCGCCGAGTCGTAGCGCGGCACCGACTCGATCACGCCCTCGCGTCGGAGCCTGCGGATTGCCCGATCGATGGAGCGCGGCGAGCACTGCAGGGCCTGCGCCAGATCGTGCTTGGTATACGAGGCCGTGCCGATCTTCTGGTTGTCGCGCGCGATGATCTCGTACACGCGCTCGTACACAAACGCGTGCCGGTCGCCCTTGCGCACGCTCACGCCCTCGAGCGAAATCTCCTGTTGAGCTGCCATGTTTCACCACCTCGTGAGCAAAAAGCGGCTCCCCCGAACCACCAGGAGAGCCGCTCGCAACGTACGCTAGGCTGCCTTACTTGCGGCGCTTGCCAATGAAGGCGCCAATGCCTGCAACCGCGGCACCGAGCACGCCCGTGCCGGCCACCGCCACCGCAGCGATGTCGCCGGTCTGGGGCAGACCGTTCTCGTCGGTCGCCTCGTCTGCGGCCTGGGCGCCATCCTGCTCGTCGGCAGCGGGAGTCTCGGTGGACTCACCCGGCGTGGTCGGGGTCTCGCCCGGCTCCTCAGTACCCGGCTCGTCCGTACCCGGCTGCTCGTCGGCGTTCTCCTGCCACTTGGCATAGAGCGTCATGTCGGCAGTGATGGGGGTCGCAAAGTCGAACTCCTGCGTGAGCGCCGTGTCGCTGAACCATCCAAGGAACGTGTAACCCTCGCAGGTGGGGTCGGCCGGCTTGGCAACGGTCTTGCCGTCCTCGACCTCTACGACCTGGTTCTCGGTGGATTCGAGGCAGTCGTCGAAGGTCACCTTGTGGGTCTCGGTAGCCGGGGTCTCGATCTTCTCGTACGAGGCGTACACGTTGATGTCGCCCGAGATGATGTCGCTACCGAGGATCTTGTCGCCCGACTTCGTTACCCAGCCGGCGAAGATGTAGCCGTCCTTCTCGGGAACCTGAACGCCCTCGGCCAGCATGTCGGTGTACACGCTGAAGGGCTTGTCGCCCATGTTGGCGATGGTGCCAAGGCCCTTGCCGTCCTCATCGAAGAAGTTCACCGTGTGGACGGCGGCGTTCTTCTGATACGTTGCGTACACGTTGATGTCGCCGGCGATCACATCGCCCGCAAGGATGACGTCGCCCGACTTGGTCGCCCAGCCGGTGAAGGTGTAACCCTCCTTGTACGGAGCCTCGATACCGCTCTCGGCAAGCGTGTCGGTATACTCGCTAAACGGCAGCTCGCCGGACTTGGCAATCGTGGCCAGACCCTTGCCATCGGCATCAAAGAAGTTGATGGTGTGGGTCGCCGGAGCCTGCTTGAAGTTCACGTAGAGGTTTATCGTGCCCTGGATCACATCGGTCGGGAGCACGACGTCGCCCGACCTGGCGACCCACTCGATGGAGCAGCCGTCCTTGAACGGCACCTCGACGCCATCGGTCTCGTAGAGCGCATCGATGAAGTCCTGAAGCGGATGATCGCCCGCGAGCGCAATGGTGCAGAGGCCCTTGCCGTCCTGGTCAAAGAAGTTGACCGTGTAGATGGCGGGATTCTTCTCATACTGGGCGTACAGGTTCAGGTCGCCGGAGATCGTGTCGGTCGAAAGCACCGCGTCGCCCGACTTGGTCGCCCAGCCGGTGAAGGTGTAGCCCTCGACATAGGGGATCTCAACGCCCTCGGCGAGCCGATCCGTGTACGCAGAGAGCTGCTGGTCGCCAGCGAGGGCGATGGTGCCAAGGCCCTTGCCGTCCTTATCGAAGAAGTTCACGGTGTGGATGGCGTCCCAGCGCGCGTAGAGGTCAAGGTCACCCGCGACGATATCGCTCTCAAGCACCACATCCCCCGAGGCGGTCGTCCAGGTCAGGGCATGGCCCTCACGAGACGTATCGAACCCGCTCTGCTGGAGCATGCTGATGTACGCGCTCAGCGGCTGGTCACCCGATTTTGCAGTCGTGCAGACGCACTTGCCGTTCTCGTCGTAGAAGTTGACGGTATGGGTGGCCGCCTCCTGCTTCTTCGTGAAGACCGCCTTGACGGTGAGCGTATCTGGAGTCGCGGAGTCGCCGGAGTTGGTGATAACAAGGTTGTCGTCAACAGCGTTGCCGCTCTCGTCGACCCAACCCTGGAAGATGTACCCGTCCTTGAGCGTAGCCGTCGGGTAATCCTTCTCAAACTGATCAACGTACTCGCTGAAGCTCGAGCCCCAGTCGTTAGTCAGCGTGATGGTGTAGCACTGATCGTCTACATAGAAGTAGACCGTGCCGCTGGCCTGCTTCTCGTCCTCAGAGGGCTTATCGGTCCCGACGTACTTCCACACGGTCTCGAACGTCGAGTCCTCAATCACCACAAGACTGGACAGTTCGTTTGCGTGATACACGTTACCATCCGCGGCTTTCCAGCCAACAAACTCATAATCCTCGTACGTAGGGAGCTGCGGAATCTTATTGGCATCAACTTTTTCATTGCCGTCGGTCCGGTAATTCGAGTAATCAACCTGCGTGCCCGTCTTCGGATCGATTACGCTAAAACCAACAAAGTGGCCTTGCTGGTTGCCTTGGGCCGCCCGGACCGTACCATCCGTCGTTGCCGCAAACGCCGTGCTCACGGGCCCGACCACCGGGCTCAGGGCCAGCACGGCACCGAGGCCCGCTGTGATCGCAATGTGTTTGGTGTTGAATTTCATGCTTGCGCTTCCTCCTTGTGCCCTGCTACAAAAAGCAGACTTTTCTAACGCCGACAGGTACTTTCTCCGCTCTCCTTCCACCCGCTCGAATTCTCCCAGCTAACGCGATGTACGCGCAAGTGAGGGTAGGTCTCTCGCGAGCTTTAGGCAAGTCTAGCGCTCCTCTCAGAAAAAGTCTAGGTTTTTAGACAGTTTCTTCACGAAGCACTGCATCTGTAACAAAACCCGGCGGCGTTACCAACACCGTGCAGCGCACCAGCCGAGCCAGTCGCATCATGCGCAACCCGCCTCGTCTAACCACCGATTGAGCGTCATCCGGCACACATCCAGCCGCCGTGCCGCCTCGGACTTGCTCAGCTCGCCCGCCGCAACTGCCCGCAGCACTTCCTCGGCACCCACGGGCCGCTCCTTACGCGGGCGACCAAACCGTGCCCCACGGGCCCGTGCCGCCGCAATGCCCTCGGCCTGACGACGCCGGATGTTCTCGCGCTCAACCTGTGCCACATAACTCAGCAGCTGCAGCACCAAGTCGGAGATAAAGGCCCGGGTCACGTCGGCGTCACCCTCGCCGCCCATGCAGGTGCGCGTATCGAGCAGCGGCATGTCGAGCACCACGATATCCACGAGCCGCTCGCGCGTGAGGCGGCGCCACTGATCGATGATCTCCTCGTAGTTGCGGCCAAGCCGGTCGATACTCGTCACTACCACGAGGTCGCCCTCGCGCAGGCGACGCACGAGCCGCCGATAACGCGGCCGCTCAAACGTGGCGCCGGTGTAATAGTCAACATAGATGCGCTGGTCTTCAACGGGAAACGCCCGCAGCGCATCGAGCTGGCGGTCGACGTTCTGGTCGCGCGTCGATACGCGCGCATATCCGTAGTGCATGGCAACAATCCTCCTATCTGCAGTACCTGCGATAGCCAGATTGTTGCCCAACGGTTAGGGAGTGGGGTGCCATTTAGTTTGAACAAAAGGTGACAGCCAGGCGGGCGTTACAAAAAGCCGGGGCTGCGGCCGATACGCTCAGCCGCAGCCCCAGCATCAGCTTGGCTGCTTATGTTGCCGCTCGCTTAGCACGGCCGCCCGCGCCGCGAGTCCGCCCGCGGACCAGCCGCCCTACGACATCAGCGCGTTGAGGAGCTCGGTCTCGGCGCTGTCGTCGGCACTCCACTCGCCCTCGTCGTCCTGCGTGTAGGTAAAGGTGCAGTCGGTCGTCTTGGGCTCAACCGTGGCGGTTGCGTCTATGAGCATCTCGCCGGCCTTGTGATAGAGGTCCTCCTGGCTCGGCAGCTCCGACAGGTTAGAGAGGTAGTCGGCGTACTGCAGCTGGAACTCGTTCATGATGTCGCCCATCGACTTTACCGTGATCGACACGTTGGCGGTGGCGGTGGCGTCCTCGACGGTGATGTCGCCGATCTCGTAGTCAAATCCCTCGAGGAAGCTCTCGGCAAACGCACGCGGGTCCACACCGAGCGTGGCAAAGTCCTCGCCCGCGCTCTCCTCGATACCGTCCATGAGGTCGTCGCTACCGGCCTTGACCTCTTCAAACTGGGTGGTCAGGTCCTCGCGAATCATGTCCTCCGCCGACGGCCCACCACACGCGGTGAGCGCAACGAGGCACAGGGCAACAAAGGCGATAATCGGGGCAAACAGGCGCTTTTTCATGGGTCCTCCCCAAAACACGAGGGGCCCCGCCCCTCGGCCGGGCGGAGCGCCTCACCAACGTTGCCTTGAGTGTAGCTTAACCTGCGCAGGGCCGGCCGCTGAGGGGCGGACGGGTTGCCCAAGCGGGGCGTCGAGCTGGGCCAGCGGCGCGCGGCGTCGCGCAATCGGTACAAAGGGACAGGGGCTTTGTACCACGAAAATGGGTCAAAACGAACACGTCCCCAACTGACCCATTTCTAAGCGCCGTATTGCTCGTAGTAGGCGTCGAGCGCGGCCTTGATCGCGTCGTCGATCACCACGCGGCCGTCGACCTCGTGGTTGTAAAGCACCTCGATGACCTCGGCCATCGACACGATCGACGCCACGGGGAAACCGTACTTGGCCTCGATCTCTTTCTGCGCGGTGGTGACGCCGCCCTTGCCCACCTCCATGCGGTTGAGGCTCACGATGAGCCCCTTGACCTCAACGTTTGCCGCGGCCATGAGCTTGGGGTAGGTCTCGTCGATGGACTTGCCCGAGGTGGTGACGTCCTCCACCATGATCACGCGGTCGCCGTCGGCGAGCTCGTAACCGAGCATGCCGCCCTTGTCGGCGCCGTGGTCCTTAATCTCTTTGCGGTCGGAGCAGTAACGGACCTCCTTGCCGTAGAGGTCGTGCAGAGCGATGGCCGTGACCACCGCCAGCGGGATACCCTTGTACGCCGGACCGAAGACCACGTCAAAGTCGAGACCGAAGTTGTCGTGGATGGCGCGCGCGTAGAACTCGCCGAGGCGCTTGAGCTGCTCGCCCGTAACGTAGGCGCCGGCGTTCATAAAAAACGGGCTCTGGCGGCCGCTCTTGAGCGTGAACGACCCAAACTTGAGGACGTCGCTCTTGACCATGAACTCGATAAAGTCGCGCTTGTACCCCTCCATGAGGGCTCCTTTCTGTGATGTGCTCCCCGGACGGGGGTCGCCGCCCGCGCCGGGCCGGCAGGTCCCCTGCTCAAACAGTCCTCGCCTGCTCGCGCCCTGCGCGAGCAGCCTGCGGAACTCGCGTGGACCTACCGGCCCGGCGCGGGCGGCGACCCCCGGCGCAGCATCCCGAATCTCGCTAGCGGCATTATATATGGTGGGGCCGCTTTGCTGTTGCTTGGGTGGGACGCTGAGGTGACTTTGGACTCGAAGGGTTACTTGGCTGAGAGGGCTTGAAGCATGCGCTCTTTGAAGATCGTCTCGAAGCGCTCTAAGTCTACCTTGAGCGCTACTTCGGTGGTCTTGTGCGGGTCGGCCAGGCGCTCGGGGTCGCCGATGGTGCGGCCGCGGAAGGGGCCCTCGAGGTCGACCTTGAGGTTGGTCGCAAAGGTCTCCACCAGACTCGGGTCGAGCGCTACGGCCACTGCGAGCGGGTCGTGGAGCGCGCAGCCTCTGAGGTAGGGCGAGCGGCGCACGTAGAAGTCGATGTAGTAGCCCACGATCTGGGCGTACGCGTCCGCCGCGGGAGTGCCGAGCGCGCGCCAGCGGTCGAGCTCGGTCTGCGCGAGCTGCACCTGGTGCGTCACGTCGAGCCCCACCATCGTCACGGGCACGCCCGACCGAAAGACCGCGTCGGCCGCCTCGGGGTCGTTGGCGATATTGGCCTCGGCGCCCGGCGTCACGTTGCCCGGCTGTGTGAGGGCGCCGCCCATGAGCACGATCCGCCCAATGCGCCGCACGGCATCGGCGTCGCGCTCGAGCGCCAGCGCGAGGTTGGTGAGTGGGCCCGTCGGCACAAAGATGAGGTCCTCGCCGTAGCGCTTGGCCGCCTCGAGTAGAAAATCGACCGCCGCGTTGCCACCCGTCTCGGCCGCGCGCACCGGCTCGCGGCGAGACGCGGGCAGCTCGACCCCGCCCATGCCGTTGGTGCCGTGCACATCGACCATCGTCGTGTAGGGCTCGGTTGCGGCGAGCGCCCGGTCGGCGCCTTCCACCACCGGCACCTCCGGGTGACCGAGCAGCTCGAGCACTGCCAGGCAGTTGGCAACCGACTGCGCGCGCGGCACGTTGCCAAAGACGGTCGTCACCCCGATGAGCTCCGCCTCCGGGCTCGCCAGCGCGCAGGCGAGCGCCATCGCGTCGTCAATGCCCAGGTCGAGATCGAGTATCAGCCTCTTCGCTCCCATGGAACCTCCCTTGGTTTGTTTGATTTCCTCAAACGGGCGCGCTCGGCCGGCCGCCCGACGCTCCCCTACCGGCTCATCGCCCAGCGAATCACCTCGTCCCACGTGGGGATCGAAGGCTGCGCGCCCAGACGTGTCACCGCAAGCCCCGCAGCGAGCGAGGCCTGCATCATGCATTCAAACAGGGTCTCGCCCTCCGCGCGCGCGGCGGCAAACACGCCGATGTAGGTGTCGCCCGCGGCCGTGGTGTCCACCACCTCGCAGTCTTGCGCGGGCACCTGCATCAGCACGTCCTCGATGAGCGCCGCCGACCCCGCCCCGCCAAGCGTGATGACCGCCGTGCCGCCGGCCGTGAGCTGCTCGAGTGCACGGAGCGCCGCGGTGCACGAGGCGTCGTCCACCGGGAGGATCCCCGTCACGGCCTCGCACTCTGTCTCGTTAAGGCAGACGAGATCGACCTCTTGCCACGCCTCTGCCGGCAGCTGGCAGGCGGGCGCGGGGTTAAAGATGGTAAAGCAGCCGAGCCGGTGCGCGTGCACAAGCGCCTCGGCCGTGGCGGAAAGGTCGCACTCGCCCTGCGCCACAAAGACGCTTCCCATGCCGACCGCGCCGGCCGCCGCGAGCGCGTCGAGAGAGCGCACCGCATCCTCGCCCGTGCGCACGGTGTTTGCCCCGGCCGAAAGCACGATGCGGTTGTCGCCGCCGCTGCGCAGAATGGTCGCCGTGCCGGTTGGGATGTCTGCCAGGTGCTCGACATGCGTGCAGTCCACGCCCGCCGCCTCGAGCCCGCGCGTGAGCTCGTCGCCAAACGAGTCGGCTCCCACTGCGGCGATCATATAGGTCGCCACGCCCCGACGCGCTGCGGCAACCGCTTGGTTGCCACCCTTGCCGCCCGCCGCCGTAAAGAAATCGCTGCCCGCGATAGTCTCGCCCGCGCGGGGCATGCGCTCGCACGCCACCGACAGGTCCATGTTCATGCTGCCAAAAACCACCACGCTCTGCTGCCGCTTCATGGGGCACCTCCCAACGTGTCGCCCGGTCGCACGCCGCACCGTCGGCTTATCGCGCCTGCACGGCGCCCCGCGAAACCGGTCGTTGCTTCCATCTTACTCGCCGCACCGGCCGAGCCCGACACGCGTTCGGTGTGCGGTGGGTAGCTCACGCGCGCCCTCGCAAGCGCAAACGTTCGGCAGGCTGCAAGCGCCCGCAATCCCGCGAGCCCGGTGCACAGCGAGCGAACTTCCCTGCAATCCCCCTCGTTCCAGCCCTGTTCCCGAGTTTGTACGGCCCGCCTTATTGACGCCCCGAGCGCGGCGGAGCAAACTAAATGTATCGCTATGGCTTCTACGTGGGCGTTGCCGCTTTCGGGAGGTCACCATGGAACAGCAGGAGCGCACGCGCATCAGACATACCCGCGACGAGCGACGCGACGAGATTCTCCGCGCCGTTATCGCCGTTTGCGCCGAGCAGGGGCTCGCGCGCCTCTCGGTTTCGAGCGTCACCGCACGCGTCGGCTGCACCCGGTCGCTCTTCTACCACTATTTCCCCAGCAAAGAGGCAGCGTTTGACGCGGCGCTCGAGATGACCATCGACGCCTTTATCAACCGGCTGCGCACCTGGGATCGCCAGCGCGTACGCGGCGATATCGAGGGCGCGCTCGACGGCATCGCCGAGCTGCTTAAATCGCTCGTGGTCGACACCCAGGGCCTCTCGCGCTCCATTGCGCTCGACGGCGACGCCATGCTCTACACCGCCTTCGTCAACCGCGTCTCCGAGCGCTGTGCCCGGTTTATCTGCGAGAACACCGTTGTGGACTTTGCACGGCACCACGAGGTGCTGATCGACCACGTCTACGAGACGTTCTACGTGCTCATCAGCGGGCTCATCCTGTTTATCCGGTCAAACCCGAGCGTAGACACCGAGACCCTCAAGGACATCATCGCGAGCACGCTGCACATCGAGGGCTACACCGCCAAGTACGCCGACCGCCGGCCGGAGCGCTAACGGCACGCAGCGACCGCGGGGCGCGCAACGCGGTCTCGGGGCAAGCGCACCGGACGCCGATGGCGCGCGCCCTCACGCCGCCAGCTAGTCCCAAGGGTCCCGCTCAAAGAGCGGCTCGGGCTCGGGCCGGCGATCCGAATACGGGTCGTAGCCGTCGTCGTCCTCGTTCTCCGCGCGGATAAACGGATCGCGCGGGCGTGCGGGCGACGGGCGTCCCGCCCGGGCTCGACTCGCCCCCTGCAGTGCGTCACCGGTCTGTGAGCTCACCGCATCCCGCTCCACCCGCTCGTTCTCCACCGACACGATTACGCCCCCTCCACCGAGAGACGACCGGCGGCCTCCGGGCCCAAGATGTGGGCGGGCAGCTCGTGCAGGCTGTCGAGCACCGCCGCGCACCGCTCCATGAGGTCGGGCGTGGGCGTGGCCCACTCGGGCACGAGGTAGGTGCGCATGCCGGCGGCAACGGCTGCGCGGGCACCGTTGACGGAATCCTCCACAGCCGCGCAGGCCACAGGATCCACGGCAAGGCGCGCCGCAGCTTTGAGGTAGATGTCGGGCTCAGGCTTGGCGCGCTCGATCTCGTCGCCGAAGGTCATGGACGAGAAGTACGGCACCATGCCAAAACGCTCGAGCGTGAGGATCGCGTGCTCGCGCGCCGTCGAGGTGGCAAGCGCGAGCGTCACGCCCGCCTCGCTGAGCGCCGAGAGCGCCTCGAGCGCGCCGGGGCAGGGCTCGAGCGCCTCGTCCTCAATCTCAAAGAACAGATCGCGCTGATGGGCAAAGAGCCGATCGGTGAGCGCCGGGTCGCCAAACTCCTCGTTGATCATGGTGCGGGCGTTGCCGATACTGCACCCCACAAAGTCGTGCCAGATGCGCTCGGGCACTTCGAGTCCCAGGTCGGCGGCGGCGCGGCGCCACGCGGTCTGGCTCACGCGCTCGGTGTCCACGAGCGTGCCGTCCATGTCAAAGATCACGGCTGCGAGGTCGTTCATCTGCGGGTACTCCTTGCTCAAGATTGCAAGCCGGCATACAGCCCGGCATTGTATCCCATTAACCACCCACTCGCGCGCCCCAGCCGCAATCTGGTGCACCCGGGCGCGCGATGGCGCCGTCCGCGGCAAAATCGGGCAGACCGGGCGCCTTCTAGGGGGTCAGAATAAAAACCTCGCGCCAATGTAAGGATGGAATCGGGGTTTGCGAAGTAGACCGTTTTTGCGCGACGCTTCTACCTGCACGTTTTCTGAGCGCAAGTGCCGGTCTACTCGAGAAGTCGCCATTCCATCCTTACATTGGCGCGAGGTTTTGATAGTGACCCCCTATCGCATGCTGCGACACCGTGAAAATGGCCGCGTCACCGGCTCCTCCGCGTCCCCTCCCCCCACTCTGCCGCACACAAATATTGCCGTTCACTCAGTGCATGAGCAAAATCGGCCGCGATTTTGCTGTTTAGGTGAGTGAACGGCAAAACAGCAGGCTGCATGCGGGCAGGCAGGCGAGGCCGCCGCCTGCGCGCTCGCGACAAAACAGCCGCGGCGGCCCCGGCATACACCGGAGCCGCCGCGCGGGAATGACTCAAAACAACCCCGTCCCCAAACGAGTCAGTGCCTATGCCTCGGGGACCTCGTAGGTCGGGGCCGGGCCGGTGGCGTCGTCCACCACAAAGAACGCGCCGTCGGTATCCACATCCACCGTCACCTGGTCGCCCTCGCGCACCCGGCCGTCGATGATGGCCTTGGCGATCACGTCGACCACCTCGGTCTGGATGAGGCGCTTCAGCGGGCGCGCACCGTACACCGGGTCGAGGCCGCCCACCGCAAGCATCTGCTTGGCACCCGGGGTGATCTGAAGCGTCATGCGCTCCTTGGCCAGACGTGCACGCACGTCGGCGAGCTGGATGTCCACGATCTGCTCGATCTGCGCCATGCCCAGCGGATGGAAGACCACGATGTCATCGATACGGTTCAGGAACTCCGGGCGGAACGTTGCGCGCATGGCCTCGTCCACCTGGCGCTTCATCTCCTCGTTGTCCTTGCCCGAGAGCTCCGCGATGGCGGTGGAGCCCACGTTGGACGTCATGATGATGATCGTATTCTTAAAGCTCACCTGACGCCCCTGACCGTCGGTCAGGCGCCCATCGTCGAGCACCTGCAGCAGCACGTTAAAGACGTCCGGGTGCGCCTTCTCCATCTCATCCAGCAAGATGACGCTGTACGGACGGCGCCGCACCGCCTCGGTGAGCTGGCCGCCCTCCTCGTAGCCCACGTATCCCGGAGGCGCGCCGATGAGGCGCTGGACCGAGAACTTCTCCATGTACTCCGACATGTCGATGCGCACGAGCGCGCGCTCGTCGTCAAAGAGGCACGTCGCGAGCGCCTTGGCGAGCTCGGTCTTGCCCACGCCGGTCGGCCCCAAGAAGAAGAAGCTGCCGATGGGCTTGTCCGGGTCCGCCAGGCCGGCACGGCTGCGGCGCACAGCCGCGGCCACGGCCGAGACCGCCTCGTCCTGGCCGATGACACGCTTGTGCAGCTCGTCCTCAAGATCGCGGAGCTTCTCGAGCTCGCCCTGCATCATCTTGCTCACGGGCACGCCGGTCCACGCGCTCACGACCTCGGCGATCTCGTCGGAGGTCACCTGCTCGTTAAGGCCCGCGCCGTCCTCCTCGCGCTGGGCGGCAAGCTCGTCCTCGGCCTGCTTGATGGCCTGCTCGAGCTGCGGGATCTTGGCGTAGCGCAGCTCCGAGGCGCGCGCGAGGTCGCCGTCGCGGGTGGCGCGCTGCTCCTCGCTGCGGGCGTCGTCGAGCTCGGCCTTCATGTCCTGCACGCGGTCGATGGCATTCTTCTGGTTGAGCCAGCCGGCCTTCTGCACGTTGAGCTTCTCCTGGGTCTCGGCGATCTCTTGCCGCAGAGCCTCGAGCCGCTCGGCGGAGGCCTCGTCGGTCTCCTTCATGAGCGCCTGCTCCTCGATCTGCATCTGCGTGAGCCTGCGCTGCGTCTGGTCGATCTCCACCGGCATGGAGTCGAGCTCCATGCGCAGGCGGCTCGCCGCCTCGTCCACCAGGTCGATGGCCTTGTCGGGCAGGAAGCGGTCGGCGATGTAGCGGTCGGAGAGGTCGGCGGCAGCCACGAGGGCGCCGTCGGTGATGTGCACGCCGTGGAAGATCTCGTACTTCTCCTTGAGGCCACGCAGGATCGAGATGGTGTCCTCGACGCTCGGCTCCGAGACCATGACGGTCTGGAAGCGGCGGGCGAGCGCAGCGTCCTTCTCGATGTACTTGCGGTACTCGTCGAGCGTGGTGGCGCCGATGGCGTGCAGGTCGCCGCGGGCGAGCGCCGGCTTGAGGATGTTACCGGCGTCCATGGAGCCCTCGGTTGCGCCCGCGCCCACGATGGTGTGCAGCTCGTCGATGAAGAGGATGACCTTGCCGTCGGCCTTCTCGACCTCCTTGAGCACGGCCTTGAGACGGTCCTCAAACTCGCCACGGTACTTGGCGCCGGCCACGAGCGCGCTCATGTCGAGCTCAATGAGGTCGCGGTCGCGCAGGGTCGTGGGCACGTCGCCCGCAACGATGCGCTGGGCGATGCCCTCAACGATGGCGGTCTTGCCCACGCCCGGCTCACCGATGAGCACAGGGTTGTTCTTGGTGCGGCGGCTGAGCACCTGGATGGTGCGGCGGATCTCGTCGGTACGACCGATGACTGGGTCGAGCTTGCCGGCGCGCGCGAGGTCGCAGATGTTGCGGCCGTACTGCTCGAGCGCCTCGTACTGCGGCTTAGCGTCAGCCGAGGTCACGCGGTCGTCGCCGCGGAGCTCCTCGTAAACCTCCTCGACGCGCTGGGGCGTTACGCCTGCGTCCTTGAGCACGCGGCCCGCCTCGCCCTTATCCTCGGCGAGCGCCATGAGCAGGTGCTCGGTGATGACGAAGTTGTCCTCCATCTTGCTCGCGAGCTTCTCGGCGCGCTCGAGCGTGCGCACAAGATCGCGCGAAAGCCCCAGCTCGGTGCCGTCGCCCGTGACCTTGGGCGCGCGGTCGATTACGTCCTGCGCGGCGCGCGCGAGCTGCTGCGGGTCGGCGCCGATGCGCTCAACGATGACGGAAATGTTGCGCTCGCCGCTCGTAAGCAGCGCGGCGAGCAGGTGGATGGGCTCGACTGCCCCGGCCTGCGCGTCGCCCGCGATGCCAATAGCGGTCTGCAGCGCCTCCCGGGAAGTCATAGCCAGCTTGTCGATTCTCATGGAATCACCTCTCTTGCAGTGGCCGAGCCCGACGGGCATCTGGACCTCGCGGTGCTCGGCCTGCCGCCCTACGGGGCAGCATTCGTCTAGTCGAGAGATATTGTTTCCCCGTTAGCTGGCTCTTATACCAAATCTAAGTCTCTACATATAAGATTTTCTAAGTGCGATAGATGGGGAGATACCAACCCACCGGCTGGCGGACGCCGCGCGGTGGGTGGTGGGCGACGGGTGGTTGTCTGTGATGGGCGGCTGCCGCGCGGTGGGTGGTGGGAGGTTACCGTGGTGGGCGGTGGGTGGTTGCCCGCGCGGCCTGCATGGTGCCCCCACGGTACAACGGGACAGGAGCAATGTACCGGGCAGGGGCAAGGCAGCAGTTTGCTTCGCAGTTTGCTCCAAATCGTCTTATCATTCGTTAATGCGGGCTCGCGCGGCGTGGAGGTTACTACTGCCACGTTCGACCCCTCGCCCCGGGAGCCCCATGACCAACCGCGAATTCTTTGAGCAGGTGCTCCGCCTCACCAACACCAAGACGCTCGACGCCCTCGACGCAGCCAGCGTTATCCGCTCCTTCCGCGCCGGCGAGCTCATCCTGCGCGCGGGTCTACACCGACCAGCTGCACGAGGCCTTCAACCGCCATTGGCAGATCAAGCAGATGGTCTCGCAGCACACGGCAACCGAGCGGCACCGCTGGTTTCTTGGCGCCTTCCCGAGCTCGATGGGGTTGCCAAAGACCGCACCATCGCGTCGTTTCTGGGCATGACGCCCGTAACGCTCACCCGCATCAAGCGGACCGTCCGAGGCGAGCAGCCGTAACCGAGATCTGCGGCGGAGGTGCCAATCGTTTTAACCCCGTCCCAAAATCATTTCCGGGCTGTCCTATTTCGCGGAGCGCTCCTCGTCGTGCTCGCGAAGGGCCGCGAGGACCGCCTTCTTGATCACAAAGTAGGCCACAACCGCCGCCACGGCCAGCTCAATGAGGGGGATAACAAACGTCCCCGCGATAATCAGTAGCTCCGTCCCACTCAGCATCGTCCCGTGCATGGCTTCCCCTTTCTCCTCGCCAACTGACAGGCACCATGTCCCCGTCCCTTTGTACCGGGGCACCGCGGACGGCCTAGACGCGCTCGAGCACAAAGATCCTCGAGATAAAGTCGCCGCGGCCCGAGAAATTCTGCCCGCACGACTCGTCCGTGAGGTTGAGGCCGATGCGCATGAGCTCCGCACCCGACACGCTGCGGCGGTAGAGCGCCGCCTCGCCCTCCGGCACGCCCTGCTCGCGCACCGTGTAGCGCGCCTCGGGGTCGAGCCCGGCCAGCCGCACCTGGCGGCGCCCGGCGTTGACCTCCTGCAGCACGCGGTAGTACGCCACGATGGCCTCGCGGGCGCCCTCGCCCACCACCATCCATGCGCATTCGTTGCCGCGCCCGGCAAACGGGCTCCGCAGCCGGTAGAACTCGCCAAACTGGATGAGCCCGCGGTAGCGTTTCATAAACACCACCTGCGCGCGCACGGCCTCGCGCTCCTCCGCCGTAAACGCCGTGGCGTCGAGCTCGTAGCCAAACGTGCCAAAGTACGCCACGTCGGCGCGCATCTTGAGCGGCGTCTGCCTAAAAACCTGGTGGTTGGGCACAGCCGACACATGGCTGCCCATTGAGCTCAGCGGGTAGGCGAGCGACGTGCCCCACTGGATCCGCAGGCGCTCGACGGCGTCGGTGTCGTCGCTCGTCCACGCCTGCGGCGCATAGAAGAGCATGCCGGGGTCAAAGCGCCCGCCGCCGCCCGCGCACGACTCAAAGAGAATCTGCGGGAAGCGTTCGCCAAGGCGCCGGTAGAGCTCGTACACGCCCAGGATAAACGCGTGCCGCACGCTCCCCTGCCGCTCCGCGCCCGCCGTCTGCGAGAACACGTCGGCAAACGAGCGGTTCATGTCCCACTTGATGTAGGAGATGTTGGCCGACCCGATAACGGCGCTCAGACGGTCGGTGAGGTAGTCCACCACCGCAGGGTTGGAGAGGTCGAGCACGTACTGGTGGCGGCTCGGGCGCAACGGCTGGCCGGGCGCGTGCAGCACCCACTCGGGGTGCTCGACCCACATGCGAGTGCCCGGGCTCACCATCTCGGGCTCGATCCACAGGCCAAAGTCCATGCCGAGCCCGTTGATGCGCTCGGCCAGCCCGCCGAGCCCGTGCGGCAGCTTGGCGTAGTCAACCTCCCAGTCGCCCAGACCGGCGGTGTCGTCGTTGCGGTTGGTAAACCATCCGTCGTCGAGCACAAAGAGCTCGATGCCCAGGTCGGCCGCGGCACGCGCCACCTCAACGAGCTTGTCCTCCGTAAAGTCGAAGTACGTGGCCTCCCAGTTGTTGATGAGGATGGGGCGCAGGCGGTCGCGCCAAGCGCCGCGGGAGAGCCGGCTGCGAAAGACCCGGTGGAGCGCGCGCGACATGGCGCCCAGGCCGCCTGCGCTGTAGACGCCGAGCACCTCGGGCGTCTGGAACGCCTCACCCGGAGCGAGCGGCCAGCTAAAGCCCTCGGGGTTGATGCCCGCCGCGACGCGCGTCGTCCCGTAGGCGTCAACGTCGACGAGCATGCGGTGGTTGCCGCTGTAGACGAGGCTAAAACCGTACGCCTCGCCCGTCTCCTCGGTGGTCTCGGGGCGGACGAGTGCCAAGAAGGGGTTGAACTGGTGGCTCGAATGGCCGCGCAGCGAGTAGACGCCCTGGGCGCCGGGGCGGAGCGGCGTGCGCACCTCATGGCGTTCGCGCGACCACGAGCCGGCAAGCTCCACGAGCTCAAAGCGGTCGTCGCCCGGGCAGAAGGTGCCGCTCAGCGCCGTCTCGACCGTGAGCGCGGCCGTGCCGGTGTTGCGGATGCGGGCGCTGCGGGCGATGACCGGCTCGTGCGCGAACACGGTGTAGACGAGGTCCACGGCAAGGCCCGTCACGTCGTCGGCGAGCGTGAGGGTGAGCGTATCGGCCTCGGACGGGTCCTCGACGTAGGTGGCGGGCAGCCCCTCGAGCGCAGGCTTGCCGCGCTCGACCGTGTGGCCCCGATAGACGAGGTTGAGGACGTTGCAGCCGCTCGCGGTGCGCACGTCGAGCGCGGGCGGGCGCATGTCGTCCGCTCCCACAAAGGGGTACTCGCCGCTCAGGTGCTCAAAGCTGACGAGCTCGCACTCGGCCGAGGCGCCCACCGACGAGGGCATCCAGCACTCGGTGACGAGATAGCTAAAATCCTCCTCGTCGGGCACGCGCGCGCCGTAGTACAGCTGGAAGGGGTAGCCCTCCACCAGCGCAAAAATGTAGCTTAGGTCGTTATTGTAGAGGTGGAACGTTCCGGTAGCTTCGTGCACGCTGATGGGCATGGCGGGCCTCCTTGGGGGCGAACGGTGGCTCGGGACGCGAGCGGCGAGGCGCGGCGGGCGCCTTGCCGCCATGATACAACGATGACGCATTCTGGAACGGGGCTGTTTTGCGTCATCTGCCCGGCACAAAATGGGTCAGATGGAACACGCCCCCAAATGACCCACCGCCGGGCATGACGCGGCAGGGGCGTGATTGCCCCTGCCGTTAAGACCAGGAGACGGTAACGTCGCCGCCGCCCAGCGCCTCGGCCAGGCCCGACGGGTCGTCCACGTGGCCCACGGGCGTATAGCTGTAACTGGTCTGAAAGGTCTCGTAAAAGAGCACGAGACAGCTATCGCCAAAGAGCATGACGTCGCCGGCGTGGATGGTCTCCGGGCGCGAGGCCGCCGTGGGCAGGGGGTCGTCCAGATAGGCGTACTTCTCGTTGCCGTTGAGCTCGCTCATCGCGAGCGTGAGCGGCAGCCGCGCCGCCAGCTCGCGCGCCGCCGCCGTATCCTCCAGCGTCACCGCAAAGGCGGCGCCGTCCACCGTGAGCGTTAGCTTGCCTGCCATGGTTTCCTCCTCGGTTGTTGCGGGATCTGCCTCGGTTGTTGTGGGGTTTTGCCCGGCGGCCGCAGGGTCTTCCTCGGTTGCTGTGGACTCCTCGCCGCCCGCCGCAGCGTCCTCGTCACCCGCGCCGTTCAGCGCCTCAATGACCCGCGCGTCGGGCACGGGCCGCTCCTCCTCGGGGGCCCAGCGTCGGTAGAGGGGCTCACGCGTAACGAGCGCCACAAAGCAGACAATGGTCACGATCGCCAGCACCACGATGCCGGCGATGCGCCCGGCGCGCTGCAGGCAACCCTGCTGCTCCGGCGCCTTCTGCTCGTTCACGGTACACTCCCCTCGTCCCGGTACAATGTCCCTGTCCCTTTGTGCCGTTACCGCGGTCTACGCCTCGGAGATGTCGAGCCCAAAGAACTCGTTGGAGAGGCTCGAGAGCGTCCCATTCTCGCGGAGCGTTGTGATGGCCTCGTTCATGGCCTCGCGGAGCGTCTCGGTCTCGCCGCCCTTGCGCAGCGGGAACGCCACGTGCGTGGGCTCGTCGTTCTCGGCCGCGATCTTGAGCGGCGCGTCGGGGTGCGCGCGCAGGTAGTCGTAAAAGACGACCTCGTCGTTGAGGGTGGCGTCGATGCGGCCCTGCTGCAAAAGCTCGATCGTCTGGTTAAAGTCGTCCACGCCGGTGTTGGTGGCGCCGTAGCTCTCGGCGAGCGTGGCGTAGCTCGAGCCGAGGGTGTTGGCCGTGCGCTTGCCCTCGAGGTCGTCGAGCGAGGTGATGTCGGAATCGTTCAGGGTGATGACGACGATCCGGTTGTAGGCGTAGGGCTCGGTAAAGTCGTACTGCTCCTCGCGCTGCTCGGTCACCGAGACGCCGTTGGCCATGGTGTCGTAGCGGCCCGAGTCGAGGCCCGCGAGCAGGCCGTCCCACTCGCCCTCGGCAAAGCTCGCCTCAACACCCAGCTCGGCGGCGATGGCGCGGGCGACCTCGATGTCGTAGCCGGTGAGGTTGCCGTCGGCGTCGTGGAAGGTCCACGGGCTCCAGGTGCCCTCGGTGGCAAAGGTCATCTCACCGCGGTCCTGGATCTGGGTGAGCAGGTCCTCGCCCGACTCCGCCGCGCTACCCGCGCTGCCGGCCGTGCTGCCGCCCGTGGCGCCGCAGCCCGCGAGGCCGAGCACCGCCACGACCGCCGCGCTGCCCGCACCGGCGAGAAAGGTCCTACGAGATACGTTGGTCGTAATGTTCTGCATGGTTCTCTCCTATCGATTGTTTAGATGGGCCATTTGGGGACGTGTTCCATCTGACCCATTTGCCGCGCGGGGCGGGCCGGCGTCGCACGTGCTACACGGCGCCCGCACGGCCCCAGGCGCCCGCATCCGCGTCGCGCCGCCTACGCCGCGTCGGCTGTGCGTAAGAAGGCACGCACGCGCTCGTTGGCCGGGTGCTCAAAGAACTCCCTGGCCGGTGCGTCGGCCACCACCACGCCGCCGTCCATAAAGACCACGCGGTCGGCAACGTTTTTGGCAAACGACATCTCGTGCGTCACCACGAGCATCGTCATGCCGTCCTCGGCAAGGCTCCGCATGCTGGCGAGCACCTCGCCCGTGAGCTCGGGGTCGAGCGCCGAGGTGGGCTCGTCAAAATAGATGATCTCGGGCTCGGTTGCCATGGCGCGAGCGATGGCGACGCGCTGCTGCTGCCCGCCCGAAAGCGCCGCCGGATAGGCGTCACACCGATCGTCCATGCCGACGCGCATAAGGCAAGCGTGCGCCCGCTTTTCGGCCTCGGCACGCGGCATGTGGCGCGCCACGATCAGCCCCTCGGTTACGTTGCCGAGTGCGGTGCGGTTGCGAAAGAGGTTGTAGCCCTGGAAGACGAACCCTGTGCGCCGGCGCACCTCCGCGATCTGGGCGTGCGCGGCGCGCGCGAGGTCGAGCGTCACACCGTCGAGCTCAAGCTGCCCCGCATCGGCCCGCTCCAGAAAGTTCGCGCAGCGCAGAAGCGTCGTCTTGCCCGAACCAGAGGGACCGAGCACCGCCACGACCTCGCCCTTGCGCACGGTCAGGTCGATCCCGTGCAGCACCTCCGTGCCGCCAAACGCCTTGCGCACGCCGCTGAGCTTGAGCATGTCCGTCATCGTCATCAGCCCCTCTCCATGCCCTGCGCCGCGAGCTTGCGCTCGCCCAGGCGCTGGAGCCACGTGAGCACCGTCGAGAACAGGAGGTAGATCGCCGCGACCTCGAGGTACAGCGGCATGGTGACCCACTCGCGCGAGACGATCTCCTGCGTGGCGCGGAACATCTCGGCCACCATGATGTTGGCCGCGAGGGAGGTGTCCTTAACGAGCGCGATGAGCTCGTTGGAGAGCGGCGGGAAGGCCGTGCGGAGCGCCTGCGGCAGCACGATGCGCCGCATGACCTGCAGGTAGCTCATGCCCACGCAGTAGCCTGCCTCGAGCTGGCCCACCGGGACGCTCTCGAGCGCGGCGCGCATGGTCTCGGCCGAGTAGGCGCCCGTGTTGATGGAGAGCACGAGTACCGCCGTCGGGAGCGGGTCGAGCACGATGCCGAAGTCGGGCAGACCAAAGAACACCACGTAGAGCTGGACGAGCAGCGGCGTGCCGCGCACCACCCAGATGTAGAAGCGCGCGAGCTGGCGGAGCACCGGCACGCGGGCGTACTGGATGAGCGCGACCGCCGTGGCGATGACGAGTGCGATGGCAAACGAGACGAACGCGAGCGGCAGCGTGTAGACGAGGCCCGGGATGAGGATCTTAGGGAACGAGTCGATGAGAAGCTCGGCAAGGCTGCTATCCACGGTCGGTCACCTCGCTCTCGGCGGAGGCTGCCAGCGCGGGCTGCTCGGCCGCCGGCGCTGCGGGGTCGGAGGCGCCGTCCCCGCCTTGCGTGCCACAGCTGCCCGAAGCGGCAGGCGGCGTGCACTCGCAGCTCACCCGATACAGCATGTGGTCGATGGCGTCGATGCCCCGCTGCGAGGCGTGCATCTCGTCGAGCAGGCGCTGGCGCTCGCCCAGCAGCACGCGCTTGGCCTCGCGCGCCCGGCCCTCCTCGCAGGAGCACTTGGCCCGCTGCACGCGCTCGGCGTCACACGAGCAGTCGCAGAGGCACCGCTCGACGTCAGAACTCAAATCGCCCATATTTAGCTCCTTTCTGTCGCTATCATACGAGCGATTCTCTGGCATGTAAAAGACCTATAAGCTATGCGTTGCTATGCGGTTTGTGCATGGTTTGTCGTGTCTGGAACGCGCCACTGCACAGAAGCGGGACCCGCCGCTTTGCCTCGGAACTAGTCCGCCTCGAGCTTGGCGTCGTCTCCGGCACCGGCTCCATTTCCTATTCCGACACCGGTCCACCTCTGCCCTAGCTCCAGTCCCGGCCCGGCACCGACTTCAACCTCGGCCCTAGCACCGGCTTCAACCCCGGCACCAGCTCCAACCCCGGCACGGCACTGGTTCCACCCACCCCCGGCCCGACGCAACATGATCTCCCTAGGCGGAAGGATGCTGCCCGGAGCCGTCGCCCGGGGCGGCAAGCCGCTGAATCTCGGCATATCTGCCCATGAGGTAGTCGTAGTTCTCGCGCCGGTGCGGCAGGGTGCAGGCGGAGCAATCCTTGATGTCACCCCGCTCACCCACGTAGCGGTAGTTGCCGCCGCACGCCGGACCGAGCGCGTAGAGCGGGCAGAAGCAGAAGAGGCAGTTGAGCTCCTCGGCCGGCATGTCGTGGCAGGGGTAGAACTCGCAGGCCGCATGGTTGAAAAACTGGTAGCGCCTCGGCTCCTCGGCGGCACCGGTCGAAGTCGCCGCCGCCTCCGACGTGCACACCGGCTCACTCGCCTTCCGGGCATCCCGTACCGAGGCCTCAGCCTGCGCCGCACCGCCACCGCGCTGCGCATCGCGCCCGCCGGCAGGCGCCCCGCTCAACTCCTCCGCCATACGTTACGCCGCCAATCCACGAAGCGCCGACAGGTCGGCTTCCAACACCTCAAAATCGAGCTCGATCGCCGAGCCCGCGACCGCCAAGTGGATGATGTTTGAATCGCGATAGGTCGTAATGGCAACAACCTCTTGCTCCTGGAGCTCGTCCGCCGACTGACCGAGCTTCTGCGTCTCGGTCTGATAGCACCGGATTGTGTATTCCGCCGTTGCGTTATCGGGATGCGACGGCACAACCGACCACGCACCGTAGGCAAACTGGTCAAAGAGCGTTGCGAGTTCCGCCTTCTGCTCGGCATCATACGTGGCGAGTACCTCGCCCGTGCGGGCATCCGTGACCTCCACCCGCGTTGCCTTAGAGGCCAGACCGTCCGCGCCAAACGCCCCCTCAAGCAGAGCCGGCACGTCGGAGAGGTCGCCGAGAGTCGCCTGCAGGCCGTCGAGCGCATCGGAGACACCGTCAGCCGCCGAGCCAAGACCCTCGTCGAGGGCAGACGTGGCGTCGTCCAGCGCGGAGCTCGCCGAGTCGAGCGCATCCTGCACATCGGCGCTTGCCAGATCGTCCACCTTGGCGGTGTTCCCCCACGGGATGCAACCGCTCAGCGACAGCGCGCCCAACAGACCCGCCACGGCGAGCACCGCATAGCGCCTCTTTGCTCCACCCATCGCTACCTCCCCAACCCAACGCGGCACCGCCGCCTCGGACCGCCTTCCGTCGGCCCCATTGTACGGGCGATGCGCCGCGCACCCGGCCGCATCGGGCTTAAGAATGAGTGAACACCGGTAAAAGGTCACCCGGGGTTCGCCAGCGGGACGAGTGCGCAGCTGGGGAGGGCACCCGCGGGGTTGCATCCGGAAAACGCGCCCGACGCTTGGGTCCATCATCGGTAAAAGGCGGGTCCGCTGCTGCGGGACCCGACGTTGGGGACGCGCCCGGCAATGGATGCGGGCGCGGTTGGCGGAACGCGTGCGAGCCCCCGGCCTGCACCTCTCGCCGCCCGCGCCCGCTCCCCTTGGCAAGCCCGCCCCTCACGGAGAGCCCCGCTCTCCACGG
Organism: Collinsella sp. An7; assembly: GCF_002159335.1. Lineage (GTDB taxonomy): Bacteria > Actinomycetota > Coriobacteriia > Coriobacteriales > Coriobacteriaceae > Coprousia. Next base: position 38,092 of record NZ_NFHP01000001.1, on the reverse strand, counting down.
CGAACCCCGCGACAAACGGAAACAGTTTTGCTGCAGTTTGTCGCGCAGGGCTTGGCTTTGACCCCTCTCTGCGTGACAACCTGCAGGAGAACTCGGGTCGGATAAGTATTCAGCTGCAGTTTGTCGCGCAGGAATCATGTCCCGGCCCTTTGTTTGACAATCTGCAACACAACTCGAGCTGCGAAAACAATACTGTTGCAGATCGTCAAACAAGACGGGTTATTCGGCCCCTAATTTGACAATATGCGGCATAACCCGAGACCTCCAATAATACCGCCGCAGTTTGTAACCTAAGGCCCAGCTTTCGGCCCCTTAGGTGACAATCTGTGGCAACCGCGATGCAGATGGGAGGGCGGCCGTCCTCCGAGCTCGGCCCGGCGGACGGCCCAGCCGCCGACCCGGTCACGCAGCCCGGCCGCTCGCGGCACAGCCGCTCTCGGCCCGGCCGCCCCGCGCCCCTCCGCAGCTGCTAGGCCTGCGGATACTGCGCGTCGTCCACCGGCTCGAGCCACTCGTTGGAGCAGTTCTCGCCGGGCACGCCGTAGGCCAGGTGACTCATCCAGCTGTCGGCGGCGGCGCCGTGCCAGTGCTTCACGCCCTCGGGAATAACCACCACGTCGCCGGGCACGAGCAGCTGCGGCTCCTTGCCCCACTCCTGGTACCAGCCGCGGCCGTCCGTTACGATCAGCACCTGGCCGCCGCCCTTGTCGGCGTGGTGGATGTGCCAGTTGTTGCGGCACCCCGGCTCAAAGGTCACGTTGGAGATGGCCACGCCCGCCTCGTCGGCAGAGATGAGCGGGTTCAGGTACGACTGCCCGGTAAAGTACGCCGCGTACGCGTCGTTGGTCTCGCCAAGGCCAAAGGTCGGCGCAAAGGTCGCACCCTCGCCGCTGTCCGCCTCCTCGCCGTACACCTTGAGGAGCACGCGGAACGCCGCCCACGCGTTGGGCCAACCGGCATAGAACGCCTCGTGCGTGAGGATCTCGGCCATCTCGTCGCGCGTAACGCCGTTGGTCTTGGCCGTTGCCATGTGAAACTCAAATGAGCTGTCCACCATGCCCTTGGCAACAAGCGTCACCACCGTGACGATGGAGCGCATCTTGAGCGAGAGCTTGTCCTCGCGCGCCCACACCTCGCCAAAGAGTACGTCGTCGTTGAGCTCGGCAAACTTGGGCGCTACAACACCCAGCTGGTTGCGTCCTGCGGTCTGCTTCACTGCCATGAGAAACTCCTTTCTATTGCGGCGGCACCGCCGCCCGCCGGCATCGAAGGCGCCGGCCGACCTTGTTACCTATCTGAACGCCGCATCTGCGCGTCGTCCACACCTATGGGCACGCCCGCTTGCCCTCGCCGCGGGCTCACCTCGCGCACCAAACCCCTCACCTACCCCAAGCTCATGATGGTCATGAGCACAGGCACAATGGCAAACGAAGCCACCGTGGAGACGATCGTCCCCTGTGCGGGCAGCTCGCCGTTCTGCCCGTAGGTCTCTGCGATGGGACCGGCCATAGACCCCGTGGGCATGGCGAGCATCACCACAAAGACGCCGAGGGCGAGCGCGCTCGGCACCAACGGCGCCAAGAGAACGTAGACCGCGAGCGGTACCAGTAAAAAGCGAATGACCGTAAAGCCCCAAAGGCGCGGCTGCTTGAGCACCGCCGCAAGATCTGCGTCGGCGATGGAAAGCCCCACGAGCATCATGGCCAGAGGCGAGGTGATGCCGCCCGCCATCTCGGCCGCCTGCATGATGGGCGCGGGGACCGAAACCTGCGCAAAGAAGATCACCATGGCAACAAGGCTCATCACCAGGGGCACGTTGACCATGTCTTTGAGCATGCCGCGCACATCGATGGTGCGGCGGCGCTTTCGTGCGGCCTCACCCGAGGCTCCGTCGCCACCAACACCCGCGGCACGCCCCGCCTGGCCCGCCGAGCGCAGCAGCGCCACGCCGATGCTGTAGATAAAGACGTTGGACAGCGCGATAAAGATGCTGCCCAAAAACACGCTCGCCCCGCCAAAGATCGAGTCGAGCACCGCGAAGCCGATAAAGCCCGTGTTGGTGAGCACGCCCATCCAGAGGTACAGGCCCCGCTCGCCGCGCGGCACGCGCAGTGCAAGACAGGCGAGCGCGCCGCCCGCGAGCATCACAAAAAAGAGGGCGATGCCAAACACCAGCGACCAGGTGATGGCCTCGGCACCGGTTGAGGCATCGATCTTGCCCACCGAGGCCAGAATGGTGCACGGCAGGGTGATGTTAAAGATGAGCCCCGAGAGCTTGGGGCGAATATCGGCCGAGATAAACCCGCACCGTGCCGCCACGTAGCCGAGGATGGTCACGATGATGAGCGAAAACATGCTCCCCAATGTGCCGGCGATGTCTGTCATACGACCCTCCTTCTACAACGTTCTCCCGCGCACGTCGCAGGACGTGTCTCATACCGGGCAGCGCTTTCCGCGCGGGGCCTTCTCGACCGGGTCCCCCTCGGCCGGAGCCTCTCTGACCGAGGCCTCAGCGGCCAGGTCACTCCCGGCCGGAGCGTCCCCCGCCTGGCAGCTCGCCGCCACGCGAACGGGCACCTCACCCACCAACCCCTCGAGCGCCGCCCAGCCTTCGGCAAGATGTCCGAGAGTCACTTGGCCGCCATAGCGGGCGGAATTCTCCTCGTCCCCCACCAGCACCGAGAGCCACCCGCCCTCCGTGCAGTAGTTGATGTCGCCGTTTTGCCAACCGCGATGAATCTGCTCGGGGTTCACCGGGAGGGGTTCCGGCAGGGCTCCGCACAATGCGATACCGGTTCCGCACAGGGTGGTCTCGAACGGCAGCAACCGGGCAAACGCGCAGGCGGTCCTTGAGCCGTTGAGCACGGCGGGCACAACGGTCGAGCCAAAGGAGAACTCGATGCCCCCGTCCTCTTGCCCCGTCATTGCGCACCTCCTGCCACCGCGGCGTCTCGGCTACCATCCCCAGTATCACGCGCCGACGTGCAGATTACTATTGCTTATACTTTATAGTGAGATATGAGTTGCGTGTATAGTATCTGATATCTCGGGAGGAGCCATGGAGCTGCGCACCTTGCGGTATTTCCTCACCGTCTGCCAAGAGGGAACCATGTCGAGGGCGGCGGAGGTTCTGCACGTTACGCAGCCGGCGCTCTCGCGCCAAATCGCCGCGCTCGAGCGCGAGCTGGGCACGCCGCTGCTCGAGCGCCACAGCAGAAGCGTCACCCCCACAGAACGCGGCCTCTACCTGCGACGGCGCGCAGAAGAGATTGTCGGGCTCGCCGACCAGACGACTGCCGACTTTGCCCAGCCCGACGGCATCGTTGCAGGCACCGTGCGCATCGGAGCGGGCGAGAGCCAGGGCATGCGCGTCATCGCGCGCGCGGCGCGCGCCTTTAGAGAGGCGTATCCCGGCGTGCGCTTTCAGCTGCACAGCGCAAACGCCATCGACCTGGTCGAACGCTTGGAACACGGCTTGGACGACCTTGCCGTGCTCATGAACTTTCCCGATGTCGACCGCTACGCGCACCTGCGTCTGCGCCCCACCGACGCCTGGGGCGTGTACATGCGCTCAGACGACCCGCTCGCCGAGCAGACCACCGTTAGCCCCACCGATTTGGGAGACGCGCCGCTTATCGTGCCCGAACGCCTCTGGCGCGACAACGAGCCGACGGGCGTCCTCACCACATGGCTCGGGGCCGAGGCGGCGAAAATCGAGGTCGCGGCAACGTATAACCTCAACTACAACGCCGCGGTGTTTGTGCGCGAGGGAGCGGGCCGCATGATTGGCTACGAGGGGCTCAACGATGTCGGGCCCGATACCGAGCTGGCGTTTCGCCTGCTCTTTCCACCCATCGTCGCCCCGATCCATCTTGCATGGAAGCGCAACGCGGCCCTCCCCCATGCCGCACGGCTCTTTTTGGATCACCTGCGGAAAGGATGGGGCGACAACGGGCAGCGCGACGAACGGGGATAGCGTCGTGCAAGGTGCCAAGGGAGACAAAGCCGCGCCGGGGCGGCACCGCGCCCATACCCAAAACGCCCCCCGCTCCGCCGACGCTACAGGGAACGCCCCAGCTCGTAGGCAGCATGCGGATGGTCCGACGCGCGCGTCATAGACGGCGTGCCGCAACCGCGACCGATCACGCGACCGCAATCGCGCAGATCGAGGTAGCGGCAGATGGCGTCGTAGTGCACCTCGAGCGGGGCGAAGGTCTCCGCGTCGCCGTTCCACGCCACCGCAAGGAGCGCCGCCTTGAGGCGCTTGGCGGTGATGCGCACATTCTCCGAGCAAAAGCGGTCGACCACCGCCTTGAGCTGCGCCGTCATGCCAAAGTAGTAGACCGGCGTGGCAAAGACCACCATGTCGGCCGCGAGCAGCTTCTCGAGCACCGAGGCCATGCCGTCGCGCTGCGCGCACGGGCGCGCGCCGTAGCCGCAGGCGACGCAGCCCGTGCAAGGCCGCACGTCAGAGCGAGCAACGTCGATGCGCTCGACCTCGTGGCCCGCCTCGCGCGCACCGCGGGCGAACTCCTCGACCAGTATCGCCGTCGAGCTCCTGAGGTTGGGGCTCCCCTGCAAGATAACGATCTTCATTGCGGCTCCTTTCTGTCCGCCCCACCGCGCAGGCGCCCCCGCGCCGTGTCGGTAGTGCCGCTACTCCGCCTGCTCGGCCTTTTGCGCTCGAGCAAAACTCAGGCAGTCGGCGATCTTCTCGCCGGTGGAGAGGTAGGTGTAGCTGGGCATCTCAAAGAGCACCGGGGCGATCTTGCAGAAGTCCGGCTTGCCCTTCTCGTTGAGCACCGACTCGTCGGCATAGGTGTTGACCACCGAGCAGATGAAGTTCTCAAAGTTGCCGCACGCGTAGATGTCCTCCACGCGGCACTCCATGGTGAGCTTGGCGCAGTCGACGATGGGCGCGCCCGCCTCGCCCGGCGTCCACGAGAAGACCTCGGCCTTGCTCTGGCGGGCACCGCTCACGCTGCCGCAGTAATCGGCCTGGGCGAGCCAGCTCTCGTCCACCACGTTGATCGAGAGCACCCCGGCTTCCTTGATCTTGCCGTTGATAAAATGCGGCGCGGCGAGGCTCACCATCAGCCGATCGTGGCTGGGGATTCCCGTGTGCGCCACGAGCGTCCAGGTGGGCTCGTTGCCGTTCATGGCACCCACGACTACCACGGGCACGGGATACAGCGCGCTTACCTGACCGATGTTCTTCTTCATAGTAGCTGGCCCTCCTTTGATTTCCTCAGCTAAGAGCCTATGGACGATGCCCAGCAGCCTTGCTGAGCGCCAACTTGGGGCGGAACGCGAGGATGGTAGGTGCAAGCGGGATGGATCTACCATGGTGATGGGAGTGAGCATCCCCGCGTTCCTTGTCATGTAATTTACGTTACGTTACGTAACTTATAAAGATGGTTTTCTACTTTACTTTTTTTACAGGTTTATTAATGGTTTGCTCTATAAGAATAGAGAGCAGGCAAGCTGCTGGGAAAGCGCAATATGCAGCCATCCCGCCTGCGCCAAGACGGCAGACGGGATGGCCGATACTTCAAATTGCCCGATGGGCCTATACGGTTGTGTCGCTTGCGCGCTAGCTCGGTGCGCTACGCGTTGGGGTTGATGAGCTCGAGCGCCTCAAAGTGCGCCGTGGCCGGGTCAAACTCATAGACCGTGATCGCGCAGTTGCCGATGCGCCGCCCGTCGCCGCGCAGGCGGTGCTCCGCTTCCGGACCCTGAGCGCGCAAAAACTGCGCGACTGCCGCCCCGTGCGAGGCCATGAGCACACACTCGTGGCCGGAGCGCTGCATGAGCTCGGTTACGGTCGCAACTATCCGCTCCCGAAACGCCAGCTCGCCCTCGCCGCCAAACGGTACGTAGAAGTCGCCGTACGGCAGCGGCGGATTGGTGTCCTCGCTTAGCCCCTCAAACGCGCCGAAGTTCCACTCCTTGAGGCCCTTGATGCGCTCGTAGGGCATGTCGGGACAGCCGAGCTCGCCCAGCACAACCTCGAGCGTGTCCACCGCCCGCTCCGAGGTGGAGCTGTAGGCGTGATCGAACGTAACACCCCGCTCGGCCAGACAGGCGCCGGCACGGTGCGCCTGCTCGACGCCAAGCTCGGTGAGCGGCGAGTCGCACCAGCCCTGCTTGCGCTTGAGCACGTTAAAGAGGGTTTGGCCGTGTCGCATGAGGTAAAGCGTTGTCATAGCTAGTCCTTTCGCGCTGCAATGACTCATTTTGGGACGGGGTCAAAATGAGTCATCCCGATGTGGCGGGCAAATCGCCGCATTACTTCTTGTTGAGGTCCGTCGTCCCCGCCAGCTCCTTCTCGCCCGGGCGAGCCAGCGGCCCCACGAGCTCGTGCGCCACGTACGGATCCTCGAGGTAGGCGATCTCATCGGGAGTGAGCACCACATCGAGCGCAGCCACCGCGTCGTCCACGCGCTCCGGCTTGGAGCAGCCCACGATGGGCGCCACCACGCCGCGCGCCCAGTGCCAGGCAAGCGCCACCTGCGCCATGGGCACCCCGTGGCGCTCGGCAACCTCGGCCACGCGCTTTACGATGGGCATATCGCGCTCGCGGTCGGCGTCGTACTTGTTGCGCATCACTGTGTCGGTCTCGGAGCGCTTGGAGGCCGCGTCCCACGTGGGGCGCGTCAGATGCCCCGAGGCGAGCGGGCTGTAGGGCGTGAGCGCCACGTCAAACTGGCGGCACACGGGGATCATCTCGCGCTCGTCCTCGCGATAGAGCAGGTTGTAGTGGCACTGCATGCTCGTAAAGGTGGTCCAGCCGTTTTGCTCGGCCACGACCTGCATGTTGTGGAACTGGTAGGCGTACATGGCGCTCGCCCCCAGCGCGCGCACCTTGCCCGCGCGCACCAGGCCATCGAGGGCCTCCATGGTCTCCTCGATGGGCGTGTCGTAGTCAAAGCGGTGGATGATGTAGAGGTCGAGGTGATCGGTGCCAAGGCGCTTCAAGGTGCCGTCGATCTCGCGGTTGATGGCCTCGCGCGAGAGGCGCCCCTCGTTAAAGTAGACCTTGCTGGCAAGCACCATCTGCTCGCGCGGAACGCCGAGCTCGCGCAGAGCGTGCCCGATGTACTCCTCGCTCGTGCCTCCGGCGTAGGTGTTGGCAGTGTCGATAAAGGTAACCCCCTGCTCGACCGCGCGCTTGATAACGGCCGTGGTACCCGCCTGGTCGATGAGCCACTGATGGCCCACGCCCTCGGTAACCCTACCAAAGCTCATGCCACCGAGGCAGATCTTAGAAACCTCGATGCCCGAGTGCCCAAGCTTTGCGTACTGCATGGTCGCCATGGTCTTCCTTTCAACGTAGTCGTTTCTTGTCATCTATCTTAGCTACACTTTGTAACTTGTAAAGCCGTTATTCAAAATATCTTTGCTGATTTTGCTTTTTAGCAGAATGGTTGTTAGTATTAGTTCCACCCAACAACGTAAGAAAGAGATGCAACTCATGGCAGATTTTGTGAGAGCGCGCAGCGAGGAGCAGAAGGAGCAGCGCATGACCGCCATCAAGGAGGTCACCGCGGCGCTGTTTGCAGAGCGCCCCTACCACGAGATCACGCTCGCCACCATCGCCGAGCGCCTGGGCTGGTCGCGCGCCGCGCTCTATAAGTACGTCTCCACCAAGGAGGAGATCTTTCTCGAGCTCTGCGCCGACGGCAACACCGCCTACGCAAACGGTCTACTCACGGCCTACCCCGCCGGCAGCACGTATGGACTCGAGGTGCTCGCCGAGGTCTGGCTCGAGCAGATCTGCTCCAACCGGAGCTACTTTACCTACGGCAACATGCTCGCGAGCATTATCGAGACCAACGTGACGGTGGAGCGGCTCGCATCGTTCAAGGCGCGCTACTACGCCAACCAGGACCGGCTTATCGAGCGCTTTTCTGAGAACCTCGGCATGGGTGCCGACCGCGCGAACCAGCTGCTCACGGCCGTGTACTACCACACCGTCGGCATCGACGGGTGGTGCCAGCACAACCCGCTCGTGGTCGAGGCGGTCGAGCTTGCCGGCATCCAGCGCCGCGTTCCCGACTTCCGCACCGAGATGCGCGACTTCATTCGGATGTGCCTGGGGTACTACACCGCAGCGTGACGCCCGCCGCGCGATATCTGAGATGGCGCTCATCCCCCTGTTTCAAGCTTTCACTTCTTTAGCAAGTTTTCCCTTCTTTTCCCTCGTTTTACTTTCTTTTACCATCTAGCGTTTCGCTCGGCTGCAATACGCTTCGCAAACATGCAGTCTCTCTTTATGCGCAGGTAAAGCCACATAAGGCCTCTCCTCCCCGGGCTTCGGCCTTCTTGCCCGGAGAGGAGAGACTGTTCAGAGAGAAGGAGGGCACCAAGCTTGACGCCCTGCCACATGTTGAGTCCCAGTTGCCGCGTGCTCGGAAAACGTTGATGCACGCTGGCCCACGATGGGACAAAAAACGGCTCATCAAGGACCTGCGTGCACCAAACATAGATGGGGCCGACGCATTGCCGCGCAAGCGCGACTGCGCGGCATTTACGAGCGGATAAATGACTGGTCGTGGGCCGAGAATCCGTCCTCATCGGCCACGTAGCGCTCGGCCGTCATGTGGAGATCGTAATTGTCGCGAAGCTCCGCCACCTTGGCCATCATGGGCGAAGCATGATGCGCATCGATAGCAGCTTGGTCTTCCCACGCGTCGATAAGGAGCACCGTCTCGGGGTCGTCCAGCGGCTGAAAATAACGGTAGCGGACGTTGCCCGCCTCCGCGCGGATAGCCGCCGCCGTACCCGAAGCCTCCATCTCCTCGGCAAACGCGCGCGCCGCACCGTTCTCGCCCGTATAGTAGAGATTCACCGTGATTGCCATGAGCAGCCTCCTTTGTTGCGGAACACCCTCGTTATACCCGCCGCGCCGCGACCGAGGCCGCAAGGACGTGTCAACGTGGGCGCGGCGGGAGCGCGGCACAGGCCCGGTGCAGTGAGCGCCTGCTAGCACTCCACGAGCTCGTACTCACGCGAGCACGAGCATCGAATCGTAATCCTCGATGTGCTTGCCCAGGTGGTTCTCGGTGAGCTGCTTGCCGCCACGCACGGGCCACACCACGTCCGGGCCTTCAGCGTCCATGATGTCCACGTCAAAGTACGTGGTCCACCCGTGCTCCTCCATGAGCTTCCAGTGGGTCTCGGTGTGGTCGCGCACGCCGCCCGACGCGTCGCCGTAGGCGGTGTTGCACTCAACGATGGTGCCGCCGACCTCGTCGACCATGGGCTTCCAGAACTCGGGCGTGAGGTAGTTTTGGTTGCCCTGCTCGCCGGAATGGACCTTTACGGCCACCTTGCCGGGCAGCTCCACGTCGAGCAGATGGTAGAGCCGTACGACGTTCTCGGGCGCGATGTCGCGGGTGAAGTAGACCTTGGGTTTCATGGCGATCTCCTTCGACTGCGCGGGTCAAAGCCACCGTAACACCTAGAGAACACTCCAAGACAAGCCTCTTGCAGCAAGAAAACTCGGACAGCCCAGTACATGCTTATTAGGCATGACAACATGCTCATATTAGGTATTAGACATGTCATGCCACGCGCCCTAGGATGAAGTCAACATCCACTCCAGCGAAAGGAATCCCATGGCAAACCTCACGCCCCAGACCGCCGACGAGGCCGTTGCACGCCTCGACGCCACCGTCGTCACCAACTCCCGCGGTCAGGCCGCACCGCGGCACACTCTGCCCATGGGCGCCGACGCGCTCGACCCGCGATCAGACACCGCCATCTGGTGGCTCGGCGGGGCGGGCATCCTCGTCAACGCGCACGGCACCACGCTGATGATCGACCCGGTGCTCGGCGGCTTTGACATGCCCGTGCTCTTTGAGGCGCCAATCACCCCCGAGGACGTGCCCGAGCTCGATGCACTGCTCATTACGCACATCGACAACGACCACTTCAGCCGCCTTACGACCAAGGCGCTGCTGGGTTCGTGCCGTAGCTACCACGCGCCCGCCTATGTGGCCGAGGTTATGCGCGGCGAGGGAATCGACGGCACCGGCCATGCCATCGACGAGACGTTTACCATCGAGGGCGCGGGCGGCACCGTGTCCGCGCGGCTCACGCCGGTGTGGCACAACTGGCAAAACGGCTCCAAAAAGTGGGCCTACCGCGAGTGGAAGCGCGAGGACTACTGCGGTTTTTGGCTCGACACGCCCGACGGCACCATCTGGCTCCCCGGCGACTCCAAGCTCCTGCCCGAGCATCTGGAGATGCCCCAGCCCGACCTCATTCTGCTCGACTTCTCGGACAACGAGTGGCACATCACCTTTGAGGGGGCCGTGCGCCTGGCAAACGCCTACCCCGAGGCGCGACTACTCTGCATCCATTGGGGCACCGTGGACGCGCCCGATTGGACGACCTTTAACGGAGACCCGCGCGAGCTCGCTCGCCACGTGGTGAACCCCGAGCGCGTGCTCGCCCCGCTCCCCGGTGAGCCGGTAGTGCTGTAGGGGGTGAGGCGGCAGGCGCAAAACAGCGCCGCCCGGTGCCTCGTCGACCCTGGACCCGCCTAACCCTGCGGGCCAACCGCCCTACGAGCTCACGAGTGCCCGAAACGCCTCCGCCGCCGGCCCGAGCACGCGGCCGCGCCGCCACGCGAGGATGCTCTGCTGCGTGCGCGCCGGCGCGAGCGGCACAAAGACGCACTGCTCGCTCCCCCGCACGCCGATGGCGCCGTCCATGCACACGGCCACCCCGAGCCCGTGCTCCACGAGGAGTACCGCGTTTGAGAGCAGACTGTAAGTGGCAACAACGCGCAGCTCGGGCGCGGCGTCACCAAACCAGGCGGTGATGTTGTTCATCGCCTGCGCGCGACGCGGCAAGATCAGGGGCTCCCCCGCGACCTCGGCCGCGCGCACGCTCGTCCGCCCGGCATAGGGAGAGTCGCGCCGCACAAGCACGCCCCAGCGGTCGGCCTGCGGCAGCGTCACGTATCCCAGAGAAGCGGTACTCACATTGGAGATGAGCAGGGCAAAGTCGATGACCCCGCTCGCAAGCTCGGCCTCCATGGTATCGGTGTAGCCCGTGTGCAGGTCAAAGCGCACCTGCGGGTGCTCAACCAAAAAGGCGCGCATGAGGTCGGCGAGCGCGTGGAAGCCCTGGCACTCGGTGCAGCCGAGCGAAACCGTTCCCGTAAGTTCGGCGCGTCCGTGCGTGAGCTCGTGCTCGGTGCGGTCGGCAAGGTCGACAATCTCTTGCGCGCGGTGGAAGAGAAACCACCCGTCGTCGGTGAGCTCGACGCCATGGCCGTCGCGCCTAAAGAGCGCACAGCCCACCTCGCGCTCGAGGTCGCGCAGCTGCCGGCTGAGCGTGGGCTGCGTGACGTGCAGCACCTCCGCGGCGCGCGTGATGGAGCGCTCGCGGGCGACGGCAATGAAGTAGCGGAGCACGTGGAGCTTCACGGGGACCTCCCCGAACGAGAAAGGATGCACGATGAAGACACTCTACCTCACCCGCCACGGTGAGACGATGTTCAACGCCCAGCACCGCATCCAGGGCTGGTGCGACTCGCCGCTCACTGCGCACGGGCGTGAGCAAGCGCGCGCCATGGGGGCGATTCTGCGCGAGCGCGGCGTGCAGCTGAGCGGCGCCGTTTGCTCAACCGCCGAGCGCGCCTCGGACACGCTCGAGCTCATGCTGGATGAACTTGGCCAGGCGGGCCTGCCCTACCAGCGCTGCAAGGACCTCTGCGAGATGTTCTATGGAGACCTCGAGGCGCTGCAGGACTTTTTAGCCGAAAACGACCCCGAGGCCTGCCGAACCTACTACCTGCAGTTTGGCGGCGAGTCGTCCGACACGGTGCGCGACCGTATGCTCGGCGCGCTCACGCGCATCATGCTCAGCGAGCCCGGCGACACGGTGCTCGCCGTGGGGCACGGCGGGGCAAACTTTAACTTTCTGCGCGCCATCCAGGACCCCATGCCCGTGCTCAAGGCCGGTTGGGGCAACTGCACGACCTGCGTCTATGCGTTTGACGAGCACAAGGTTGAGGGGCTGGACGCGGAAGTCGAGCTGGGAAAGCAGCCGAACGCGGCAACGTCCGCTGGCGATCCGGCCGCAACAGCACGGTTGGCAGAGGCGTGGCAGCTCGTGGACGTGCTGCGGCTGCAGCTGTGACCCGGGCCGCCTCTCTGAGCCAGCTCCTGCACCCTGCGCCATCCCTCGACCACCTTTGCTGCACAGGGTCCACGATGGACTGACGCCACCGCGCCCATCGTGAGCCGCCGTGCGCCAATCACCATCCATAGCCACGGCGCATACAACGCGGGTGTATATTCAACTCAGAACACCAACCAATCGAAAGGCCCGCATGGAGCTTCGCCATCTGCAGTACTTTCTTATGGTCGCGCGCGAGGGCACCATCTCGGGCGCCGCGCATGCGCTCCATCTCTCGCAGCCCTCGCTCTCGCGCCAGATGCAGGACCTCGAGCACGAGCTCGGCGTGCGGCTCTTCGACCGTGGCAGCCGCCACATCGAGCTCACCGCCGCCGGCATGCGCCTGCGCCGCCGCGCGGAGGAGATCGTCGACCTCGTGGGCCGCACCGAGACCGAGATCCGCGTCTCCAACGAGACGCTCGCCGGCGAGGTGCGCATCGGCAGCGGCGAGACCCCCGCGATGGAACTCGTCTCCGGCGTCATCGCCGAGCTGCAGCGCACCTACCCTCTGCTGCGATTTGCCCTGCACAGCGGCAACGCCCAAGACGTGCGCGAACGCCTGGACAACGGGCTCATCGACTTTGGCGTCTTCATCGGCAACGTCGACCTCTCCCGTTACGAGAGCCTCGTGCTGCCGGCACGCGACCGCTGGGGCGTCTTTATGCGGCGCGACGACCCGCTCGCCGCGCGCAGCGTCCTCACCCCCAACGACCTTGCCGAGCTGCCGCTCATCCTCTCGGCCCAGGCCGACCGCGAGCTCGCCTCCTGGCTCCACCGCGACCTCGCCGACCTCGACGTCGTGGCCACCTACAACCTGCTCTACAACGCCGCGGCGCTCGCGCGCGCCGGGGTGGGCTACGTGGTGAGCCTCGAGGGCATTGTGGAGACGTCGCTCGCCACGGGGCTCGTCTTCCGACCGCTCGAGCCTGCCATCACGGCACAGGTTGCCATTGCCTGGAAGCGCTACCAGGCCTTTTCGCCGGCAGCAGAGGCGTTTCAGCAGAAGATTCTCGAGCTCTGGGGATAGCCGGGCAACTCACGACCAAGGGCGTCAGGCGCAAGTCAATGGACGCCCACAGCCCCGGGCGCTGCCCAAAACGCAAAAAAGCGAGCCGCCCCGCGCTCTGCGCAAGACGGCCCGCTCCCTGGCCCGATGCTGCCCCGCCGTTACTGCGCGGCGAGGTTGACGCCCCGTGCCCAGCCCCAGCGCGGGGTCACGGTGTCGCCGTAGTAGCTGCACCAACTGTCGAGGTTGTTGGTGTTGATGTAGCCGATGTTCTCCATGATGCGGTTGTCGCCGATGTAGATGCCCACGTGGCCCCAAATGCGGCCAGCGTAGTTCTTGCTATAGGTCGAGACCGCCACGATCATGCCCACCTGCAGCTGCGACTTGCTGGAATACGTGCAGTACCGCGCGTACATGTCGTTGGCGTTGCCGCCGATGTAGCCAATGCCCGCGCGCTGGAACACCCGCGAGACCCACGCCGCGCAGTAGTTGGCGCCGGGTGAAGGCGTTGCATAGCAGGCGTTTACCACGCGCTTCTGCGCCGCGGTCGCCGCGTTGTAGTCCTGGCCGCTGCCAACCTCGGGGATGTACCCGCCACCGCCGCCACCGCTGTTCTGCGCGGCCTGGCGCCGGGCTTCCTCCTCCGCGGCGGCCTCGGCCTGCGCGGCAGCCAAAATCTCGGCGTCGCGCTGGGCCATGAGCTGCTGCACCTCGCCGGAGAGGCCGTTCAGGGTCTCCTGGACCTCGTTCTGCTTAGCCTGCATGCTCTGGAGCTGCTGCGACTGCTGCTCGCGCAGGGTCTCGAGCTCTGACTTCTGCTGCTCGAGGTCGGACTTCTGTCGCTCAAGCTCCGCCTGAATCTGGTTGATGTCGTCGATGGTGGCGCGGTCTGCCGCGTTGACCTTGTCCACGTAGTAGATGCCCGAGAGCAGCTCGTCAAACGACTCGGACGAAAGCAAGAGCGACAGTGCGTCGTTGCCGCCCTTCTTGTAGCTCTCGGTCACGCGCTCGGCCAGCTGGGACTGCTTCTCCTCGAGCTCTTTCTGCTTGGTGTCGATCTGCGACTGCGTGTCGTCGATCTGGAGCTGCACGTCCTCGATCTGCGAGAGCGTCTGCTCCTGCTGCACCGAAAGTGCCTGGAACTGCGAGGCGATCTCGTTGAGCTGGGCCTGGACCGCGTCGTACTCGGCTTGCGCGTTGGCGAGCGCGTCGAGCGTCTCTTGGGTGGCCTCGGCGGCACCCGCGGCACGCGGCAGCCCAAAGAGCACAGCCGCGCCCGCAAGGCCGAGGAGCCCCTTGAGGGCGGCCCGGCGCGTAAGGTTGTCTTGGTATGCGATGCTCAAAAAAGCGTTGGTGAGCTCGCGGTTCTCCCCCGTCTGCTCGCTCTCGGCACCGCTCGTGTTGTTACTGCGCTGTGACATACCTGCTCCGATGATGATGTGTGTATATGTCGCCGAACGTGGCATCTAGGATAACGCACTTTGGCGCCCGCCCGGCACAGTCCGTCCGATTTCCATACACCCCGGGGCGCGGCGGGCAGTGGCGGTCGATCGCAGGCTGGCAAACTTCGCAACAACCCAAAATGACCCCCATATATGCATGCGCGCCGCCACCCTCCCCCTGCCGCCGTCCGCCCCTCTACCCTGCGCTATACTCAGGGGCGACGCAGCGGAACCTCCATCGAAGGGAGACCCATGTCCACCACTCTTGCTCCACAAGATACCTGCGTGCTCGTAACCGGCGGCGCCGGCTTTATCGGCTCGCACACCACCGTCGAGCTACTCCAGCGCGGCTACCAGGTGGTTATCATCGACGACCTGTCCAACTCCAGCCCCGTCGCCATCGACCGCATCAAAGAGATCGTCAGGCCCGAGGCGGCGGCCAACCTCACGTTCTACCAGGCCAACGTCCTCGACCGCGACGCGCTCGAGCGTATCTTCCAGGCGCACCATATCGACCGTGTGATCCACTTTGCCGGGTTCAAGGCGGTGGGCGAGTCGGTCTCCAAGCCGCTTGAGTACTACCACAACAACATCGGCAGCACGCTCACGCTGTGCGACGTCATGCGCGAGCACGACTGCAAGGACATCATCTTCTCGAGCTCTTCGACGGTTTACGGCGACCCGGACAACCCGCCCGTTACCGAGGAGGACCCCAAGAAGCCGGCAACCAACCCCTACGGCTGGACCAAGTGGATGATCGAGCAGATTCTCATGGACCTGCACACCGCCGATCCGGAGTGGAACGTCGTGCTGCTTCGGTACTTCAACCCCATCGGCGCGCACCCCTCAGGGCTCATCGGCGAGGACCCCAAGGGCATCCCCAACAACCTCGTGCCCTACGTGGCGCAGGTGGCCGTGGGCAAGCGCGAGGCAGTGCAGGTATTTGGCGACGACTACCCCACCCCCGACGGCACCGGCGTGCGCGACTACATCCACGTGGTCGACCTCGCAACGGGCCACGTGGCGGCGCTCGAGTGGATGAACGGCCGCTCCGAGGTGGGCATCTTCAACCTCGGCACGGGCACGGGCTCCTCGGTGCTCGACGTGATCCACGCCTTTGAGCAGGCCTGCGGCAAGAAGCTGCCGTATAAGATCTGCCCGCGCCGCGCCGGCGACATCGCTGCCAACTGGTGCGACGCCTCCAAGGCCGAGCGCGAACTGGGCTGGAAGGCGCAATATAACCTGGACGACATGTGCCGCGATTCGTGGCGCTGGCAGAGCAATAACCCCGACGGCTTTGCCACCGCAAAGTAGCCGCAGCCAGCAAAAGGGCGGAGCGCGGCAGCTGGGGCCGGAGGCAGACCGTTTTACCTGGGCTCGCAGCGCGGCCCGGTAAGACCGGCTGCCTTCGGCCCCGGTTTTGTCAGCTGCGGCTTTGATTCCCTGGGCCTGCGTACCTCGCTCTTGCGCCGCTTGTGCCAGCTTGGCCCTGCCTGTTGCCGGTGCGGTGCGGCCCGCGCACCTCGACCCCGCTCCGCTTGCTCAAGCCTGACCCGACCGCTCGCCCTCCGTTCCCGCTTAGGGCATCCCGACTCGGCGTCGCCCTCCGCCGGACTGCCCCGCCCCCGCTCGACCCCGAAAGGACACCCCATGCCCAACGCCTTTGCCGCCTATCTCGCCGAGCACCACGCCGACCTCGACGCGTACCTGCTCTCGTTCTTTGAGGGCAAGACCTCCCGCGCCGACCTCGACGCCTACCTCTACGGACCGCTCCGCGCCTTTACGGCCAACGGCGGCAAGCGGCACCGCCCGCTCATCTGCCTTGCGGCCTGCCGCGCGGTGGGCGGCGACCCGGCGCGCGCCCGGAGCGCGGCGGCGGCGATCGAGCACTTCCAGAGCGCGGCGCTCATCCACGATGACATCGCCGACCACGGTGAGCTCCGTCGCGGCGAGCCGTGCCTCTACCGCACGATAGGCACGGGACTCGCCATCAACGCGGGCGACTACGGACTCATGCTCGTCACCGACGCGGTGCTCGGCGACGCGTCGCTCCCCGCCGACGTTAAGCTCCGCGTGCTCCGCGAGCTCACCGACATGACGCAGCGCACCATCGAGGGTCAGGCACTCGACCTTGGCTGGGTGCGCGACGGCCGCTTTGACCTCACCGTAGACGACTACCTCACCATGGCCACCCTCAAGACCGCCCACTACTCGGGCGCCGTGCCGCTTGCCGTGGGCGCCATCATCGGCGGTGCGAGCGAGGCGCAGATAGAGGCCCTGCGCTCGTTTGGCCTGGATACGGGCCTTGCGTTTCAGATTCAGGATGACCTGCTCAATCTCGTGGGCAACGCGGGCGACAAGGACTTCCGCACCGACATCACCGAGGGCAAGCGCACGCTCGTGGCCGTGTACGCCCTGAGCCACGCCGAGCCCGCGGTGCGCGACGAGCTTGAGGCGATCCTGCGTTCCGGCACGAGCGACCCCGCGGAGCTCGACCGGGCGGTGGTGATCTTTGGCGAGACGGGCGCGCTCGAGGCTGCTCACGAGCGGGCGCTTTCGCTGGTGGCGCGCGCCAAGGAGACGCTCGCGGGCGCCGAGCTCGACGCCGAGGGTCGCAGGCTCTTTGACGATATGGCCGATTTCTTTGTCGAGCGGCTGAAGTAGGCAGCACCTGGCACTGGTCTCGTGCCCGGGGGTTGCCGGCCACGTCATGGGCGGCGAGCCCGATGGACAGGCCGGTTGTCCTTGCTGGTTGTCCTTGCTGGTTGTCCTTGCTGGTTGTCCTTGCCGGTTGCCGCCCGCGCCCGCATCTGCCCCCGCGTGCCTCAACTCACCCGGCTACATTTGATGCACGCCGGTCCAGTATGAAGCTGAAAACTCGACCCCAAAGTGAGAGCCTCTTTTTTGAAACAGCACGTAGACCGACAAAAGCAATCCCAACACCGAAGCAAAAGACCAGTTGAGAACGTTAGTAAGGTGCGGTGTACTCGACGGATCAAAAAAGACGCTCTCACGTAAGGGCCGAGCTTTCCATGGACCTCCCCCGAGAGGCGCCGATCAAAGGTTTTGCGCCCGACGGGGCCGCGATAAGGCGGACGGGGCCGCAGGCGGCTGGGGCACAGTGGCGGCAGCGCCGACGCAGCCTGAGGCCGCGGGGGCCCGGCGCGGGGCGGCGGGCGCGGAATGCTTTGTTCGGCGGCTCCCTAGCGACAGCGGCGCTCGAGCGAGCGGTAGGCCACGCCACCCGCCACGATGAGCAGCCCCGCCACCACAACGGCGATCACGGCAGCCGCGTAGTTGCCGTCGCCAAACGCCGAGGCCGCCACCGTTGACGTTACGATCGAGGGGATGCGTCCCAGCGTGGTGATGGCGAACACGGGCAGGTAGCGCATGCGCGTGAGCCCCGCAAAATAGGTGAGGAAGTCTTTGGGCGTGCCGGGGATGAGAAACACGATGAGCATGACGAGCTCCAGCCGGCGCGTATTGGCGAGCCAGCCGTAGTGCTCGAGCCTCTCGCGGTCGAAAAAGAGCCCCACTACGCGCCATCCCCAACGACGGACTGCGAGGTAGATGGCTGTAGAGGCAATCGCGCTCGCGGCGAGACAGAGGAGCGTCCCCTCCCAGAAACCAAAGGCGTACCCGCTCGCAAGCTCCACCGGCTCGCCCGGCAAAAACGCCAAGAGCACCTGCAGCACGTTGATGCCCACTATGGCAAGGCGTGCAAGAATGGCGTGCTCAGCCACATAGGTGCGCACGGCGCCGGCGTTGGAGAGCCATGCGTAGATGCCCGGCAGGTAGCGCCAGCAGGCGATGCCGAGGACCGCGAGCGCAACCAGTCCCACCGCGACGGCGACCACACGGCGCTGCGTCCGCGTGAGGCTGCGCGGCCGATGGGCGGTTGCCGGCGAAGTCGATGCGGCCGCGCGGGGCGGACGCGAAGCGTCTACGGCCGCGGCGGTGGCAGACGAAGCCGGTGCGGACGGGCGGGGCGCGGCGACCGACCGCGCGGGCGCGTCCAGCCACGATGAGCGCGACGCGCCCGAGGCCGCGCCGGCGCCGCTCCGCAACCCGCGTAGATGCGCCGCGCGCTTCACGGCAGAGCGGGCAGCGCCCGCGGCGCGAGCGGTCACCGTGCCATCCGAGGGCACCGGGCCGACCGCGCGCGGAGCTGGATTCTTCTCCATTGCCATCTCTCCCAGCATCGGGCTGTCCTCCTCGTACGATGTGTAGGGCGCATCCGCGAACGCGGCATGCCGCGCGCGGCGTGGGCACCGGGCCCGGCGGCGCGGGCACCGGGACGCCGATTGTCACGAGTGTAGAAAAAGGCGTGTTAGCCGACCTATAACGGAACGTTAAGGTTTTGCTAACCCCGTGCAATCTCCGGGCGAACGACGCCGCGCGCCGTCAAGGCCGTTCAGCGGCGATCTCTCGAGTCGCCGCTCCGGGGCACCTCGACGTCAAACGTCGCCGTTATCCGGGCGCCGCCGATCGGCGCGTTCGCCAAGGTCAACGCCCCGCCGTGCAGATGCACAAGTGCGGCGGCAATGGCCAGTCCCAAGCCAAAGTGCTCGGCAGACTTAGCCTCGCCAAAGAACGCGTCGCACCCGTGACGCAGCGCCTCGGCCGAGAACCCGGGCCCGTCGTCCGCCACGGTAAGCTCCACCGCGGCGCCATCCCCCGCCGCGCGCACCCGCACCTCAAGCACGACCTCGCCCGCAGCATAGCGGCACGCATTGCCCACCAGGTTGCCGAGCACCTCGTCCACTAGCGGCACGTCAACCAGAAGCGGCTCCGCATCTGCCTCGCACGGCTCGAGCGTGCCCACGCCACAGACGGTGCCCGAAGGGGCAACGGAGTCCTCCGCCTGCGCCACCGATGCTCCGTCGGTGCAGGTCGGGCCCACCCCGCCAGACCGCTCGTCTGCGCAGGCCACGTGCAGCTGCAAGCCTGCACGCTCCACCACGGGACGCGCCGACCCCACCAGCTCGTCGCAGAGTTCATCGAACTCGACCGGCTCACGATGCACCGGCCGATCCTCGAGCTTGGTGATCCCGGTCATGGCTTGCGCGTACGCCTCCAGACGATTTACCTGCGTCGTCAGCGTGTCGAGCACCGCATCGTCCACGGCACGCACCATGGGTGCGGCCGAGGCGTCGGCCGCAGCGGGCGCGCCGGTCGCGGCGGGCGCGGCAGGCAATGCGGACACCCCAGCCGCACCGTGCGTGGCCGTATCCTCACCGCCTCGCAAACCCGTTTCTCCGGCACCGCCGCCCCGCGGCTCCTGCCCCCTAGTCTCTTCGCAGCACCCCACCGGCAGCTCGCGAGACGCCCCCGCCATCTCGAGCGTGCCCTTGAGCACAGTCACCGGTGTGCGCAGGTCGTGGGCAAAGGCGGCGTTGAGGCGGCGGCGCGCCTCGGCCGTCTCCCACAGCTCGCGCTGCGCCTGCTCGAGCGATGCCCGCATGCGCTCAAACGCCTCGGCAAGCGTTCCAAACTCACGGCCGCGGACCTCGCCCACCGTGCCGTCCAGATCCTGCGCCGCAATGCGATCGGCTGCCGCGTGCAGCACGGCGAGCGGCTCGGCAAGCCGCATGCGATAGAACCGACGAAACGCGACCACGGCGCACACGCCGAGCACCACAAAGGGCCCAAAGCCAGCCGTCACGCGCAGGGCGAGCATCGGCAGCGATTCGGCAGTCGCGGCAGCCTGCTTAACGTAGTAGCCCACATTGGAGACGAGCGTGCCGTCATCCATCGTGTCGAGCCGGCCGAGCGTGCCGTCGAGCGAGTCGGTCACCGGCACGCGGTCGGCGCGCTCGTGCGCGTCGTAGGCGGCGAGGTCTGCCGGGTCGATCGGCTCGGGGTCGTACGGGTTGCCGCCGGCCTCGCGCGCGTCAGACTCGGTATAGTTGCCACCCCAATCGAGAATCTCGAGCTCAGGGTCGCTTTTGAGCAGGTCCATCGTGGCGTAGACGACCTTGCGCTCATTATCGGCGCGGATTACCTCGGCGCCGCCCTCAACGCTCGCCCGCCCCGCGCCGTCGCGCAGGCCCAGAAAGAGGATGCGATCGCCAAAGCCGTTGGCGAGGTCGATGGAGACGGCGGGCACAAGCTCACCGGCAGCCTCGTCGTAGACGTAGGGACCGCTGTCCACCTCAACGCGGCCGGCGCTCTCGATGCGATCGAGGTAGTTGTACGCCTCGAGGCAGACCACCATAACGCCAAACGAGATCACGCCCGCCGCCACGATGCACGCCACCGTGTAACAGGCAAAGGCCCGCATGAGCGGAAGCCCGCGCCACCACGCGCGCACGCGCTCGCCAAGGCTGCAGTGTCCGGCGCTGCTTGGAGTGTTGGCTTGGGCGTTCTCCTGAGCGTTATTTCGAGCGTTCTTCATCGCTGTACATCCTTTCTGACATTCGCTCAAGCCCACGTGGATCCTGCAGGCCGCGTGCCGGCCGAAATGGGGCAAAACGGACACGTCCCCAACTGACCCATTCACCCCACAGGCCGCGCTATTGCGCCACCCACCGGTACCCCACGCCCCACACCGTGCCGATGGGGTCCTCTGTCACGCCGGCCTCGGCAAACTTGCGCCGGATGCGCCGTACGTGCTCGCGCACGATGCCCGGGTCGCCCTCGGCGCCCCAGCCCCACACGCGCTCGTAGATCTGCAGGCGGTCGTACACGCGCCCGGGGTTCTTGGCAAGGAGCGCCAAGATGTCGAACTCCGTCCGCGTGAGATCGAGCGCCGTTGGCTTCTGCGAGCCCGTGGGGCGAACCGTCACCTCTCGCCGGCCAAAATCGACCGTGACCTCCGAGAAGATGCGCAGGCTCTCGGCCGCGACCGGCCGCCGCTCCTCGCGTGCCAAGTGCGCCCGCACGCGGCTGCCGAGCACCGCGAGCGAGAACGGCTTGAGCACGTAGTCGTCGCCGCCCGCGGCAAATCCGTCAAGCTGGTCGGCATCCTCCACGCGCGCGGTAAGAAAGATGATCGGGCACGAGAGATGCTCGCGGATCCGCCGGCAGAGGTCAAAGCCGTCCATGCCGGGCAGGTTGACGTCAAGGAGAATGAGGTCGATGGCGTGCCCCGACGCCCGGGTCGATGTCCACCCCGGCACCCCGGTCGACGCCGACGGCCGAGCAGGAGCAACAGAAGCCGCCCCGTCCAAAGCACCGGACGTCCCCGCACGCTCGCCCGACGGACCGCCCGCCACTGCAGCGTCGCCCGCGACCGCGGCACCGCGGCCGACCGCAGCGCTCACCGCCGCGAGCACCCCTGCCGCCGAGCCCGCGCACACCGTGTCGTACCCCTCACCCGTAAAGTAGGTGTCGAGCATCCGCACGATGTCGGGCTCGTCGTCCACTATCAGCAGCCGTTTGCGCGCCGGCATCTCGTCCATCCCCATCATGGCGCCTCCTCTCATTGGACCCATTGTGCCAGCCAAATGTCGAGATTCTTCCTAGATGCACCGATGAATCTCAGAGCCCTTGGCGCCACTCGAGCGGCATCCACTTCTCACCCCCGGGATGGAATCTTTCTTGAAGGTCGGCCCGTCCGCGCGCCCCGCCAAACGCCGCGCACCAGGAATTGCTAGACTTAACCACAATCCGATACGTTTCGCCCGGGCGGCTGCGCCGCGCACGGGCGCTCACCGATAAAGAGGCCGCTATGGATCCGATTACCCGAGGCATGCAGGGACCGGCCGTCGAGGACGTGCAGACGCGCCTCGTCGCGCTCGGCTTTGCCATCGACGAGGCCGAGGTTGCCGCGCACGAGTTTGGGGCGAGCACCGAAGCTGCCGTACGCGATTTCCGCTCGCAGCAGGGGCTCGCGGCCGACACCTCCGTCGACCTCACCTGCTGGAGCAAGCTCGTCGACGCGTCCTATCGCCTGGGCGACCGCACGCTCTACCTGCGGCTCCCCAACTTCCACGGCGCAGACGTGCAGGTTCTGCAGGAGGCGCTCAACGCGCTCGGCTTCTCGTGCGGCGAGGCCGACGGCTACTTTGGTCCGCACACCGAGGCGGCGCTCCAGCAGTTTCAGGAGAACGTGGGGCTCTTTGCCGACGGCATGGCGTTTCAGGATACGTTCAGCTACATCAAGCGCCTGCATCACGTGTGGGGTGGCAAGCCCTCGGTGAGCGAGTCGGAGGTGCGGACCGGCTTTGCGCGCGCGGCGAGTGTGCTCGAGCGCTACCGCATCGCCGTGGTCGGTGACGACCCCATTGCCCGCAACGTTGCCTCACGCATGTGGAACATCGCCTCGGCAACCACCGAGAGCAGCGGGTTTACCCTTTGCGATGACGAGACCCCGGCCGATGCCGACCTCGTGCTCGAGATCGCAAGCACGGAGCTCCCCGAGGACGCCGAGCCGCGTGCGACCATCGACCTCGCCACTTGCACCAACCTCTCGCGGCGTCTGCGCACCGCGTGCGCCGCGGCCAAGAAGACCCCGGCTCGGATCCGCATCGAGCTCACCGGCATGACGCGCATCGGCTCGTTTACCACGAGCGACGCCCAGGCGCTTGCCGTGCAGCTGCTCGACGGCGTTTGCGATGCGCTGAGCGATTAGGTACACTGGGTGAGCGCTCGCGCAGGCATGTGCGAGTAGCACCATACGACTGGGGCATCGTCCAGCGGCAGGACTCGGGTTTTTGGTGCCCGCTACGGGGGTTCGAATCCCTCTGCCCCAGCCAAAGAGATTTATCGGGCCCGATGCCACCCGCGGTATCGGGCCCCTTGCTATTGGAAGCACCCCGGGCAGAGGGATTCGAACCCGCAGGGCCTCAAGGTGCGCAAAGCGCGTGAGCGTCTTTGCCAGCTTGCGTCGCAAGGAGGCCGCAGGCCTCCGCAGCGGGCGCGGGCGGCGCAGCCGCACGCGGACATCCCTCTGCCCCAGCCACGAACACTTTACGAGCCCGATGCCCCTGCGACATCGGGCTCGTTTCGCTTTAGCCCGCAAATTTCCGCCCGCCCGGACCAACGAAACGCAGCAACGCAAATCAGGTGGCCAAAATATCGCGTAGGGGTAATTATCAACCCCCCATTTGCCGCTACGCAAGGCAAACGCGCAAAGCAATCCTGCGGTTTTGCTTCGTCCTCGGGCACCAAATCGTCCAAGTAGGGGGTCTATAGTTACCCCTACGCGATATTTTGGCCACCTCGCTCGGCCGAACCGCCGCGCACCCCCACCCCCCCATACGCAAAGAGGCTCGGCGCCGCAGCGGCACCGAGCCTCTTCTTAACCAGTAACTATGCGCAGACCGTTACGCCTGGGCACCAGCTCCCTCAGACGGAGCCTCGGCGGCCTCGGCCTGGGCGCAGTGCGCACGACCCATCTCGGTCCACTCGGGGACCTCGTCGGGCAGCGAGCCGGCCTTCTTGGTAAAGAGCTCCTTCAGGCAGTGGTAGGCCACAAAGATGCCCAGCACCACGATCAGGATGGCAAAGACCAGCTGCAGACCGGAGGTCGCGATCACCGCAACGCCGCCCGTGGCCAGAGCGTTAACGCAGCCGATGATGCTCTGCACGAGCGACGTGAAGGTGCATACCAGCAGAAACGCCACGGGCACGTAGAGCATAAAGCCCTTGCGGCCGGTGCACTTGCAGAACACCGCGAGCGTGATCATGGTCATGCCGCCAAGCAGCTGGTTGGAGGCACCAAACAGCGGCCAGATGTTGTTGTAGCCGCCAAAGGCCAGCGCAAAGCCCAGCGCAAGCGTGATGACCGTGGAGACCCAGGTGTTGGAGCAGACCTTGGCAAGACCGGTGGTCTCGGCCTCAACGTCCTCCGCGGCGTCGTCGCCCTTGGCAAAGAACTCCTGGAACGACAGGCGGCCGATACGCGCCACGGCGTCAACCGAGGTGAGGGCAAGGGCCGACACGCACATCGTCATAAAGACGGTCGCGAGCGTGGACTCGACGCCAAAGGCGGTCATGCCGCGAGCAACGCCCTGAGAGAAGATCTGGAACGGGGTGCCGGTGAGCGCGCCGCCCGCACCACTGGTGTTGATGGTGGTGAACATGATGGCAGCCACCACGATGGCAAGCACGCCCACAAACGACTCGAGCACCATGGCGCCGTAGCCCACAACGACCATGTCCTGCTCCTTCTCCACCTGCTTGGAGGAGGTGTTGGTGGAGACGAGGCTGTGGAAACCCGAGAGCGCGCCGCAGGCAACCGACACAAAGAGCAGCGGGAAGAGGTAGCTACCCTTGGCGGCAAGCGCGGAGATATCGGCAACCATTGGGGCGGTCATCGTGGCCTGACCACCGACGGCCAGCACGCAGATGCCCACCACGGCGCACGCGATCATGACGATCATCATGATGCTCGTGAGGTAGTCGCGCGGCTGCTTGAGGACCTGGATCGGCATGGCGGCCGCAAAGAGCAGGTAGACGGCGATGACGGCAAACCAGCCGTACTTGCTGAGGTAGACGGGGAACTGCATGCCCACGGCAAACATGAGCACAAAGAGCACCACGCCCACGAGGAGCTCGCGCCAACCAGAGAGGTTAAAGCGGCGGCAGACCCAACCAAAGGCGATGGCCACAAAGGTAAAGAGGATCGAGATGGTGCCGGCCGCGCCGCCCGCGTAGGAGGTGGCGGTGTCGACGGCGCCGTTGGCGGCAAAGGTGGCCTGGAAGGTCCCAGCAACCATGTCAACAAAAGCCGCGATCACGATGATGGTAAAGAGCCAGCTAAAGAGCAAGAAGAGCTTGCGGCCCGTGTGCCCGATATACTTCTCGATGAGCTGGGCGAGCGACTTACCGTTGTTCTTGACGCTCGCGTAGAGCGCGCCAAAGTCGTGCACGGCGCCAAAGAAGACACCGCCCACGAGTACCCACAGAAGCACCGGCAGCCAGCCGAACATCATCGCGGCGATGGTGCCCGTGACGGGGCCAGCACCGCAGATCGAGCTGAACTGATGCGAGAACACCGTAAAGCACGAGGCCGGCGAGAAGTTCTTGCCGTCCTCCATGCGCCGTGCCGGCGTGATCGCATTGCGGTCGATGCCCCAGGTGCGGGCCAGCCAGCGCCCGTACAGAAGGTACCCGGCGGCGAGCACCACCGCCGAGACCGCAACGATTACCAAACCGTTCATCTGAACTCCCCCTTTGAGTTCGCGTGCCGCTCGGCACCTGCACAAAAAAACGGGACCGTCGGAATAACTCGACGGCCCCGCTATCGAGCCGTCCCGCGTGAATGCGCGCGGGACGGCCAACATGCCTCCCCGCGCTAGGCGATAATCTCGATAGCAATGGATAGGCAATGTGCGTTCATGCTGAGCAACCCTCTTGGTCGTACGTGCCGAGGATGCAGCTCGACACTTGGATTGGGACGT
Organism: Collinsella sp. An7; assembly: GCF_002159335.1. Lineage (GTDB taxonomy): Bacteria > Actinomycetota > Coriobacteriia > Coriobacteriales > Coriobacteriaceae > Coprousia. The sequence continues at coordinate 12,101 of NZ_NFHP01000001.1, read as the reverse complement.
GTTGCAGTATCGCGCTTTAGCATGCTGGAGTCAAACATTGTTAACGTCGTGTTGCGAGCACGGATGTTGGGGCCGCACAACCCGAGGTGTGACAAAGGGGGCAGGTTGTGTTGTCACGTGACAACATAACCTGCCCCCATTGTCACATCACTTGGGCGCGAGCGCGGCACCGAGGGCGTTGAGGGCGTTTGTTGCCGTGGTCACGGCCGGGTCGTTGGCGTAATCCTCGGGGTGAAGGGGCAGGTCGTCCTTGATTGCCTGGTATACGAGATCGATGTACTCGGCCGCACCGCCTGCCGAGAGGTGCGTGCCGTCGCCGTCAAAAAGGTCGTTGCGGTTGGCGGAGTAGCTGTACCAGTCAATCACCCGCACGTTGCTGTAGCGGTTCGGGGCACGGGCGATGGCGTCGTTGGTAGCCTGGACCCACGGCTGCGGGCTCCTGGTGTTCACAAAGACGGCGATGCGGTCCTCCCCCACCGTGGCCATAAGGCCGTCGATGGCCTCATCGGTTACGAGGCCATTGGTGCCGAGTGCAAAGACGGCGATCTTGCCGGCAAGATCCTGCTGCACGTAGTTGGCGTATGCCTCCGCCCCGGCCGAGAACTGCCGACTCTTGGCGGCGTCGATGTGCCCGTGGGGGAAGGTCTCCTCAAAGTTGGGTACCGCGCGGAGCGACACCGAGTCGCCCACCATCACCACGTCGTACGCGCCCTCGGGAAAACCGTCCTCGTCAAGGGCAGCGCCCGCGGAAGCTGCGCCGTCGTCTGCGGAACCGGAGTCAGTGGCATCGCCAGCGTCGGTGGAAGTGGCGGCGTCTTGTGTGTCGCCTGCGGACGCACCATCGCCGGAGGTCGCCGCGTCATCGCTCAGCAGCGCCGCGCCCTCGGCCGAGAGCGCCGAGGTGTTGGGCACAAACGCAAGGCCTCCCACCGCGAGCACACACACGAGCGAAACCACCGCCGTCTGTACGGGATAGGTTCGCGCCACGCCCGCCGGACGCAGCCCCTCGGCGCGCACCCGGCGCGCCAGCGCGCCGATGGCACCCTTGCGGCAGGGAGTCTCCACAAACCGGTACGAAAGCTCAGCTGCACCCACCACCACAAGCGCCTGCACCACCATGAGCCACCAGGGCGTCTCGGCAACGTTGGCAACCGGGTTCATGAGCAACAGGAGTGGATAATGCCACAGGTAGATGCCGTAGGAGCGCTTGCCGAGCCACACGAGCGGAGGCAGCGAGAGCGCACGCATGACGATGCCCTCGGGTTGAACGGCTGCCGCGATGACCGTAAGCGTGAGGACGCTCGTAAGAAGCGTGCCGCCCTGATAGGGGAAGGCGGTGTAGCCGTTGGAGAACACCGTCAACAGCACGAGCCCCACAATGCCCACAAGCCCCACGAGGTCGAGCTGCCAGCCCGAGGCGCCGCGCGCGTAAAGCGCGAGCGCAGGGTTGCCGGGCGCCGCGGTGCGCCGGGCTGAGCGCCGCGAACCGGGCGCCCCGGGGAAGCCCGCCGCTGCGCTGGGCGTCCCAGCACCAGGTACCCCTGCACCGGCCGGCCCCGATGCCGCCGCGCGCGGGCCAGCGCCAGCAACAAGCCGCTGCTCCGCCTCGGCAGCATATCCGCTCGGCGAAGCCGCGTTGAGCGCCTCCAGCTCCTCGGGCGAGAGCGCCTCGGCCGCCGGATCGTTGGCGGCGCGCGCGGGCAAGAACCGCTCGAGCCCGAGCATCCGCACCAGGCGGGCGGGACGCATCGCACCCTCGGGGATAAACGCGAGCCACGCGCCCAGAAGCAGCGAGAACGCCCGCGTATCGGTGCCGTAGTAGAGGCGACTCGGGTCGACGGCGGGATTGTAGAGCACCGCCATCGCGCCGGCAGACACCAGCGCGAGCACGAGCACCGTGCGCCGCACCACCGGTCGGCCCGCGCCCAGGCGCGTCAGCAGCAAAAGCACCGGCGGCCAGATGAGGTAGAACTGCTCCTCGATAGCGAGCGACCAAAAATGCGTGAGTGGCGAGGGATCGCCCAGCGCGTTGAAGTACGAGACGTTGTTAAAGATCTGCCACCAGTTGTTTACAAAGAAGAGCGACGGCAGAATGTCCGAGCGCATCTTGGTGAGCATCACATGGTTAAAGACCGTGCAGAGTGCCGCCGTTACCACCACAACCGTCACGATGGCCGGCACGAGGCGCCGTACGCGCCTGAGCCAGAAGTTCTTGAGGTCGATGCGGCCGGTCTGGTCGATCTCGGCCAGTAAGAGGCGCGTGATGAGGTAGCCCGAGAGCACAAAGAAGATGGTCACACCCAACAGGCCGCCCTGAGCCCAGGGCAGGTGCAGATGGTAGAGCAGGACCGCGACAACGGCAAGCGCGCGGATGCCGTCGAGCGCGGGGATGTAGCGCATGCGGCGCGGGCGCGGAGCCTTGGTGCGAGGCGGGCGCTGGGCCTCGGCGCGAGGAGGTCGCGCAGTCTCGGCGCGGCGCGGCATGAGGCGGCGCGCTCCGCCTCGCCCGGTCGCGCGGCGCGGGGCGCCCCTACCGTCTCTGTACTCTGCCGTGCGCAAAAGGCTCATCCTCCGCTGCCTGTCCACGTTGGTACGGTCTCTGTATTGTATCTACCCGCGCGGACAGCACCACCGCCTCAACCGCCGTGTAACAATGGGGACAGGTTTTTGTCGCGTGACAAAATAACCTGTCCCCATTGTCATGGTTGCGCGCAGAGCTTAGGCGAGGTCCTCACCGTTGGTGGCGATGACCTTCTTGTACCAGTCGAAGGAGTCCTTCTTCTCGCGGTGCAGGTCGCCGTTGCCGTCGTTGTCCTTGTCGACGTAGATAAAGCCGTAGCGCTTCTTCATCTCGCCCGTCGAGGCCGACACGAGGTCGATGCAGCCCCACGGCGTGTAGCCCATGAGATCGACGCCATCCTCGATGGCAAGCGCCATCTGCTCGATGTGTTTGCGCAGGTAGTCGATACGGTAGGTGTCGTGGAACTTGCCGTCCTCGGCGCGCTCGTCCACCGCACCCAGGCCGTTCTCCACAATCATGAGCGGCACGCGGTAGCGGTTGTAGACGTCGTTGAGGTACCAGCGCAGGCCCTTGGGGTCGATCTGCCAGCCCCAATCGCTCGCCTCGAGGTAGGGGTTCTTTACGCCCGAGAACACGTTGCCCGCGGTCTTGGTGGCCTCGGGGTCGGTAGAGACGCAGCTCGACATGTAGTAGCTGAAGCTGTAGAAGTCGACGGTGCCCTCCTTGAGGGTCTCGGCGTCGCCCGGCTCCCAGTCGAGCTCGACACCGGCCTCCTTCCACATCCGCTTGGCAAACGGCGCGTACTCGCCGCGAACCTGCACGTCGCCGCAGTAGTAGTTGCCCTGCTGCATGACCTGCTGCGCGGCGATCTGGTCGTCGGGGTTGCAGGTGTAGCCGTAGGCAAGGTTGCCGGCGATCATGCAGCCGACCTTGTTCTCGGGGTCGATCTCGTGCGCGATCTTTACGGCCTTGGCGCTCGCCAAGAACTGATGGTGCAGGGCGCAGAAGCGCTTGGTGCGGTCCTCGGCGGTCTCGTTGGGGTTGTGGAACATGGTGGGGCCGTCCTGCTTGGGCAGGATGCCGAGGCTCATGTAGTCGCCAAACGCCATCATGCCGCAGTTGATCTCGTTAAAGGTGAGCCAGTACTTAACGAGGCCCTTGTACTCGGTAAAGAGCGTCGTGGCGTAGCGCACGTAGAAGTCGATGACGCAACGATCGGTCCAGCCGCCGTAGTTGTCGCAGAGGTAGAACGGCATCTCGTAGTGGCTGATGGTGACGAGCGGCTCGATGCCCTTCTCCTTCATGTGCTCGAAGAGGCGCTTGTAGTAGGCGAGCCCGGCCTGATTGGGCTCAGTCTCGTCGCCGTGCGGGAAGATGCGCGTCCAGTTGATGGAGAGGCGGTAGGTCTTAAAGCCCATCTCGGCAAAGAGGTCGATGTCCTCGAGGTAGTGGCCGTACATGTCGATGGCTTCGTGGCTGGGGTAGTAGGTGCCCTCCTCGATGTCATGCGTGTAGCGGCGCGGGGTGTCGACGGTGCCGCCGGTGAGGTGGTCGGACGTGCTGTCGCCCTTACCGTCGGCCTGCCAGCCGCCCTCGCACTGGTTGGCGGCCGTTGCGCCACCCCAGAGAAAACCTTCGGGGAAACGTGCCATGTGGTGCTCCTTTCGTCGTTGCTGCCCGTGAGAGATCGCCCTCCGGCGGGTCCCGGCTGGGTATTCCCTCTGCTCGTGGTCCTCGCCGCGTTCGCGCTCCGCGCGAAGGCGGCTGCGGGAAACACGCGTCGGGAATGCCCAGCCGGGACCCGCCGGAGGGCGACCCTGTGCTGCCGCCGAACTCGCTTCGGGGAGGGGCTTGGTACGGATGCTTTTATGATATGGGCCCTTTTGCTGAGAGGGGCTTGGGGGATAGGTGGGCGGAGGTTAGTGGTCGGTAAGGGGTCGGGGCGGTGGCGCAGCTCCGCTGCTTCACCGCCCCACCGCCGCGTCAGGGTGTTCTTGCTACGGCCCCACACCGCACGCAGGCGCCCTCACCACAGGCCTCTTCGTCTCACGCCGTTCCATGCTGCGCCCGGCCGCCCCCCTCCGCCGCCCTGCACCAGCCTGGGCTGTCCGAATCTATCTAGTAGAAGGACTCAGTCAGAAATCGGGATGAAATCGACTAGTTCCTTCTACTAGATAGGGTTGGACATGGGCTAGCAGATGGAATCGGACACGAGGTAGAGGCGCCGGTCGCGGCAGCCTTCTGCAGCCCGCGCCGCCACGGCAGAAGCGTCAGTCGTTCGCGCGTTTTTCCTGCATGCGCACAAAGTGACGGTAGGCGCCCACGAGGTTTGCGTCGTTAAAGAACTTGCAAGCCACAATCTCGGGCATGGGGAAGTCAAACGGCAGCAGGTCCTCGTTAAAGGCGCGCACGGCCTCGCGCACGCTCTCCACAAAGAAGGCGTCCTGGCTAATGCCGCCGCCCAGGCAAATCTTGTCCGGGTCGAGCAGGCACTGGATGTTGTGAATCTCGCGCGCAAGGTGGTCGAGGTAGCGGTCAAAGACCCCGCAGGCCACCTCGTCGCCCGCCTTGATGAGCGCGAGCGCCTCCTCGCCCGAGCACGACTCCATTCCCTTAGCCTCGGCCATAAGGCGCGAGAGTGAAACCGAGCTGCACTGGTCGGAGAACGACGCGCCGCTCACCAGCTCCTGGGTCTTGGGCGGCGTGGTGATGTAAATCATCGAGACCTCGCCCGCGTAGAGGTGCACGCCCTTGTAGACCTCGCCGTTGATGATGATGCCGCCGCCGATGCCCGTGCCAAACGCCAGCACCACGCCGGTCTTGGCGCCCTGGAGGTTGCCGAGGTCGTACTCGGCAATGGTGGCGCAGCGCGCATCGTTCTCGACCTCGACCGGCAGGCCCCAGCGCTCGACCCATTCGTTGGCATCGACGTTGTAGTTGTAGAGGAGCGCACCGCCCGTCTTAATGTAGCGGCGGTCGACGTCGATGGTGCCCGGGAGCGACATGGCCACGCCGTCGAGCTGGCCGCCCGCCTGCTCGCGCAACTCGGCGATCACCCCGTCGAGCGCCTGCAAAAACTGCTCCCGTGTGGCGTCCGACCCCTGGGGCGTGGGGACCTTGCCCGCGGCCTCCATCTCGCCATCGCGCATGAGGCAATACTTGACCGACGTGCCTCCCACATCAAACGTTGCGACGTTCATCTAGACTCCTCTCGTTGCGGGGCACCTCGCCCCGTGCGCATACCATGCGATTGGTATACCACCCCAAGGGATGATTCTGCGCGAGGACAACAGGCGAATCGGGCGAACGGTCGCCGAGAGGCGGACGATTCGCCTCGGTCTCATCTGCCTCCCACAAAAGTTCGATGCCTAAGTGAGAGCCTAAATACGCAACGTGCCGAGTAGGCCCTTGGTTTGGCCTTTCGCCAACTGGGGTTTTATCGCAACGAAAAGACGGCCACTCGGCAAATCGCGATTTAGGCTCTCACGTAAGACTCGAACTCAAAAAGGGCCGAGAGCGGCATACCATCCGCTCCCGGCCCCACGCCGTTTGACAGATTGAAGCCAAGCCCCCTCTGCCGCTTACGCCGCAGCGTGCTCCTTCTCGGGGTTGTAGGTCGCAAACTCGACCACAAAGCCAAGCACCGCCACGATGAGCGAAGCAGCGATGGCGATCCACATGTGGGTCATGCCGTTGCCGAGCACACCCGGGTCGATGTAGTTGAGCCAGCTAAACACGCCCAGGCCGCTAGACATTGGGAATGCCGAAGAACGTCGCGTACCACTGGAAGGTGCCAAAGAACCCAAGGTCGACGCTGCCGATGATCTCACCGCCGGTAAGCGAGACCATGGTGGGGTACACGAGCGCCAGGCCGATGGCGAGGCCCCTGAACTCGCTCAGCTTGAACTTGCGCGACGCGGTGATGGCAAGCACGATTGGCAGGAAGTAGAACATGCCGTCGGCCACCGTGTAGAGCACGGTCTAGGCGCCGTCGGTCGCAAAGGCGGGCCAGATCTGCGTGGCGAGCGCAAGCAGGCCCTTCATGATGCCGGCGGCGGCAGTATAGGGGCAAATGCACGGCGAGGCAAACAGGCCCCAACCGGGTTCCGGTGACCCAGAACACCCCTAGAGCCGTTGTGGACCGCGCGCCTCAAATACGGCAGGGGCGGGTCACACGCCTGCCCGCCCCTGCCCGGAAAAGGGGAGTCGATATTATTGGAGCGGGCGTACCGCCCCGCATGGCGCGGGGCAACCACGCTGCCCAGCTCAACGCGGGGCAGGCATGCCACCCCGCGTAACGTCATTAGCCCTCGATGAGCCCCAGGTGCACGAAGGCGTTCCACATGCCGTCGGCGTCCACGTCGGTCGTCACCCAGTCGGCCGCGGCCTTGGCCTCGTCGCCGCCCGAACCCATGCACACGCTCTGCGCGCAGCACTCGAACATGGGGATGTCGATCTTGGCATCGCCCACGGCGATGGTGTCGGCCATATCGGCCTTGAGGTAGTCCACGAGCACGCGCACAGCGTGCGCCTTGTCGATGCCCTTCACGCCGAGGTCGCCAAAGAGCGCATGCTCGCCCTTGCCACCCCAGGTGTTGGCCACCAGATCGGGAAACTCCTCGATGGAGTCGAGATGGTCCTGGTAGCTCGAGAGGATGAAGCTCACCTTGTTGAGGTCGTCGCGGTAGAGCTCGCCGCCGTAGATGAGCACGTCAGAGAACGCGTGGGCCGACTTCTCGGCCTCCTCCTCGCTTGCGCCCTTGCCCTTGGCGTACTCGACCATGACCTTCTGGGAGGCCTCGCGGAAGTGCTCGCTCGCAAAGAGCCCGTTGTTGGACTCGAGGTAGAACTCCAACCCGCGGCCGTGGAGCCAGTCGACGATATGACGGCACTGCTCGAGGGTGATGAGCTGGTGCATCACCACGTGGTCGTGGTCCTCGACGTAGCAGCCGTTGCCGCCGATCATACCGTCGAAGCCGATCTCCCAGATCTCGGGCGGGTTCTCGGCCTTGCTGCGGCCGGTGCACATGTAGACGCGGTGGCCGCGCTCGCGCGCGAGCTTGATGGCGCGCTTGGCCGACTCAGGGACGTTGTTCTCGTAGTCGGTGATCGTGCCGTCCACGTCGAGGAAGACGATCTTGTGGTCAGACATGGCCCTTCCTTTCAGGGTCGATTGGTAGGCGAGCTGCGCCGTCATGACGCCCCAAGCAGGGGGTACGGCTTTCCCAAGTGCCGCAGATTGCCGCGAAAGCCGCAGGCGTGGAACTCATAGCTACCACGGAGACGGGCCGCCGTAGTGCGCCAGATTGCCCTGAAAGAGGAGGGCATAGGCCTCCGCACCGTACCTGACGATTGAGGGGCAAGGTGGTGCGCTACAGCGACCCGCTCAGGTCAGAAGCCTTACTCCAGGCCCTCGGTACCGTTGGACTCGATGATCTTCTGGTACGCAAAGAAGCTGTCCTTGCGACGGCGCTCGTAGGTGCCGGTGCCGTCGTCGTGCTTGTCCACGTAGATAAAGCCGTAGCGCTTGCGCATCTCGCCCGTGCCGGCGCTCACCAGGTCGATCGGGCCCCACCAGGTGTAACCGATGAGGTCAACGCCGTCGTCAATGGCCTCGCCCATGGCCTGCACGTGGCGCTTGAGGTAGTCGATGCGGTACGGATCGTGGATGGAGCCGTCCTCCTCGACGGTGTCGTAGGCGCCCATGCCGTTCTCGACCACCATGAGAGGGATCTGGTAGCGCGCGTAGATCTCGTTGAGGGCAATGCGCAGGCCGGTCGGGTCGATCTGCCAACCCCAGTCGGTGCTCTCGAGGTAGGGGTTCTTGCCGCCCATGGCCATGTTGCCCTGCATCTGCTCGACGCCGTGGGTGCCCACGGTGCCCGACATGTAGTAGCTGAAGGTGTAGAAGTCGACCTTGCCGTCGGCGATGTCCTGGAGGTCGCCGTCCTCGATCTTAAGCTCGATGCCGTGCTCGCGCCAATAGCGCTTGGCGTAGAACGGGTAAGCGCCGCGCACCTGAACGTCGGAGCAGTACCAGTTCATGCGGTCCATCTCCTGCTGGTTGGCGAGCACGTCCGCCGGATCGCAGGTGGCCGGGTACGAGAGGATGAAGCAGTCCATGTTGCCCATCTTGAACTGCGGGTACTTCTCGTGGGCGAGGCGCACCACGCGGCCGCTCGCCACAAACTGGTGGTGGAGCGCCTGGAAACACTGCTGCGGGGTGACCTCGATGCCCGAGGCCGGGCCCTCGTAGCCCTTGATAAGGCCAGTGGACATCATGGCGCCGAGCGAGGAGGTGCCGGTGTTGATCTCGTTAAAGGTGAGCCAGTAGGTCACCTTGCCCTGATAGCGGTCAAAGACCGTCTCGCAATACTTCACAAAGAAGTCGATGAGCTCGCGGCTCTCCCAGCCGTTGTACTTCTCTACGAGGTGGTAGGGCATCTCGTAGTGGCTGAGGGTGACGAGCGGCTCGATGTCGTGGGCCCTAAGGCAATCGAAGACCTTGTCGTAGAAGGCGAGACCGGCCTCGTTGGGCTCGGCGTCGTCGCCGTTGGGGAAGATGCGGCTCCACGAGATGGACATGCGGAACATGTTGAAGCCCATCTCGGCAAAGAGCGCGATGTCCTCCTCAAAGTGATGATAGAAGTCGATGCCGTCGTGGTTGGGATAGAGCTTGTCGGGGTCGATGGTGAGGGTGATCTCGCGCGGGGTGTCCACGCTGCCGCCCATGAAGTGGTCGTCTACCGACGGACCGCGCCCGTCGACGTCCCACGCGCCCTCAAACTGGTTGGCCGCCGTGGCGCCGCCCCAGAAGAACCCCTTGGGAAATACCACTGCCATCACGTGCTCCCTTCTTCCGTGCCGCCGAGTGCGGACCATGCGGGCGTGCGCGCCGCGCCGGGCGGGCTGCTAAACGATTCTGAGTATGCCCCCTCGTCCGGACACGCTCAAGGCAAAGAGCCCAAGCGGATACTTCTTTTCAGCCGGCAACCTGCGGCGTATCATGTCGCTGATACGTTTTGACACTTTTAAAGAAGGGCGCGGTGCCGAGCGGTGGAGCCGGTGCAGTCGGACGCGGCGGGCGCGAGCGCCGGGTGGCAGGCGAGCGTCGCGCCAGGAGCGCCGAGCGGGGCGCGGGACGACTGACGGCAGGCGGCGCGCCCGGGGCAGCCGACCAGCGGACGCCCCCGCATGCACCGAGCCATCCACCAGAAGGGACGGACCATGGACATCGTCTACCGCATTCGCGGAGCGCGCGACCTCACCCCCACCGAGCAGCACCTCGCCAACACGGTGCTCAGCCTCGGCGAGAGCGTGCAGGGCTACACCATCAAGGAGCTTGCACGCGCCACGTCCACCTCTATCGCGAGCATCCACCGCCTCTGCCGCAAGCTCGGCCTCGAGGGGTTCAAGGAACTCAAGGTCGAGCTCGCCCGCGCCTCCGCAACACGGGCCGAGGCGCCCGAGGCGGTTGATATCAACTTCCCCTTCTCGGCCGGCGAGACCGCCAAGACCGTGGCGCCCAGGATGGAGCTCGTCTACGAGGCGACGCTCCGCGAGACGCGCGAGATGCTCGATGCGCAGGAGGTCGACCGCGCGGCCGGGCTCATCGCCCGAGCGGAGGTCGTCGACATCTACACCTCCTCGCACAACCTGCACCCCGCCAACATGTTCTGCGACCGCCTGCTCTCGGTGGGCAAGTTTGCCACCTGCCACGAATCGGTCGAGCGGCAGAACCGCACCGCGCTCGCCTCCAACGCGCGGCACCTGGCGATCATGATCTCGTACTCGGGCTTTGCGCCGACCATCGGCACGCACGCGCCGCTGTTGCGCGAACGCGGCTGCCCGGTGGTGCTCATCGGCACGCCACACGCCGCACGGCTGCACCCCGGGCTCGACGCGTACCTTACCGTGAGCGACCGCGAGAGCCTGCGCAACCGAATCGCCCAGTTTGCGAGTCACATTGCCGTGCAGTACGCGCTCGACACCCTCTTTAGCGTGTACGTTGCGCAGCGCTACGACGAGAGCCTTGCGTTTTTGGAGCGGACGCTCCCCTACTCGGGCCGCGTGGACGATCACGGCACAACAGGCTTTGTGGCACAGAGCCCGCTCGGCCCCGGAGAGAGCGCCCCGGCCGACGACGGCACGACCCTCGAGCTGCTGCAGCGCCTGCGGTAGCGAGGGTGCGTCGGACAGGCCTAGCCCGGAACGCCACCACGCAAAAAGCCCGCCGGAGGAGCACTCCGACGGGCTTTCTCGCGTACACATTTAGGGGTCGAACCACCCCTTCACGCGTTACTGGTCGTTGCGGCCAAAGATCGACAGCAGGCGCAGGAACACGTTGATGATGTCGAGGTAAAGCTCAATGGCGTACCACACGGCGTTGGTGAGCGTGGGCACGGCCGTGGCCGCGCGGTGCACGTCGTAGCCGATAAAGCCGCAGAAGAGCACGATGACCACGAGGTCGGTCGCCGTCTGCTGCACACCGAGCAGCATGAGGATGAGTTCCACCGCGATCACCGCAAAGAGCCCCAGCGCGCACACGCCCACCACGCGCTCAAAGAACCGCGGGAAGGCCAGGCCCGCCACGCCAAAGACGATCATGATGCCCGCCGTTGCGGTAAAGGCGGTCGAGATGGTCTCGAGCGAGTACATGCTCAGCACCATCGAGGTGGTAAAGCCAAAGGTCAGCGTAAAAAGCGTGTAGCCGATCATGCCGATGGTCAGGCTCTCGCGCGCCCGACCGATGGTCATCGCCACCATACCGCCGATGGACCCCACCAGCGTGAGCAGGGTAAACATCATGGGGTTGCGGTTGACGAAAAGCCAGAAGTCGAGCGTCGAGGTCATCTGCGAGCAGGCACCCATCACCACGAAGGAGAGGAGCACCAGACCCGCGAGCACGGCGTTGTAGAGCCGGCGCGAGATGAGTCGAGGGGCGGGACCTTGCGACTCGCCGGTATAGATGGGAGATTCGTACTGTTCGAGCTCGTTCATGTGAGCCTCCTTATGTGCGCCGCGTGGGTCGGGTACTCGGGCACGCGCGGCAAAACGCACCAAACGTCTCCCTATGGTACCCAAATGGCGCCTGCCCATGCGAACTGAGAATATGGGGACGGGTGCGTTTTTCTCACTTTTGGGAACATGGGGCCCGGCACCATATTCCCAAAAGTGAAAAAACGCACCCGTCCCCATATTCTCAGCCGAGCATGCCCTCGATCTGCCTGCAAAACCACATCGCCGCAACCGAGCCCGACCGGAGCATCAGGCCGCGCAACCATAAATTGATAGCTATATCTTTCAAAATTGATAGATATATCTATTATTTTTAGTAGGAACGACTATCACCCTAGGAGACACTATGTATCGGCGTTCACTATCAGTCCAGCTTGAGCAGAGACTCACCAAACCTCGACGTTTTATGCAAGTGGTAATGGGACCACGCCAAACAGGCAAAACTGTCTAGCACGCGTAAATAGTACCGCTGTTCCGCCTACCGAGTACCGGCGTTCCGCGCACGCGGTACCGGCCCCAACCGAATAGCCTTTCCTCAGGAGGGGGCGCCGCCCGGGTGCCC